>NZ_JADGIN010000014.1:0-31487 GCF_016106655.1 Psychrobacter sp. NG27
GAAGCGTCATCGCCAGCAGGCGCAATTAAGGTCGTGATAAAGTTAACCAAGTTATTGGCATACAAATCTGAAGACTGGGCTGCAAGCATTGATGGGATATTGGCCGCACCAACGATACGTACGCCATTGTCTGTAGTAATGGTTTGGTCAGGCAAGCTGCCCTCGACGTTACCACCGGTACCAGCTGCCATATCGATCAATACGGAACCCGCCTTCATTTTAGCAAGGGTTGCGCCGTGCACCAGACGCGGGGCATTACGACCAGGAATCTGTGCAGTAGTAATAACGATATCAGCGTTGCTCAAGGCTTTGTCCACGACAGCCGCTTGATCTTTGACATACTGCTCTGATGGCGTCCACGCATAGCCACCTGTAGACTTGGCTGTCTCAGCTTCTTCTGCACTCATCGGCACATCTAGCCATTTACCACCGAGTGACTCTACCTGCTCGCGAGCAGTCGGACGTAAATCACTGGCTTCAACGACAGCGCCTAAACGCTTGGCGGTTGCAATGGCCTGCAGACCTGCCACGCCAACACCTAGGATGACCACTTTAGCAGGCTTAACTGTACCTGCTGAGGTCATAAACATCGGAAATGGACGTGAGTATTCATTGGCCGCAAGCAATACGGCTTTATAACCTGCAAGGTTGGCCTGTGATGACAGTACGTCCATATTCTGTGCGCGTGACAAGGTACGGGGCAATAACTCCATGGCAAAGGCGGTTGCACCTTTGGCTGCATAAGTGTCAAGCTGAGTGTTACGATAAGGATCCAGCATGCCAATGACAATCTGACCAGATGACAAGCCATCGATGGCTTCAGTTGGTAGGTCATTGACGGTGGTAATAATCTGAGACTGGGTAATGACCTCGGTGCTACTACTGGCAATGTCGGCACCGGCGGCTTGATACAACGCATCAGCGTAGTATGCTGCTTGACCTGCGCCTGACTGAATGACAACGTCAAACCCAAGCTTACGCAATTTTTTTACTGCGTCTGGGGTTAGTGCGACACGGCTCTCGCTCGCGCTATCTGCACTGATTACACCGATTTTCATACCGTCTCCTTACTTATGTCAAATAAATACCTTTAATACCCTCAACGCACCTCTAAAAAGCACAGGGGACAAAAAACCTTTGGTCATGCTTAATACAAAATGACGACTAAAGCTTATCAATTTAATAAATGATGGCTGATTTACCATCATGCCTTTTTATTATAGAGATATCGTCTTGTAATTTTCATTGCCTAATGGTGACCACCAAGTAATATAAAAATTTTGGTATTTACACCAATAGCATAACTTTTGTTGTTATATTAAAGCCTTTTACCGTTTTAAACAATGATAAAGCCTTATATACAAAGGCCTAAAGCCACCAAGTACTTAGCATTCCAAACATATAAAAACCAAAAATATCTTGCTAAGATAGATAAAACATCTAGGAATAGACCAAGTTAAATCCGTGACTACCGTATAATAAGCATGCTTGACACTCTCATAACCTGATTATTGCCACCCTATAATAAGGAATCATGATGTATTTTTTACTTTCTCCTGCCAAATCTTTGAATGAAACCGATGCCATAGCTATAAATCTGGGAAATTATTACAGTCAGCCTGAACTTATCGAACACTCACAGTCATTGATGAAAATACTCAAGTCAAAAGAGCCCCTCGATTTACAGGAACTGATGAGCATATCCGATGATCTCGCCCAGTTAAATGCCACACGCAATCAGCAATGGCATTGGAGTCAGGATCAGCCATTTACTGATGACATCTCTGGCAATATAGCAAAACCTGCAGGTTATTTATTCGATGGTGACGTTTATACTGGGCTTGATATGTATCATATGGATAAGGACACGGCTGTCTACGTCAATGAACATTTAGGAATATTGTCTGGGCTGTATGGTGTACTAAAGCCACTGGATCTTATTCAGCCATATCGATTAGAGATGGGCACCAAACTGAAAAATGAGCGCGGTGATAACTTATATGAGTTTTGGGGCGAGGAAGTGACTGAGGTTATCAATGCCCGAATGGCTGATAGCGACGATAAAACATTGATTAATTTGGCTTCTAATGAATACTTCAAATCTGTAAAAAAGAAAGCCCTAAAAGCTGAAATCATCACGCCACGATTTGAAGACGAAAAGAATGGTCAATATAAAGTGATTAGCTTCTATGCCAAAAAAGCACGAGGCTTGATGGTCAAATATGCCGCAGATAACAAGCTGACCAATGCTGAGCAGCTAAAGCAGTTTGATTTGGCAGGATACTACTACTGTGAAGAAGCGTCTGATGACAAGACGTGGACGTTTAGACGGGATGCTGTGAATCAGTAGCAGTAATAACTGTGATTAACCTCTGATGATAAAACCCCTGATAGTCTTAAGTTCTATCAGGGTTACTCTATGTGATTCTCACTATCCTATTAGACTAGATACAAAAAAGCCCTGCTATCTTGCGATAGCAGAGCTTTAGTGGTTAAACGAACTTTATGACGTTGGTCATACTTCTTACGAAAAGTGATTTGTCGAGGAAGATAAGCGAAAATAGTATCTATCGTACATTAAGCATATTCGACAAAGAGAAATCACTTTGCAGTAGAAGTAAAATTACATCATGCCGCCCATTCCACCCATACCGCCCATTCCAGCACCGCCGCCCATACCAGCCATACCGTCATCACCTTGTGGCAAATCAGTAATCATGACTTCGGTCGTTAGCATGAGGCCTGCAACAGATGCAGCGTTTTCTAGTGCTGAACGTGCTACTTTAGCTGGATCAAGGATACCCATCTCTAGCATATCACCGTATTCACCAGAAGCTGCATTGTAACCGTAGTTGCCACTGCCACTTTTCACTTCGTTAACCACAACTGAGGCTTCTTCACCAGCGTTGGTCACGATTTGACGTAATGGGGCTTCCATGGCACGACGTAAGATATTGATACCAGCGTTTTGGTCATCGTTATCGCCTGTTAGTTCAGACAATGCATTCATCGCACGTACTAGTGCCACACCGCCGCCAGGTACAACACCTTCTTCAACCGCTGCACGAGTCGCATGTAGCGCATCATCAACACGGTCTTTCTTCTCTTTCATTTCGGTTTCAGTCGCCGCGCCAACTTTGATAACTGCTACGCCGCCAGCTAGTTTTGCAACACGCTCTTGTAGCTTTTCTTTGTCATAGTCAGAAGTAGACTCTTCGATCTGACGGTTGATAGACTCAACGCGGTTTTCGATGTCAGCTTTGTTACCAGCGCCATCAACGATCACGGTGTTTTCTTTACCGACAGTGACTTTCTTAGCCGTACCAAGTTGCTCTAGAGTAGCAGTCTCTAAGCTCAGACCAATCTCTTCAGAGATCACAGTACCGCCAGTTAGCGTCGCGATGTCTTCTAACATTGCTTTACGACGATCGCCAAAACCTGGTGCTTTAACCGCACAAGTTTTTAAGCCGCCACGCATGTTGTTTACAACTAGTGTTGCCAATGCTTCGTTTTCTACGTCTTCAGCAATGATAAGCAGTGGTTTGCTTTGCTGCATAACTTGCTCAAGTAATGGCACGATCTCACGGATGTTGCTGATTTTTTTATCAACTAGCAAGATATATGGGTTTTCAAATTCAGCAGTTAGGCTGTCTTGCTTGTTAGCGAAATACGGGCTGATATAACCACGGTCAAACTGCATACCTTCTACTACTTCTAGGGTATCTTCGAAGCTTGAACCTTCTTCAACCGTAATAACGCCTTGCTTACCAACTCTTTCCATCGCTTGAGCAATCAGCTCACCGATTTTGGTGTCTGAGTTAGCAGAGATAGAACCCACTTGAGCAATGGCTTTTGAATCATCAGCTGGCGTTGATAACAAATGGATTTGCTCAACAGCAGCACGTACCGCTTTATCGATACCGCGTTTTAGATCCATTGGGTTCATGCCAGCAGCCACTGACTTCATGCCTTCTTGCAAGATTGACTGAGCCAATACAGTTGCAGTAGTAGTACCATCACCAGCGACATCATTTGTGCGGCTAGCAACTTCACGGACCAACTGTGCACCCATGTTTTCAAATTTGTTTTCAAGCTCGATTTCTTTGGCAACCGATACACCATCTTTAGTGATGGTAGGCGCGCCAAATGATTTATCAATAACAACGTTACGACCTTTAGGGCCTAGGGTGACACGTACTGCGTTTGCTAGAACGTTTACGCCGTCCATCATTTGTTTACGGGCATCTATGCCGAATTTTACGTCTTTTGCCATGTTAAATTACTCCACTATTATAAGTATGAGAATGCAATTAAATGATTTGATATTTGCTTATCAAAAGCGGTTATCAAAGACTGTTATCAAAATGTGCTGAGTATAGAAATATACTCAAAAGGACTAGCCTTCTAGCACACCCAATACGTCAGATTCTTTCATAATCAATAGTTCTTCGCCGTCAACTTTGACAGTTTGACCAGCATATTGACCGAACAATACTTTGTCGCCAGCTTTTACGTCTAACGCGCGAGTTTCGCCGTTGTCACGAACCTGACCGTTACCCACTGCAAGCACTTCACCTTGTGATGGCTTTTCTTGAGCTGAACCAGGAAGCAAGATACCACCAGCAGTTTTTGTTTCTTCTTCTATACGGCGGACGACAATACGATCATGTAAAGGACGAATGTTCATCGATATGACTCCAAAAATGGGTTGTTTGAATTAAGGGTTTATTTGAATTAATAGTCTCAATACCAGTACCTACAAGAGCTACCATTTAATAGTAGCCATTCAAAGATACGCTTTGAGCTTGTAACAAAAAGTGGGGGCAAGAGGGACTGGCTTCAAGTGTAAAGCCCAAAAATTTACAAGATTATTCTGATAGAAGTGCTGTATTCAGTGTTTTATATTATTCAATCGAATCTGCTAAAGACTGTTTGCTAACTTTTAAAAAATGGGACGTGAATAAACTGACTAGAGAGCATAGGTTGGATCACAGCCTGATAAATGATGGTATGTATTGATGGCGATATATAATGGCGTCAAATGAGCGTCGTTATCTAATCGACGTCTGATACAGCAACTGTTTTTTATTTATCGCTCATTTCTGACATTACAGCAAGTTACTATTAATCCTCGCATCGGTCATTGTAGCAATATTGGCTACAAGCACTACACATGCCCATCTGCCGTCGCTCTTGAAAATGTAACAAAGTATGGCCATTATATGTCTTGTCAACATAATAAGAACGATCGATAAAAACGGCTATATCCGTATTATATTAACTAAGAGGTATTTATGAGTTTTTTGTCCCTGAATAAAACGTCATCGAATGACAGTTCTAATAACGCAACTCGCAGTCCATCTAAATTTTTAACTGCCTTAATCACAGGTATCAGTATTTCTACCGTTGGAGCTCTTAGTATGACCGCACCTACCATTGCTAGCGCAAAGACCGTTCAGCCATCGACGGCCAATTATAGCTTTACCGTTGAGGATAAATACAAAGGAACTGCGACTCGTGCACTCAGCAAATCTGGTAGTACTTGGAAGTACAATGTCAGTGCTCGAGTAGCAGGCGTGGCGAGTGCCTCACAAAACAGCACCTTTACCATTAATGGTAACAATGTCAGTCCGACCCAAGCCAGTACTACTTATAAATTATTGGGGATTGGCCGTACCCTCAAACTTGACTTTAATCCAAGTAGCAAGATAGTCACCAGTAACTATAAAGGCAAGTCGACGACTATGACTATGTCGCAACAGGCTTTTGACGATTTGAGTCTTGAAGTGCAAATTCGCCAAGACCTGCTGAACGGTAAATTCTCTGGTAATTATTACATGGCGAAGAAAGACAAAATTGAAAAGACCCCGTTTAAAAAGTCTGGCAGCACCAAAATTACTGTACCAGCGGGCACTTTTGATACCGTACGCGTTGACCGCGTCCATGATGACGACAGCCGCTCTACCAGTTTTTGGTTGGCGCCGAGCTTAGACTATCTACCAGTGAAAGTCAGTCAAATTAACGATGGTAAGAAAATGGATCTAGAATTGACCAAGATTAATTAATCCAATTGTTTCTAGCAGTACTATCAAACAAAAAAGCGGCACCCTAAATGGAGTGCCGCTTTTTTATGCTATTAAAATATAGGCATGACTTGATAAGAAACAGATTGGTTAAGCTATTCGTTCAATTATTTAACGGCGAGGCTTTTTGACCACGTTGTTCATCGAAGGCAGGCGTTTGAGCAAAATAAACAACCAAACATTGATGGCAAGCAATAGTAAGAAATCCGTTAAATATACGGCTATTTCGGCCCAGCTACTGCCATATATACGAGTAAACAGCACCACACCACTCGCCCCCAAATATACCAGGGTAAACATACTGCTTATCAATAATGCATAAGGTGAGCGTCCGCGTAATATCCATGGTGTTAAGATAAATGCTGGGACTAGCCATAATGCTTGCCAAGCGATGCCGCCAACGATATCAGGGCTACTAGGATTAAAGACACTGATAAAAATAGGTAGTCCAAGCAGTCTATACACTAGCCAAATCAACCAAGTAACCATCAAGCGCTGCGCAATAGGTGCAATCGGCTTAATGGCTTTAGGGAGCTTGCTATTGGAGCGGTTTGTGGCCATTAGATATTTTAATTTCCTGAATGAATAATATACTGATGAACATTGATAATTAGCACTTGGTTATGACCACTTGCTTATAATCAAGTGGTGGTAGATTTTAAGACCTAGACAATGCTAGGTAGCAGCTTTATAAAAGTTGCTTATCGACCCCAGTTTGCTTGCGCTAATGCAGTGGCAGCAATTGCCAAACGACGACCTTGAGCAATCCCTAGCTCACGCTCGTCAGCAGATATTGGCTGATCATGAGACGCTCCACTAACATGACTGGCACCATAAGGCGTACCGCCACGATGGGTACGATTCAGCGCTGGCTCTGCATAGGGCACACCCACGATAATCATACCGTGGTGCATCAATGGCAACATCATGGTCAGCAAAGTCGTTTCTTGACCGCCATGCATGGAGCCCGTCGCCGTAAATACCGAGGCTGGTTTGTTCTGCAAGTTTCCTGCTAGCCATAGCGTGACGGTATTATCCCAAAAGTACTTCATAGGTGCTGCCATATTCCCAAAGTGCGTTGGGCTACCAAGCGCCAGACCGCTACAGTCTTTTAGATCATCCATCGTACAGTACAAGTCACCCTCATCAGGTATCGCAGGCTTGTGGGCAGTGGTTTCTGGCGCAACTGTCGGTACAGTGCGGATACGAGCGGTCATGCCAGCATCTTCAATACCTTGAGCGATAGCATATGCCAATGTCTTCGTCGTACCGTAATTAGAATAATAAAGCACCAAAACATAAGGGGCGGTCTGACTCATTAGCAACACTTCCTCATAAAGTCGTTCACGTGGTAATTAATAGCAGTCATCTACAATCTAATACTGCTAAAACATAACGTATAACTGGCATTGTAGAACATGTGCACATTATGCCCGAGTCATTCACTGACATGCAAATAACCTTAGTTTATAACATGACTTATATGGTTCATAATTTAGCTTATAGAGTCACTCCACTATAAAAGCGTTACAGCATTGACCTCGCTTAAAGTATTTAACATACATCTACACTCGGTTGTCTGGTACTACTTTTAAATTGAATCATCTATATTGTATCGGAGCTTATATGGTATCGAAAGCCTTGATCTAATACTGCTTGTTGTGCATTTTGACACAATTAAACCGCAGATGATAACGTCTCATGTTTGTTACACTATTGTCACTACTACTCTTGCTAAATGGTCGACATGGAAAAATTATCACAAAAACTCCCGTTTTTACAACAACGTTGGTTTCAGTTCTTACGGTTTTTGACTCGGCATTTTTTTGAGGATAATTGCCAGCAGAAAGCGGCATCTCTGACCTATACAACCATGTTGTCAATCGTACCTGTATTGACGGTACTACTGATGATTCTGTCCTCCGTACCAGCACTCGCGTTGGTTAGGGCACAGATCTACGAAGTTATCTATAGTAATCTATTGCCGCAATCGAGTATGCAGGTCAGTGAGTACATCAACAGTTTCGCCGAAAAATCTTCTAACCTTACGATCATCGGTGCCATGATTTTATTCCTCACGACCATCATGACATTGACTACTATTGAGCGTGCCTTTAACCAAATCTGGCGGGTAGAAGACCGCTCAGGTGGTCTTAAAAGTATGCTGCGTTATTGGACCATTGTAACCTTGGGACCTTTGGTATTAGGTACCGCCTTTATCGCCTCAAGTGCCGTGCAGAGCCTGAGTTTTCTCAATCGACAAATCGCGGGTTATGGCATTGACTGGGGTTTTTGGGTACAGATGGTATCGATTGGTATCACCATGGCAGGTTTCATCGGTATGTATTGGTTTATCCCTAAAGCGCGCGTCCCTGCAAAGAATGCTGTCATCGCAGGCGTGTTTGTTGCCGTGGTTTTTGAATTGATGAAGCATCTGTTTGGTACAGTCATGGCCAACTTTACCAGCTATGAAGCCATTTACGGCGCTTTTGCTGCTCTACCGATATTTTTATTGTGGATTTACCTGTCATGGAACCTGATTTTACTGGGCGTTGAAATCAGCTACACCTTAACGATTTTTGAGACAGAAGAGGTCTACCCTCGCCACCCATTACTTAGTTTACTCGATATGCTGAACTTGGTTTATACCCACCACTTAACAGGGGAAGCGGTCAGCGAGCAGGCGCTGCGCAGCGTACTAGGACGAAAAGAGCTACCAAAGTGGTATACCTATATCAATTACCTACAAGACAGCAATCTCATTACCATGACGGAGGATGATGACTATGTGCTCAAAAAAGATCTGAATGCAATGACGTTATGGGATTTTTATCGCACCTTGCCTTATCCGTTACCGATTAAAGATGAGCTCGATGAGATGAAGCCAGAAGACCAAAAACCTTGGCTTAGCTTATTGATAGATCGTTTTGAGCATACCGAAGCCTATGCTAAGCAGCAGCTGCATCTGCCATTGAGCGCTATTTTTGCCAACAGCGAACCACGCAAAAAAACATCTGGTAAACATGATGATGCCAAATTTTTTAGAAAGACAAAGGCTGCAACAGATGCCTCGTTGACAAGAGGTGATGCCAATCTTGAGTCATCCGCACATTTAGATCCAATGGCTTATGATAAAGACAGTGATATTGACTACGATGATCATCAAAACGAAGCCATTATTCCCATAGGATCTGCTGAGCAACCTAGCGAGACGGATACGACCAGACGTACTCATAAAAACGCAATCATTACAGAAGCAGACAACCCCACAGCCTCTTAAGTGATTTACATGAATTGAGGTGTATAAGTTGAAGCAAATTGATCAAGATAATGACGTTTTGATATGTGAGAGCCTGTTTAAGGTAAATGAATAAACAAGTCATAAAAAACTGTTTTTGGAGACCTTAAAACTGATGTCCATAAATAAAAACAATAAAAAAAGTGTCTGGGAAAGTACGATTCATGCCAGCCAAGCGAAGCTAAAGCAGTTGACTCAGCTGTGGTCGATACAGACATTAACTGACTTGCCTGACCGCCTTAGAAATTTATGGCAGTGGCTGATCGGTTCTTATTGGTTTATTCCAACCGCTTGTGTGATTGTTGGTATTTTACTGGCGCCTTTACTGGTGACTATTGATCAGCACTTTGATCGCGAGACGGTGCGAGAGATCTCCTTTGCTTTCACTGGTGATGATGATGCTGCACGCGCCATCATGACTGCCATTGCTGGTGCTGTATTGGGTGTGGCTGGCACGACATTTTCGATTACGATCGCAGTGCTGTCCATGGCCTCATCACAGTTTGGCCCTCGGTTATTGCGCAATTTTTTGACTGACACACCAAATCAGTTCGTATTAGGTGCTTTTATCGGTACCTTTAGCTATAGCTTACTGGTACTAAAATCTATTCATAAATACGATGTGTCTTTTGGTGTGCCGCAATTAGCCGTCACCTTTGCTATCATTATGGCGATTATTTGCGCCCTCTTATTGGTGTACTTTGTACAGCATATGGTACATGCCATTCAAGCGTCTCACGTCATCCAAAACGCCAGTAACGATGCCATTCTTAATATCGATTACTGGTACGACGATCAATGCGATATTCAGCACCAACGCGACACTGAGCACCATGATATTGAGCAATTCCATCACTGGTCTGCCACGCCTATCTATTCCCCGCAAACTGGTTATTTGCAGCAAATATATCTTGAGTCCTTGATCACACTGTCTCAGGATTATGGCGGTGTGGTACAAATGCATGTCAATTTGGGTGAGTATGTCACTGACAAAAATGTCATTGGCTATTTTTATCAGCGACCAGCAGGCCACCCCAATAATCAACAAAAAACAGCCACACCGCATTTGGCAGTGATACCGCGAGCACCTGATGGCTTGTTTTGGCAGCGCTTTACAGGCTGCGTGCGACTCGAGCAACGACTGGCGCATTCTAATGACATTGCCTACAGTTTAGGTCAGATGACTGAGATTGCCGTACGAGCATTGTCCCCTGGTATCAATGATCCGAAGACCGCCGTCAACTGTGTGCAATCTTTGACCAGCTGCTTAAGTATCATGATGCGTCGACAGCCACCAAGCCCCTATCATTTTTATATACCGCAGCCAGAGGCTCATATATCGCAGTCAGATGACAGCGTCACCAGTGATGCGATCGAGCCTGAGCGCCTAGCGATACTGGCATTGGTTACCCATACGCCTACAATATCTGACTTTATTGACGTATCAATCGGTGAAATACGTCGTTATGCAGCAGCAGATTTGATGGTATTAAAAGCGCTCTGTCAGGCTATGGTCAATTTGAATTATGCACGGGTCAATCAGGCACAGCAGCAAACGCTATTGCATGAGTTAAATCTGATTCAGCGGGCAGGAGAGGATAATCTGAGCTATCCAGAACTCATCACAGATTTGACCGCTATGTGTGAGCAGGCTAAGCAGTTTATTCTTGATGATGATGCGCAGCACAAACACTTTGATTATATCAGTGAATTTGCAGCTGATATTCGTCAGGCATTACAAATGCAGTCCAGCTAATCAAATACTCAGTTGATAGTATAAGGGCATGTTAAATATTCAAACATGACACGGATTATGAACAACGTCGCTATCAATCAATCCACATCAACAAAGCTATTTTTTATGAGCCTTGTGCTTAGAATACTTTTTATCTTTATACGAGACCTACTTTATGGCACCCGCAACCAGCCTGACCATCCTTGAAATAAGCGCCATATTTTTATCGATCACTGCCCTACTGACCTATGTCAATCACCGTTTTATCGGCTTACCCACCACCATTGGCGTGATGGTCATCTCTATTTTACTGTCGATCGGCGCGATATTTTTAGGATTTCTAGGCTTTGATCAGCTGATTGATTACGAAGTCAGCTTATTGGAGCAGCTTGATTTTACCGAAGTGTTATTAGATGGCATGCTCTCCATGTTGCTGTTTGCTGGAGCACTGCATGTCAATATTAGTGATCTGAGGCGCTATAAATTGCCTATCGGTATTTTAGCTGGTATCGGCACTATCGTGTCAGCGATGCTGATTGCCACCGCAATTTACTTTATGTTGCCACTACTCGGTTTCGGTTTACCCTTTCTGTGGTGCCTATTATTCGGTGCTCTGATATCGCCGACTGATCCTATTGCTGTGATGGGCATACTCTCATCAGCAGGCGCACCAAAAAGCATCGAAACTGTCATCGCTGGTGAGTCATTATTTAATGACGGTATCGGCGTGGTTATCTTTGTGCTGCTACTTGGTATTTTATCGAGCGGCGACATTCCAACAGCTAATTATGTGGCGCATACTTTGGCGGTCGAGGCTGGTGGCGGTGTGGTATTTGGGATAGTACTTGGGGCGATTCTATATTACTTACTCAAAAGCATCGACAGCTATCAAGAAGAGGTATTGTTGACATTAGCAGGCGTCATCGGTGGCTATGCGCTGGCCAGTCACTGGCATCTGTCTGGCCCGCTTGCCATGGTCATGATGGGGCTAATGGTTGGTAATCGAGGACGAGCACTGGCAATGAGTGATAAGACGCGTCACTACATTGATTTGTTTTGGGAATTGATTGATGAGATTTTAAATGCCATCTTGTTTGTGCTCATTGGTCTAGAAGTCGTCATGATTGCTTATTCAGGCAATTTATTTATCGCAGCGGGTTTAACCATTTTGATAGCTTTGGTTGCTCGATTCATCGTGGTAGGCATGACGACCAAGACCTTTCATCGTCAGTTGGACCTGCCCACCGGTGCTTGGAAAGTGCTGACATGGGGTGGACTACGTGGTGGTATCTCCGTCGCCCTAGTATTGCAATTACCTATGGGCACTGAGCGCGATATTTTATTGGCACTCACTTATGCAGTGGTAATATTTTCTATCTTGGTACAAGGTCTGAGTGTTGGTAAAGTGGCCAAAAGCATTCGTAAAGATGAAAAAACAGTAGAGGTATAAGCTGCAAATATAACAGGTAAAAAAAGCCAGCATAAGATAATTACCTTATACTGGCTTTTTTAACTTAAGTTTAAACGCTATATCAAACCTTTTCGCTTCATATTGCGATAGACAACGATAATAATGAGCAGGTTAGAGACCAGTATCCCAAGCTTAAACCAATCAAACGGGCTAACGATTAAATAGTAGATTTCTATAGGAATAAATACCCCATATCCTAGCACCCCAAACCAATATGCCCATGTTTTGTCATGCCACAAGCCATAAGCTTCAAGAAAGCGCAAACTGGCATAAGCAAATATCAGTAATAAGAACATCGGCCAGTTTTTGCTCGCCTGCTGAGCAATACGTACGGCACTGTCGATTTGCGGTGCGAGCAGATGACCGAAGCTGCGCTGCCAAGTAACCGTTGCCGTCGTCAGCCAATGCTCAAGATTGGTATGCCACCACCATAATGCCCCTGCTCCCAATAACGCACCAACGCCTTTGACTACCTCATAAATGGCCACTGCTTTAATAGATTCGCTGGCTGTGCTATGCGGTTTGGCTTGTTGACTATTCTTAGCACCCCTTTTATCACTCAAGGATGGCGGCAAATGGTCATCCTGTCGGGGCAAATTAGCCAAAGAATGTCTCCACAACACGTCCTTGCAACTGCTGATTGAAAAACGGCGTATTCTTACCGTTTGAAAGCATCGATTGTGCCGTCACTTGCCATTCCAAATTAGGATCGACCAATACTGCACCGCCGATGGCTTCATACTGCTCACTAATACCAGCGATTTTTGCAGGGTTGAGACATATTTTATCGACTAGTTGTGCGAGTGTTAAGACATCGTCATTCACCAGCTGACATGCCAGCGCCATAAACGTATCAAAGTTTGATATGCCTGGCGTACTCTCAGCAAACGGTGCTTTTTTGGCAGTACTGTTCAGTGGCTCATGATGACTACAGATGGCATCGATAGTGCCGTCTTTTAGTCCGCGGCGAATGGCTTGCTGGTCCGTATTACTACGCAGTGGTGGCAACACGTAAGCCTGAGCATTGAAGCCTTCTAAGTTATCATCGGTTAAGTAAAGCTGATGCATCGCCACATCACAAGTGACTGGCAGACCTTTGTCTTTTGCCCAACGCATGAGCTCGATAGAGGACTTACAAGATAACTGACTGAAATGGGCCGCGATTCCCGTCTCTTCAACCATCAGTAGCTGCGTAGATAAAGCGACTGTTTCTGCAATCCAAGGAATCCCTTGCAAGCCATGATAAGACGCAATGTAGCCCTCATGTGCAACCCCATCTCCAGACAGACTGGCCTCATCAGGATAAAAGAATACCTTCATACCAAACGTCGCTGCATACTCTAATGTACGTAGGAGCACTAGATCATTACGAAAAGGTCTACGCGCATTAGAGACTGCGATACAGCCACCTTTTTTAAGACCTGCGATATTAGACGGCCGTTCACCCTCTAGCCCCGCAGTCAATGCGCCCAAAATATGTAAGTAGATACCGCCATCTTCCAAGGCTCGCTCACGCAATCCTTTTAAGAGAGAGCCATTTTCTAAGATAGGGTTGGTATCAGGTGGTGTCACTACATGCAAGAATCCATTACCACGCGCAGCACTGCCTTCTGATTTTAGCGTACCGTGTTGCTGTTGGCCTGGCTCACGCAAGCGTGCGCACAGATCAACCAATGGTGGTAATAGCCACATCTCACGGCCAGATTCCAGTGCGGATAGCTTTTCTATTGTGGTTTGCGACAGCGACTCTTTAAATGCGGTTGGCAATTGGTCAATAATGGGTGCATCAGTATTCAGCATGGTAGACATAACGTTATTACCGTATCAATAAAATGAAATAAATGAGAATAAGGTCGCGCGATAGACTGTTACTTGCCAGCCGCTTGATGAGCACGCTGACCTTCCATCGCAAGCGATAAGACCGCCATTCGAATGGCAATACCGTTATTTACCTGTTTTAAAATAACGGATTGTGCACCGTCGGCCACGCTAGAGGCAATCTCAACACCGCGGTTCATCGGCCCTGGGTGCATAACCAATGCATCAGGCTTGGCCAGCGCCATACGCTCTGGTGTGATCCCATAATGCTTATAGTATTCACTTGATGATGCCAATAGCGGCGAGCCGATACGCTCATTTTGTATTCTTAATCCCATGATCACATCACAGTCAGTGACGCACTCATCCATGTTCTCATATACCTGTACACCGAAACGCTCAATGCCTTTGGGCAGTAGAGTGCGCGGCGCACAAACACGGATGTCTGTCACACCTAGCGTTTGCAGTGCACTGATATCAGAGCGTGCTACGCGTGAGTGTTTAATATCCCCAACGATTGCGATAGACAGCTCTTCAAATGGACGCGGTGCCTCACGGTGAATGGTCAACATATCGAGCATCCCCTGAGTTGGATGTCCATGCCAGCCATCGCCGCCATTAATGATAGCAATATCAGGCGTCACTTCTGTCGCCATAAAATGCGCGGCACCTGATGCTGAGTGGCGTACCACAAAGATATCCGCCGTCATTGCCTGTAGATTCCACAGCGTATCGCGTAGGCTCTCGCCTTTTTTGGTACTAGAGCGTTCGATATCAATATTGAGTACGTTTGCCCCTAGTCGTTTTTCGGCCACTTCAAACGTCGTTCGCGTACGCGTCGATGGTTCAAAAAACAGGTTCATTACCGTATAGCCCTCTAACTCAGGACGATTGATCAGCTGCCCATTGTCATCAAAGAAAGTCTCTGCTTTTGCAATGATTGCCTGTAGTTGGGCCTTATTGAGACCTTCAACGCCCAAAAAGTGGCGAATACTACCATCAGTATTGAGCTGCGGACGACTGAGTGAAGTATTGAGCCTTTGATGAATGGTACTAGGATCAAATTTTGCATAATCAGTCGGCGAAATCGTATGCATAGAGCTGCTATCGAGAGAATTTGACATAATGACAAGTCTTTATAGTAGGTTTATATGGGTCTATATTAATCGCTTATTCATCGTTTTTCGAACATTTATCACGGATATACACAGAGACAAGGACATTTTCACGCTTATTTGCTACAATTCACCGTAATCAAACCCGCCAAAAAAGCAGCCTATCAGGCAGAGCAAACAAACACGCAGTACGCTTATCGCCAATGATTTTGTCAAAACTATAAACGAATAACAATAGATATAGTGTAGCTGATTTTGTGGTCGGGACAAAGATGCCGTATTAGCTATTTAAGAATTTACCTATTTCAGGTGTGCTGTCAAGTGTGCTGAATGCCACATGCTTCTTTACTTTGACACCTCTTCTACTTTCCATACCCTTTATTAGGAAGCCTTATGACGACCTTAGCAGACTATCTAAACCAACATGCCACTACCCCTGCACTCAACGACGTGATTACCACTGTCACTGATGTCGGTAAAACCATTTCACAACTGCTTAGAAAAGGTGCTTTAGCAGATATCTTAGGCGAAGCTGGCAATCAAAACGTCCAAGGCGAAGATCAAAAGAAACTCGACGTACTGGCCAATGATTTATTGCTAGATGCCTTGGCAAAAAATGCTCATTGTGCTGGTGTTGCGTCAGAAGAGCTCGATGACGCTACCGCTGCTAATGATGATGGTAGCCTATTGGTGTTATTTGACCCATTAGATGGCTCATCAAACATCGATATTAATATGGCAGTGGGCACGATTTTCTCTATTTTGCCGTATGAGCGCCAAGGTCAAACCAGTGAAAACAGCGACTATCTACAAGCAGGCAATAAACAGCTAGCCGCCGGTTATCTATTATATGGCACTTCTACCGTATTGGCGCTGACCATCGCTGACAAGGTTGTGATGTTCAGCCTAGATCCAGAGACGTCCGACTATGTGCTGATAGAAGACAACGTCCAAATCGATGCTGATACCAGCGAATACGCCATCAATAGCTCAAACTATCGCTACTGGCGCGCACCGATGCAGCAGTATATCGATGAGCTCATCGCAGGCGAAGCAGGCGTACGTGGTCGCGACTTTAATACACGTTGGGTAGCCGCTATGGTTGGTGACGTCCATCGCATTTTATGCCGTGGCGGTCTCTTCACTTATCCGTTTGACACCAAATACGCTCATAAAGCTGGCAAATTACGCTTGATGTATGAAGCCAACCCAATGAGTCTATTGATTGAGCGAGCGGGTGGCGGCGCAACCGATGCGGTCAATCGTATCCTAGATATCGAACCGACTGACATTCATCAGCGTGTCCCTGTGGTACTTGGTAGCAAAAATGAAGTCAATTACGTTAAAGATTTGCACGTTAACTATTCTGATAAATAATTAGAATAATTATTAAGTACGATCAGCCTAACGTTGGATAATCAATATTAGGCTGGTCATCTACATTACTCCCACTCTCTTCTCTAAGTGACTCACCATGGTAACAAATCCCACCGAGCTGATTACCTCAGATAAGAATACGACCGTCAAGCTCGTAAAAGCGCTGCTCGCACAGGCTCGCCAGCGTAAAAAGCACGGTCAGACAGTCATAGAGGGCGTTCATCTCATTGATGCCGCACTTCGTAGCGATTATCCATTCGTCCAGATACTCTTGTCTGAATCAGCACGCAGCCACGCCGAAGTTCAGCAGGTATTGACTCGCCTGCCCACTTACACGCCCATTCTCACTTTATCAAATGCGCTCTATGAGAATATCCGCAGTTTGGGTACAGGCATCGACATCATGGCAATCATTAAGGTGCCTGAGCCTAATTTATCGATGATCGATGAGGACTGCTTGATCCTAAATGACGTACAAGACAGCGGCAATGTTGGTACGCTACTACGCACAGCTGCAGCCGTCGGTATAAAGAATATTCTGTGTACTAGTGCGACTGCTCAAGCTTGGTCTCCTAAGACGCTACGAGCAGGTATGGGTGCACAGTTTGCACTGACTATCTATGAGGGTCTGAGCACACAAGACATTTTAGATTATGTACAAGTGCCACTTTTAGCAACCAGCTCACATACCGATACCTTGATTTACGACCATGATTTATCTACCCCAGTGGCTTGGATTATGGGACACGAAGGTCAAGGCGTCAGTGATGATCTGATGCAGTGTGCTACGCCTATCGCTTTACCGCAGCCAAACGGCCAAGAGAGCCTAAACGTAGCGATCGCAGGGTCGTTATGTCTATATGAGACTTTGCGTCAACGAAACTACTCTTAGCTAATACCAAAATAACATGACGTAAAAAAACCCACCATCAATTGATAGTGGGTTTTTTATTATGTACGTCTAATACTGCTGATATAGTCAAAGAAATCTAAAATTGCTATAAGGCAGTCGATTGCAGATTATACAAGTAGTACATCTAGGAAGACTAACACCGTAGCAGCTTAGTAGTTCTCTGACTATATATTAAACCTTGCTGGTTAGCTCAGGTAATGCTGCGAACAAATCCGCTTCTAAGAAATAATCAGCAACGCTCGCGATAGGTGCTTCTGGGTCATTGTTGATAGCAACAATCACTTTAGAATCTTTCATACCAGCCAAATGCTGAATCGCGCCTGAAATACCAGCAGCGATATATAAGTCTGGAGCAACGATTTTACCCGTTTGACCAACCTGCATATCGTTTGGTACATAGCCTGCGTCAACAGCGGCACGTGATGCGCCTACAGCAGCGCCTAGCTTGTCAGCCAATGGCTCGATGTACTTAGTGAAGTTTTCACCATTTGCCAATGCACGACCACCAGAAACCACGATACCAGCTGAGGTCAATTCTGGACGATCTGACTTAGCCATCTCTTCACTAACGAAGCTTGCTTTGCCAGTTTCTTGTACATTGTCGAGAGTCTCAACAGTGGCTGAGCCGCCTTCGCTTGCAACAGGATCAAATGCTGTCGTACGTACAGTCAATACTACTTTAGCTTCTGAGGTTTTCACAGTTGCCGTCGCGTTACCTGCATAGATAGGACGCTCAAACGTTTGCGCATCTACCACACCAGAGATCTCTGACAGCATGCTCACATCAAGCAGAGCGGCAACACGTGGCATAAAGTTTTTGCCCGTGGTTGTCGCAGCCGTTAAGATATGACTGTAGTCACCCGCGATATCTGCAACCAATAGCGCGATGTTACCTGCCATTTGGTGCTCGTAAGCAGCATTGTCAGCAAGCAGTACCTTCGTCACGCCTTCAGCCTTTGCTGCTTCATCAGCGACTGCCTGAGCACCACTACCTGCGACCAATACATGGATATCATCGCCCATTTGCTTAGCAGCAGCGATTGTATTTAAAGTTGCCTTTTTTAGACTGACATTGTCATGTTCTGCATATACCAAAATTGCCATGATTTTAATCCTTTATTTATTCGTATCATCTATTCATGCGGTTGTTTGTGTACAGAGCCAATTGTATCGATGCTATGCCTATGGTCTATGTCAAATAAACACGCTGGATATATAGCCCTGTACCTGATATGCCGTAACGAAGTATCCAATCATTAAAAATTAGATGACTTTTGCTTCGTTTCTTAGCTTATCGACCAACTCATCCACTGACCCAACTGTAATACCAGCTTTGCGTTCAGCAGGTGGCACGACTTTAATAATTTCTTGCTTAGACGTCATATCAACACCGAAATCCGCTGGCGTTTTTTCATCAAGTGGTTTTTTCTTCGCTTTCATGATGTTAGGCAATTTAGCATAACGTGGTTCATTCAAACGCAAGTCAGTGGTGATAACCGCTGGTAGAGCCAAAGCAACCGTCTGCAGGCCGCCATCGATTTCACGCGTGACGTTTACTTTATCGCCTTCAACTTTCACTTCTGATGCAAACGTACCCTGACCGATACCCATCAATGCCGCTAGCATCTGGCCTGTTTGGTTATTGTCATCGTCGATCGCTTGTTTACCTAGCAAGATGATATCTGTGCCTTCGGTTTCAGCGATGCTTTTTAAAATCTTAGCCACTTGTAACGGATATGGTTTTTCATCACTCACTACCAATACGCCACGGTCAGCACCCAGTGCTAGTGCTGCACGGATCTGCTCTTGCGACTCTTTAGGACCGATTGATGCAACAATGATTTCATCAATGACGCCCGCTTCTTTTAGGCGAACGGCTTCTTCTACAGCAATCTCATCAAAAGGGTTGATTGACATTTTAGTGTTTGATAAATCAACGCCAGAGTTATCGGCTTTTACACGAACTTTTACGTTATAATCAATGACACGCTTGACCGCTACTAATGCTTTCATACGTTCCTCGTTTATTAATGTTATGAATTAAAAATTATCAGTTAAGAACCAAAGGTTCATCGTTGTTCAAACTGTCGTTCAAAATTGTGCTAAAGGTTATTACTACATCAACAAATATATTGTTCATTAAAAAGATGGGCCATTATCAAAATAATAGTAACACTGCATCTCTCGATAATAAATAATAATAAATCTGCTAAGGCTAAGCCAACCGTTATTATCAGACCTATGTATCTTGCGTGAGCAGGCCCATAAGGTCAAGACACTGCCGTGAATAATGCGTCATAAATTTGTCACCACTCTACAATAAACCTTCTATAAGTCCATAATGTTGTGATTTTCTTAGATTGATTTACTTTAGCGTCTGCACCTTTATAACATTCTGTGTGCTAGACGTACTTAGTATTTTGTTATTATTTATCTCTTTGAAGTTAACTATTCAAAATGATTGAGTAACCAAGTCTTATTGCTTGCCACTCTTGTTAGCATCAATTAACAATTCACTATCACGTATGTCATCGAAAAGTGACCAGTCAGGTGCCACATCGTTGTGCTTGATGACACTCATATCACCTGTCGTTTCCATAATAACTGCAAACACCTCAGTTTTAGCTTTGATGCCGTTCTTACGCAGCACTTCTTGCACATCACTCCTACTTAGATTTGCCTCTTTTAAATTATCTGAGAAATACTCGCCATGCGCCATGAGTATAATCGCCTGATTGTCTATCAGAGCTTTTAGTGGTTTTACTTTACGTCTAATCAGTGAGACAACGCCCTGAATCAAAAACAGCACTGCCACAGCACACAATCCTTGCAGCAAAGAGGGCTTATCGGACAGTACAGTCGAAGCTAATATACTACCAATGCCCACTGTCATAGCAAAATCATGGCTCGATAGCTTAGAAAAACTGCGTAGACCCATCAACCGAGTAAAGAGCATCAGGCCAATATAGAATCCAACCGCCGACAAAGAGATGCCTATAACTTGTTGCCAGTCAATTGAAAGCCAAGTCTCCCATTTCATAACAACTCCTTATCTATTACTATTATTTTTTTGAATTAATCTCTTTTATTAGTTGACGACGATGGTGAAAAAATCAATAGCATTTTGTTTTTCTCAAAAAAATGACACAAAAAAAGCAACCTGATGAGAGGTTGCTTTTCTTTAAAATAGGTACAGTATTTTTATTTTTTTAACAAACAAAGCTATCAATGCAGATTGATAATCTAATTGTCATTAAGTTCACTGAAAATCAGTTTACTCAATAACGAATGAGATTATAGTGCTTCGATTTGCTCAGCTTGTGGGCCTTTTTTGCCATCACCTAAGATGAAAGATACTTTTTGGCCTTCAGCTAGGGTTTTGAAACCGCCACCTTGGATAGCGCTGTAGTGAGCGAATACGTCTTGTCCGCCATTGTCTTGAGCGATAAAACCAAAACCTTTAGCTTCATTAAACCACTTTACAGTGCCTTCAACTTTATCTGACATAAATTTTCCTGACTCTTTAACTGTTGGCGAGACTTGTGTCATCACCGATTAATTGATATATACCTGAGTATCTTGTGCTAAATGCGGCGGTTCAAAATTTAAGATATTCTTAAAGAAAACTTAAAATTCTCCCCTCAAACACTCTTGGTATAATCTGATTATAACAGTTTTCTATGCAGGTAACAGTCTAAATTAACGATTTTTGTAAATAAGTTTTAACCGTCTTTATGAATCAATATGGGCAGAACACCGTCATATATCATATTGATATAAAAGATTTTTCTGGACCATCTGCATTCATCATCTAGCGATAAATACTCACTCTAACCAAATAAGATAGAAAATTATGGGATACACATTTTAATAGTGCCTACTGTGCTACCGGTAACCATGCTGAGCTGAGTACCAATAAACATAATGCAAAAAACACTAAGGAGAACGATTGGCTATAGGCGATATATTTGGCTGGTATGACGAGATCTTTTGGAGAATCAGGAATGCCTTTACGCTTTAATAGTTTTGTGCCATATATCCAACCAAAAGTCGTATACAGACCGTAGGCTGCAGGAATCGTTATGGCCAATGGTGTCAGTTCAATCACGTATAACATCAACACCGAGATAAAAAACCACATCGTATCTAAGAGTGAGCTGAATTTAAAAAATTTAGATTGAGGCAGTTTGCCGTCAGTTTGCTTGAGCATCTCCCCTTCTATCCAAATTAAAACTGCTACCACAGCGCTAAAAATAACATAGACGAATTGCGGCGTTAGCCAGTCTGAATAAGATATTTGCACAACATACAACCTGTAATCTATAGGAAAAGAAGAATGGGAATCATTTGCCTTAATTATTCAGAGACAAATACTGATCGTAAAAGCGCTTTGGTCAATACCAAGGTGCCGGCTCATATTAGAGAGACAGTTTATATTGGGTAACGATTACCCGTTTTCAACCAAGATATACAAGGGTACAGACATCTGCTAAAAATTGCACATAAAAAACCCGTGCTATCTACTGATAACACGGGCAACTTACTCTAAATCAGATATTTATCTATAAAAAGAATTAGTTCTTCTCTTTATCGATAATTTTGTTGCCACCGATCCAAGGCATCATGCCACGTAGCTTAGCGCCAGTGATTTCGATTTGATGCTCAGCATTGTTACGACGACGCGCGGTCATTGATGGATAGTTAGTAGCGCCTTCAGAGATGAACATTTTTGCGTATTCACCAGACTGGATACGTTTCAATGCATTACGCATGGCTTCACGTGACTGCTCGTTGATGACTTCAGGGCCTGTGACATATTCACCGTACTCAGCGTTGTTACTGATTGAGTAGTTCATGTCAGCGATACCGCCTTCATACATCAAATCAACGATAAGCTTTAGCTCATGTAGACATTCAAAATAAGCCATTTCTGGTGCATAGCCCGCTTCTGTTAGCGTCTCAAAGCCCATTTTAACCAGCTCTACTGCACCGCCACAAAGTACGGCTTGCTCACCGAATAGATCGGTTTCAGTTTCGTCTTTAAACGTGGTTTCGATGATACCTGAACGACCACCACCAACACCAGCAGCATAAGATAATGCTAATTGTTTGGCTTGACCAGAAGCATCTTGATAGATTGCGATAAGATCAGGGATACCGCCGCCTTTGGCAAATTCTGAACGTACAGTATGACCTGGTGCTTTTGGTGCAACCATGATGACATCAAGATCGCCACGTGGTACGACTTGGTTATAATGAATCGCGAAACCATGAGCGAAAGCCAACGTAGCGCCTTCTTTGATGTTTGGCTCGATCACGTCATTATAAAGCTCTTTTTGGAACTCATCAGGCGTCAAAATCATAACAACGTCAGCAGCTTTTACCGCTTCTTCTACTTCAGAAACTTTAAGTCCAGCATTTTCAGCTTTTTTCCATGATCCTGAGTTAGCGCGTAGGCCAACCGTTACATCGACGTCTGATTCTTGTAGGTTAAGTGCGTGCGCATGGCCTTGTGAACCGTAACCAATAATGGCAACTTTTTTACCTTGGATAATTGATAAATCACAATCTTTGTCATAAAAAACGTTCATAAATAGAGTCCTTGTCTTCAATCATGGCTTGCCATGGATAGTAAACGCTTATGCTATAGCCAATATAATAACTAAGATAAGCGCTTTGTTGATTTAGATAAATAATTCTTGATTAGAATAATTCTTGATCAAAATAAGTCGTAATAATGACTAAATGCTAAGCGTTTTTTCGCCGCGAGCAATACCGATAACACCCGAGCGAACCACTTCCATAATACGCTCACGTCCAAGCACATCAATGAAACCATCAAGTTTGGCTTTGTCACCGACGATTTGAATCGTATACAAGTTGGCATTTACATCGACGATTTGTGCACGGAAAATATCTGCGCTGCGTTTAATCTCTTCACGTATACTGCCAGTCGCCCGTACTTTGATCAGCATCAATTCACGCTCAACGTGTACGTTATCCGTTAGATTAAGCACTTTAACCACTTCAATCAATTTATGCAATTGCTTAGTGATCTGTTCAATTCTTTCAGGTGAAGTAATGGTCGTCAACGTCAAGCGTGAAATGCTTGGGTTGTCAGTAGGCGCGACGTTGAGCGTTTCGATATTATAGCCACGCTGTGAGAACAAGCCGACTAGACGCGACAACGAACCCGCTTCGTTTTCCATCAATACCGAAATCAGATGTTGTTGTTGCATTAGGTACGCTCCCCTTTTGTTAACCACATATCACGCATAGCCTGTCCAGCGATTTGCATCGGATACACATGCTCATTACGATCGACATAAACATCGATAAATACCAGTTTGTCTTTCATTGCCATCGCTTCAGCCAATTGTGCTTCCATGGTCGCAGGGTCAGTAATTTTGATACCAACGTGACCATAACTTTCAGCCAATTTGACAAAATCTGGTAAGGAGTTCATATAAGACTGGGCGTGGCGACCTTCATACAGCATGTCTTGCCACTGCTTCACCATACCTAGCTGTGCGTTATTTAAGTTCAAGATTTTGACTGGTAAATTGTACTGTAGGCACGTTGATAGCTCTTGGATGTTCATCTGAATAGAGCCTTCACCCGTGATACACACCACGTCACGCTCAGGGTTAGCAAGCTTTGCTGCCATCGCATATGGCAGACCAACACCCATGGTACCAAGACCACCTGAGTTCAGCCATTGTCCTGGCTCATTATAGGTATAGTAAAGCGCTGCAAACATCTGATGCTGACCGACGTCACTCGTGATAATAGCGTTGCTATTAGTCACTTTATCTAGAGCTTGTACGACACTTTGTGGCTTGATACCATTGTCTGTACTGGTGTCATAACGCAGACCATGACGCTTACGCCATTCATTAATCTGTGACCACCAATCTAGCAATGCATGCTGCTCTAGTTGCTTATCTTCACCAACGATTTCTAACATATCAGTTAGGACAGACTTTACATCACC
The DNA here is from genome assembly GCF_016106655.1 of Psychrobacter sp. NG27. Lineage (NCBI taxonomy): Bacteria > Pseudomonadati > Pseudomonadota > Gammaproteobacteria > Moraxellales > Moraxellaceae > Psychrobacter > Psychrobacter sp. NG27. The sequence goes on from NZ_JADGIN010000014.1 coordinate 24,805, forward strand.
AACGATAGGAATGTGCGCAAGAATGGTCTTTGAAATTGAAGTGGGATCGATATCGATATGAATAATCGTTGCATTCGGACAGAATTTTTTGACGTTATTGGTTACGCGGTCATCGAAACGCGCACCAACTGCCAAAATAACATCAGCATGATGCATGCTCATATTGGCTTCATAGGTACCGTGCATACCTAGCATACCCAAGAACTGCTCATCTGAGCCAGGGAACGTACCAAGACCCATCAATGTGTTGGTCACTGGTAAATTCAGACGATGAGCCAGATCGGTCAACTCTTCGTGAGCCTTACTCCAAATCACACCGCCGCCTGCATATACAACAGGACGCTGCGCGGCTAATAAAGTCTCAACCGCTTTTTTGATCTGACCGCTGTGGCCTTTAAGTGAAGGCTGGTAAGAGCGTATAAATACCTCTTCTGGGTACTCATAAGCGAATTTTTCGCTAGGGGCAGTCATATCTTTTGGCACATCAATGACGACAGGGCCTGGGCGTCCAGACTGTGCGATATAGAAGGCTTTTTTGACGATCATCGGAATTTCGCTAGCATGGCGCACTTGGAAACTATGCTTAACGATAGGACGTGACACACCGACCATATCTGTTTCTTGGAAAGCGTCTTCGCCGATTAGGCTACTTGGCACCTGACCTGCAATCACTACCATCGGTACTGAGTCCATGAAGGCTGTCGCAATAGCAGTGACAGTGTTGGTTGCACCAGGACCTGATGTGGCTAATACGACGCCCGTATTACCCGTTACTCGTGAATAAGCATCTGCCATGTGGCCAGCTGCTTGCTCGTGACGCACCAAGATATGCTCAATGGCTTCTTGCTGAAATAGCGCATCATAGATGTGCAGAACAGCACCGCCTGGATAACCAAAGATATATTTGACACCTTCGTCAGTCAGCGCTTGTACCAGCATTTCAGCGCCCGATAGCATCACAGGCTGTGCACTGCCTTCTGCCAGACGTTGTTGCTTTTCTTCAAAATTTTTGGCGGCATTACCCGTTTGGGTATGTCCTGTCATATTCGGACTTTGCGTGGTTTGCGTCACTGTCATCACCTTTTTTTGCGGCGAGAATTCGCGGTATCTTAGGGCCAAAATAATCCAATATCAGCATTATTTTACCTTCATTTGACACCAGCCAATCCTTGTCCATATCAAGAATTTCTGCCTATTATACTCAAGCAATGCGTCCTTTTGAGGTAGCATATTACTCAAATACAGCAATATATGTATGGTCAGGTTTGTGACAGATTTATCGATATATAATGACAAGATGCGAGCGCATCTATGAAGAGACTTATTATTAAGGATTACGACGAGTCAACATCAAGCGAATCATTGCGACAGATTTATAAATATTGATAGCCATATTTTAGTCGCCAATATTGATTTATAAGCATATTAAATCTTATAAGTCGATTTAGGAAACCACAAAGCTATGTGTTTATATCTCGTTTAACGCCACTGCATGTTCGCATTTAGCCATTTTAAATAATAAGTTTATCTCAGTCATTGTAGACGGATAAGTCCGGAGACAATGGATACAGCGATCGATAATAGTCATCATACCTACTACCTGCGCCCTATCATTATCACAAAGAAAATAGAACCTCTTAAGTCACCGATAAGCAACTTATAGCGCTTATTTTCAAGTGCCACGGCAATATCATAAAAGCCGCTCACTGACCAATCAACAGCTATTATATTCGGTGGTTTGCGCCGTATTGTCAAGAAAAACTTATAAACCCTACCCCTAACTATTGGTTATTAAATAATATACATTGATAAGTATTATTTGTTAGAATCAAGTGCTAGTACGTTACCGTTATCACCAAGACATCGAAATATTACTTTCATATATCGTTCGTTAAAGATAATTTGGATATAAAAAAGGCAAATAATAGCGCTATTAGTGTTCAGCAGACTAAATAAATACTAGAACACTCAAGCCTGATACCGTATTCAAGTTATATAAGACTGACCACATCTGTTTTTTGACCAAAAAAGAGGATTGCTACTATGGCGTATGCGTCTAAGATACACACCGCTGTCAAATTATTATCAAGTACCGCGTGTATGCTAATGCTGTCTATGAATGCCAGTCAGGCCATTCAAGTCTATAAGTCGATTGGAGCGTATGGTGAAGTTAAATATAGCCAACATGCCCCGCAGGTCGGTAAAAATATTGAGCTGATCGAGTTTCGTAGTGATGGTCGACAGAACAATGCAGGACAATTAGCTGGCAAAACAGATGCCAGTCAGAGCAACGCCCCTAGTGCAGAAGAGCAAAGAGTGGCAGCGCTTGAGACGCGCATCAAAGAGCAAGAAGCTCAGGCGAACGCTCAGCGCTGTCAATCGTTGCGTAATAACCTAACCAACTTAAACGTTGGTGGACGTATTTATGAGATGGATGCCAGTGGCAAACGTCAATACTTGGATGGTCGCGAAATCGAGCTGAAGCGCGAGCGGGTTCAGCAAGCAATCAGCCAATACTGTGGTAATGCTGCAACTTAACTTTTTTGATATATAATAGTGATCAATTGATCATCAATTGCATCACATGGCGAATGGCTGCTGGCATGTCTTGAGCTTGCAGTCCTCGCTGACCAACCAAAAGCTGCTGACTATGATGGCTCCCTGATATTTGATTAACCAGCATGTCTCCTGCAAATCCATGAATCATCACCGCTTGGTGTAGACAACGAGATAATTCACTTAAGTCTCGTTGTGCAAGCAGACCAGCCATTACTCCAGATAGTACATCGCCCATGCCAGCAGTGGCCATACCAGCATTGCCAACATTGCATACATATATTTGCTGTTGTCCTGCTATTTGCTCTAGTACCAATGACCCTGCCCCCTTTAGCACCCAGTCGCCACCATAAATATCGGCCAACTGTTTGATAGCTTTTAGCCTATCTCTCTCTACCTCGCTTATTTTTTGATCGAGTAATCTAGCCGCTTCGCCACTATGCGGTGTCAGGCAGACTCGATAATTGGCGCTATATTCTCGAAGCTCTTTTACCAGTACATGATTACACCTGTGCAGCGATGCCAAATGATAAAGCCCATCGGCATCAATCACGATTGATTTTTGCTCTGCTATGGCAGTCTGTATATAATCGATAAATAGCGCTTTTGCTTTTTCATCACGGCCCAATCCCATGCCAATAGCCACGACGCTGGCTTGCTCAATCAGCGTCTGTACCCCGTCTACATCATGCAAGTTGATGGTCATCGCATCTGGCAATGAGGTTAGTAGGGCACCATGGAAGTCCTCATGACAGGCAACGGTTATCTTCCCCGCGCCCGTTGCCATCGTACTACTTGCAGAAAGTATTGCCGCACCGCCCATACCTTGAGAGCCATCGACACGATTGCCACCGATAATCAGCACATGTCCATAATTGCCTTTATAGCTGTTTTGGCGTCGCGGCTTCATACTGTGTGCCGCTGTCAATAAGGTGGCAACTGGCACACCTACTTGAGAGTTGTCTTGTACAAATGGTTTGTTAGGCGCTATACAGTGATCAGCTATTTGATATAGTGAGTGTGGAATGGGGAACAGTGGTATGTCGATTACCTCTCCGCTATAGTCAGTGCCATCTTTGGTGTGTAGACCGATTTTTCGCGCAATCAAACATAGCGTTACATCAGCTTGTATCGCTATGCGCTCGAACACTTGCCCTGTAGAGGCTATCAACCCACTCGGAATATCAACTGCCACTGATAGCGCACAGTGCTGCTCAGTGGCATGGTTAAACGCGTGAATTGCCTGTTCATGAATACCTGTTGGTACACGGTCAAGCCCAATACCAAACAAAGCATCGATATATATATCTGCTGGCAAAGCCATCGCTTTTAATTCAGCATCACTAATTTTGTCCCTATCAAACGATTCAAAGCGTTGATAGTTAATATTAGCAGACAGTGCTATTTTTAGTGCTTTTGTAGCGTCAGTGTCGACATCACTGCTTATATTCTCTTGCTTGGATGTCTTTGACTGGCGATGTCCGATTAGGTCATGCTCACTAAACCCTACTGCTATGACCTCCACTTGCCAGCCGGCTTGCTGCAAATAATGAGCAATGAGCCAACCATCACCACCATTATTGCCTTTTCCTACCCAGATACTTGCGCGTGGCAAATAAGCACTGCGATGATAAACATCATTGTTAGCCGAAGAGTCATGGCTCAGATATTTTTTCTCAAAAAGCAGTTCTATCTGCTGCGTCATTTGCCAAGCCGCTTGTTGCATCAATCCAAAGCTATCATACCCTTGTGCAAACCATGCTTGTTCTATCGCATAAATTTGCTCGCTACTATACAGCGCAATGGGCTTGGTATTTTTGGCAGATGATAAGTGCAGCTGATTTTTCATGACTAAGCCCCTTTATTTAAGTCTCGCTATTTTTACTGATGTTTTTATAATATTGGGATATAACTTATATTCTTTGATATCAGCTTAGCAAACCCTTGCATCCATTTATGTATCAATATGCAGGTAAGTTTATGTTCTTTTATACTTGCGCTCATGACTCACTGGCTTATCATAGCGGTATTAATACAATCACTGATGATCAGACATGAATAATTCCACCGAGCTTACCCAGCACACGCCCGTTAAAAGCGAGAAAAGTAAAAACAAGATTGCAGTTAAAGCGTCCATCGAGTTTGTAACAGCGTCGGATGTGAAGCAATGGATCACAGAACAAGCACAAGCATTAGGGTTTGCTGACTGTGGATTCTTGTCTGTGCATCATCCTTTGTTTGCCAAGCAAATGGATCAATTACAGCAGTGGCTTGATAAAGGCTTTGAGGGACAATTGCAGTTCATGCACAACAATCATCATCTGCGAGCGAATCCCGACCAGTTGGTGGTTGGCGCGAAGACCATCATCAGCGTACGGATGGATTACTTGACCCAAGCGCCCACGCCTCGCACTGTCGAGGATAATAATCAGCCCAATCAAGGTATCATTGCGCGCTACGCAAGAGGACGCGATTATCACAAGACAATGCGAAGTCGCCTAAAACAATTGGCACTGAATATCGAAGCCATGCTACCTGAGTGGCAGCATTTAAATATTGGCTCAGAAAAAGAATTTATCTTTAGACCTTTTAGCGACTCTGCCCCAATCTTTGAGCGGCCTATTGCCGATGCGGCAGGGCTTGGCTGGACAGGAAAGCATACCTTGCTAATTAATAAACAAGCGGGTTCGTTCTTTGTACTTGGCGAGTTGTTTTTAAGCCTTGAGCTGCCTGATGATACGCCTGTTAAAGAGCACTGTGGCAGTTGTAGCGCCTGTATCGATATCTGTCCTACCCAAGCCATCGTAGCACCTTACCAACTAAACGCTGCTGCCTGTATTTCTTATTTGACTATCGAGCATGACGGTATTATTGATACCAAGTATCGGCGCGCGATTGGCAATCGGGTCTTTGGCTGCGACGATTGTCAACTTATCTGCCCATGGAATCGATATGCCAATCTGGCTACTGTCGATGACTTTGCCCCGCGCCACAAGCTTGATAGCAGTAGTTTACTTGAGCTGTGGGAGTGGCAAGAAGCTGAGTTTTTGAAAAATACGCAAGGTAGCCCATTGCGACGCACAGGTTATGTTAATTTTTTACGAAATATTGCCATTGGACTTGGCAACGCAAATGCCAGCTTAGAGACAGTCGAACAACTGCAATCCAAATTGGGCATACATAACCCTATGCTTGATGATCATATCGAATGGGCGTTGCTTGAACAGCAGAATAAATTGGCAGCGCAATAAAAAAACTTTCTGTGAAATTATGCATTAAAAAAGCCTCTTAATGATTAAGAGGCTTTTTTGCGTTGTACTTATTGTATGTAAATGCTAATACGTCATTTCAAATGCTGGTTTAATATTGTCTAAATACTATGGCTTAGGAATGCGTAAGACTTGACCTGGATAGATTTTGTCTGGATCAGACAACATTGGCTTATTGGCCTCAAAGATTGTCATGTAGTTACCAGATGCTCCATAAACTTCTTTGGCAATTTTAGACAAACTGTCGCCAGACTTCACGGTATACATCGTCGACTCTGGTGCATCCTCTTCAATGTCGATATTATCAATAACTTTTGCGACGTTCTGTACGTTACCGATAGCAATGATGGCTTTTTCGCGATCAGCCTGAGTTTTAGCATTACCACTAATTTCTGCCGTATCTGTCGAGCCATTATATTTGATTTTCAGATTACTAATATTGAGATTTTGCTGCTGGATGCGGCGCAATAAAATATTGGCAACTGATTGTGCTGACGGCTCACTACTCTGTACTGGCGTGCTGGCGTCGGCTTTCGTTTCTGTTTCCGCGTCATGCTTAGCATCATCGCGATTAAAAATCTTATCACCGATATCTTTTGCAAAACTGAACATACCCATTTAACTACTCCTTGAAATATTATTATTAATCGTTCTTTTTATTGATGCATATATCTAAGTTACATCATGCTTTATTACTACTTACCAAAATGAGTATAAACATAGGTGGTTGAAGTAGCTAGTAATAGTATGTTGAGTAATGTTTAATTGACGTAGTTTATGTTAGGGCGTGTCTTCAATTGGATAAGCCATAAATAATAGTTACAATACCGCATCTATTGAGTCGATGCGAGAAATACA
>NZ_JADGIN010000015.1:0-26066 GCF_016106655.1 Psychrobacter sp. NG27
GTATATCTCTTGCTGTTTAGTCTCAATCCCTCGCGGGTCAAGCTATCTAGCGAGCCGACTATCTTATCATAATGATTAGGTTTGTCAAGCTGTTTTATAATTTGTCTCAACTCGGTAATCTAAGTAATAAGTTTGTTAACTTACTGCCTAGCTTCCTTTGCTGTGGGGCGTATTATAGACGGTTTAAAGTCTGAGTCAATACCTTTATCAAAGATTTATTGATTAGTTTGATCGCCTACATAATACTGCATTAGTTTCAATGGGTTAGGTTTTAATTGCTCTCGATAGGTCAAAAGGATGGCTAGGAATATGTTTTGAGTGACTTCTTTTTAACCATGGAGTGCCATTTACTATCTTTGAAGTATCTTTTACCTACCACCTACTCTGGGTGTGTTCCTACTTATTCATTTAATATTGATATTCCTATAAAAAGCACTATATATGGGAAGTAATTCACAGAGCTTTGCAAACACTCTATATTGAAATGTCCAAAACCGCTTTCATAGTCTATATTTATATTACAGTTCATGTCTTATTTGAGCCTAATGCTCTATCCCTTGATATCTAGTGTTGATAGATGGTCTTTGCTATAATAGTCAGTTGACTGCATTATTTTATTTTTGCTAATCGTTTATTATTAATTTGATGACGAGACATTATCTATTGTATAGGCATTGGGCAAACACACTTGAACAACCCATTAGTTCTGCACTATATAGTAGCAAGCAACTTATAAAATAATGCATACCTCCCACAATGAACAGATGTACTTGATGCGGTCTCACGGTTATATGATTGATGGTTGCAATCATCACTGCCAACGGACCCAATAATAGGTGAATAGATTATGGTAGCGATTACTTTACCCGATGGCAGCTTAAAAGACTTCGAAGGTAATACAACAGTCATGGAAGTGGCGCAAAGTATTGGAGCGGGGCTTGCTAAGGCGACCGTTGCTGGACGTGTAAACGGTCATCTCGTCGATGCTCATGATCCTATCATCGCTGATGCTAAAGTCGAAATCATTACCCCAAAAGATGATGACGGTGTCGATATCATTCGTCACTCATGTGCGCATCTGTTAGGTCATGCCGTCAAGCAGCTGTACCCTGATGTGAAGATGGTCATCGGTCCAGTAATCGAAGACGGCTTTTATTACGACATTTTCAGTGAGACGCCGTTTACGCCTGATCATATGGAAGCGATTGAAAAGCGCATGATGGCGCTGATCAAGCAAGATTATGACGTTATCAAAAAAATGACGCCACGTGCTGAAGCGATTGAGATATTTGAGTCACGTAATGAGGACTATAAGCTAAAGCTTATCAATGATATGCCAGGTGAAGAAGCATTTGGCTTGTATCATCATCAAGAATATGTCGATATGTGCCGTGGCCCACACGTGCCAAACACACGATTCCTAAAAGTGTTCAAACTGACTAAAATGTCAGGTGCTTATTGGCGCGGCGATGCGAAAAACGAGCAGTTGCAGCGTATTTATGGTACTGCTTGGGCAGACAAAAAGCAGCTAAAAGCTTATATTCAGCGTATTGAAGAAGCAGAAAAACGTGACCATCGCAAAATTGGTAAAGCGCTAAATCTGTTTCATATGCAAGAGCAAGCTCCTGGTATGGTGTTCTGGCATGCAAATGGTTGGACAATTTATCAAGTACTTGAGCAATATATGCGTAAAGTGCAACATGATAATGGCTATGAAGAAATTAAAACACCACAAATCGTCGATCGTAGCTTGTGGGAGCGTTCTGGACATTGGGGCAACTATGCAACCAATATGTTCACGACCTCTAGTGAAAACCGTGATTATGCTGTAAAACCGATGAACTGCCCTTGTCACGTACAAGTCTTTAATCAAGGCCTAAAGTCTTACCGTGATTTACCATTGCGTATGGCAGAATTTGGTTCTTGTCATCGTAACGAGCCATCAGGTTCGCTACATGGCTTGATGCGTGTACGTGGTTTCACTCAAGATGATGCCCATATATTCTGTACTCAAGCACAGATTCAGCAAGAAGTGGCTGACTTTATTAAGCTAACCCTTGCTGTCTATGAAGATTTTGGCTTTGATAATATTATTATGAAACTCTCTACCCGCCCTGAAAAGCGTGTTGGTAGTGATGAGTCTTGGGACTTCGCCGAAAAAGCTTTATCAGATGCCCTTGATAGTTCAGGGCTAGACTGGGATTATCTGCCTGGTGAAGGTGCATTCTATGGTCCAAAGATTGAATTCAGTCTAAAAGATTCGTTAGGACGCGTGTGGCAGTGCGGTACAATTCAGGTAGATCCAAACATGCCTGAGCGCCTCGATGCAGAGTTCGTCAACGAACAAAACGATCGCGAAATCCCTATCATGTTGCACCGTGCAATCTTGGGTTCGTTTGAGCGTTTTATCGGTATCTTAATTGAAAACTATGCCGGTTGGATGCCAGTATGGCTAGCACCGCAGCAAGTTGTGGTCATGAATATCACAGATAAACAAGCAGATGCTTGCGAAAATGTGGTCCGTGAGCTCAAAAATGCAGGTTTGCGCGCCAATAGTGACTTGCGTAACGAAAAGATTGGATTTAAGATACGAGAGAAAACATTAGAACGTATTCCCTATATGCTAGTATTAGGGGATAAAGAAGTCGAATCGGGCAGCGTCAATGTCCGAACGCGTGAAGGTGAAAACCTTGGCGTGATGAGTGTTTCTGAATTTATTACATTAGTACAGACCGCTGTCAGTAAAAAAGGCCGACAGACCCCAAAAACAGATGAGGAGTAATACCTATTAAACAGTCGAACCGTTTGAACATCAACGAAGATATCAGTGCCAAAGAAGTCCGTCTCGTTAAAGAAGATGGCGAACAAATGGGCGTGGTCGATATCGCAACCGCGATGAAAGCGGCACGTGAAGACAGTCTTGATTTGGTTGAATTAGTTCCTGAAGCTAAGCCGCCAGTATGTAAGATCATGGATTATAAGCATTTCCTCTATGATCAAAAGCAAAAGGCAAAAGAAGCTAAGAAAAACCAAAAACAGACTCAGCTCAAAGAGATGAAGCTACGTCCTAGTACCGAAGAGGCCGATTATCAGGTTAAACTGAGAAAAATCGTGAGCTTTTTGGAAGATCAAGACAAAGTTAAAATTAGTATCCGTTTCCGCGGACGTGAAATGGCGCACCAAGAAATCGGTCGCAAACAACTTGATCGTATCATCGAAGACACCGCTGACATCTCAAACGTCGAACAGTATCCTAAGATGGAAGGTCGTCAGATGGGTATGCTGCTTGGACCAACCAAAAAGAAATAATCGATTTTTAAGGTTATTTTGAGCGCACACTGTCAACTGACATAGATATTTATCACTATGACCATCAATATGCTGCGGGATATTGATGGTTTTTTATTATCCACGTAGATAGTTATCCTAACGCTGTGTCCTCACTCAGATATATTTGGCTGACGCTATTTTACAAATCCTGCCTTCTCAACTTTCAGATTACACGGTAATCTAAAGATCTATTTATTTTACTTACTCATATTCTAATTGTTGAAAAAACACCGTATCGCTAAAATATCATACGCATCCTAAACATCCTAAACATCAGAGGAAATTTCATGCAAGAATTGACCCCACCAGAAGATGCGAGAACGCCTAGTATCTCTTTGACTGCGCCTGAACCTGTCAAAGAAATTCAAAAAAGTGAAGCAGATCAGATGGTCAAGTTGGATGAAAGCCAAATTCCAGAGCTGGATGCCAAAGTCGATGCTTTTGTCGACCATGTGATTACCAACTCTGTGCATAGCGACGAGTTTCGACAGAACGTACAGTCTATTCATAATTTGGGTACGAAAGAGATTCGTGAATCAGCGCAAGTCTCTAACCGGATGCTCGATTTGCCTGCAAAAAGTCTCAATGACAGTTTGTTTGACAACTCCCCTATTGCAAAGTCATTGACTGAATTGCGCGGTATCGTAGAAGATTTAGATCCAAGTAAAAAAGAGCTAACCAGTTCGCGCAAACTATTCGGTCTCATCCCGTTTGGTAATAAAGTACAAGACTACTTTCGCCAATATGAATCAGCACAATCGCATATCAATGCCGTGGTCACCAGTCTTTATAATGGTAAAGACGAATTGCTCAAAGACAATGCAATGATTGAGCAAGAAAAAGTCAATATGTGGGAGCTGATGCAGTCGATTCGCCAATATATCTATATCGGTAAAAAGATCGATGAGCAGTTAGAGCAAAAGGTCTACTCAATAGAAGCGACCGATCCTGAAAAAGCACGCGTCATTAAAGAAGAGATGCTGTTTTATGTTCGTCAAAAAAACACGGATTTCTTGACCCAGTTAGCAGTGAATATACAAGGTTATTTGGCGCTTGATACCATTCGCCGTAATAATCTAGAGTTGATCAAAGGTGTCGATCGTGCCACCACGACGACCGTGTCGGCACTACGTACAGCTGTCGTCGTCGCGCAAGCCATGACCAACCAAAAACTGGTTCTTGATCAAATTACTGCATTGAATAAAACCACGAGTAGCTTGATTGAATCAACCTCAGCCATGCTAAAGCGCCAGTCAAGTGAGATTCATGAGCAAGCGACCAGCAGTAGCATTGAGCTTGACAAGCTTCAAAATGCCTTTAACAATGTCTATGACACCATGGATATGATTAGTAATTATAAAATTGAAGCACTAGAAAACATGAAACAAACGGTCAATACACTGACCACTGAAGTCGATAAAGCACAAAAATACTTGGATAAATCAAATCAAACCACGGTACTAGAAGTCTCAAAAGAGCTAGATAGTAAGAAAATCACCAATCAATCTAGTGGTGTTGATATCAATATTTGATTTGTCCCTATAGCGGTTGCTAAAAATGGACCGCTTCCTGCTACCGAATGCACATAAGACAATTGACGCAAGATATTGCAACGTCGTTCGTGTTAAGATAGCTCCTATTAATAATGTTAAAAATAGATACGGTAATTTATGAGTTGGAATGATCCAAACGCCTCAAGTGAGGCAAAAAAATACGACAATCCTATCCCTAGTCGCGAGCTGATACTCAGCACGATTAATGAGCATGGGGAAGTCACACATCAACAGTTGGCAAAAGCCTTCAATATTGATGATCCTGACCAATTTGATGCTTTGGGCAATCGCCTAAAAGCCATGGCACGCGATGGTCAAGTGAATCGCGACGGCCGTCCCTATCGCTACCGTACTGTGACTAAGCAAGATATTGTCACTGGTATGGTATCTGCACATCCAAAAGGCTTCGGTTTTGTTGTTTTGAGCGATATGCCAGACTTGTTTTTGCACGAAAAGCAAATGCGCTGGGTATTCAATGGTGACACAGTAGCCGCTGTCGGTACGTCAACAGACAACCGTGGCCGTACAGAAGGTCGCATCGTTGATGTCGTCGAACGTCGCCAAAATAACTTCATCGGTACGCTGGCTCGTGACGAGGATGGCTACTGCGTCGAGCTTGGTAGTCCGAATAATCATCAGCCGATTACGGTCACTGATGACAATGTAGAGGCACTAAATATTAAGCAAGGTGCACCTGTCAAAGTCGATATCATTGATTGGCCAAATCAGCATGAGTTTGCCACTGGTAAGATTACCGAAGTATTGTCTGATGACAATGATCGCGAGCTGATCATTGAGACCACGCTACTTAACTATGACATCCCATCAGACTTTAGTGAAGCCACACTTAAACAAGCTGACGGCTATCAAGAACCCACTGAAGCAGACATAAAAGGTCGCACAGACTTACGTCACCTGCCCCTTGTCACTATTGATGGCGAAGATGCCCGTGACTTTGATGATGCTGTATTTGCTGAAAAACGCTCTGGCGGTAATTACCGTGTGGTAGTGGCCATTGCTGATGTCAGCTATTATGTGACACCAAACTCAGCACTTGACCAAGATGCCTACGAGCGTGGTACCTCAGTATATTTCCCGCATCGCGTGATTCCGATGCTGCCTGAAGTGCTCTCTAACGGTCTATGCTCATTGAATCCTGATCTTGACCGCCTATGCATGGTTGCTGATATTAAAATATCACGCGCCGGTAAGGTCACAGGGTACGAGTTCTATCCGTCAGTGATGCATTCGCAAGCACGCTTAACCTATAATCAAGTAAACGATTATCTTGTGAATCCGAATGACAAAAGACTGCCGAAATCATTAACGGGTAATAAAGACGTCAAAAAATCTGTCGACACGTTACATCAGCTTTATGAGCTATTGGTTAAAAAACGTGAAGAACGTCATGCGATGGAATTTGAAACCGTTGAGACGTATATCAAGTTCAATGAAAAAGGTGGCATTGAGGCTATCCTACCGCGTACTCGTGGTGATTCTCAGAAGCTCATCGAAGAATGCATGTTGCTTGCCAATACTTGTGCGGCAAACTTTGCGCTCAAGCATGAACTGCCAGTCTTGTATCGTAACCATGATAAGCCTGATGGTGAAAAGTCGATGCGTATTCATGAATATGCGAAGAACTTTGGCTTACCATTCCCAGAAGAGAATCCAACGCAAGCGGATTATCAGCGCATTATTGAAGCGACTAAAGACAGACCAGATGCGATCAGTATTCATAGCATGTTATTGCGTTCGATGATGCAAGCCAACTATGCACCTGACAATATTGGTCACTTTGGCTTGGCATATGACGAATATAGCCACTTTACATCGCCTATTCGCCGTTATCCTGATTTGATGCTGCATCGTGCGATTAAAGCAAAAGTAACCAATAGCTCACAGCCTGTTATGGAGTTTTCTCTTGAAGGTGCTGGTACGCAAACATCAGACACAGAACGCCGTGCAGAAAAAGCGTCGCGTTTTGTAGAGTCATGGCTCAAATGTCATTACATGAAAGATCATGTCGGTGAAGAGTTCGAAGGTGTTGTCACCACGGTCACTAGCTTTGGTTTGTTTGTGACCTTGGCTGACCTATACATCGACGGTTTGGTACACATCTCGAATGTTGGTGATGACTTCTTTGTTTATGATGAGCAGCAACAACAGCTTATTGGCAAGGACAAGGGTACCGTATTTGGACTTGGTGATTCAGTTAAAGTGAAGGTCGCTGGTGTCAATATGGACTTGCTGCAGATTGACTTTGATTTAAAAGCCAAACTGCAGTCTAGCGCCATGAATCAGACGAAAAAAGACCAACCTAAGAAAGAGCAAGCGAAAAAGAGTCCTACGAAAAGAAATAACAATCGTAGAAGTGCCAGTAAAAAAAGTTAAGTTTGGACTGAGCTATTAACTAAAAAAGGCTAACGTTATCGTTAGCCTTTTTTTTGCTTTTTTCAACTACAGGCTAGGCAATCCATTATTGCGTACTGCTGATTTGATCCATGCGCTCTTGTTCAGCTTGCTGTGCTTGATCGATTTTGCTAGTGGCACTATCTACTATGGCTTTGGGCTGCTGACCCAGTGGCTGGCTGGTGATATCTGTTAAGCTACCGCTAGTATCTGGCTCAGGGGCTACCGTTACTGTAGATGATTCAGGAGCGGTACTGCTAACCATCGCTTCTCTGTTTTGCTCACGACTATTACCATTGATGATATTAAAACCAAGCAGTGACACGATACCAATCACTGCAAATATAATTAAATGTTTCATTTCCATAAAAAGCTCCGTATTTGATAAAACCTCAAATATAGATTTTGTTGCACTTTTTATGCCTAATTTAACATGTGTCTGATACTACTACTCTTGTGGACTATTACTGTTCAGTAAATCGGTATCATCTGAGCTTTGTGCAATCTCTTGCTCGACTTTTTCCATCAGCTTGTCATTAGGACGAGCGTCGAGAACATCATCTGCATTACGACCTTGTAAAATCACTTTGGCTCGTGCCTTCGCTTGCTTTTTATCTTGATCATCAGTATGACTGTCATCATTCTGATGTTTGACTGTAGGTTCAGGAGTGCTCGTTGTCACTGTCATATCAGATTCAACATTTCTCGCACTGCCCTGCATCGTCTCAAAAGCTTTTTCTAGTTTATTATTAAAACGTAAGCGATAAATAGGTTCAGGCAGACTAAAGCCCTCATTCTCTAGAGCATGTTTGGTCTCACGAATGGCGATACTGCGTGCTTTAGCAAAGTCTGTCTGAGATTGATCGACCCAAGTTTGAAACTCCAAAACAATATTAGAGTCGCCTACATTGGTAATGACGGCAATCGCTTTTGGCTCATCCAAAACAAAATCTAGCGTATGTATCGCATCTAGACCCACTTTGATAGCAGCCAATGGATCATCGTTGGCATCGACACCTAACTCAAAAGTGAAGCGACGCTCAGGGTTTTTGGTGTAATTGAGGATAGTACCCTTAAAAACTTCAGAATTGGGAATACGTAGCTGGTTGCCGTCTAACGTCATTAGTATCGTCGCGCGTGAGGTTAAGCGGACAACTATCCCTTCTTGCCCGTTAATCACAATATGATCACGGGCACGAAAAGGCTGACGAATACTGAGCATTAGGGATGCGATATAATTTTCAATGGTATCTTTGACCGCAAAACCAACTGCAATACCAATGACACCAGCACCGCCAAGCAATGTGCTTAAAATAGTCTCTGCCCCTATCAGACTCAGCGCTAGAATCAGACCAAAAATAATAAAGATGACTTTGACCGTTTGCGACAGCAGCTCAGCGACGAAAGGGTTAGGCGTCAGGCGTTGCCACATTTTTTTGCGTCTAGACAACCAGCTACCAAACCATGTCACTAAGGCAAATATAATGATACCGACTAGCAGTAGTGGTAATGCCTTTACTAGATTTGCTACCTGTGCTTTTAGGCCTTGATAAACCGTCGAGACATTCTCTTGAACATCTAACGTACGATTTATTTTATCTTCTACAGTAACCACGTCAGTTAGGCGATTGGTTAAATTAATGGCTTGCTGGGCTTTTTTCTCGTTAGCCGTTTCTCCCGTTAGGGTGACTACTCCTTGGGTGACGCTAATATTAATAGCTTGTAAGCCTTCGATTTCTGAGAAAATACCAGTGATACGCTGACGAATGTCATTGTCTTTTTGCGGTGTGGGTGTGGTTTCAATTTGGGCATTATTGGTGCTTTCGCCACTGATAACTGGTGGCGGGGCAGGTGTCGGTATTGAGGTGGCGGGTGCTGATGCTTCGCTGTCTGTAGTGATAGCGCTATCAGGTTCTGGCGCCTCTGAACTCTCTATACCTAACGCTGCTGTAATACCAGAAAGCTCTTCTCCAGCAGCATAGGCTGGCCACGTACAAAGGATGCTTAGTAGCAATACCATTTGACCCAAGGCTGTTATAACACAGCGTATCATTGAACGGTCAAAGTAAGTGGCCATAAGCATCCTTTGCTTTTTTTACTAAATTTTATTGCTAATCTTTATGACTGATTGTTATAAATAAGCTTTTACTGCTTATTTACGATCTAGATAAATCTGCGCCTCAGTTAAGCTTAGCGTACCTTCATATATAGCACGGCCAGTGATGATACCCTCGATACAATCGCCATAAGGCTTTAATAGCTCAATATCTTTCATATCGGTTACGCCGCCCGATGCAATCACTGGTAGGCCGCCTTCACGCGCTAGGTTTACAGTCTGCTCGACGTTGACGCCTTGCATCATGCCATCACGGGCAATATCAGTATAAACGATAGAGGAGACACCCACATCAGCGAAACGCTTGGCGAGCTCAGTTGCCTTGGTATCTGTGACATTTGCCCAACCATGGGTAGCAACCATACCGTCTTTGGCATCGATACCGACGATGATATGACCACCAAACTCGCGGCAAGCTTCAGCGACAAAATTAGGATCTTCAACGGCCTTTGTACCGATGATGATGTATGTCAGCCCTGCGGTAATATATTGCTCAATGGTATTCATATTGCGCACACCGCCGCCTAATTGAATAGGCAGATTCGGATAAGCCTTGGCAATATCATTGACCACTTGTCTATGTACTGGCACGCCATCAAAAGCACCATTCAAATCGACCAAATGTAGTCGACGTGCGCCTTCATCGACCCAACGCGCTGCTACTGCTACTGGATCATCAGAGAATACCGTATCATCTTCCATACGGCCTTGTTTTAAACGTACACATTTACCATCTTTTAAATCAATCGCCGGGATAATAACAGGCACAGCACACATATAGCATTCCTTATAAAGCAAAATAATAGTAATAACTTTGGTTAATTACATTTTTGAAAATGAAACAATCGTTAAGCGTTACACAATAATAAAAAGCGCCACCATAAAGCGATTTGGGCGATACATGGCTTAAAAACCTGCCCATAGGTAGATGAAAAATAATAGAAATCAGACAATCATAACCATAAGTTTTAGTGCGTAGATGCACCACCAACATTCGTTAAATTCTATTACTGACTGGCAATTTTAGGTCAATTTAGCGTATAATCCTAGGTAAATTTTATTTGTTTCTGTGTGATAGTAGTTATGTGAAGCAACGATGTATTATGGTTTTATTCAGTCATCACGACTGGTTAATACGACATGATGATTAGAATGGATCAAGCAATGGCTTAGTGTGACTGTATAAGATTGGCCAATATATTGCTAAGCAGGGCTAGTTACGGTTTTCAACCATCAGCTCTTAGACCTTCAATCCTACCGTATTAAACTCGACCAAATACCTCATAAATCTCTATCATTAGCCAGTCAAATTAAAACAGTTATGACCATATCTACAGCGGCTTATAATGAGTAACTCTGACCTATAACCCGCTGAGATAGTTTGTCTTTTAACCAGTGTATCATCTACCTCTATAGATCGTTAGTTGACCACCGCTTTGAGCCATTGAGTGTCTTCAATAGCACTGATAAGGCAGATATGGTCAATGATACTGGTGTTGCAAGTTTTAAATTTCAATGAAACGTATGATAAGACTGTCTGTTTATAAAGAGTTCTCTTGAGCCACAAGCTTTGGTGATTGATTTTAATAAGATGGTTTTGGCATACACCTTGGTAGCCAGACGCCACTTTGGTAATTCGAATAAGACATTAACGTGTTGTTAAGGAGTCTAAGGTCAGCGTTAATGCTCTTACTAGTAGTTATGATCATGCCATACCGTTGAAAAGATTTTGTCACTATTTCACTATGGAAATAGGAAGTCATTCTCTTTTTTGATAGATATAGCTGCTCATACTATCGATATACCACACAGGATGTCTGGTATCGTTTTAGACTATGGACTAAGTTTTCGCTTATGATTACCATCAAAAAAGGTTTGGATTTGCCCATCACTGGTGAACCCTCCCGCGAGATATCTGAGCACCAACCGACACATGTAGCCCTTGTTGGCTATGACTATGTAGGCATGAAGCCCACAATGAATGTCAAAGAAGGTGACGTCGTAGCAAAAGGTCAGCCCGTTTTTGAAGACAAAAAACGTGCTGGCGTTATCTATACGGCACCTGCTGCTGGCAAAGTCGTCGCGATCAAACGTGGCGACCGTCGAGTGTTCGAAAGTCTTGTGATTGCGGTTGACCCAAATGGTGAAGAAGTAGACTTCGAGCGCTATGACTCACAGCAGCTTGCTGACCTAGACTCTGAAGTCGTTGAAACCCAATTGGTTGCCTCTGGTGAATGGACCGCGTTTCGTACGCGCCCCTTTAGCCGCGCGCCAGAACTTGGTGCTCGTCCACATGCCATCTTTGTCACAGCAACGGATACCAATCCATTAGCCTTTGACCCGATGCTTGTGATCAATGAGCAGCTGCAAGCATTCAATGATGGACTTGCCGTACTCTCTACGCTTAGTCCAAAGACCTTTGTCTGCCACCATGGTGAGACTCAGTTGACCCCTGTGGCAAAAACTGCTGTCAATAATACCACTGAATATCACGGTTTTTCTGGTAAGCATCCAGCAGGTCTGGCAGGTACGCACATTCATTTCTTACACCCAATCATGCGTGGCGTAAGTGTCTGGACGATTGGCTATCAAGACGTGATTGCAATCGGTAAGCTATTTACCACTGGCCGTCTATACACACCTCGCTTGATTAGCTTAGCAGGCCCTTCTGTCAGTAACCCACACTTAGTTATGACTGAACGCGGTGCTGATATTACTGCCTTGACTAAAGGTCGGCTAGCAGCTGGCGAGAACCGTATCATTTCAGGTTCGGTATTATCTGGTCGCAAAGTGTTTAGCAATATTGCCTATATTG
Source organism: Psychrobacter sp. NG27 (assembly GCF_016106655.1). Taxonomy (NCBI): domain Bacteria; kingdom Pseudomonadati; phylum Pseudomonadota; class Gammaproteobacteria; order Moraxellales; family Moraxellaceae; genus Psychrobacter; species Psychrobacter sp. NG27. Next base: position 12,227 of record NZ_JADGIN010000015.1, read on the forward strand.
GTCGTTTTCATAATCAGATCAGTGTGCTGACGGAAGGTCATGAGCGCCCAGCGTTCCACTTCTTTACGCCAGGTAAAAACCGCTTCTCAAAGCTGCCTATCTATATCTCTCAGTTTTTTGGTGGCAAAAAGTACAACTTTACCACCACGAGTAATGGCTCACCGCGAGCGATGGTGCCAATTGGTGTCTATGAAGAAGTCATGCCACAAGACTATCTGCCAACCCAACTACTACGTGCTTTGATTGTCGAAGACATGTTGGTCGCTGTTGATTTAGGCGTACTTGAGTTGGATGAAGAAGATTTGGCACTATGCACCTTTGTATCTCCTGGCAAATATGAATTCGGTGATATCTTGCGTGATAACTTAACGCGCATCGAACTGGAGGGCTAACCACGATGAAATTTTTACACAATATGTTCGATCGTATGGAGCCATCTTTTACCAAAGGCGGCAAACACGAAAAATACTATGCCATCTTTGAGATGTTTGATACGTTTTTGCGTCAACCAGACTCAACCACATACGCGTCATCACACGTACGCGACGGGATTGATCTAAAGCGCATTATGATTACTGTATGGCTATGTACTTTCCCAGCGATGTTTTGGGGTATGTACAATATCGGTCATCAAGCGCTAACGGCGGTTGCTCAGCTTGGCTTGCAGCCTGAAGGCTGGCGTACGGTTATCACTAGCATGGCAGGCTATAACCCAGACAGTGTCTGGGCAAGTTTTGTCTACGGTGCCATGCAGTTCCTACCTATTTACCTTGTGACGTTTGCCGTTGGTATTCTCTGTGAGATTATCTTTGCCGTGGTACGCGGGCATGAAGTCAACGAAGGCTTCTTTGTGACCTCGGTACTATTTGCACTATGTCTACCACCAGATATTCCTTTATGGCAAGTTGCCTTGGGTATTATCTTTGGTGTGGTCGTAGCCAAAGAAGTATTCGGTGGTACAGGTAAAAACTTCCTTAACCCTGCCCTATCGGGTCGTGCATTCCTATACTTTGCTTATCCAGCCTATATGTCTGGTGACTCTGTATGGACAGCGGTTGATGGTTTCTCAGGAGCAACGCCTCTCGGTCTTGCTGCACTTGGTGTCTCTCCTCAAGATTTCGTCGATGTCTATGGTAATGCGATTACGTGGAGTGATGCATTCTTCGGTAACATGCAAGGCAGTATCGGTGAAGTATCAACACTAGCAATCTTAATGGGTGCCGTTGTTCTACTATGGACGCGTATTGCCTCATGGCGCATCATGGCAGGTTGTGTGGTTGGTCTTGTGGCTACCTCGCTTATCTTCAACATGATTGGCTCTAAAGACAACATGATGATGAACTTGCCATTCTATTGGCACTTAGTCATCGGTGGTTTCGCCTTCGGTGCGGTGTTTATGGCAACCGATCCAGTCTCAGCTGCACATACCAATAAAGGCCGCTGGGCTTATGGTATCTTGATTGGTTTTATGACGGTATTGATTCGTGTCATCAACCCAGCTTTTCCAGAAGGCATCATGCTGGCTATTCTATTCGCCAACTTATTTGCGCCATTGTTTGATTATTTTGTGACCCAAGCAAACATCAAACGCCAAACAGCTCGGAGGGTTCGTTATGTCCAAGCCCAAAAGTAATAATGCGAAAACCATTAGTGTGGCATTGACGCTATGCTTGGTGTGTTCAGTATTGGTCTCAGCCGTTGCGGTTGGCCTAAAGCCAGCTCAGCTTGAAAACGCGCGTTTAGATCGTAACAAAAACATCTTAGTTGCGGCCGACATGTACGATGCTGAGTCTGACACACAAGACGATGTTGCCGAACGTTTCAAAGACTTTGATATCGAGATTATTGACTTAAACAAAGGCAACTATGTCGATGATGCAACGCTAGCAGACGCGGGTATCCCTGATCGCAATGCTTATGACGCTAGTCAAGCGACTAAGAACCAAGCATTGAGTGACGACCTAGGCAACGATGATCCTGCGGGTATCGGTCGTAAGCCTAAATATGCCAAAGTCTATGTCAAAAAAGACGATGCTGGTCAACCTGAAGTGGTCGTATTGCCTATTCAAGGTTACGGACTATGGGGCACTATCTATGGTTTCTTGACGCTTGAAAGCGACATGAATACTATTAAAGGTATCAGCTTCTATGAGCATAAAGAAACCCCAGGTTTGGGTGCTCGTATCGAAGAGCCAGAGTGGCGTGCCAAGTGGACCGGCATCCAATCTTATGATGAGAATGGTAACGTTGCCACTGGTGTAACCAAAGCAGGTAATCCAAAAGACAACTGGGTTGATGGTATCAGTGGTGCGACATTGACTAGCCGCGGCGTCAGTAACATGATTCAGTTTTGGTTAGGCGAGCAAGGTTATAAGCCTTATCTAGATATGCTGCGCAAAGAGGGTGGTCAGACAGTTGATACTGCAGAAACACAAGCAAATCAATCAAAGCAAACCGCTCAACCTAAAACCGAACTGGCAGCCAAACTACCAGTAGCAAACGGCAAGGAGGCTTAACATGGCTGACACTAAAAGTATTTTAACCTCGCCTGTCTTTGATAATAACCCTATTGCCCTACAGATCTTAGGTATCTGTTCGGCACTAGCGGTTACCACAAGCATGGCAAATGCCATGGTTATGTGTGTAGCATTGACACTGGTAACGGCATTTTCGAGCTTTTTTATCTCGATTATTCGTAAACAGATTCCATCAAGTATTCGTATCATCGTACAGATGACCATCATTGCCTCATTGGTTATCTTGGTCGATCAGGTCCTAAAAGCCGTCGCTTATGATGTGAGTAAAGGCTTGTCAGTTTTCGTTGGTCTGATTATCACGAACTGTATCGTGATGGGTCGTGCTGAAGCATTTGCTATGAGCAACCCACCTGTACCAAGCTTTTTAGATGGTATTGGTAATGGTCTTGGCTACTCTGCGGTACTGCTATTCGTCGCCACTATCCGTGAGCTATTAGGCGCAGGTACTTGGTTCGGTATCACTATTCTACAACCAGTGACTGACGGCGGTTGGTACATACCAAACGGCCTATTATTGTTGCCACCGTCAGCATTCTTTATTATTGCTTTGTTCATTGTCATCATCCGTATTTGGAAACCAGAACAGGTTGAAGAAGCTGAGTTTGTAATGAAGCCGCAGTCTAAAGGCATGGCACATGGAGGCGGTCACTAATGGGACATTATGTTAGTTTATTTATAACCTCAGTCTTTATTGAGAATATGGCACTTGCCTACTTCTTAGGTATGTGTACTTTCTTGGCAGTATCCAAGAAAGTTTCAACCGCTATTGGTCTTGGTGTTGCTGTCGTCGTCGTCATGGCGATTACGGTTCCATTAAACAACTTACTATTCCAGTTCATCCTAAAAGATGGGGCACTGGCATGGGCAGGTTTCCCCGATATCGACTTGAGCTTTTTAGGCTTGCTCAGTTATATTGGTTTGATTGCAGCCACCGTACAGATTTTAGAGATGTTCTTGGATAAGTTTGTGCCAAGTCTCTATAACGCGCTTGGGGTATTCTTACCACTAATCACTGTAAACTGTGCCATCTTAGGTGGTGTACTATTTATGGTTGAGCGTGACTATAACTTTGGTGAATCTGTTGTCTATGGTGTGGGTGCAGGCTTCGGTTGGGCACTTGCTATTACTGCATTGGCAGGTATCCGTGAAAAACTAAAATACTCAGATATTCCAGCACCGCTGCGTGGTCTCGGTATCACTTTTATCACGGTTGGTCTTATGTCGCTCGGCTTTATGTCGTTCGGTGGTATGTCCATTTAAACCGCTAAGCTTAAGACTTTAGTTAGCTATTTGACCTATTTAATTCATTTATTCGGTAGAGGTTCGGCTACAGCATAGATTATGCTACCGCACCCCTACCCCATAGATTAAGGATACCTACCATGGATTACGCTACGGCGATTGGTGGCGTTGCTATGTTTACCTTGATCATCATGGGCCTTGTCGCTATTATTTTGGCGGCGCGCTCAAGACTGGTCAGTTCAGGCGATGTTACTATCCATATCAATGATAATTCCGATAATGACGTGGTGACACCAGCGGGCGGTAAACTACTGCAAACACTTGCGAGCGAAGGTATTTTCTTATCTTCAGCATGTGGTGGCGGTGGTACTTGCGCGCAGTGTCGTTGCCGCGTTATCGAAGGCGGCGGATCTATTCTGCCGACCGAAGAAGGCTATTTTACTCAAGGTGAGATTCGCAATCACATGCGTCTGGCTTGTCAGGTAGCCGTCAAGCAAGACATGAAAATTGAGATTGATCCTGAATTCTTTGATGTGCAAAAATGGGAATGTGAAGTTATCTCTAACGATAACGTTGCCACTTTCATTAAAGAATTGGTACTTAAAATTCCAGAAGGCGAAGAAGTAAACTTCCGCGCTGGTGGTTATGTACAGCTAGAAGCGCCACCGCATGAAGTGCATTACAAAGACTTTGTGGTTGATGAAGAGTACCGCGAAGATTGGGAAAAATTCGGTATCTTCAACTATGTATCAAAAGTTGATGAACCAGTGATTCGTGCTTACTCTATGGCTAACTACCCAGAAGAGCGCGGCCTGATTAAGTTTAATATCCGTATCGCTTCTCCACCGCCACGTGGCGGCGAGGGTATCCCGCCAGGCAAGATGTCTTCATGGGTATTTAGTCTAGTCCCTGGTGACAAAGTGACGGTTTCAGGTCCTTATGGTGAATTCTTTGCCAAGAAAACTGAAGCTGAAATGATCTTTGTCGGTGGTGGTGCTGGTATGGCGCCAATGCGCTCACATATCTTTGATCAGCTCAAACGCTTGAACACTGATCGTAAGATTAGCTTCTGGTACGGTGCTCGTTCTATTCGTGAGATGTTCTATGTTGAAGACTATGACCAGCTAGAAGAAGAGTTTGATAACTTTGAGTGGCATGTCGCACTGTCTGACCCATTACCAGAAGATAACTGGGAAGGTCCAACAGGCTTCATCCATAATGTATTGCTCGAAAACTATCTGAAAAATCATCCGAACCCAGAAGATTGTGAATACTACATGTGTGGGCCACCGATGATGAATGCTGCCGTCATCGACATGCTGCACAGCATGGGCGTTGAAGACGAAAACATCATGCTTGATGACTTTGGTGGTTAATCAAAGTATTGAACTGACAAACATATATAAAGAGAGTCTCAATTGAGGCTCTTTTTTTTGTATTTTTTCTAGATACAATCGTGGTTGTTGAGACTACAAATCTAATTAGTAGACTGGCTTTATTATCCTATATGATGAACTATCTAACCATTAAGTAAGGATGCTTATGAAAACGAAATACAAAGATCTCACCATTTGGATTACAGGTGCCTCTAGCGGTATTGGAGAAGCCCTTGCCATTGCCTTTGCTAAAAAAGGTGCTAGGATTATTTTAAGCGGACGCGATCAGGAAAGATTAGACACGGTCAAACAAAGCTGCAAGCGTGCTAGCACACATATTGTCATTCCCTTTGATATCAGTGATGCCAGTCAAGCAAAATCTGCTTATGAGATGGCGATAGCGCAAGTAGGAAAGATCGATTGGCTGATTAACAATGCCGGTATCAGTCAACGCGCGCTCATCATGGATACTGATGAAGAGGTCGAGCGTCAAATCATGGAGATAGATTACTTTGCCCAGACTCGCCTGACACGATTGGTGCTGCCAGATATGATCACGCAAGGTGGCGGCAAAGTGGTTATGGTGTCTAGCGTAGCTGGTCTGTTAGGGACTCAGTATCGCGGCGCGTATGGTGCTGCCAAAGCGGCGCTGCATATGTGGGCAAACAGCTTGCGGGCGGAGTTACATAATCAAGGGATAGAGGTTGCGACGATATTTCCAGGATTTATCCAGACTAATGTTTCTATCAATGCCTTAACAGGTGATGGTAGCGCACAAGGTACGATGGATGATGCCACCCAGAAAGGGTTGACTGCGGCAGAGTTCGCCAAACAAGTTGTGAAGGCGCTCACAAAAGGTGAAGAATACATCATCGTCGCTGGCAAAAAAGAAAAGCTGGCAACCCGAGTCAACCGTGTGTCACCGCCTAAACTCTATAAGCTGATTCGTGAATCACAGGTGACCTAATGTTGGTCATTAACCAAATTGTCACTTAACGTTGTCATCATGGGTACTTTTGGGTTTAAGGGGTGTAAAATAAGCAAAGCTTGTTTTACACCCCTTCTCATTTTTGCACCATACTGACTATATTATGAAAAATACGATACCGCGCTCACTTCCCGAAAAAACCACCAAAAACGCTTTGTTTGGCACTGTTAGTCTTGCCAGCCTCGTAAGCCTCAGCGCTTGTCAACAAACACCAGATTATGACTATCTGATTGGTGAGACCATGGGTACAAGCTATCACATTAGCTATCAGCTACCTGAAGATGCAGATGAAGCCGCCATCAAAGCCTCAATCGATGAGCGTCTAAAACAAATCAATGACAGCATGTCGACTTATCAAAGCGATTCAACCATATCCAAGTTCAATCAACTGGGCAAAGACACACCTATCACCATCGATGCAGATTTTAGTCGCGTGCTCGACGTCTCACGCATCGTCTATGAACAATCTGGCGGTGCTTTTGATCCGACTGTGATGCCATTGGTAGAAACGTGGGGCTTTGGCAGCACCATGACCGTTGACCGCTTACAAAGTCCGCCAACCGCATTAGAGATTGCCCAAGCAAAAGCATTGGTCGATTTTGAGAGTGTCGTACAAAAAGATAAAACCGTTTATAAAACCAAAGACGGTGTCGGTCTTGATTTCTCAGCAGTTGCCAAAGGCTATGGCGTCGATGTCATCGCGGATGTATTGAGAGATGACTATAAAATTCGCAATTATATGGTTGAGATTGGTGGAGAGATTTCGACTTCTGGTGTGAACAACCAACAGCAGCCATGGCAAATTGCGATTGATGCGCCTATCGAAGGCAGTACGGTCAGCGAGCGCCAAAGTATCTCTGCGATTCGCCAACCAAAAAACACAGCGACCCAAATGCATCTGGCAACCTCTGGTAACTATCGCAATTCCGTTATATTTAACGGCAAACGCTATAGCCATACCATTGACCCGACCACTGGAGAGCCTATCGCAGGCGGCGCGCCCTCAGTCACGGTTGCAGCGGATTCCGTCGCATTGGCTGATGCTTGGGCCACTGCACTCACTGCTATGCCCTATCACAAAGCAGTGGAGGTCGCTAAAGCACAAAATCTAGCAGCTATGTTTGTCGTGTTGACTGATCGTGCAAAAGCCGATGGCTCTGATGATAGTATCGATGACTGGCAAGTGATACAAACCCCTGCTATGCAAGCATTGCGTGCCGATAAAAAACCTTAGCAACGTTATAGATCTGAAACAAGAGAGTACGATAACGTACAACGAGCGATACCAAAATTTGCTATACTAACCTATCGTTGTTATCGGAGACAGAGTGCTGTTTTTCGTCTCAACTGTCCCACTTTTAAAAAACGAGGTTTCCTCTATGCTTAGCCAATTGCTTCCCATGCTTGCCATTACCTTTACCGTCTTTGTCCTATTTTTTATCTTTATGGGTGTCGGTTATATGGTCAAAAAAAAGCCGCTTAGAGGATCTTGTGGTGGTGTCGCTAAACTGATGGGCAACGAAAAATGCTCATACTGCGGCGATGATCCTAACAAATGCGACTCTATTATTTCTGAACAACAAGAAAATGCATTGAGAGCTGCGCAGTTGGGCAAGCCTGTATAAGACTGTCACAGGTTACCGGACACAGATAGTATTTAGCTAACATCTGTTCTTATAATAGCGCCAAGTCGTCCGAAGATGACTTGGCGCTATTTTATTGCCGAAAGCCTTTATGATCGCCTATCGTAGTCAGCGTTTGAAGTAATTGCCGTACATTAGAGTGTCCGTATATTAGATTGCACTCTCACTATCTGCTCAATCATGTCATGCTAATTAATAGCAAAAATATGAGAAGATACTTTCATGAAAAACTCTTCAAATGTTCTCTAGTTTATCTAGGCTAACGGCTAGTCTCTTGTTACACTCTCTATGATGTTCTTTGATAGGTGTTGTTTGATAAGCGGCGATACGTCGGCGATGTTGAATAACGTGTCTTTTTTCGCTGTTATCGTTGTATTGCTATGTCTACCTCATCTAATCTATCCTCTTCATCCAGTTTGCCCTCCTCACGTTTTACCTTTTGGCTAGTGCTGTGTGCCATCATACTGCTCGCGACCAATATGCGAGCGCCTATCGTGGCGCTTGGCTCTATTGCCCCAGTAGTGCAAGAAGCCCTCGATATCTCCGAGTTTCAAATTGGCTGGCTAGGCGCAGTTCCTATGCTAACGTTTGCGATTGGGGCGCTCATCTCTCCAACCATTGGCAAACGATTCGGACTGGAAAATACGCTGATTGCGATGATTGGACTATTAACCCTAGGGATGATTGTTCGTACGGTTATCCCTACTTGGTCTGGGTTTTTAATCGGGACATTACTGCTAACCTTGGCCATCGGCTTTGCCAATACACTAGCCTCCCCTGTTATCAAGCAGCGCACACCCAAACATATCCCGTTAATAACGGGACTTTTTAGTTTGACGATGACTGTCACGGCAGGCATCGTCGCAGGCGTGGTACTGCCACTGTCTGAACAAGTGGGCTGGCAATGGGCACTGGGTGGATGGTCGCTATTGGGCATTTTTGCGATCGTTATTTGGCTGTTTTTACGGGTGCGTTTAGGTTCTTCAAACCATCAAGCGATTGTGCCCTCTATATCGAATACCTCTGATATATCGATGTGGCGTACGCCTTTTGCGTGGCAGATAGCTGTGTTTATGGGACTGCAGTCCTTGTTGTTTTATACCGTCGCCAGTTTTTTGCCATCTATTTGGGTCAGTAAAGGTTTGTCTGTAGTAAGTGCTGGGCAAATGAATTCCGTGTTTCAGTTTATGGCACCCGTCTCTATTTTGAGCCTCACATGGCTCATCAACCGTGGTCGCCCGATCCAAGCGCTCGCGGTGTTTGCTGCGGTGCTCAATGTGATTGGGGTGTTGGGTGTCAGCTATCTATCGACTGATTTGGCATGGCTCTGGTCAGGAATGATGGGCATGGGCTGTGCGGCGATTTTTACCTTGAGCATGATGCTGTTCTCATTGCGAACCTACACTACCAATCAAGCCAGTGAGCTGTCTGGTATGGCGCAAGCCGTTGGCTATGTCATTGCGTTTTTTGGGCCATTGGGCACCGGTTGGCTCCATGAAACAACGAGCAGCTGGAGCATACCGCTTCTTATTCTGCTAATACTGATGATGCTAAATGTGGTGATTGCTTGGCTCATCAGTCGTCCGGTCATGGTCGATGGCAAATATATTTAACGCTAAAAAAGCTTTAATTTTAACAAAGCTTTGATTGCTAAAGCGCAATAAAACGACCCTTACATTAACCGTAGGGCAATACTGGTCTTCGTCTTATTTTGCTACACTGGCTCAATTGCATATAGGACAGAATAATTATTATGAAAGTATCTTCTCATTTCTCTAGACACTTGCCAGCGGTGGCGATGCTAACCATGGCATTGGTTATCAGTGGTTGCCAAAAAGACGCTGAACCAACTGACGCCACTGATTCACAAAATACCAGTTCGCAAAGCACTGATGCGTCAATCGCTAATACTCAAACTGACACCAGTGAAGTCATGGCTGACACGCCAGTACCCGCTGACCAACAAATCAATTCGCCACTGACGATATTAGCGCTTGGTGACTCACTGACTGAAGGGCTGGGGGTCGATAGTGATGCCAACTATCCTGCGCAATTAGAAGCTAGCTTAAAAGAGTTGGGCTATACCAATGCCAAAGTCATCAACTCAGGCTTGAGTGGTGAAACCAGTACTGGCCTAGTCAATCGTCTAGACTGGGTAGCACAGACCAAACCTGACATTACCATTTTGACAATTGGTGCCAATGACGCGATGCGCGGCTTAGATGTGGCTACTATTGAAAAAAATATCCGTACTGCGGTTAAGACTCTACAAGACAATGGTAGTCACGTTATCTTGGGTGGTATGTCAATCTATGACAATCTAGGTAATGACTATGTGTCCGCGTTTTCAGACATCTACCCTCGTGTGGCAAAAGACATGAATGTACCACTGATACCTTTCTTTTTAGAAGGTGTGGGCGGTGACCCTGAGCTGAATCAAGCCGATGCGATTCATCCGACCAAGGAAGGCTATCAGATTATCGTCAAAGACAATATTTTGCCTATCTTAAAGCCTGAGATCGAAAAATTGAAAGCCAGCAATAGCACTAATACGACAGCGCTAAACAATACGACAAACAACACGCCAACTGAGACCACGCAATGACATCATCACCTTCAGCTGACACAGTGACGACGCCTACCACTACATCAAAAGCATTACTGACCGCCTCGCATTTAAACAAAACCGTACAAGTCGGTGAACAAACCCTATCCATTATTAAAGACGTGAACGTTCATATTAATGCGGGCGAGTTTGTGGTCATCATGGGCAAGTCTGGCTCTGGTAAATCGACGTTATTGGGATTGCTAGCAGCACTCGACTACCCTGATAGTGGAACGGTTGAGCTGGCAGGACAAATGCTCAGCAGCCTTGATGAAGATGCACTCGCAGCTATACGTCAGCGTGACATGGGTTTTGTTTTTCAGTCATTTCATCTACTGCCAACGCTAACCGTGGCAGAAAACATTGCCTTTCCGCTAGATATTGCACGGCAGCCAAACTCTGCACGAGTCGATGAGTTAATCGAAGCTGTTGGACTCGGCCATAGACGTGATAGCTTGCCCAATCAATTATCAGGTGGTGAGCAGCAACGTACTGCTGTCGCTCGCGCATTGGTCTCGCATCCAAAAATCGTATTCGCTGATGAACCTACGGGTAACTTGGATGAACAAAACGCCGACCAAGTTATGCAGCTATTGTTAGATTTACGACAAAAAGTCGGTTCGGCATTGGTCGTCGTGACCCATGATCCTGCACTGGCGGAAATGGCAGATCGAGTCATCACCATGCATGATGGCATGATAGATGGATCAGCTGCCAATGGATAAGCCTTCTATAGACACCAATGGCAATGCTAACGATATGAATCAAAGCAAAAGTAACAATCCCTTCACTGCCCGCACTTTAGGTGCGAAAGCATTGTCTCGCAGTTGGTGGCGACGCTGGGTATATCCCCTGCTATTTCTACTCACATTGATGCTATCGCTTGCCACTTACCTGACGTTGGACTCTATCCAACAGTCGGTGGATACCTATGTCAATGACAATCAGCTGGCGCTCGTCGGTGGTGACTTAATACTAGAAAGTAATCAAGCATGGCCTGAGGAAGTCTTGGCGCAAGTCCAGACATTGCCTGATAGCCAAACGGTTTATGATTATCAATTCAATGCTATGTTGGTCGCAGCAGACCAAACGCTGTTGGCTCGTATCAAAGGCGTCACGGCTGCTTATCCTTTATACGGTGAGGTTGAACTGGCATCAGGCAAACCCTTGTCTGAGCAGCTGAGTGCGACAAACGTGGTGGTCGCACCTGAAGTCCTGAGAAGTCTAAACGTGTCGATTGGTGACAGTATCAATATTGGTGAGGGAACATTTACCATCAGTGATGAGCTCGTCAAAGAGCCAGATCGTCCACTAACGGCCTTTGGCTTTGGTGGTCGCGTCATGATGCAACAGGACGCCTTAGAAGCGACCAATCTAATCGGTCAGCGCAGCCGAGTCAGTTATCAAATCGAGATGGCAGGCACGCCAGAAGTTATTGCCACTCAGCGTGAGCAGCTGACACAGATGCTGGTGAATTATCCTGAGATTGAGCTGTCTGACCCTACCTCAGAGGAGACGTCTGTCTCACGTATCTCTGATAATGTATTGATGTTCCTTAAGCTATTAGTCATTGCCGTTCTATTATTATCTGCGGTTGCCATGTATGGGGTCATCACCGCGTTTGTGACCAAGCAGCAATCCAACGATGCTATACGCATGGCGCTGGGTGAGACCAATCGTTCGATTAAGCGTAGCTATTACTGGCTGCTATTAATCATGTCTGTCTTGGCCTGCGTCGCTGCCGTATCGCTAAGCCTTGTATTACTCAAGATTGGTCAGCCGTATCTGACAGCTATTTTACCGCCAGATTTAGGATTGGCCATTAACCCGATTAGTATCTTCAAAACGATCGTCATCGCCCTTGTCATGACGCTACTGATTACCCAGCGCAGTCTGCGTGCGCTTGATGGCACGAAACCTGCGGCACTGCTCAATCAAAGCACTGGTCAATCATCAAAGCGTTTGCCTTGGCAGCAGCGGATACCATTGTTACGCTATGGTTTATTATTCATCGGGCTGTATGCGTTCCTTGCTTATGAAGTGCAATCTTTAGCGCTGGGCGCACAGATACTGGTCGGATTGATTGTATTCATTGCGATATTTTGGGCATTGGCACGCGGTTGGCTCTGGTTGCTGGCTCGCATTGCCACTGGTAGAAAAATCAGCTGGATGCAACGTATTGCCATTCATAACTTGGCGCGTAAAGGCAATCAGTCAGCGTTGTTCTTTGTGACATTGTCATTATCCGTTGCGGTGTTGACGCTTATCACGTCGATCAATCACAGTATCAATGAGCAGTTTATCAATGCGTATCCTGAAGATGCGCCGAATCTGTTTTTGTTAGATGTGCAGACCGAGCAGCACGATAAGATAGACAGTATTCTCAAAGAACCTGTCACGTATTATCCAGTGATTCGTGCGCGTATCGGTACGGCCAATGGTGTCGAACCTAAAGATATCGACGCGCCTGAAGGCGAAGACGACCCTACTCGGGTGTTCAATCTAAGTTATTCCGATACGGTCATGGACACAGAGTTTATTACTGAGTCGCTGACTGACGATGCGCTCTATACGCCCATTGAAAATCAAGATGCGAGTGCCTCTGCGATTTCGCAAGTGCAGCCCTTGTCTATTTTGGACACGGCAGCCGAGATGCTAAATGTCGGCATGGGCGATCAAATCAGCTTTAATATTCAAGGTATCGAGTTGGTTGGAGAGATTACCAGTATTCGCTCGCGTTTCGAGCGTGGCCCGAGTCCATTTTTCTACTTCTTGTTTGAGCCTGAAATACTGGCTAGCGCACCACAAATTCAATTTGCGACGGCGCATGTCTCTGCCGATGATATTCCTGATCTGCAAGGTGAGCTGGTACGCGAATTCCCAGCGGTGACCAGTATTGACGGTACGATTATCGCGGAGCAAGTCCAAGGGTTGGTCGCGCAGATGAGCCGCTTGGTGTATATCTTTACCTTGCTTGCCTTGCTTACGGGCATCATGGTGCTCATCAGCTCGCTACTCTCTACGTCACAAGATCGCATGAAAGAGAGTGCTTCGTTTAGACTATTGGGTATGCAAAAGCGTGATTTGTATATGCTCAATATCTTAGAGCTGGGTGTTCTTGGGATTAGTGCAGCGACATTTGCGGTGATTATCGCCATTGGCGGTGCGTGGCTGGCGGTTACTCAATGGTTTAATCTACGCTTTAGTGTGCCGTGGACAAACTTAGGACTTGGCGGTATTGCGCTAGTTGTTTTGCTGTTTGCCATTGCCATTATCTATGTGAGATTGGTGATTGGACGCGGGATTATGGCACGGGTAAGGGCGATGGTTTAAGCGTATTCAATGGTAGCTTTATACGAAAAAACCCCTTAATGAACTGAACCCCATAAGTTGGACACAACTTCTGGGGTATTTTTATGCGTTACGATCTAGACTTTAAGCTCAAAGTG
>NZ_JADGIN010000016.1:0-22650 GCF_016106655.1 Psychrobacter sp. NG27
GCTATTTAAAAATAGCACTATGAGAAATGAAGCTGTGTTGTGAAAGCACATGGATAATGAAGTGAATTGTAAAATAGCTGTCTGTGAATAAAATATATTATTTTTCAATGAGATATGTTCGTTTAAAGGTACAGGTCCTAAGTATTATCTTTTTTATCGGTATCAAGTGGTTTAATGCGAGGACTTATTGAGGATTGAATAGCGATGTATGCATGCTACTTCTAAAAGTTACTGAAAAGGCAGTCTATAAGAGAAACATAAAGGGATGTGGTCACCGCTGTCTCAGGACTTAACGGCTTTGGCCAACCATTCTACAAGCGCAAGGGCAGGAACTTCACTCAAACACTGTGGGCAATTAAGGTAGGTCATCACGCAATCATTTAAATCAGTTAGCATGTGAAGTAACAATCCCAAACCAATTATTTTATAAGGCTTCGGTAAAAACAACATAACCACATATCCTGCCATCACATAATAAGTGTGTAGTGGATGAAAGTTAATACTGCAACGATTAGGTGAAAAGATAGGAGTGGCCAGCAGATGATCTAAATCCACCAGCATGGTTGCTAATAAGATTAAATATACCCGTTTATAGTCATTACGGAAAAAAAGATAGGCAATAATCAAGGGCATGCCAAGATGTAGAAAATAATGAATAACGGTTTGAACCATCGCTTTTTCCAATTTGAGGTAGTTTGTCGAAACAATGAAAAGAGTCGATATTCCAAAAACTTTCTTCGCATTACTGTTTTGTAGAAGATCTTGGACTTGCTTATTCTTGGACGCACAACATGGCATGCCTACCGTCCCCTTGATTCGTTGAATGCAGACCTTGTTCTGTAGGGCGAAGAGCGCGAAACCGATTGTGCAAGACCACTGCCGCCTACCTCCTGTTATGGCGGCGGTCAGTGTCTTAATCGCAGGCCCGCATACCTAGGGTCAGGATCCTAAGCTTGTCTGGTCACGGATACCGATTGGTTGACAAACTCTATGGAGCCGAACGCGGTTAAGAAGGCGACGCCAGACGCATCGGATCCAACACCGATGCGGGCCATCGTGTTGGCATCTGCCATGCCGGTCGGATCAATGAGGTGCCAGCTTCCCCCGAGATAGACCTCGGCCACGGCATGAAAGTCCTGTGGCGTCACATCGGGCGCATAAACGCTCGCGAACCTAGCAGGTATCGACGACGCGCGCGCTAGTGTCACAAGAACATGCGCGAAGTCACGGCAGACACCCTGACGTTGAACAAAGCTGTCGAGCGCGGTGGTTTGTGCGTGGCTCGATCCAGGCACATAGCTAAACGCCGACTCGATCCAATCACGCATCGCGGCAATCCGTGCGCCGCCAGCGAGATCGCCAAACTCAGCGTCCACAAAGGCTTGGAACTCGTCTGACGGGCAATAGCGAGACGGCATCAAATGTTTGATCGTCTCTCCGGGCAAAAGGTGGAGTGGCGTTTGGGGCAGTGCCGATATGTCCAAGATAGGACGGTCAACGGCGATTTCTGCGAGGTAAGTGCAGCTAAAATCCCCTTCGGCGCGGATCCAAATCCGCTCTCCTATGCCATCATCAGCGGTGACCCGTGAAAAATGCGCAACGTCTGATGTCCAAATCTCGGCCGAACGCACCCGCTGATCCGCAAGATCGGCGGCTTCGATCTGAAGTAAAAGGTCCATCGGCGCGGAGAGCCGATAATGGAGTTTGACGTTAAGTTTCAGGATCATGTTTGAACTCTCTAAGGGTATTGATCTGACAGGCTATATCGGAGACTGGTTTACTTGAGTCAGGTAGTAATGCCTGACAGAGTTAAATTATCATAATACCGCTTTTCAAACATAAAAGGCGAGACATAATCAACAGCACTATGCAGTCAGGCTTTATTAAACTATTTCACCCATTCAAGGGTTGCCAGCTCAACATCGTTTACCCCTTGCCAATGCTCTTTTAGGTACTCAATCACCTCAGACTTATATAGTCCGTTGTCGGTTTCAATCAAGGCATTATCTATGAATCGCCTGTTGTGCCAACATAAGCAATAACGCCGCGATCAGGCATACTATAAGTATAACGAATAGATAGATACTGAACACCGCGATCACTATGATGAATCACATTGGTGGGCTTGTTTATGCCTGCTAGCGCTTGATTTGACGCTGCCATTGTTCCCATAATTTTGAATATATAAAAGAGCATAAAAAGAGAAATACTGAGAAATAGGTTCTAGCCTAGAGTTTGAAGTAGAGGTCAAAGAGAGGGTTTTAATTTTAATGGTTTTTAATGGTTGGTCACGTTTTGGTCACCGTCGATTTTTCAAATAATTTAAAGCTGATTAAATAATCATAACTATGAGTCGATGCAAGCAAGAATTTTCTGCTACAGCCCATATTGCACGGACAAAAAAAGCCCCAATCGTGAGATTGGGGCTTTCTAAATATTTGGTAGGCATAAGCAGACTCGAACTGCTGACCTCTACCATGTCAAAGTAGGTCGACCAAAATACATATTATGACGATATCTTACATGTACCTAGGTTATTAGCCTAAAGATATTATATGATTGAATAATCGCGATGTAAATTGTAATACAATAAAATTTAACTCGTATTTGGGCACTGTGTTTTTATAGTATTTTTACCTCTACTCTATTGTTGGATTAGACCAAAAATATTGAAAGTGAATCCCTAAATGATAAGTAAGTAGAGCTTTCTCATGCTTGATATTCAGAGAAAGGTGACAGGAGGGCTAGCTGCTGCTTTTGAGATTGATACAGTAATGGAGACTATTCAGTCGGTGATAGTATTAAATATCTATAGTTTGAAGACCAAAAAATAGACTATGGTCCAGCCTATTTTCTACAGTGATGAAAGGATTAGTTACTACAAGATTTAATGATTTGATAGAGAAGGACATGATGCAAAAATCTGAGGCTTCAGGACGTAATACGAGCTATGAGTTAACTCTGGAGAGGTTTTATAATGGGTTCAAGTCTACCGTCTTAAGACAAGGTATATGAACAAACTCTTGTTAATACGTTTAGCTTACCAAGTTTAGGTGTACGGTTGCTTCAGCATAGCTCAAACATCCTTTGAATCTCAGACTCAAAGGATGTTTTAGATTAATGCAGCAATTATTAATGACATGTCAAAGTTTTCAAAATGAGTGATAACGTCGCTTATTATTCGTAGTTTGCCACCACATTATTTCCATCAAGTTTGAATTTATAAGTATTGAGCACAATACTCTCATCATCTAAACACTGACCAGTAGCTAGGTTAAAGCGTTGCTTATAGATGGGCGAGGCCACATAAAGGACTTCTTTTGCTGTTCCTGTATCATCTGTAATCGTGGTGCCACCAATCAACCCCCGTGACAGTACATTGGCTTGACTGAATGGATCGTAGTTATCAAGAGCGAATAAATCGTTCTGTTTGGTACGAAAAATAGCAATTTGTTTGCCATCTATCAGGGCGCAGACACCGGTTTCAGGAATGATATCGTCAAGTGTACAAATAGTCTGTTGGTTCATGAGGCGGTATCCTTAGTTATGATAATATTGCTCTGTATGAGTGGTAAATCATGAGTGACAAACTGCGAGTTGCAAAACATGAGTCAAAAAACATGAGTCAAAAAACAGCGCCTTGCTTTTTGTGATAAATAACAAGGCACTCATCATTGGCTAGGCCAATTCAACCAGATTGATGGTTGCTTTTTCCGCATCAGTCGCTGGGCGAATCTGCTCACGATCGGTCACGAAAACGACATTATCATCGCCTTTCTCACTGTTTACAAAATGACGGAAACGTTTGAGTTTTTCGGTGTCGTTAATCGTTGCTGCCCACTCACACACGTAATTGTCGACCAATAACTGCATTTGCGCTTCGAGCTCATCTGCTATGCCCAAGCTGTCTTCAATAATGACGGCTTTTAGATAATCCAGCCCGCCATCTAAGCTTTCACGCCATTTTGAAGTACGTTGTAGTTTGTCCGCTGTTTTGATATAGAACATAATGATGCGGTCGATATATTTGACCATGGTTTCGGTATCCAGATCGGTGGCGAACAGCTCGCCATGACGTGGGGTGATACCACCATTACCGCAGACAAATAGATTCCAGCCGTTTTCAGTCGCAATCATGCCAAAGTCTTTACTTTGCGCTTCCGCACATTCGCGCATACAGCCTGATACACCCATCTTGATTTTGTGCGGTGAGCGTACGCCTTTATAACGATCTTCTAATCTCAAGGCGAGGCCAATACTGTCATCGACGCCGTAGCGGCACCAATTGTTACCGATACAAGATTTCACGGTACGTAAAGATTTACCATAGGCATGGCCAGTCTCAAAGCCTGCTTGTACCAGTTGCGTCCAAATATCAGGCAATTGCTCCATGCGCGCGCCAAACAGATCGACTCGCATCCCACCAGTGATTTTGGTGTACAAATTAAACTGCTTCGCCACTTGACCCAGTACGATGAGCTTGTCTGCAGTGATTTCACCACCCGGCACACGCGGCACGACAGAATAAGTGCCGTCTTTTTGGATATTACCTAAGTAGTAATCGTTACTGTCCTGTAGTGGTGTCAGCTCGGTTTTGAGTACATAGTCGTTCCAGCACGATGCCAAAATAGAGGCGACTGTCGGTTTACATATCTCACAACCATGGCCGCTGCCATGTTCAGTCAATAATTCATCAAAGGTTTTGATACCGTGCACACGAATCAGGCTATATAAATCTTGACGAGAGTACGCAAAGTGCTCACACAAGTCATTGTTTACTTCAAAGCCCATGGCGGTGAGTTGATAGCTGACCGTATCTTTGACCATAGGGGCACAGCCACCACAGCCACTACCGGCGCTGGTCATGGTTTTTACATCGCTGACGGAGTATGCGCCGTTTTCGACGGCTGAGCAGATAGCACCTTTGGTCACGTTATAACAAGAGCAAATCGTGGCGGTGTCTGGTAGATTGTCGATGCCCATAACGGGTTTTTCAACATTGGGTAATATCAGACTTTCTGGATGTGCGGGTAGGTCAATATCATTTAAATACAATTGCAGTAAGTTGTTATAGTCTTCGGTGTCACCTACCAGTACAGCACCAAGCAAGCGCTTGTTATCAGGTGTGGTGACCAGTTTTTTGTAGATGCCCTCAGCAGGATTTTGATACAGATAGCTTAAACTGCCGTCACTCGTGCCATGTGCATCGCCAATACTGCCCACATCCACACCCATTAGTTTTAACTTGGTGCTCATGTCGGCACCCGTAAATGTCTGCTTGCTATCACCAGCAATTTGCGCAGCACAGATACTGGCCATGTTGTAACCGGGAGCCACCAAACCAAATACTTTATTGTCCCATACTGCGCATTCGCCTACGGCATAAACATGATCGGCATTGGTGCGACATTGCTCATTAATCAAGATGCCACCGCGCCCGCCCATTTCGATACCGCATTCGGGGTTGTTTTTAATGAGGCCATCTTGCGGTCTAATACCGGCGCTAAATACAATCATATCGGTCGTTAGAGAGGTGCCATCTGTAAACTCCATGGTTAAATGTTGATCATCACCGCTGAGGTCATCAGAGTTCGGCGCAGTATTAGACAGAATCTCTTTGGTGTTTTTCCCCGTCAGCACTTTGACACCAAGTGCTTCTATTTTTCGCTTTAAAATCTCACCACCAGCGGCATCAAGCTGAACGCCCATCAATTGCGGTGCAAACTCGACCACATAGGTATCAAGCCCTAGCGTAACGAGCGCTTTTGCGGCCTCAAGTCCCAGTAGACCACCACCAACCACCACACCTTTTTTGACAGTGGGCAGCTCAGCAATCGCTAGAATCTCATCTAAATCCGCAATGGTACGGTATACGTGGCAATGCGGATGCTCACGGCCTGGGATGGGTGGCACAAAAGGGTATGAGCCCGTCGCTAGTACCAACTCAGAGTACTCAATAATCTCGCCTACCTCAGTAGTAATACGCTGACTGGCTGAATCGATATCTACAATACACTGATTCAAATGCAAATTAACTTTTGATAACTCGTAAGCCGTTAAATCTACTAGGTTTAGCTTACTGGCATCTTTATGTTCAAAGTAGCTCGACAAATAAACACGGTCATAAGCAGGGCGGTCTTCTTCAGCAAACACATGAATGTCAAATTGCTGGTGTAGCCCTTGTTCAATTGCTCGTTCAATAAAGTGATGACCGACCATACCGTTGCCAATCACCACCAAATTGCCTTTACTTTCTGTGCTCAATGCAGTGCTACTCATGCGTCTGTCCTTAGTAATGGGGCTGGTTGGGTACGGTCATCGTTTATTTTTTTATCACGCTATAAACGGCTCCGTCCCTCAACAACAGCTGATAAACAGCATTTAATACCTACCATTACAGAGCATTCAATAATCATGCCATGGCACTTTGATTAGCTGGGTTTTTGCGCGTTGCTATTAGGCATAAAGGTATGCCGTATCGGGAGCAGTCGCTTATGTACTAAGGTTTTTATGTCAGCATGATTAGCGCTACTATTTGCCAAAAACTAGGGTGAGCACGATTGTTAACGATAGCGATATCAAAAATTAATGCACCAAAATAAACACTGCAGTGCCCCAAGTTGGATGTTATTGCTGTTTATAAGGGAGGCTGATGGAGTGTTTTAAACCTGCTGTGTTAATGCTTTATTAGCATAAGCGTCAGGTGTGGCGATGGTTATAGACCCGCCAGTAAAGGCGCTTGGATAATTAACGAGTGCTGACCTTTATACAGATTTGGCAGCGTATACAAATAACTGGCATAACCATTGCACCGCCTGAAACATTGCTACTTATCATTTTTGAATACTGCATTTTTTGAACACTTAGTACCTTTAGTACGTTGTCAGAACCCTGAAGTTAATCATTTGAGGAAGTTGCCTATGTCATCATCAGCCCCCGTTAAGCCTAGTAAAGACAAGCTTAATGTTTTGTCATTTACGGGTAAAAATAAAATCCTTCATTTAGGTTGGATGGCATTTTTCCTTACCTTTTTTGTATGGTTCAACCATGCACCATTTCTATCAGCGATTGGAGAAACACTCAATCTGAGTAAAGACCAAATCAAAACGTTACTCATTTTAAACGTGGCATTGACCATTCCTGCCCGCGTGATTATCGGGATGCTGACAGACCGTTTTGGCCCTCGCATTGTTTATACCGCCATTTTAGCCATTGGTGCTATTCCTTGTTTTACCTTTGCGTTCGCTCAGGATTACAACACCTTGGCGCTGTCTCGGTTTTTGCTGGGTTTTGTGGGTGCAGGTTTTGTGGTGGGTATTCGTTTGATGAGTGATTGGTTTCCAACCAATGAATTAGGGACGGCTGAGGGTATTTATGGAGGGTGGGGTAATTTTGGCTCGGCAGCAGCGGCACTGTTATTACCAACTATAGCGATTGGGGCTGCAGCAGTTTTCGGTGGTGATGAAGGTTGGCGCTATGCAACAGCTACATCAGGGGTAGTGATGGCGCTTTATAGCATCATTTTTTATAAGATGGCGCGTAATACACCCAAAGGGGCTACTTATTTTAAACCCAAAAAATCAGGTGCCATGATGGTGACGTCATCGGGTGATTTTTGGTTAATGATGGTTTTTAAACTGCCTATGTATTTGGCATTAGCACTATTGGCATGGAAACTATCACCTGATGGTGTGAGCTTATTGAGCCAGTCTAGTGTCACTATGGTCTATATTGGCCTTGCGATACTGTATGTTTACGAGTTCATCAGTAGCTACCGTTTTAATAAAGAGGTTTTCACCACGCCTGTACCAGTGGCGCATCGTTATGATTTTAAGCAAGTAGGTATCTTAAATATTTTGTATTTTGCTACGTTCGGCTCAGAGCTTGCCGTCGTGTCGATGCTACCTTTGTTTTATCAAGAAACTTTTAGTTTATCGATTGTGATGGCAGGGGTATTGGCATCGAGCTATGCCTTTATGAACCTCATGTCACGTCCAGGCGGCGGTTGGCTCAGTGATAAGTTTGGTCGCAAAATAACTTTATTGATTTTGACAGCTGGTTTGGCCATCGGGTATCTGTTGATGGGCTTCCTTGACTCAACGTGGCCACTGGCATTGGCATTGTTAATCACAATGTTTTGTTCATTCTTTGTACAAGCAGGTGAGGGTGCTGTTTTTGCAGTGATTCCTCTGATCAAACGCAGTATGACAGGGCAGTTTGCAGGGATGACAGGCGCGTATGGCAATGTTGGATCAGTGGTGTATTTAACGGTGCTGAGTCTGGTGTCTTATCAGGTGTTTTTCTTTGTAATTGCAGCGACAGCAGTGGCTGGATTCTTTGCTTTGTTTTTCTTAAAAGAGCCAGAAGGCATCATTATTGAAGAAATGCCAGATGGTACATTTGCCGAAATACAAGTGAGTCATAGATAGTACGGGGTGAAGACAGATGACGATAGCACACGCCAATAGAAACAATAGTCAAAATGCGGATGGTGATATGTACCAAAACGCTGATGAGATGGCGGTTCATTTTAATACAGGCAATCCGTCATCTCTAATAGGCTCAGGTCAGTTTGTTGCCAATGATGTCAGCCAGAGCATTGATAGCCACGCTATTGATGAAACTGGTGACAGTAAGGATATTGATGATAGCACTGCATTATGGTGGCTTGATTTTTTCACCATGGCAGGTCGCAAGACGGAAAATCAAGACAGTGTACTTATTACCACCTGCTTGCCCTATCAATATTCAGGTGAAGAATCATCTAATGCCAATCGCCCAATGCCTCATGCAGTATCTCACCCGCCATCATCAGCCCCATTATTGGTGTTGATGGCAGATGGGGTCAGCGCTTCTCAGTTTCCAAAACAGGCAAGTAGGCTGGTGGTGAATACCATTGCTCACAAAATAACATTAGGGTTGACCGCACTGGCACAATCACAAGATGAGACGTCATCCATCAGTTTTGACGATGATCAAGTCGCTAGTCTCATCAAAACAGCAGTCAATAAAGCCAACGATATCCTATATTTTCCTCAAGCGTATCAACGAGTGCCGCCGTTGTTGTCTACGTTATCAGGCTTGCTCTGTATCGGTGACCGTATTCACCTGTTTCATACAGGCGACTCTCGAATATACCGCGTTGGGGTAGATTGTCTGACAGTATTGAGCAAAGATCACCGCGTGCACCGCGGCCAAGATAAAGGGGCGCTTGCTGCAGCTATCGGCGCAGATAGCCAGTTAGAGCTACAACAATCGGTATTTACCCTTCATCAAAACGAGTGTTTGGCCATTATGACAGATGGGGTGTATGAGCATATAGAGCCCACAGAGTTGCAATTTGAGCTGTGCAGCAGTGCGACTGATATATTTCAGTTGATGGCTACTACACACAAATTACCGCTAGGGTTTAACACCAGTCAATCCGTGTGCGAGCAAGCCTTTAGTGCAGGTAGTCATGACAATCTAAGTATGGTCATGCTGAGTATGAACACACGGTCAGCCCATTTTACTTCTATCAATGGTTCTAAAGGTATTCGTCATTTTGATGGTATTGACTTTGATAATCTGGATACAGTCATACATGATGTGAATCGCTACCAGCTTCCAACTGGTTTACAGATAGGCGACCATATTGATGGCTTTACTGTGATTGGTATTATCGCTCGTACGGCTCGCAGTCACGTGTACTGGGTGCAAGATGAATACAATAATGACTTTGTTCTAAAATCACCCAGTTTAGATTCGGTCGCCGATGGTCACTATCTGCGTGATTTTTTAAAAGAACGTAAAATTGGTTTGAGCCTATCAAAACATCGCCGCGCGGGCGAGTCGGCTTACAATCAAGCTGATCCCAATCGATTGTCTGTCAATCCTGCATCCAACAATATTGGTCATAACGTGGGTTCTGGGCTCAGTGAGTCGGGGCTGCTGCGTTACTATCCAGTACCAGCAAGTACCACATACTTATATCATTTGACTGAATATATCGCCGGTGAGAGTTTACGGGACTTTATGGATCGTCATGCGCCTTGTGATGTGTGGCAAACCTTTGATTTACTCACCAAAATTGGCATGGCGGTTCGGGTCATGCATCGCAACTATCTGCTGCATCAAGACATCAAACCCGAAAACATTCTTTTAACCAAATCAGGCGCGGTCAAACTCATTGATTTTGGTTCCGCCAGCTCCTCTATCTTAAAAGACAGCACCCGACCACCAAATGGTGATTTGCACTATGCTGCACCAGAATATTACACCGATGCACCAAAAGGCGTGCATTCTGACTTGTTCTCGATTGCAGTGATTGGCTATGAATTGCTGACGGGGCAATTGCCATTTAATACCCAAACACTAATGATGCCAAACCAAACACTAATGGTGCCCGCGCAGCCGCTACGGCAACAGAACGTACCTGACGCCAGCCAACAGGCACTCATGCGTGCGCTGCATGTCAACACCAACGCGCGCTATCAAGCCATTGGTGAGTTTTTACAGGATTTTAACCCCGATAACAAGGCACACAGCCGTGACCCAGAACCTCTCATTAAGCGTAACCCTCTACTGGTATGGCATGGCATTTGCTTCATAGAGTTTGTCATCATTTTATTATTGTTGGCGTACTTTTCATGACATGCTGTTTTGCATTCAATGCTGCTCTGCGCGGCTAAGGGACTTTCTGTTTATGTCGTTATCTATATCGCAAGCCGCCACTAGGGTAGATACTCATACCAACACTCACGCCTTAGCATCAGACCATCAAAAAAACGCTGGCATCGTTATTATCGGAGCGGGCATGGCAGGCAGTCGTTTTGCCATTGAGCTTGCTCGCACGCAATCAAATGATGACATCGCCCGTTTGCCAATTACGTTAATCAGTAAAGAGCCGCACGTGGGCTATAACCGTATCATGTTATCACCCGTACTCTCAGGAGAGTCGGTTTTTGAAGAGACATATTTATACGAGTTAGCAGAATATGAGCAATTGGGTATCACGGTATTGGCTGGCACGTCGGTAGATGCAATCGAAACCAATCAGCAGTGTATCAAATTGAGTGATGGACAAACCCTAGATTATACCGAGCTGGTGCTGGCTACTGGCTCACAAGCTCGCGTCATCCCTTTTGCCAATCATGATGCTAAGGGGGTTCATGTATTTCGAGATATTGCTGATGTGCAGGTATTGACGGAGTACGCGCGCCAAGAAAAAAAGGGTCTCGTCATTGGTGGCGGGGTGTTGGGTCTAGAGGCCGCCTGCGCTTTGGCGTCTCAAGGGGCAGATATGACAGTTGTTCATGTCGATAGTCATGTTCTCAACCGACAGCTTGATATGCCCGCCGCTCATCTGCTACAAGCAGAGCTCTTGCGTCGAAGTGTCAGACTGGAGGTATCAGCCAACACAAAATGCATTACAGTCAATGATCAACACGAGGTTAATGGTCTGTTGTTAAAGGATGGCCGCACACTGCCAGCAGACTTTATTGTCATGGCAGTTGGCGTCATACCTAATATGACACTGGCGCAGCAAAGTGGTCTTGAGGTCAATCGCGGTATTGTGGTCGATGGTTTTATGCATACAAGCTGCCCTCATGTCTATGCGATTGGTGAATGTATAGAGCTAGATGGTGAGCTGTTCGGTATGGTAGCCCCTGTCAACCAACAGGTCGATACTTTGGTTTCTGTTTTAAAAGCGCCACGCGTCTCAAGTCGCAAGACAGCCAATAGTGACTCACAACTAAACAAATCTAAAAACGACTGGCGTCCCTTTATCAGTAAGCCTTTATCTTTAAAATTAAAAGTATCTGGCATCGCGGCTTTTTCAGCAGGTCAGATCGCTTTTGATGACAGTGAAATGGCACAGATAGAGCGCGTGCTCTATCAGCAAACGAGCCTCAATCATTATCTTTGTCTCTATATTAAAGCAAGCAAACTTATCGGTACAGTACTATACGGGGATGTGAGTGAAAGCGGGTTTTATAGTCAGCTGATCACTGATGGCAGTGATATATCCTCGATAAAAGAAGACCTTATCTTTGGCGAAGCCTATTGCGATTTAGAGAAAATAGAAGCAGCTGAGCCTGAATCCGCCTTGCCAAGTGTCGCACACCTAATAGGAGAGGCATCATGAGCAGCGCCATCTTAAATGACGAGCAAGACCTTAATGTCTCACTGTCCTCTCGCATTACGACTTACACTGAGGATTTGGTCAGTCCTATTCGTACTACTTGTCCTTACTGCGGTGTTGGCTGCGGCGTACTAGCAAACATTGATGAGACAGGGACCATCAGCGTGACAGGTGATCCTGATCATCCAGCAAACTTCGGTAAACTCTGCTCAAAAGGCAGTGCATTGGCACAAACATTGGGTACTGAGCGCAGGTTAACTCAGCCTTATTATCAAGATAAACAGCGATCGATGGTAGAGGGTCGACCTACCGATACTCAGCCTGCCGAGTGGGAGTCGGTGTTGGACGATATTGCCAATCGATTGAATAACACCATCGCGGCACACGGGCGTGATAGCGTGATGTTTTATGTGTCAGGACAGCTGCTCACCGAGGATTATTATGTTGCCAATAAGTTCATTAAAGGTTTTATTGGCAATAATAATATCGATTCCAATTCACGTCTTTGCATGTCCTCAGCGGTTGCAGGGCATAAGCGTGCTTTTGGTGCAGACTTAGTCCCTAGTAATTATGAAGATTTAGAGTCCTGTGATTTATTGGTGTTGGTGGGCTCCAATATGGCATGGTGTCATCCTATTTTATTCGGGCGGTTTTTATCAGCCAAAAAAAGTGATGCCAATAAAAAACTGATTGTGATTGATCCGCGTCGTACTGATTCTTGTGAGTTCGCCGATTTGCATTTACCCATTGCTGTTGGCACGGATACTCACTTATATAACGGACTGCTGCATTATCTTGAGCAAGAAGGCTGTGGTGATAAGGACTATCTTCAGCAGTGTCAGGATGTCACGCCCGCCTTAGAGGCCGCAAAAACATGGACGATTGATAAAGTGGCGACGGCATGCGGTATCAGTGAGGATCTTGTACGGGAGTTTTATGAGCTGGTCGCTGCAACCGATAGGACAGTCACAGCATTTAGCATGGGCGTCAACCAATCTGCGAGTGGTACTGACAAGGTCAATGCTATTATCAATACTCACTTGTATACTGGGCGAGTGGGTCGAGTAGGTGCAAGTCCGTTTTCACTCACCGGTCAGCCGAATGCGATGGGCGGGCGCGAAGTTGGCGCATTATCCAACCTACTTGCATCGCATTTAGACTTAGATAACGAGCAGCATCGTCACTTGGTGGCTGATTTTTGGCAAGCACCGCAGCCAATTGCTGCAGAGGTTGGGGTAAAAGCTTGCGATGCCGCTGATGCCATACTAGATGGTCGTATAAAAGCCATTTGGATTATGGCGACCAACCCTGTCGTTAGCTTGCCTGAAGCCGATAAGTTTCGCCGAGCATTGGCTACCTGTGATTTGGTGATAGTATCTGACTGCTCCGTAGACAGCGATACGGTTAAGTGTGCAGATATTGTTTTGCCTGCTCAGGGTTGGGGGGAGAAATCAGGTACAGTGACCAATTCGGAGCGCCGCATCTCTCGCCAACGGACTTTAATGCCCGCGCTTGGGCAAGCAAAGCCTGACTGGTGGATACTGTCGCAAGTCGCTAAACGTATGGGACTAGCAGGTTTTGATTACCACCATCCTAGTGAGATATTTAATGAACATATCGCCCTAACTGCTTATGGAAATGATGCCAGCCAAGCTCTGTCAGATAGTAATCAACCGCGCTATCTTAATTTGGCAAAAGATCTTTCGCTAAGGTCGATAGCATCGATAGAGGTAAAGCCAGACCATCTTGAGCAGCAAGATAAAGACGTATTTTCTTTCAGCCATGACACATACGATGTCATGACGCCATTTCAGTGGGGCGGCGCACGTATCACACCAATCAGAACACGTTTCATTGCCATTACGCCTCCCAGTCACGCCAGCTTACCCAATAGCCATCCGCAACGATTGAGACCGAAAAGCGCTGATAGTAAACAAAATAACAGCAGTCATATGTTGCATAAGGATAGCTCAGGGGCATTAAATCTACGGCTTATTACAGGTAGGCTTCGCGATCAATGGCATACGATGACGCGCACAGGACTTGCACCGCAGCTCAATCAGCACGAATCAGTACCAACACTAACCGTGCATCCAGATGATGCCAAGCAGCTCGGTGTTGACCAAGGCGATTATGTACAGCTACGTCCCTGCTATGATAAAAGCTACGAGAAAAGCGATAAGCCAAACTTATCAATACAGAGCCAGACGCAGCGCATGGTTGCCAGCAATACAACTACGGACAGTCAGGTGCTCGCACAAGTTGCCATCAGCGACAGTATGAGCGTAGGCGATGCCTTTATGCCGATGCATTGGAGCAATGCCTTCGCTCATTTTGCACGCGTAGGCACGCTTATTCCAACGGTCGTTGATCCGCATTCAGGACAACCTGAATTGAAAAATTCCGCAATCAGCGTGATGCCTGTGCCGATGAAAACTTATGGCAAGATTCTGGTGCATCCTGATCTACAAGACACCATTATAGTGCATCTGCGTGAGACCTTATTGAACTTTGAGAAGGAATATGAGGATAAAGGTATGCTGACATTTTCCTCTGATACAAATGCAGCTTCTGACATATCAAACGCGTTGCCTGCATTACCCGCATTGACATGGAGTTTAAGTCGTCAAACCAATAGCGTCTTGATTACTTTAGCCAGTCCCATAGACAGCGTCATCAGTCAGCTGCTTGACCCTGAGTACTGGCAAAACTTTATCAAGACCTATCAAACATCTCTCGCTAATAAATCCATCAATAGCGCTTTTACTGCGAGCAAACAGGGTAGACAGCTTCGCTTCATCTCGACTCAGCTAAAAGTTGATGATACAGCGATAGATTGTACATCGCTTGGCGCATCAGGGTCTGACATACCACGCGATCAGCTACTACTAAGCGTTTGTTTTGCGCCGCAAGTGACGCAACTGCCCAGTATTCATTGGCTTAACAGTTGCTTTGCTAGTACTGATGCGATACCAGAGAATCAGCGTTATAAGTGGTTACTAGCAGGTCGTCCAGCGACAGGTTACGTTGATCCAGGTGCATTGGTATGTTCATGTATGGCAGTTGGAGAGAATATTATTATTGAGACGATTACAAAGCAGCAGTGTATGAGTGCCTATGCGGTCGGAAAGGCATGCCGAGCAGGGACTAACTGCGGTTCATGTGTGAGTCAAATCAACACCTTAATCGATAGGTATGCGTCTTAAGTACTGTCTGTCACGAGGTTTAATCACTGATATGGCATAGGGCTTGCACTGTATCTTGCATGCTCTTCTTTTCTTATGTGTGTCATTGTTAGATGCTGGACTGCGCGTCATTAACAGTGTTATTAGGAGTTATTACCATGACTGATTCATCTACCTTTATTGCTGCATTAACTTCACAGAATTCATCCAATATAAATTGTCATATTAGAGTGAGTAATGAGCCATTAGGTATAGAAAAAAGTGTGAAAACGGGCACGGTACATTTGGTTGGTGCAGGTTCTGGTGATCCTGAACTGCTGACGTTAAAAGCACTGCGAGTGATGCAAAAAGCAGATGTCGTGCTCTATGATAGTTTGGTCTCAGAGGACATTTTAGATATGTGTGCGCTGACGGCAGAGAAGATATTCGTCGGTAAGCGCCGTGCCAATCACGCGCTACCACAAGAAAGTATCAATGAGCTGCTGGTCAAACATGCGCTAGCGGGTAAAACTGTCATCAGGCTCAAAGGTGGCGACCCCTTTATATTTGGACGAGGTGGTGAAGAGCTGCAAGAAGTGGTGCGTCATGGTATTCATTTTGAATCTATTCCTGGTATTACCGCTGCTAGTGCGGCTGCAAGCAGAGCAGGTATTCCGTTGACACACCGTGATCATGCACAAGCCGTAAAGTTTGTGACAGCATGCAAAAAATCAGGTGCACCTAATAATGACTATGATGAACTCTTAGACAGTACGCAAACCGTTGTCTTTTACATGGGGTTGAATCGACTAGATGAGATGACCCAAGGGTTAATTGCCGCAGGGCGTGACAGTAATACACCTTTTGCTGTAATCAGTCATGCCAGTTTACCAACTCAGCAGCTACTCATCGGTACGCTTGGTAATATCGCCGAGCAGCAAGCTGAGGCAAAATTACCAACACCTGCACTACTAATTATGGGTGATGTGGTTACTTTGTATCATGAGTTTGCAAAATACAATCTTGGTGCGTTAGGTCAAAGTGCATGTGTTAACGTCGACAACGTTGTCACCAGTGAAGACCTAATAACCAATTTAGAAAGTATCACGTAGGGCAAGTGAATGCTCACGTAAAGCGTCAATCAGACCCAGCAATTTTGTAATATGTCAGCACAAGCTCTTAAACAGGGGAATAACTACTACGAAATACTAAAACGCATGCAAAAAATAGACGATGTAATAAAAAAGGCACGATGCAAAGTGAGCTATGCTGAAGAAATTGTAGAAACTAATATGGGAGGTTTTAATCAGACAGCTCAATCATAATGACACATGCTGTTGATTTTATAGTCATTAAGTTCATATCTAACACTAGCAGTTCAATGCTTGTATACGCATTGATCACGAATAGAATATGTATGGTAGATACACTGTGACTTTTCCAGTGTATCAAAACCTTAATATCATTAGCCTATAGCCTAGTGTTGAAATCCTCATTAGGAGATCGAACCAGTGAAAGCGCCTGATTGGTTCGACATAAACATACTTAAAAGAGTGGGATCAAACAACCAACTGACTGAGCGAAAGGATAGTTTAAATAATGTTTTTACATTTAGGTAGTGTTGCAGATGACATTACTGAATAAGAAAGGATAAAGCAGCTCGATTTTGATCATAGGAGTATTAGTAAATTGTAGAGCTGCTATGGAAAATTCCATAAATGGATCCAAGAAATTAATGATGAGTTTATTCGTCAAAAACTGGTGTGGTTGCAAGATAAAGTAATGGCGTTGATAGAGAGTAATTAGCAACGCAATGGTTCACTCTTATCTAAATCCAAAAGAAACTCAGTTTTTTAGACTCTGTTTTCGAGCCATTCTAATTTAAAGGATAATCACAACTCACTCTATCAAATATGTTGGACAGTGCCCTCAGTGAGTGGAATATCGAAAGATTAAGATTCAAGCCAACCACATTAATGGTAGCTTAACAAAGCTATTTAATTTTTTTTAAATCTGATTCGGCGTATGTCATCTCAACGATT
This sequence comes from Psychrobacter sp. NG27, assembly GCF_016106655.1. Lineage (NCBI taxonomy): Bacteria > Pseudomonadati > Pseudomonadota > Gammaproteobacteria > Moraxellales > Moraxellaceae > Psychrobacter > Psychrobacter sp. NG27. Next base: position 17,331 of record NZ_JADGIN010000016.1, read on the forward strand.
TTAATTGGTACGGCAAATAACCACTTTGTGCCACTGGTGCAGAAAAATTTTCCATTATTATAGGATACAATACGAGCCGTAAAATCATTAGTATCTTGAGCTTCCATAGCCTCTTTATCGCTGGTGTCAGCCACGGCACACCATATCTCCTTGTCACCACGCGCTAACATTGCACAGGTCAAATCACTACCAGTTAATTTATTGCTCATACTAATGGCTCCTTATTATTTTATTGGCTATGAGCAGAAAACTATAAGAAGATTCAATAATAAAGTCTACTTTGATTATTACTAGTTGACCCTCTCTGAAAGGTTATTTTTAATGACAATCTCGTTAAAAAGTATGACAGAGAATATAGCCATACATAATACAAGGATCTGTTATACCTATATCATTAGTATGAAATGTTTTTCTTGGATAAAAGGTAAAAAAATATGTATCGAATAATATTATATCAAAAAATAACATATGTCGAACAATATTCTATTAAGAGATCGTTTATCTAAAGACCGACCTCAGTTTGTGTGAGTGCAATTTTTTTGACAGGTACTGCATATTTCCATAAATCACCATTTTTACAAACAAAACGACCATTATTGAAAGATGCTATACAAAGTAAGCAGGGCTGGTCAGCTATAGCCTGATTATCGCTATTATTACTTACTGCACACAATACCTCTTTATTATTATGCTCTAATATTGCACGGGTTAAGTCACTACCAGATAATATATCACTCATATCTTAAACTCCATTTATTAGCCTTGGCTATTTAGTTTTAAACTATATTTTTTAGGCTCTCATACTATAAGGCATTGTTTGAAGAAATATACAGACCTATCTGTCTACTTTTAAAAATTAGCATTTCGCTCTGTATAAGTCAATTAAAATGGTTTGTATTTGAGAGGTCAGAATATAGTGGAAAACAAAGGCATTGAAAAGTGCTTAAATATTTTCTAATAAAGTAACGCCCGATTTTTCTTAAAGAGCTAGTACTCTACCTTTTTGATTCATCAGCCATGTTCAAAGCAGAAGCAGTCAAAAAGGTAGTAGATAACAAGATTATGCTAGATTCTTGTATTATCATTTTCAATATTGGACATTTTCGACCAAAAACTATCCCAATAATTACAATAATCAAGAGCAGCTTGCTTTAGGTCGGGCACAGAAGATAAATGTAATGAGTGAGTTAATAATAGCCACAGATCATTTTCATGAAGATCATCAGATGCATTCTTTGTGTCTTCTTCTGTCGTTCCGTGGACATAGTAATAACCATCCTTAATATCTACACCTAAATGTTCCACAGCATTTTTAAGAGCTGAGGAAAAGGCGATTACTTGCTGTTCAGCAACAGCCAATAATAATATTAGCATTGGGTAGCTCTCATAAGCGCTTTCTAGATAATTTCGTAGATTTTGGGACTCATCAGTATATTGATGATTCAACTCATCTTGTGGACTAATACCTAGGTCTACCAATACTTTTTTATATAAGCAGAAATGAGCGTTAAGAGAGGTGATATTACCTTGCTTTCCTTGGGATAAACCAAACTCGTCTATGATATTCAAAGACAGTAAAAACCGAGATTGCATCTTTATAGAAGATACTATCTTTTCATCTAATTGTTTGGCTTGGAACTGAGCCATAAGTAAAGCGTCTGTGAATATCTCAACAATACTATGTTGGTACTCTAGATGTATAAATTGAACGTGAGGTAAAGAGAGCTCACCTTGATTAAGCTTTTCTATAATACTATGATTAAAAAGCTGATGTTGCTTTATCTCATTTTTGATAGACTCTACTTCTTTTGAGTTTCCTAGCCAGTCTTTATGAGATATGCTCTGGCGAAGTAAATGGGTTGTGTCTTGCCGTAATAGGTTATGATGAGAAAGATACAAACTACTAGCACTCCTGTTAATAAATGAAAAATCAGACTTGTCTGTATAATACCTGAATAAATATGAGATTCACATCTTAACCAGCTTTACCTGTAATTTATTTAGTTATGATATGATGATAGTATGTTTTATTTATCTAACTATAGTTATATATATATGAAAACATTCAATTTTTATTATAAATATAAAATTTAATAGGCTCTCTATGTCAGAAAAAAAACAAGACATATTAACTGCGGCAGGCAAACTATTTAATGAATATGGTTTTGTAAACGTAGGTGTGGACAAAATAATATCTGAATCTCAAGTTGCAAAAATGACATTTTATAAGTACTTCCCGTCTAAGAGTGATCTTATAGAAGCGTGCTTAATTGAGCGTGACAAACTAGTTAGAGATGGAGTTTTAAGATCAATAAATACAAGCAAGGAAGATGGTCTATCCGAACTAAAGTGTATATTTAACTGGTATAGTGCATGGTTTAAACAGGAAGAGTTTTTCGGCTGTATGTTTGTCAAAGCACTTGACGAACTGCTTCCTGACAGCTCTTTAGAACGAATAATATTTGAACATAAAAACTGGTTATTAGAAACAATAAAGTCTATTTTAAACAATATGGGTGTGAAAAACGAAGAGCTTATAGCAAGACAAATTAGATTGTTTTTAGATGGAGCAATCATTAATGAAAAGGTATTTAAGGATGATAATGCTATATCAGACGCATGGTTAGCTGTTTTAAAAATACTAGATTTATAATGATTATAGAAAATTTACTCTGCTAGTCAATGCGAGGGGATGAGCATAGAAGATATCGAGGTGTTACCAGCTATGTATGCAAACGCAGCCATGATTGCTAAAGATGCAGGCTTTGGTGGTGTTCAAATACATGCAGGACATGGGTTTCTTCTAAGTCAGTTTTTATCTCCATTGTTCAATCGACGCACCGATGGATACGGTGGATCTATAGAAGGAAGATTCCGTGTCGTATATGAGGTAATAGAAGCCGTTAGAGAGGCGGTGGGCGATGCATTCCCCATTGGTATTAAGATAAACTCAACCGATCAATTAGAAGGCGGTCTAACAGAAGAGGATGCTATGGAGATGATTAGTATCATTGATCAGACTTCTATAGACCTTATTGATATCAGCGGTGGTACTTATTTTCCAGGAGCGCCTGCAAGCTCAGACAGCAGCTCTGGTAGTGGGCCTTACTTCGTTAGTTTTGCACAACGTGCAAAACAGATAACCACTATTCCTATTATGGCGACAGGCAGTTTTAAAACGCGTCAGCAAGCTGTTGATGCTATTGCGAGTGGCGCGGTCGATATGGTCAGTATAGGTCGTGGTATGGCATTAAATCCAAATCTAGCCAATGACTGGTTGAATATTGAAGGTGGTGACTCAAAGTTTCCAAGATTCGATACTAACCCTCCAGGTGGCGTCACTGCTTGGTATTCCATGCGACTAACAGCATTAGCAGAAGATAATGAGGATGCCTTCGATTTAGATCTAGAATCTGCTATGAGTATTTATGATGCGAGAGATGAGGCTCGTTGCGATGAATGGCGTCAAGTATTTGGCGATGTTTAAGGGATACGTATGACGAATCAATCAGGTGCTTTCATTGGTTCGGTACCCTAGTGAGGACTTGAACAATAGGCTGTCGGCTAATGATATCAACGTTTTAACTCGATGAAATAGTCACGGTGTACTTCATGGTGTACATGCAGTGAGCTTTTCGTGGGCACATCAAATTACCCTTGATAATTGTGACAACCAGGACAGCTGCAATGACATTTTATTTAAAAGATAGCGACCAAGAGTATTTCAGCAAGTTTTGGGTGCAAGAAAGAAAATATCTAAGCGAAGTTGGTGGACGGTTATTAACCGTAGATGAAGCAAATACTCACCCATTTAATGATCTATTAATTACAGGGTCTAAAGGGATAGTGGGGATCGATGCTATGAAGCCTAGGCTAACTCATAGCTACCATTACTTTTGTATTCCCTATGAGCTAGGAGAAGAAATAGAGGAAGGTTTAGTACCTGAAACTATAATAGCTCAATTAATCAATGATAACTTGAAGTGTGCTATCTTTATAGCATCAACCGATGCCAGTTTTGGTTGTTTTGGTGAGTGCTTTCACACAAACGAGGAAATAATTTGGAATTTTTCATCACCACACTTAAATACACCGTTTCTTATATTTGATAATGAAAAGAAAGTGTTTGCGCTGATAGACTATGACTTACCCTTACAAATCATTGGCTATAAAACCCCTATTTTAGATAGAAAGGACTACATTAAAAGTAAAATAGGTCAAAATGGATGGGATACTGTATTTGAAAGGTATTCCCATTATACGAACATGCCACACTTTTTTAATGAGTATTATAAGTTTCTATTGCCCGATAAAGTAGTCAAGTTTTTAGATTCTAGAGTGATACCTCCTCCAGTGAACTGCACTCAAAAATAGAGTTTTATGGACATCATCATAGTCAGATATAACTCCTAGAGTGAATATTCAAAAAATTGTGTTCGGTGCGCTATACAGGCATCTAACTTCTAGTGCTAGAAATAACTTCAATGACTAAGGAATTGATAGCATAGCTTAATATTAGTCATGCTGATGAGATGCAAGGTAAGAATATACCTGATGATCTAATAGAAGAAATGCAAATGTTTCTTGATAAAAACAGAAGTCAATAGGAGTAATTATGGACGAACATAGAAAACTAAGAATGAGAATTTTTAGGCTTTTTAAACAAGGTCAATTAAAAGAAGCTGTTGAATTATTTGAAAGTAATAATATGGACTACTTTGAAACAGCTCCAACTGATAAATGGAACTGGTTACATCAGCTCTCAATGGGATTTAATCCAGATGAACCACCGAAAAGAACTATTGAATTCTTTATTGAAAAAGGAGTGCCTATTGATGCTCAAGACATTTATGGCATGACACCACTTCATTATGCTATGCGAGGGGAAAATGCAGAAGCGGCGATCGCCTTATTAGAAGCAGGAGCAAATCCAAACATTCCTAATAGAGATAACCTTATACCTCTGAGAATGACTTTGCTGATGCCTGATAGGTTAGATGTACTAGAACTGATGTTAAAAAATGGTGGGGATGTTAACTACTATAATGGAAAAGATTACTTACTTGAAGCAATTAAAGGCTTTCGAGGTGATCATCCTGATTTTCAAGAATTAATACAAATGCTTGAAAATTATTCAGGTGAGTAAAAAAATTGTAAGAGAAATGATTGAAAATAGGTATACCTCCAAACGAACAATTTCCTTTATATCTCATTGAAAAATAATATATTTCATTAACAAACAACTATTTTACAATTCACTTCATTATCCATGTGCTTTCACAACACAGCTTCATTTCTCATAGTGCTATTTTTAAATAGC
>NZ_JADGIN010000017.1:0-6747 GCF_016106655.1 Psychrobacter sp. NG27
AGTAATAAGTTTGTTAACTTACTGCCTAGCTTCCTTTGCTGTGGGGCGTATTATAGACGGTTTAAAGTCTGAGTCAAGAGGTATTTGACCTTTATTCAAATAAACTTGGTGATTAAGTGAAATTAGCGAAATGGCTACGCTGCTTCAATAAGATGCGGTATACGATGTTCTCATAAGACGGCAGGAGCCAATACTGAATGATCTTATCGAAAATAACATTATGATCATCTGATGGTCTGTTATCATTGATAATTTGGCTCTATTAGTATTTGAGATCTCACTCTTACATAGTTGTATGGATTTCTACAAGTTGCGTCTATCTATATATGATAAGTTTGTTAGAGATATAAGACATAAAAAAGGAGTTTACCTGACGGTAAGCTCCTTTAAATAATTACTAAAAGTGGTTTTAGCCACTTACTTTGATCTTAACCGTCGTAACGATACCTGATAGCGCATAGATAATACCAATGGCTAAAATACCAACAGGTATGTCATAAAGTACAATACTCATGACGAGTACACCAATGATAAGCACGACAAAAGGCACTTTCTTTTTATCAAACTCTTTAAAGCTATAGTATTTAACGTTGCTGACCATAAGTAAGCCGCAAGTGACGACCCAAGCAGCAAACAACAGCATAACTGCAGTATCATACTGACCAATCCACTGGTTATGATCGATAGCAACCATCACAGCAGATGTCACCAGTATAGCTGCCAATGGACTTGCTAGACCAACGAAGTATTTCTTATCGACGATACCAACTTGGACATTAAAGCGCGCTAGGCGAAAAGCCCCACAAGCAGTAAAGACAAATGCACAGCCAAGACCGATACGGCCCAATGGCTCTAAAGCAAAGCTATAAATCAAAATAGCAGGCGCAACGCCAAATGCGAGCATATCTGCTAAGGAGTCGTATTGCTCACCAAATGGGCTTTGGGCATTAAGCATTCGTGCCACGCGCCCATCAGCACCATCGAGAATAGCCGATAAAAAGATAGCTAAAGACGCTTTATAAAACTCGCCTTGCGTACTGGCCAAAATCGAGTAAAAGCCTGACAGTAACGACAAAGTCGTGATCAAGTTCGGTGCTAAATACACACCACGACTGACCACTCGCTGGCCTTCTGCCACCTCCGCCTCGATCACCTCAAAGGTCAAACCATCGTAACTGTCATTATCCGCTAGGCGAATATTGAACTCATGCTCATCCATAAATGGTGGCTGGGTTGCCGCACTGTCTTGCAACAATCCATCATTGAGAGCCGTATCCTTTGAGGACATATGGTTTGGTTGACCTGAGGATGGTGGTGTATTGGTCATCTTAATATCCTTATTGGCCGACATTACTATACATCGACCCTGTTCTATTGACCTTTCTGCTGATTGGACTAATTATTCGCCAACGAGCCAGCGCACATTGGTTGCACTGTCAGGTGTCAAATCAGGGGCATCAGCCACTTTTAATGCAGGCTGTAAGAAACGAACGATCTCACGTGCATGATTATCAAACTGCCATGGCGGATTGATAACCAGCAGACCTGTTCCATTAAGGCCAACAGCAACATCATTTGGATAAATATTTAATTCACACACCAACTGACGACGCATTTCGGTACGCTTCAGTTTTTTGTAGAACAATTCAACGGCTTCGATATTCTTAATAGGGAACCAAAGCGCATAGGTGCCTTGTGGCCATTTATTGTAAGAATCTACTAATAAGTTGATAAGACGGGTAAAGTCTTTGTGCTCTTGCTCATAAGGAGGATCAAGAAAAATCAAACCGCGTTTTTCTTTTGGTGGAATAACCGCAGTGATTCCTTCAAATGCATCACGGTGATGGATACCGATTGGCAGTTTGTGTAGCTGATAGTTCAGTGCATCGTATTCGCTGGCTTTAGCTTCAAACGCTTCACCACGAACCCCTGCATCTGGGTTTTGTTCAATATGATGAGCAATCCACCAAGGAGAACCAGGATAGACTTTATTGTCATAAGTAAATCTGGCTTGCTTGATACCTTCCATATACTGTTTGACAGCAGCAGGTGCTTTTTCAGTATCAGCATTCAGTAATGCTTGGATGCCACCTTTGGCCTCACCTGTCTTGCGTGCTTCTTCACTGCTTAGTGAATAAAGTCCGCGTCCGCCATAAGCGTCAAGCACATAAAAAGGTTTGTTTTTTTGTCCCAGTTGATTGAGCAGTTGTACCAATAAAATGTGTTTGACCACATCAGCAAAGTTACCAGCGTGGTAGGCGTGTTTATAGTTCATAATCTCAAAAGTTTAAATAAGAAAAATTGCATCTATGGTAGCATAGGCAGAGTAAAAGATAATGTGGTTTTGGTAAGTGCTTTCAATAAAAACGCATCCAATGATGATTTATTGACAGCTGATTGATAATAATGAGATGAAATGACGCAGATTATTAGCAACCTTAATGTGACAGAGTTGGTCGTTGATCAGCCGATAGGTCAGGATAATCCCCCATTACTGCTGCCAGACGCTTATAACCATAGCCAAGAAACGCTCACTCAACATGTCCTGCAAATGTCTGATTTTGCAGTCAGCTGGGAAGACAAGCTAACGGACCAACAACTTGATACATTCGTCACTAACGGTTGGCTCATCATTGATGATGTGTTTAATAGTACTGCATTATTAGCACTACAAGCAGAAAGCGGCTTTATTGACTATCGTGATGCACAGCTCACTGCTGGTATTCGCATCAGTGATATTCGCGGTGATAAGATACGCTGGATTACTGAAAACTTCTTTGCAGGTTTTTTTTATCTAGAAAGTATCAATGAGCTGGCTGCGCTGTTTAATCGTAGTTTGTTTGCGGGTATTCGTCATAGTGAAGCGCATTATGCTTGCTATCCGATTGGCTTTGGCTATCAATGGCACAGCGACAATCCTGCTGGGCGTGATGAACGTGTAATCTCGGCGGTGTTTTATCTCAATGATGACTGGGAAGCAACTGACGGCGGTGCGCTAGAAGTTGTCGATAAGCATGATGTCCATCATGAGGTCATGCCAGTTGCCAATAGACTGATCATTTTTGACAGTGACTTACACCATCAAGTGCAAATTGCACATCGCCAACGCTACTCTATCGCTACTTGGTTAAGACGTGATGATGCTGTGGTTTTGTTTGCTGCGCCCTGAGTATATTTGTCATTCGCTATGGCTTTAAAGAAGGTTTGTTAATTAAGGACAATGGTAATGCGTAAAAATTTATTCAGACATTCTATTTTAGTTATTATGTTGCCTTTACTTGCAAGCTGCGAGACGATTAATCATCAAAACTCCAATCAAAAAGTCAGTAAGCCTTTCTTTACCTATCAATTACTAAAATCCACTCCTGAAAAACCTATGATAGTTACACCAACAGCTATAACCACTGAATTTAAGTATGAGAATGGGTGCGTACTTGCCTTTGATGGAACAAGATGGATGACGCCAGTATTTCCAGAAGGACATGCAACTTTTGATACTACTAACAAAACTCTAAACTTATTAGGCGTAACTTATCAAATGGGTGAAGTTGTTTTTGCTGGCGGCAATATGACTCCTTACGATAGAGACAACACTCAATCTTATAGTCATATCCCAGCCGAACGTTGCATTACAGAGTATTTAGCAAAGTTTTATGGCGATTACGAAAAAATCTACTTAGATAGAAACTAAGATTTTTTTAGCCATAAAACATTCAATTTCTATATGTTTGTAGTACATCGTTAAATGATAATGACTAGAAAAACCTGATAAAAATAAGCTCGATTTTATAGCAAAAAACATTAACTCAACTTAACTAGGACCGTCATGAGTTCAGAAAATCATAGCAAAAACCACCAGCAAGAAACATTGGCATTAAGCATCGAACTGCTAGAACGCCCTTCTGTCACGCCAGATGATGATGGTTGCCAAGACATACTATCGGAGCGATTGGAGCAAGCAGGTTTTGACTGCGAGTTTATGTACTATGGTGATAGACAGGCAAAGGGCGAACACGCTGAAGTCAAAAATTTGTGGGCGCGTCGCGGCACGACTGATCCTGTGATTTGTTTTGCAGGTCATACTGATGTTGTACCAACTGGTGATGAGAAAAACTGGACCTACCCACCGTTTACCCCGACCATTGCTGATGGGTATCTATGGGCACGCGGTGCCGCTGACATGAAAACAGGTATTGCGGCTTTTACTGTCGCAGCAGAACGTTTTGTCGCCAATCACCCTGAACACAAGGGTTCGATTGCTTTTTTAATCACCTCAGATGAGGAAGGCCCATCAATCAATGGTACAGTCAAAGTCATCGAGACCTTAGAAGCGCGTCAAGAAAAAATCACCTATTGTCTCGTGGGTGAGCCATCAAGTACTGATACGCTAGGTGATATCATTAAAAATGGTCGTCGCGGCTCACTAGGCGCAGAGCTTACCGTCACTGGTAAACAAGGTCATGTGGCCTATCCGCATTTGGCCTGTAATCCTATCCATGCAGCCCTGTCAGCTTTGGCAGAGTTGACCTCAGCGACTTGGGATAATGGCAATGACTATTTCCCTGCGACATCACTGCAAATATCCAATATCAATAGTGGCACGGGCGCGACCAACGTCATCCCTGAAACGCTCGAGGCGGTCTTTAACTTTCGCTTTTCTACCGAAACCACTGAAGATGAGCTAAAAGCAAAAACGCATGCTATCTTTGACAAATACTTTGCTGATAGCAAGGCAAACTATGCTATCCATTGGAAATTGTCTGGTCAGCCGTTTTTGACCCCTGAAGGGAAATTGGTTTCTGCCTGTCAAAAAGCAATTAAATCAGTGACCGATGTTGATACGACCCTATCTACTTCTGGTGGTACTTCCGATGGACGCTTTATCGCGCCAACTGGTGCACAAGTGGTTGAGCTGGGTGTGCGTAATGCCACTATTCATCAAGTTGATGAAAAAGTAGAAGTCGATGACTTGGGCAAACTGGCACAGATTTATGAAGGTATTTTAGAGAACTTACTTTTAGATTAATCATTATTGATGGAGTCAAAAAAGCGCCAAGTCTGATAGCAGACTTGGCGCTTTTTATTGCTTTAACAGATCTATTTTATGTTGGTTTTATTCTATACCAATATAGACATCAACTTGACCATATTCTAGATTGCCATCGATATAATGCTCAAAATCGACATCAAAAGTTCGAGTGTGCTCACAGCTGCGATCATTAAAGTATGTCCAAGCCTTTTCCCAAGCATTCATCACCGTGTATGGCATTCTACCCTGCTCAGAGAATACCAAATACTTTCCTGCAGGAATATCTACTGTTACTAGGTTTGCAGCCTTAGCGATATTGTCATTGTCTGATGGCTCTTGCTCACTGGCTACTTTCCAGCTGGCAACCACGTCAAAAGCACCGACCAAATCCTCGCTCTCATAGTTATGATAGACACCATAGATGTCTTCGCCTTTAGGAAGATCACTGGCATGGTTTTGGTAAAACTTTTGCCATAAACGACCCAGTTTGGCCGTGTCTTCGCTAATCTCAGCGTTATTGGTAGTACGAACGCTAATACCATTGCACGCTATCGCTTCTGGTAGCTCTTTAACTTCTAGTGTCATGATTCGGCCTTTTGTGTTTTTGATTCGATTTTTATTTCATAAATTTTTGAGACAATATCTAAAATAATAAAGTCAATTAATCTGCTTCATCAATCCAATTCATCTGAATGGCTTCTAAGATGCCTTCATTTGACTTTTGAGGATCATCATCAAAACCTTCAAGCTCAGTCACCCAGCGATGCAAGTCGGTAAAGCGTATGTACTGTGGATCAGTCTCTGGGAATTTCTCATAAAGCTCAATAGCGATATCTAAGCTGTCTGTCCATTTTAGTTTTTGTGGAATCATAACGGTACCTTTTTTTAGTAGTGTTAAAACCAGTCGTTTAAAAGACGATGCGTTCGTTTTAATAACGTCGCCTTGATAAGCGCTATCCTACCAAAATTCACCCAAGGATTATAGCCAAGTTGTTTTACTCTGCTATTTTGCCATACTATTTCTTAAGCTGACTTAATGGCGACTTGGTGTGCGTTCCAAGTAGTAATGATATCCGTCAGCTGCTCGCCCGTCATATCCAGTACTTCTGGCGTACGCATGCCTTTGTTATCAGTAAAAACAAACTTGGTCATGCCAACACCCATAAGCTGATTTTTTACAAAGAAGTGATGCTCAAAATACACATATTTGTGATCCCACCCTGCCACGACACTACTCAGCGTCATTTTATCCAAAAACTTTATCTGTTTTAGATAAACCATCTCTTGCATGGCAATGACCCAGTTTAGGGGTTTAATACCTTTTTTATGGCAGTGCTTCATTACCCAGCGAGTGACATTTAGTTCAATAAACGACAAGTAGCGATAGTTTGGCAAGTGATCGCGAAACCCCATGTCATGCGGCAACACTCGATAGTGGCGAACAGTGGGTGCCATCAATGACTCTATACTAATTGTCTCACTCGTCGATTGCTGCTTGAGCTGTTGTTTGAGCAAACTGACCATAATAAAAAAACGCAGTAACATATTCATAAAAAACTCTCTAATTTTATTTCATTATAGTTATCATTGGCGATAATATTCGGTAATGCCATCTCGGCCATAAATGCCGCACACTCTAACGCAAAAAAAGCCACCTCAGTGACTTTTTTATTGAAAAGCGTATATTTAAAAGTATGGGTCAGAGATTAGTGACCTGC
>NZ_JADGIN010000018.1:0-5633 GCF_016106655.1 Psychrobacter sp. NG27
AATCATTATGATAAGATAGTCGGCTCGCTAGATAGCTTGACCCGCGAGGGATTGAGACTAAACAGCAAGAGATATACCCTATATATCAGTTACTGGACGACAGTGATTGAGCACTATTTAAAAGCATAACTAAAGAACAACTTGTGTGGATTTTTGCTGATTCAGAATGCTAAAAAATAAAGTTGGTTGACTATCTTTTCGATAGGATTCTAACTATAAAAATTATCATTTAAGACAGCAGAAAAACTCAAAGTTAATTCATTACGAACATAATTTTTAGCGATTTTGCCAGATTAGATGAGCCAAGTTTAGAAGCTTCTTTAAAGAGCTTCATAGCAAGATTAAACTGAAGAGTTTGATCATGGCTCAGATTGAACGCTGGCGGCAGGCTTAACACATGCAAGTCGAGCGGAAACGATGATAGCTTGCTATCAGGCGTCGAGCGGCGGACGGGTGAGTAATACTTAGGAATCTACCTAGTAGTGGGGGATAGCACGGGGAAACTCGTATTAATACCGCATACGACCTACGGGAGAAAGGGGGCAGTTTACTGCTCTCGCTATTAGATGAGCCTAAGTCGGATTAGCTAGATGGTGGGGTAAAGGCCTACCATGGCGACGATCTGTAGCTGGTCTGAGAGGATGATCAGCCACACCGGGACTGAGACACGGCCCGGACTCCTACGGGAGGCAGCAGTGGGGAATATTGGACAATGGGGGAAACCCTGATCCAGCCATGCCGCGTGTGTGAAGAAGGCCTTTTGGTTGTAAAGCACTTTAAGCAGTGAAGAAGACTCCGTGGTTAATACCCACGGACGATGACATTAGCTGCAGAATAAGCACCGGCTAACTCTGTGCCAGCAGCCGCGGTAATACAGAGGGTGCAAGCGTTAATCGGAATTACTGGGCGTAAAGGGAGCGTAGGTGGCTCTATAAGTCAGATGTGAAATCCCCGGGCTCAACCTGGGAACTGCATCTGAAACTGTAGAGCTAGAGTAGGTGAGAGGGAGGTAGAATTTCAGGTGTAGCGGTGAAATGCGTAGAGATCTGAAGGAATACCGATGGCGAAGGCAGCCTCCTGGCATCATACTGACACTGAGGCTCGAAAGCGTGGGTAGCAAACAGGATTAGATACCCTGGTAGTCCACGCCGTAAACGATGTCTACTAGTCGTTGGGTCCCTTGAGGACTTAGTGACGCAGCTAACGCAATAAGTAGACCGCCTGGGGAGTACGGCCGCAAGGTTAAAACTCAAATGAATTGACGGGGGCCCGCACAAGCGGTGGAGCATGTGGTTTAATTCGATGCAACGCGAAGAACCTTACCTGGTCTTGACATATCTAGAATCCTGCAGAGATGCGGGAGTGCCTTCGGGAATTAGAATACAGGTGCTGCATGGCTGTCGTCAGCTCGTGTCGTGAGATGTTGGGTTAAGTCCCGCAACGAGCGCAACCCTTGTCCTTAGTTACCAGCGGGTTAAGCCGGGAACTCTAAGGATACTGCCAGTGACAAACTGGAGGAAGGCGGGGACGACGTCAAGTCATCATGGCCCTTACGACCAGGGCTACACACGTGCTACAATGGTAGGTACAGAGGGCAGCTACACAGCGATGTGATGCGAATCTCAAAAAGCCTATCGTAGTCCAGATTGGAGTCTGCAACTCGACTCCATGAAGTAGGAATCGCTAGTAATCGCGGATCAGAATGCCGCGGTGAATACGTTCCCGGGCCTTGTACACACCGCCCGTCACACCATGGGAGTTGATTGCACCAGAAGTGGATAGCTTAACCTTCGGGGAGGCGTTCACCACGGTGTGGTTGATGACTGGGGTGAAGTCGTAACAAGGTAGCCGTAGGGGAACCTGCGGCTGGATCACCTCCTTATAGATGGCATTCGGTCAGCAAGAATTCACAACAAGTTGTTCTTTAGTTTAAGCTTACGTTTATTAAGCGTAATTGGGTCTGTAGCTCAGCTGGTTAGAGCACCGTGTTGATAACGCGGGGGTCAGTGGTTCGAGTCCACTTAGACCCACCATTTTATAATGGGGCCATAGCTCAGTTGGTAGAGCGCCTGCCTTGCACGCAGGAGGTCAACGGTTCGACTCCGTTTGGCTCCACCACTACTATAAACGAATAAGCTTTGAGTGCTAAGAGTATTAAATAGAAACAAGTGATTCGCCTTTATTGGTAAGATTACTTCTTTCTGTTTTATACAGAACCTGTAATTCGACGAGAATACAGGAACTATTTAAAAACATAGATATGAGTCTGGGTTAGGAGGAGCGTGTTCACGCGCACCTCTTAACCTTAATAACTCACCTCTTAACGACATCAGTTGTTATCCCAGGGGTGAGTTATTAAAAAAGTAATAAGAGAACTGAATCAAGCGTATAAACATAGGTGATATCGTTATCATAATTAGATTGTATGACACTTAGAAGTCGAGAGACTACTTGGGGTTGTATGGTCAAGTAATGAAGCGCACATGGTGGATGCCTTGGCAGTCAGAGGCGATGAAAGACGTGACAGCCTGCGATAAGCTTCGGGGAGGCGGCAATATCCTGTGATCCGGAGATTTCTGAATGGGGAAACCCACCTACCATAAGGTAGGTATCCTAATTTATTAGGAAGCGAACGAGGGGAAGTGAAACATCTCAGTACCCTTAGGAATAGACATCAAATGAGATTCCCCTAGTAGCGGCGAGCGAACGGGGAGAAGCCGATTAATGCTAATGTAGAAGAACAGCGTGGGAAAGCTGACCGTAGTAGGTGATAGTCCTGTATTCGAAACATTAGCGTTAACATATTAAGTAGAGCGGGGCACGAGAAATCCTGTTTGAAGATGGGGGGACCATCCTCCAAGGCTAAATACTCCTGACTGACCGATAGTGAACCAGTACCGTGAGGGAAAGGCGAAAAGAACCCCTGTGAGGGGAGTGAAATAGAACCTGAAACCGTGTGCGTACAAGCAGTAGGAGCCTCAATTTATTGGGGTGACTGCGTACCTTTTGTATAATGGGTCAGCGACTTATATTCTGTAGCAAGGTTAACCGTTTAGGGGAGCCGTAGGGAAACCGAGTCTTAATAGGGCGTTTAGTTGCAGGGTATAGACCCGAAACCGAGTGATCTATCCATGAGCAGGTTGAAAGTGCCGTAACAGGCACCGGAGGACCGAACCCACTGTCGTTGAAAAGCCAGGGGATGACTTGTGGATAGGGGTGAAAGGCTAATCAAACTCGGTGATAGCTGGTTCTCCCCGAAAGCTATTTAGGTAGCGCCTCGGACGAACACCATTGGGGGTAGAGCACTGTTTCGGCTAGGGGGTCATACCGACTTACCAAACCGATGCAAACTCCGAATACCGATGAGTGATATCCGGGAGACACACAGTGGGTGCTAACGTCCATTGTGGAGAGGGAAACAACCCAGACCGCCAGCTAAGGCCCCAAATTCCTAGTTAAGTGGGAAACGAGGTGGGAAGGCATAGACAGCTAGGAGGTTGGCTTAGAAGCAGCCATCCTTTAAAGAAAGCGTAATAGCTCACTAGTCGAGTCGGCCCGCGCGGAAGATGTAACGGGGCTCAAACTAGGAGCCGAAGCTGCGGATTTGAATTTGTTTTCAAGTGGTAGGGGAGCGTTGTGTAAGCCTGTGAAGGTGTGTCGTAAGGCATGCTGGAGGTATCACAAGAGCGAATGCTGACGTGAGTAACGATAATGCGAGTGAAAAGCTCGCACGCCGGAAGATCAAGGGTTCCAGTCCAACGTTAATCGGGGCTGGGTGAGTCGACCCCTAAGGCGAGGCCGAAAGGCGTAGTCGATGGGAAATCAGTTAATATTCTGATACTTGTTTATAATGCGATGGAGGGACGGAGAAGGTTATGTCAGCCTGGCGTTGGTTGTCCAGGTGAAAGGATGTAGGCTTGTGGCTTAGGTAAATCCGGGCTACTACATGGCTGAGATCTGATAGCAAGCTGTACTTGTACAGTGAAGTGGCAAATACCATGCTTCCAGGAAAAGCTTCTAAGCAATAGTTATAAACGAATCGTACCCTAAACCGACACAGGTGATCAGGTAGAGAATACCAAGGCGCTTGAGAGAACTCTGCTGAAGGAACTAGGCAAAATGGTACCGTAACTTCGGGAGAAGGTACGCTGTTGGTGGTGATAGGACACGCTCCTTGAGCTGCTGGCAGTCGCAGATACCAGGCTGCTGCAACTGTTTATTAAAAACACAGCACTCTGCAAACACGAAAGTGGACGTATAGGGTGTGATGTCTGCCCGGTGCTGGAAGGTTAATTGATGGGGTTAGCGTAAGCGAAGCTCTTGATCGAAGCCCCAGTAAACGGCGGCCGTAACTATAACGGTCCTAAGGTAGCGAAATTCCTTGTCGGGTAAGTTCCGACCTGCACGAATGACATAATGATGGCAGCGCTGTCTCCAGCAGAGACTCAGTGAAATCGAAATCGCAGTGAAGATGCTGTGTACCCGCGGCTAGACGGAAAGACCCCGTGAACCTTTACTACAGCTTTACATTGAACTTTGACCTGACTTGTGCAGGATAGGTGGGAGGCTTTGAAGCCAAGACGCTAGTCTTGGTGGAGCCAATCTTGAAATACCACCCTGGTCATGTTGGGGTTCTAACTCAGGTATAACAATACCGAGGACAATGTATGGTGGGTAGTTTGACTGGGGCGGTCTCCTCCTAAAGAGTAACGGAGGAGTACGAAGGTGCGCTCAGACCGGTCGGAAATCGGTCGTAGAGTATAAAGGCAAAAGCGCGCTTAACTGCGAGACCCACAAGTCGAGCAGGTACGAAAGTAGGTCTTAGTGATCCGGTGGTTCTGTATGGAAGGGCCATCGCTCAACGGATAAAAGGTACTCTGGGGATAACAGGCTGATACCGCCCAAGAGTTCATATCGACGGCGGTGTTTGGCACCTCGATGTCGGCTCATCTCATCCTAGGGCTGAAGCAGGTCCTAAGGGTATGGCTGTTCGCCATTTAAAGAGGTACGCGAGCTGGGTTTAGAACGTCGTGAGACAGTTCGGTCCCTATCTACCGTGGGCGTTGGAAATTTGAGAGGATCTGCTCCTAGTACGAGAGGACCAGAGTGGACGAACCTCTGGTGTTCGGGTTGTCACGCCAGTGGCATTGCCCGGTAGCTACGTTCGGATGGGATAACCGCTGAAAGCATCTAAGCGGGAAGCCCACCTCAAGATTAGATTTCCCTAAAGAGCCGTTCAAGACTAGGACGTTGATAGGCAGGGTGTGGAAGTGCAGCGATGCATGTAGCTAACCTGTACTAATTGCTCGTTTGGCTTGACCATACAACACCCAAGTGGTTTGTATACAAGTCTAATTAATCTATCTTGTATGACTGTAGTGGTCATAACGAAGAAAGTATATTTCGATATCACCTTTAACCTTGATTCAGTTAGGTTATAGTTGGTCGACAACAAGCTAAAACTTGAAGTCAAACAATAAAAACAACAGACTCATATCTAACCCCCTTTGCTGACGACAATAGCGCGATGGCCCCACCTGATCCCTTCCCGAACTCAGAAGTGAAACATCGTTGCGCCAATGGTAGTGTGGATTCGTCCATGTGAGAGTAGGTCATCGTCAGCTCTCTATTCT
>NZ_JADGIN010000019.1:0-2102 GCF_016106655.1 Psychrobacter sp. NG27
GCAAAAAAAGCCACCTCAGTGACTTTTTTATTGAAAAGCGTATATTTAAAAGTATGGGTCAGAGATTAGTGACCTGCGCCATTGATACTGCGAACCATCTCTTCGACCATTTTCTTGGCATCACCAAAGATCATCATCGTCTTATCCATATAGAACAGACTGTTATCGAGACCTGCATAACCTGTGTTCATTGAACGCTTGATGACCATGACCGTTTGCGCTTTGGTCACTTCTAGAATCGGCATACCAAAGATTGGCGAGGTTGGATCATCTTTCGCAGAAGGGTTTACCACGTCGTTGGCACCGATGACCAACACCACATCTGTACTCGCGAAGTCTGAGTTAATCTCATCCATCTCTAAAATATCATCATAAGGTACATCGGCTTCAGCCAATAGTACGTTCATATGTCCTGGCATACGACCAGCCACCGGATGGATGGCAAAACGTACGTTCACACCTTCTTCTTTTAGCAGCTCGTACAACTCTTTGACTGCATTCTGTGCACGACCTTGCGCCATACCATATCCCGGTACGATCACAACACTACTGGCATTGGCCATTAAGAAGCCTGCATCTTCTGCTGAACCTGCTTTGTAGTTCTTTGGTGCGCCATCATCGCCGCCCGCTGCTACAGCGCCTGTACCCATACCACCAAATAAGACGTTGAGTAATGAGCGGTTCATGGCTTTACACATGATGTAAGACAAGATCGCACCCGATGAACCAACGAGCGAACCGGCAATAATCAGCATTGAGTTACCGAGTGTGAAACCAATACCCGCTGCTGCCCAACCAGAGAACGAGTTCAATAGTGAGACAACCACTGGCATATCACCGCCACCGATTGGGGCAATCCACATCCAACCAAAGATAACGGCAATCACAGCCATTGCATAAAATGCTGGTAATGAGTCAGTAACGAAATAAACGCCACCAAAACCAATCATTGCAATGAATAATAACGCTTGGACAGGTTTTACCCAGCCACCAGCCAATGTTTTAGCCCAGCTTTTTGCTGCCAATTTACCGAAAGCAAAGACGGAGGCTGAGAAGGTAATCGCACCGATGAAACAACCGATAAACAGCTCAACTCGGGCAACGGCGCCATGCTGTTGTTCAGTGTGCAGTACCGTCGCTAGTGCAATGGCGACTGCTGCCAAGCCGACGAATGAATGCATCAAGGCAACGGTTTCGGGCATTTGAGTCATCGCGACTGTTTTTGCCTTCCACATACCAACGAGTGCACCTAAGATCATCGCACCGATGATCAACCAAAGCACAGGGCCTTCTGCTAAGAAGAATGTCGTGACGACGGCAATCGCCATCGCTACCATACCAAAGCGGTTACCACGAATAGCCGTCTTTGGGCTGGACAAGCCACGTAAGGTTAGAACAAAAAGAATCGCTCCGACCAGATAGAACCAATCTGCATTTGCCGCAATCATTGCTGAGAAATCATTCATGCGTCACCTCCAACATCAGTGGTTGCTACTGGTGCTTTTTTTACTTTCGGTTTAAACATCGCAAGCATACGCTCAGTCACGGCAAAACCACCGAAGATATTGATACTAGCTAAAAATACGGCAAAAGCGCCAAGGATACTGGTTGGTGTAAAGACAGAACCATCAATGGTGACGGTCTGTAGCATGGCACCAACGATGACGATACTTGATAGGGCGTTGGTGACGGCCATCAATGGTGTATGTAGTGCAGGCGTCACGCCCCAAACCACGTAATATCCAACAAAGATAGCGAGTACAAATACGGTAAAAATCGCGACAAATGGCGTACTAGCCATGGCGGCACCGGCGGGTGCTGACGCTAAAATAGTGGCAATCATCTAATCCTCCTAAAATTTATTCATGTCTGGCAAATGTATGGTGACAACGTTAATAGTGACAGGCTTTAAAACTTAGCCAGTCAAACTAGCGTTTGGCCAGTCGTACCTGATTGTCATGTGTCACTGCCAGTGCGCCCTGAATCTCGTCTTCCATGTCTACATTAAGTGCCAAGCTAGGTGCTGAAGCGTCATCGCCAGCAGGCGCAATTAAGGTCGTGATAAAGTTAACCAAGTTATTGGCATACAAATCTGAAGACTG
>NZ_JADGIN010000002.1:0-641375 GCF_016106655.1 Psychrobacter sp. NG27
AAGGACTGAGTCCTGTGCAATACAGAACTCAGTCCTTGAAATAAACTTAAACCGTCCAACATTTGGGGGTCAGTTCATAATAGGGGTTTTTTAGTTTTGTATTACCTGCAATTTTCAACGAGACTATAGCTATAATTTGGCTACTTCATTAGGTTAACTACTGTTATCAGCGCTAAACTGTGCCTTCAATTAACGTCTAGCTTTGCTATAAAACCTATTTAATTAAAAGTATTTCACGATATCCTTTATCAACAGAATCTCACAGACTACTCTATAGGTCAGCCATCATTATCAATGTTTATTATTAGCTGACGTTTAGCATATACCTGAATTTCAACCTCTTCCTCCCTTGAACTAACTACAAATATTTTTGTCTTAATAGGCTCATTAGTAAGAATATCAGTGTGAACTGTAGGGTATGCCTCAAATAGCTTGCTTTTATTCTTACTATTCGCATAGTTAGCTAAATAGGCCTCTGTCTCACGAATTAGGTCTGGTAAGGTAATTGTACTAACTTTATTATTTATGAATTTAAAATTTCGACACCCTCTCGTATTCATAGCTTCCTTAACCACGTTTAAAGAAGCTAACGTAACTCCATACATATTTTCTGAGTAATTAAATCTTAATCCTGCTATACCAGGCCTAAAATTTTTTCTTAGAACATAATTATATAAAGCATATATTGGTACGGCTTGAATAGAATCAGCATAGATTTCTAATATATCACTCTGAGAAACACCTTTTACCTTATGTGCCAATGAGTTATACGTGTCATTTTTGGTACTATATTTCTTTGCTTGTACAGCGAAAGCTACCCATCCCTTATCATCACTTCCAATCCACCATACCCAGTCAGCACCAAAATCAGCCTCTTCATTTTGCTTAGTTTGCTTATTTATTGGGGGGATTACCTAGCCCTCATTTGCTATACTAGCCTAACTTTTATCAATCAAATCCCTTCTTACAACATCCTCCAAAACAGCATGGTAGTCTTATGAAATTCTCAAAGTTCGGTCAAAAATTTACCCAGCCTACTGGCATCTCACAATTGATGGACGATCTAGGCGACGCGCTAAAAAGCGATCAGCCAGTTAACATGCTGGGCGGTGGTAACCCTGCCAAAATTGATGCCGTGAATGAGTTGTTTTTGGAGACGTACAAGGCGCTAGGCACTGATAACGATGCGGGTGAAGCAAATAGTAGCGCGATTATCAGCATGGCGAATTACTCTAACCCGCAAGGTGATTCTGCCTTTATCGATGCCTTGGTTGGCTTCTTTAACCGTCATTATGATTGGAACCTCACCTCAGAAAATATCGCCCTGACCAACGGCTCACAGAATGCTTTTTTCTATCTGTTTAATCTATTTGGCGGCGCTTTCGCTGATGAAAAGAGTGGAGCTGTAGACAAATCCATTCTACTGCCATTGACCCCTGAGTATATCGGCTATAGCGACGTGCATGTCGAAGGACAGCATTTCGCAGCGGTATTGCCACATATCGATGAAGTGACTCATGATGGTGAAGAAGGCTTCTTTAAATATCGTGTGGATTTTGACGCATTAGAGAACTTGCCAGCGCTGATCGAGGGCCGTATCGGCGCGATTTGCTGCTCACGCCCGACTAACCCGACTGGCAACGTGCTGACTGATTACGAAATGGCGCATTTGGCCGAGATTGCCAAACGTTATGACATACCCCTTATCATCGATAATGCCTACGGTATGCCCTTCCCTAATATCATCTATTCAGACGCGCATTTGACGTGGGATGACAATACGATCCTGTGCTTTAGCCTGTCGAAGATTGGCTTGCCCGGTATGCGTACGGGTATTATCGTTGCCGATTCGAAAGTCATCGAAGCCGTTAGCGCAATGAATGCGGTAGTGAATCTAGCACCGACACGCTTTGGTGCAGCGATTGCCACGCCATTGGTAGAGAATGACCGTATCAAGCAGTTAGCCGATAATGAGATTAAGCCGTTTTATCAAAAGCAGGCGACCCTTGCCGTGAAGCTGTTAAAAGAAGCCTTGGGTGATTACCCATTGATGATTCATAAGCCTGAAGGCGCGATTTTCTTATGGCTATGGTTTAAAGACTTGCCGATTAGCACGTTGGATCTATATGAGCGCCTAAAAGAAAAAGGCACGCTTATTGTGCCAAGCGAATATTTCTTCCCTGGTGTCGATGTCAGTGATTATCAGCATGCACATGAGTGTATTCGTATGAGTATCGCTGCTGACGAGCAGACGCTGACTGATGGTATTAGAGTCATTGGTGAAGTGGTGCGTGAGTTGTATGATGAGGCTAATATTTAATAGTTAATAAATATAGTAAGTATATCAACCTAGGGTCTGATAGCTATGTACCCAATATTTTTGTTGTATGGCATCTTTATATTTTCAGCTATTTTTTTGGTGTTTATTTTAATAGCCATCATGACTGACTTTGCATTTTTATTTTTCCCACAAACACCTGCAAAAGTTCTAGATAAGAGAATAGTGATTACCTCTGCTAGAACCTCTTATCTGGGTGATGTACATGAGCTTTTTGTTAAGTATCACTATGAGTTCAAAGGTATCACTTATACCAGTACATTATTAAATGCTTTTGGAGGAGTGCGTAGGTTTGGTGAGAACGGAATTAGAAAGGTCACAGCAAAAGCGATAATTTCAGAAGATAGCCTATTTGTCTATGTCTGTCCCTTTTATCCAAAACTGGCTTATGCTTTGCCTTTCGGATGGAGTAAGGTTTCAATACTGCCGAGCATTGCTGTGGTATTAGCTGTATTCGTCTTCTCAAGCAGTAAACTAGGCATTTTTTAAACTACAGAAAAAACGGACTTATTAATAGTCCGTTTTTTTATGTCGCTTGATTAATGATTTTGGTTTGTTGCTGGTCGGGTGAAAGAATGTCGTCCATGTATTCAATGCATAGAGCACATAAGACAGCATGCAGGTATTGATCAAATCACGGATGCTGGCGGTCAGCTGCTCACGGCTTAAACCCGTTAGGCCTAGCGATTCAATCGTCTCTCGATTGTCCAGATACTCACCCAACAATGCAATGCTGGTCACGGCGATTAGAGCGACAAACGATCTAAGATTTTGGCTTCTAATCATAGGGCGTAGCACCATGAGGCAAAGCAGGTAGACACCGATGCCAACATAGATATGTAGCGCATCTTTGGCAAGGCCAGTTGTTTCAACAACATTCATCTTAAAGGCGGTAAAATCCACTGAGATATTCCAAATATAGGCGAGCAGAGAACCACTGAGCGTATCACTATAGCCATCCCACTATAAAAGTATTACAGCGTTAACCTCGCTTGAAGTATCACATATACATCTACACTCGGTTGTCTTGTACTACTTTTAAATTGAATCGACTATAAACAATATGACTAAAAAGTGGTGGCTAAAAATTGACAGCTGATAATAAAATCTGAGAACAAAAAAGGCAGATTATACAATGGATAATCTGCCTTCTGCTAAATTAAACATTCAATTCACGTTTATCGTCTTTTTATACATCCCAGTCGACGAAGTTTTTTAACAGCTGCAAGCCAGCGGTATGGCTTTTCTCTGGATGGAACTGAGTCGCAAATAAATTATCTTGGATAACACTGGCACAAAACGGCTGACCATAATCACAAACGGCGGCCACTTGCGCGCTATCGGCAGGCTCACAGTAGTAACTGTGTACAAAGTAAAAATGCGCGTTGTCTTCGATACCTGTCCACAACGGATGGTCAAAGTCCATACCACTGATGGTATTCCAGCCCATATGTGGTACTTTGATGGTTGCGCCTTGCTGGTCTTTCCAAGTAGGGTCAAATGCTTCTACACTACCCTTTAAGATGCCAAGACAATCTGTACCACCATTTTCCGCTGACTGCTCAAACAATGCCTGCATGCCTACACAGATGGCCATAACTGGCTTGTTGAATACTGCATGACGTATGACCTCATCAATCCCAGCATCTTGCATGCCAGCGATACAATCACGCATGGCACCGACACCGGGGAAGACGATCTTGTCTGCCGCAGCAACGACTTTGGGGTCATTGGTGATAGAGACGTCTGCCCCGACCACTGACAACGCTTTACTGGCGGAATGCAAATTACCCATACCATAATCTAATAGTGCAATTTTGGTCATCGATTGGTTCTCATTTTTAAATATTTTGACTACTGTACTATTTATATTATTGACCATTTATATTGTTGGCTATTACCAAGGTGTAGATAAGGTTTTGCTACAAAGAAGTCAAGCGCAGGCTGTACAGCTAGTACGCCAAGCTTGACTGACACCGTAGAAGAGCCTTAAATGCGCCTTAGAAAGCCTCTTTAGTCGATGGCAATGTATTTAACGCACGCTCATCATATTCACAAGCCATACGTAGGGCGCGAGCAAAAGCTTTAAAGGTCGACTCAATTTGGTGATGGCTATTTTTGCCTTTGAGATTGTCTAAATGCACGGTCATCCACGAGTGATTGACGAAGCCGTAGAAAAACTCACTGAACAAATCAACATCGAAACGACCCACGTGCGAGCGGGTAAACGGAATATCCATGTGTAGACCAGGACGACCTGATAGATCGACAACCGCACGAGTCAACGCTTCATCAAGTGGCGCATAAAAATGCCCGTAACGACGAATGCCTTTTTTATCGCCTAGCGCTTTGTTAAATGCTTGGCCAAGCGTAATCCCAGTGTCTTCGACGCTATGATGATCATCGATAAAGGTATCGCCGTTACATTTGATGTCCAAGTCAAACAAACCGTGACGCTTGATTTGATCGATCATATGATCCAAAAATGGTACGCCAGTGTCTACCGTGCCTTGACCAGTCCCATCAAGATTGACGGTACAAGTGATTTGCGTTTCGGCAGTGATACGCTCAACGGTCGCGATACGTTCAGGGCGACCGTGTAAGTTTGCATTTTTTGGTGCATTTTGCTCAG
Source organism: Psychrobacter sp. NG27 (assembly GCF_016106655.1). NCBI lineage: Bacteria > Pseudomonadati > Pseudomonadota > Gammaproteobacteria > Moraxellales > Moraxellaceae > Psychrobacter > Psychrobacter sp. NG27. Next base: position 4,971 of record NZ_JADGIN010000002.1, read on the forward strand.
TTGCATTGGCTGTCATGGCTACTCTCTATCAGTTTTTTATCAGTGAAAAGTGGTCAATAAAATAGGACGAAAATACGCCCGAGTCTTTAAATAAGGGAATAATGAAAAATTTAAAAAAGCTATCAATGTTTACGTATGATACGAATAATATTAGGATTTATGCCTACTAGGGCGTGTCCTCACTTTAAAAATGGTGATAAAAATAAGATAAATTGCCGTCAAACAAGGAAAATAGCGCAGATAATATCGAGATATTAGTCAGCTATTTGACGCCGTTTGGCAAGATTTAGCCATTTTTAACCCATTTAGATGACTATCGATTGAATTGAGGACACGCCCTAGGCATTGTCTGTCTTCATCATAGCAAACCCTAACATTTACTGCTATGTCCAAGCCGTAAACCACGCACAAAATTACCTCATTCTGCTAAAATAGTGTGTTCAGTATTATCAATCATGACGCACGCTAATGCTATAACGCGACAATTTGCGACACCATACTCTATGACATTATGATGTCTCACATCATAGAAACCCTCTGTTTATAGGAACTACTATGCCTTTAGAAGCGATCGCCATCAATAGTTTGGATGCACCACTGATTAAAAAACCTGCACGTGATAATGAACTCTCTGAGCGCCTGCAGGCTTTATATGACAGCGATAATACTCAGCCCAGTGGTGCCGATGTACTCAGTCTCGTTGAGCAAGGCTTTAAACGTGGACAGTATCTCTATGTCGGTATGTTTAATGACAAGCCGATCGCTGCTGTCGCCTGTTTTGATGATGGGCAGACCAATGCTAAGCGCTTGCAGTATCTAACGGTGCATGAACAGAATCGCGGCCGTGCTATAGATGCCAAGTTTATTAAACTGGTTTATGATGCCGAAGTAAAAAAAGGCGTGCGTGAGTTTGTGCCTGCAGATACTGATATTTATCGTATTATGAGCGAGTATGAGTTACTGCGAGTCAAAGACTAAACTGAGACTAGAATGTTTAATTTTGCCCATATCTGACTATTTATCGTCTTTTATTAGATATAATGAAAAAACTGCTTGACAGCAGTGCGTATATTTAGTTTAATAGCGCCTCAACGAAGACGGCTCGATAGCTCAGTCGGTAGAGCAACGGATTGAAAATCCGTGTGTCGGCAGTTCGAACCTGCCTCGAGCCACCATCGTTTAAGAATTCTAAAAAGCCCCAAACATTTATGTTTGGGGCTTTTTTTATGCTTAGATTTTTATGTTTAGGTAGCATGCTCAGATGTATATTAAATGCTTCAAGCAAGATTAACGCAGTAATATTTTTATAGTGGAATGACTATCAGCGCTTTCTTACTTATCACAAACGCTTTCTTAATAGTAACTCACAACGCTCACGCGAGTCCAAATCATAAACCGTCGCACGGTAATCAATACCATGACGTCCTTCAAAAAATATCACTCGCTCGCCCACTGCTAAAAAACAAGATGTACGAGCATCATAAATAAACCCATCAATCACAAATGCTAAATCACGATCTATCTCGCGCACAGTATAAGTCTGACCTTCTGGAATCAAACGCTCAAACCAAGCGCTATGAGCTGCACTGGTCGTTAGTACGCTCATTAATACTGTCATTAACATGAGTAAATTTTTTAATGGCTTCATGAGAGTCAAATAAGTGATGGGTGTTCTATTCATGATGATTGGCTTCCTAATAGTCACAGCTGAACAACATTTCTAAGCTGTTTTTTCAACAACTTGGCTCAGTATACTAAACATCAATATCTTAATCAGGTGAGGTTATGAGAGAGTTTGATTACGACTTGGATTATAAGCATTTAGATTTGCGTGCACAGCCAGAATTGTATCGTGTCGGACGTGGCGAACAAGGCGTGTTACTGGTTGAGCCATACAAATCTGAAATACTTCCCCACTGGCGCTTTGCTACTCCCGATATAGCAACAGAAAGTAGCGACACTATTTATCAGATGTTCTTAGACTATCTGATCGCAGATGACTTTGTCGGTGCCGATATGGCGCGCAAATTTATTCAGATGGGCTATACCCGTGCCCGTCGCTATGCCAATCATAAAGGTGGCAAAAAATACAAAGGTGCCGTCCCTGATGATAAAAAAGGCCAAAGCGGTGCACATGGGCGAGAAGAGCTGCCACGGCAAGTCGAAGATCCTATCAAAGCAGAGTCAGCGCGCATATTTAAACAAAAATGGGATGAGTGTCGTAAAAACGAAGATTATCTAAAAATGAAAGCCAAGCATCGCGAACGCTATAAAGATGTCGAATGATTGCTTCTGTTCATTAGAGTATGTTGAACATTGAAAAAGTAAATTTTCTAGCCTTAAAATACGATTATACTAAGGTATGACATAAAGCGCGATACAACCCACATAACAAATATAACTGTTTTCAATAGCGAGGGATAATGGATAAGCAACTTTTGATTTTTGATTTCGACGGGACGCTAATCGATAGTGTGCCTGATTTGGCTGATGCGACCAACGCTATGCTAACCACGCTAGGCAAAGAGACCTACCCTATCGAGACGATACGCAACTGGATAGGCAATGGCTCAAGATTATTGGTCGAGCGAGCGCTAGTGGGTAAGGTAAAAGTGCTAGAAGGCGAGTTGACGGTCGAGGAAGCTGATCACGCGGAGCAAATATTTTTTGATGCTTACAAAAATCTCAGTGGCAGCAAAACCGTCGCTTACCCAGATGTCGATAACGGACTAAAGAAACTAAAGGACGCGGGGTATACACTGGCATTAGTGACCAATAAACCCATTCGCTTTGTACCGAAGATATTGCAGTCATTTGGCTGGCAGGACTTATTCAGCGAAGTGCTTGGCGGTGATAGCCTCTCGACCAAAAAGCCTGATCCGGCGCCGCTACTGCATGTCTGTGAAGCGTTGAATGTTTCTCCAGAACAAGCCGTTATGATTGGTGATTCTAAAAACGACATCTTAGCCGGACAAAATGCCAATATGGACACGCTTGGATTGTCTTATGGCTATAACTACGGGCAAGATATTCGTGAGCTAAATCCTACCGAAGCGTTTGATGGTTTCGCTGATTTGGTGACTTGGATTATGAGAGACAAGGCTTAACCCATACTTCACCTCTATAGTATAGTAATAAGATAGTTGTGAACACTGGCTTAGATAAGTATGATTATTTGCTACGATAGCTCAGTGCCTCAGACACATGGACACTCGTTATATCTACACTGTCAGCAAGGTCTGCGATGGTACGTGCCACTCGTAATACTCGATGATAGCCACGAGCGGACAAGTTTAAGCGCTGCTGAGCAAGCTGTAATAGCTGCTGCTCGCTTTCTCCTAGCTGGATATATTTATCAATCTCGCTAGGGCTTAGCTCATTATTGACCTTTTGTTGCCGCTGCATCTGATTTTTATGAGCGGCGGCTACCCTTACCCTCACTTGTTCGGAGGTTTCTCCAGCCTGAGCATTTTGTAAGTCAGCAATTGGCAACGCTGGCACGGTGATATGCAAATCAATACGATCTAATAGCGGTCCTGATAGTTTATCTTGATAGCGTTTAATCTGCTCGGGTCGACAGCGGCAACGCCCTGATGTATCGCCATCATAACCACATGGACAGGGGTTCATAGCAGCGACCAATTGAAAATTAGCGGGAAAAGTCATTTGTGAATTGGCACGGCTAATGGTGATTTGCTTGGCCTCCAATGGCTGCCGTAATACCTCTAACACCGTACGATCAAATTCTGGCAATTCATCAAGGAACAATACGCCCTTATTCGCAAGGGTAATCTCACCAGGTTTTGGACGTGAACCACCACCAACCAATGCCACGGCTGATATCGTATGATGAACTTGCCTGAACGGCCGTGCACCATAGTCATAATCGCTGTCTGCGACTGAATATGTGCTGGCTACCTCTAACGCATCTTCGTCACTGAGGTCAGGCAAAATAGTCGGTAGCCTCGATGCCATTAGTGTCTTGCCTGAACCGGGCGGCCCTGTGAATAATATCGAGTGCCCACCTGCCGCCGCAATCTCTAATGCACGCCGTGCATGATGCTGACCTTTGACATCGGCCAAGTCCACTTGATAACCCATATGCTGCGGTGTTGGACTGGGTGTGACAATACCCAAAGACTCATAGTGTGCGCTTGGATTCGCTAACGACTGCAGATGATCACAAACGGCTTTGAGACTTTGAGCGCCTAATATCTCCACTCCTTCGACACGGCTGGCTTCTGCCCCGTTATCTATTGGCACGATTAACTTGACTGATGTTAATGCTTCTCTTGGCCGCTGCTCGCTTAATGGTTGCTCATTACTACTCGTTGACGTTGCAGCCAACCCTTCCGCTTTAATCGCTCGAGCTACTGCCAAACTGCCTGTCACTTGCCGCAAGTTTCCGTTTAGTGCCAATTCACCGATAAACTCAAACCCTGATAGCACGTCTGGATCGAGCTGATCACTGGCTGCCAAAATACCGATAGCAATCGGTAAATCTAGCCTTGCGCCATCTTTGGGTAAATCCGCAGGCGCTAGGTTAATAGTGAGGCGGCGATTGGGAAACTGAAAGCCAGAATTCAGTATCGCAGAACGGACTCTATCCTTACTCTCACGTACCGCTGCTTCTGGCAGACCGACAATGGTCAGTGCAGGCAAACCTTGCGACAAGTGCACCTCAATAATGACCTTAGGTGCATGCAGACCGACGACCGAACGGGTATAGACTTGAGCAAACGACATCAGCATCTTCCTAATACAGAGTGTCATTGATAATAAAGTATTATTTATCAACGCGCAAATGTCGTGTTTTATTGCTGGTGTAGATGCCGTTTACTGTTATATGATGGGTAGATGCTCTTACGCGTCGTCCGGTCTGACCTGAATTTTTGGTTTACTCAATACCTCTTAGATATACCAGCTATAGCGGAATATTCTAGAAATCTAATTCAGTATAAGACATCCGGAATTAGAAAGAGCATTGGCAATAAAAGGATTTTATTGATCATATAAAGCTCGGTGATTGCTGTTTTCTACGGCTTTATACACACCAACTAACCATGGATGGATAAGCTTATGAGCATTGATATGCTTAATCAGCGTGTGCCTAGGCTCGCGCTACTTACAGTGGCAGTCTCTCTAGGATTGTCAGGTTGTTTCGGAGACAACGATAACGACTCAACTACTTCTCAATCTACATACTCAGCAGACATTCAACGCACCGAATTCGGTATACCACATATCACTGCAAAGGATTATAAAGGGCTTGGTTACGGCGTAGGTTACGCCTTTGCCGAGGACAATATCTGCTCATTAGCACGAGAAATCGTTGTAGCTAGTGGACAAAGCATGCTGTATCTAGGCGACGAAGGCGATGTGGCCAGCGATGTCTTCTATACGTGGTACAACTCTCCAGAAAGACGTGCTGAGTTTTTGGCCGCTCAAGATCCTGAAGTTATAGACGCAGTCACTGGCTACGCTGCTGGCTATAGCCGATACCTACGAGATAAAGGCGCGGCTAACCTCAACCCTGATTGTGCTGGGGCAGAATGGGTACGTGAGATCACGATTGACGACCTTCTGACAGTATATGGCAAAGCCAATCTACGTGGCGGATTGTCTAACTTTGTTGGGACTATCGTAGCGGCAGCGCCACCTGCTCAAAATACTATTATGGACAGCAGTCGCATGCGTACTGTCAGTCCAGAGCCAGTAGTTGAGTTTGATGATTCAACGATCAATGCGATGGAAGGTGGCAGTAATGCTTATGCATTTGGTAGCGAAGTAACCGGCACTGACAGTGGCGTCTTATATGGTAATCCGCATGAACCTTGGGAAGGCGTGCAGCGTTTTTATGAGTTTCATCTGACCATGCCAGGCGAGCTCGATGTGATGGGCGCCGCCCAACAAGGCCAGCCATTTGTCAATATCGGTTTCAATAAAGACGTGGCGTGGAGCCATACTGTATCGACGGCCAAACGCTTTACCCTCTATCAGCTCAGTCTGGTAAATGGCAATCCTATGAAATACAACTATCAAAACAGTGAGGGTGTGTTTGAGCAGCGTGATATCGAACAGGTCGATGTGACTATTCAATTGCCAAACAATCAAACGTTGGTTCGTCCCATCTATTTATCCCAGTATGGGCCTATGCTAAATGTAAAAGCGCTGAATGGACAACTACCTAACTGGGGTGATAACAATCTTGCTTATACTATCCGTGATGCGGCTTCTGAAAATCCGCGCGCGCTGAACCAATGGCGCAGTATGAATAAAGCAAGCAGCGTCGAAGATTTGGTCGATAGAATGCAAGATACTCTTGGTCTTGGCTTCGTTAATACTATTGCAACTGACCGATACGGCAAAGCACTGTATGCTGATATCTCAACCGTACCGCATGTTACCAAAGAACAGTTAGAAGCCTGTAGTACCAATGCTGGTCCATTCCTTGGCGCATTGATTGCTTCTGACTTGCCAGCACTTAACGGGGCCACGGCTGCCTGTGAATGGGGCAATGATACCGACTCGCCACAAGCAGGTATTTTCGGACGCTCAAACTTGCCTTTTTTAATTCGTAATGACTATGTTGCCAACTCAAATGACAGCTACTGGCTGAGCAACCCTAAGCAGCCATTGACTGGATTCTCACCGCTGCTGCGTCGCCGCCTATCACCATTTTTAGGACCTAATGCAGTAGATGGTGTGCCACTACTTATGCGTTCTCGTATGGGACTAACGCAAATCTCAGATCGATTGAGTAATAAAGATCAACTTGGTGGCAATACATTCAACCTAGATAATATGCAAGACGTCGTCTATGGCAATCGAAGTTATGTTGCTGAGCTGGTGCTCGATGATGTATTGGCAGATTGTACAGCTAATCCAGTGATGCCATTGAGCAATGGTAGCATGGTCAATGCCACGCAGGCTTGTGCGGTTTTAAGTAACTGGGATCGCCGCAATAATCTTGATAGCAAAGGCGCTCATGTGTTCAGAGAGTTTTGGCGTAAGGTCAACTTTACTGAAACCACTGACAATGTATTCAGTGTGAAATTCGATATTAACGACCCAGTTAATACCCCTCGTGGCCTTATAATCAATGACAGCACGCGTGTAGCATTGGGAGATGCAATTGCCTTCTTTAATGATAAAAATATAGCCCTTGATGCGTCTTTGGCTGATTTACAATACGTCATCGATGCTGGTAATAACGATGAAAAAATCTCGATGCATGGCGGACTTGGACGTGAAGGTATCTTTAACGTCGCTCAAGGCCCAGGATTAAACGAGAATGGTACTTATAAACCAATCACTAATGGGCCTACCTATATGCAAACCGTTACTTTTGATAGTAAAGGGCCTGTTGTAGAAGCGCTATTAGCCTATTCACAAGCGTCAGACAGTACTCGTCCGTATCACCGCGACCAAACGCGTCGTTACTCAGATAAAGACTGGATACGTTTGCCTTTTAGCAAGACTGAAGTCAAAAATAAAGCTGTTGGCAATATCCTTCAACTAAGAGAATAGCCTGTGTAGAAAGGAAATATATAAGTATAGATACAAAACCTCAGAATAATTCTGGGGTTTTTTATATCTAAATAATAGCCCTGCTTTTATATTTAAGAGCACTCGCTATTCACCCCACTATTAACAAGGATTTGTTATACTAGCCACTGTCTATTTAGACATAAATATTGCTAGAGAAATGGTCTTAAAAGAACGGTTTCAATTGCTACCCTTGAACCAAATACACTCTAGCAATATATATGGTCAAAACGAGGAATATCGCATGACAGAGCAATCAGAACAAAACAATTCTAATAGTGCTGACCATATCAAGCAGCCTTACAATCGCGCCGGAGAGCAGCCGACCACGACACGTCCTGTCATGCAACCAGACAATCCTTATGCCAGTATGCGCGGTAGTATTACGAGCAAACATCTACCTACATTTGATGAAGCGATCATCAATAAGTACAATCGTTCTGGGCCACGATATACCTCTTATCCAACGGCTTTAGAGTTCGCACCAATCGCTGACAGTCTTGAGACCAAAATTCTACAGAACCGTGAAGCGCGTGCACCACTGTCGCTATATTTTCATATTCCATTCTGTCGTCATCTTTGCTACTACTGTGCTTGCAATAAAATTATCACTAAAAAAAATAGCGATTCGGGCGATTATTTACAGTACCTAATTGCTGAAATCAATCACAAGCGTCGCTTATTATCGGCGCCTGAAGGTAGCAGCAAACCATTGGTCAAGCAGCTACATTTGGGCGGTGGTACACCTACGTTTTTGCGTGACGAAGAGATGGTTCAGCTTTGGGAGTTTTTGCAGACGCAGTTTGAATTTTTGCCAGAAGATGAAGGCGATTACTCTATTGAGATTGACCCACGCGAGCTGAGTGAAGATACGCTAAAAGTTTTGCGTAATCTGGGCTTTAATCGTATTAGCTTGGGCGTGCAAGATTTAGATGAAACCGTACAAATCGCTGTCAATCGTGTGCATTCCGCAGAATTGATTGAAAACGTCCTCAATGAAGCACGCGAACTCGGCTTTCATTCTATTAACATCGACTTGATTTATGGCTTACCACATCAAACGCCTGATACCTTTAACCAAACAGTACAGCGCATCATAGAGATGTCACCAGATCGTCTGTCGGTGTTTAACTATGCGCATCTGCCTGAGCGCTTTAAAGCTCAACGTCAGATTAAAGATGAAGACCTACCCAATCCAGCAGCGAAGCTTACGATGCTTGGCAATACCATCAATACATTGAGCGAAGCCGGCTATCAATATATCGGTATTGACCACTTTGCTAAGCCTGATGATGAACTCGCTGTCGCACAGCGCGAGGGCAAATTACATCGCAACTTTCAGGGTTATACCATCATGGGTGACTGCGATCTATTAGGATTCGGAGTCTCATCTATCAGTCAGATTGCCAATGCCAATACCCGCTATATATTGCAGAACGATACGGATCTGCAAGCCTATCAAGCCAATATTGATATGGCAAAAATCAACCCTACTGTCATGCCAGCGGTAAAAGTCATTAAGACGTCAATCAAAGATCGATTACGTGAATATGTCATTATGAACTTGCTCTGTCATGACTATGTTGATTTTAAAGATGTGAACCAGAAATTCGGTATCGATGCAATTACATACTTCATCGATGAAATATCACAACTCGGTCCCATGCAAGACGATAAGCTCATCGATATGGATGCCGCTGGTATTCGTGTTTTACCACGTGGACGCTTATTGGGTCGAAACGTTGCGATGGTCTTTGATAAGTATCTTGAGACAAAGCATAAAAATCGCTTTTCGAAAGTTATTTAAAGCAGCTTTAAGAAGCAATGTTAAAAAATAACTTTAGAAAGCAACTCTGGATTTATGGCACAAAAAAGACCTCGCTTGAGGTCTTTTTTTATCTGAAATAATAGTTCCTACACTTTTAACTTATCACCCACCATACCTTTTACGGTACTTAAAATATCAGCAGGTAACACCACCATTTTTGAGTTATCAGATTCAGCCAGTTCACGGATTGCCTTGATATACTGCTCACCAAGCAAATAGACAATCGGCATCTCTTCTGTGCCCATGGCATTAGTAATCAAACGAATCGACTCTTCTGAACCTCTCGCTAGCACTACCTGCGCTTCAGCATCACGACGTGAGGCCTCTAGACGCCCATCGGCTTCTAGGATAGCCGCTTGCTTTTGTCCATCAGCACGGGTCACTGTGGCACGACGTAGACGCTCTGCCGCCGCCTGCTCTTCCATTGATGCCTGCATGGTTTGCGATGGGTTAATATCTTGAATCTCTACTGTCTTTAGCGTGATACCCCAATCAGCGATATCTTCTGAGATTGCGTGCTTTAGCTTCATCTTGATTTCGTCACGACTAGACAAGGCACTATCCAGATCCATTTCACCGATGATTGAGCGCAGTGAGGTCTGCACCAGATTACGGATACCGTATTCATAATCTTCGATGCCATACACTGCTTTATCAGGGCGCACGATATTAATATAAGCCACTGCATTGGCGATAATCACCACGTTGTCTCGAGTAATGACTTCTTGTGATGGAATATCAAGCACGATGTCTTTGGTGGTGACTTTATAAGCCACATCATCGACATAAGGAATAATCAGGTTTAACCCCGGCTCCAGCGTTTGACTATATTTACCCAATCGCTGCACGACCCATTTATAACCCTGCGGTACGATACGCACGCCTTTAAACACGGTTAATACCACCAGTGCAATCAATACGATCATTACGATACTAAAGCTTTCCATAACTCATCCCTATTATTATACCTGCATACTTTTATGCATCGCTGCCTGCGACTTCATACTGCTCACAATCAGCTCGTTGCCAACGATATCGGTCACGACCACTCTATCACCGACTGCCACTTGCTCTCCTCTCGTCCGGCACACCCACTCAGCAGCGCCGACGATAGGCACGCTAAACCTGACCATACCTGCTCGATCCAATTGCGGCGGCTCGATAATCATACCAACCTCGCCGACGATCACACTACCACCAAGCCCAGCTTTGGTACGATCTACTGATAATGGTTTGATAAACTTAAACCATGCCAACAAAAATATAGCAGAGAGTACTAGCCAAATAATGACTTGGGCAACGATAGAGATTGGCAATAACCACGAAAGCGCAGCAACGATGATGGCAGCTGCACCAAACCATAGGCTTGCAAATGTGGGTACAAACATCTCAACGATTAGCAGTACAAATCCTAATACCAGCCAATGCCAAGGTTCAATCATCCAAAGTATCTCCATCGCACCTGTCCCTCTTGTCTGTGAGATTCTAGCTTTTAATGTAGCACATTTTCAAAGATAACAATGCTTTAACGGTAATGATATATTAGCCATTAGGTATTGATGAACGAGTGGGATAGAAGCTTATCGTAAATTTTAGACAAAAAAAACGACCACTTAAAGTGATCGTTTCTTTGTTATAGCTGTTTAGCTAAAATCTTGTTTTCTAATAAATTAGAATTTTAGCTGGGCACCAACAGTCATAAGATCTGCATCGCTACCTAACATGTCATATTCAGCTTCAACACTGAAGTCAGAGTTTACTGCGTAACCAAGACCTACACCACCAGCGATGTTAGTATCGTCGTCTGAGAAGTCAGAGGCACCAGCAAAGTTAGTGTTGTTAGCTTCTACTTCAGTTTTTGCAACACCTAGCTTACCTTTTGCGTATAAGCCGCTGTTTGGGAATGCATAACGGTAAGTACCATAAGCGCCGTATGTCTTAGCATCGATGTCGCCGCCTCTATAGTCAGCATCATCTGAACCAACATATTCAACTTCCATACCAAAGTTAGGATCGAAGTTATAACCAGCGTAGACACCATATGCAGTTGGCTCATCAGCGCCATCAACATCTAAATCGAATTGACCGACTTTAGCGCCGACATATGGTTGACCAGTGTAACCACTGCCATAATTAACGGCAGCTTGCGCGCTCACTGTTAGTAAAGAACCAGTTGCTAGTGCTAGTAGAGTTTTCTGTAAAGTTTTCATGATGAGCTCCTTGAGTTACTTTTTGACAAACAAGTTATTTATTTATATGGGCTTTTGACCCTATCGTCTTGTCTGCTAACGATGGATACATAGTAACAAACTATTTCAGAAACACTGTCTGTGTTTGGCGGTAGCCAAGTTAAGATTTGAAAGCGTTTATCAGTGTGAACGTTACAAAGGACGAGATATGAAACTTTCTGTTACATCTCTAGGTTTTGTGTAATACTCCCTACTCATTTTGCTGCCTATCTACTTGCTTTACTACTTAGATAAATAATAAAAAGGACAATTTTTTATGCCTATCTCTATTCATAAGCGTCTCCAAACTGAGATTATGCAATTAAAAGATAAGCAGCAATATCGCAAATTACCAAAAATCGAACATCAAGGGCGCTATGTCATCAGTGATGGCAAAACTCTATTAAACATCGCCAGTAATGACTACCTTGGATTGGGTAGCACCCCTGAACTTCAGACTGAGTTTTTCGACCAACTAGGGCAGTTGACCGAGGATACTCTACCAAAGATGAGTGCTACCTCATCGCGGCTGCTCACTGGCAACGACGTCCAGCTCGATGCCTTAGAAACTGGATTGCAAAGCTGGTATCAAAATGCAGCGGACAAACAGGTGCTATCGACAGCGAAATCGGTACTTGTCTTTAATAGTGGTTATCATGCCAACATTGGACTCTTACCAGCTCTCACGTCACTACCTGTCAACACGCTTATTTTGGCGGACAAACTGGTCCATGCCAGTATTATCGATGGACTTCGCTTGATTCAGAATAAGCTAGTGACCTATCGCCGTTATCGTCACAATGATTACGAGCATCTGGCTCGACTGATTGAACAAGCCGACCCTACCATTGAACGCATCATTATCGTTACCGAAAGCATATTTAGTATGGATGGGGATCGTGCTGATTTGCCTCAACTGGTCGCATTAAAAGCCAAAGACGCTCGTATCGAGCTGTATGTTGATGAGGCGCATGCTATTGGTGTGCTGGGTGACACAGGACTCGGATTGGCAGAAGAAACTCGCACATTGGCTGAGATTGATTATTTGGTTGGGACGTTTGGCAAGGCATTTGCTTCAATGGGTGCGTATATCATGTGTGATGATGTCGTCAAACAGTGGTTAATAAACACCATGCGACCTCTCATTTATAGCACGGCTCTATCACCAATCAATCACGCATGGACGCGATTTGTTTTAGCCAAAATGCCCACACTGACCAATGAACGCGCGCATCTCGCCCATTTATCCATCAGGGTCAGTCAAGCGATACAACAGCGACACCCTGCATCGTCAAACATTCAAGACATTGTTTATGGCTCGCCTATCGTGCCCTATATATTAGGGGATAATGCAGACGCCCTTGCCAAAGCAGCGCAATTTCAAGCAGCAGGATTTTACGCTTTGCCCATCAGGCCACCCACCGTGCCTACGAATACTGCTCGTATTCGATTGGTGATGAATGCTCAGTTGACTGACGAGGACTGTGACCGTCTTATTCAGCAACTATAGTATTTAGTCTCAAGCTCTACATCTCACACTGCAGCAAGCGCTTATGCATCAGCTTTCATTAATCAGTCAATCATACTATCAATTGAAATTCGGCCTATTTGGATGCCATAAATATTATGAAAACGCGTACCACATCCTCGAACCTCACGTCCAGAAAACAAAGCATCGCTCAACATTTTGCCAATGCAAATGACTATGACCAGCATGCCAGTATTCAGCTACAAGTCTGTCAGTCTTTACTCAGTAGCATTGCTGATACTAAGCAAGATAGCATATTAGAAGTGGGTGCAGGGACAGGTCAGTTGACTCGATTGATGGCGATGCAGATAGATAGCTCACAGTGGACTATCAATGAATTGTGCGCAAAGCAAGCCCCTACATTACAGGCTATCTTGCCAACTGCGACTATCAGGATTGGTGATGCTGAGACCATGGACTTAGGAGAAAATCATAGTTTAATCATCAGTGCCAATGCCATACAGTGGTTTGATAATCCACTCAGTTTTATAGCGCAATCAGCGCAGCGGTTACAATCGGGAGGTCAGCTGCTCCTTAGCACCTTCACGCCAGATAATTTTTTGCAAATTAAGGCACTGACTGCTCAAGGTCTCAACTATCCTGATGTCAGTGAATGGCAGATAGCACTGGCAGAGGCTGGTTTTGAGAATAGCATTCTCTCCATTCAGCGTTTTGATTTACCATTTATCAGCCCCTATGCAGTATTAAAACACATGAAGTTGACAGGTGTATCTACCAATCAAATGCAAATATTGCCAGATGACACACAGCCTTTTCGATGGACAAAAGCGCGTCTGCAACAGTTTGAGTCAGACTATTGGCAACAGTTTTCAGGACAGAATGACGAGGGCGCGCTTTGTGTATACTTGACTTATGAGGTGCTAATAGTGAGTGCATTTAAACCTTAATCATGCAACTTATAGTAGAAGCAATAGCTAGTAAAAATAGCAGCCATAAAAAAACGCACCCCGAAGGGTGCGTTTTTTAGTTTAACTAACTATCGATTTGTATCGATTCTACCATTTTTAAAAACTTGAGTAGCAAGGAAAACGAGCGTAAATGCTACATTGAGTAGACTAAGCAAGTTTGACGCAGCTAATCGCGTTTTTGGATTTGGTATTATTTTTTGTCTTCGTCTACTTCAGTGAACTCAGCATCAACGACGTCGTCATCAGCTTGGTTGCTACCTGCATCGTCAGCACCTTGTTGGAACTGGCTTGGATCCATACCTTCTGCGCCAGCGCCTGCATCAGCATAAATCTTTTGGCTGACTGGCAAGAATGCATTGTCTAATGCTTCAAGCTTGGCTTTGATTTCGTCATGGTCATCTTCTTTCGCCGCAGTTTCAAGCTCAGTGATGGCCGTTTCTACTGATGATTTTTCTTCATCAGTGACTTTATCTTCGGCTTCTTTCAATGCTTTTTGTACCGCATGGATACGACCATCTGCTTCGTTACGAACTTGCGCTAGGTTAGCGAATTTCTCATCCTCAGCAGCATTGGCTTCTGCATCACGAACCATTTGTTCGACTTCTTCGTCCGACAAACCAGAATCTGCTTTGATTTGGATACTTTGTGCTTTACCAGTACCTTTGTCTGTCGCAGAGATGTTCATGATACCATCAGCATTGATGTCAAAAGACACTTCGATTTGCGGTAGGCCACGTGGTGCTGGTGGAATGTCAGTCAAGTCAAAACGACCAAGCTGTTTGTTTTGGTTAGCAATTTTACGCTCACCTTGATATACCTGAATCGTTACTGCTGGCTGGTTGTCTTCAGCCGTTGAGAATACCTGTGATTTCTTGGTAGGAATCATGGTGTTTTTCTCGATCACTGGCGTCATCACACCGCCCATCGTTTCGATACCTAAAGTCAATGGCGTCACATCAAGTAGCAATACGTCAGTCTTCTCACCAGACAATACGGCACCTTGAATCGCAGCGCCTGCAGCTACTGCTTCATCAGGGTTCACGTCTTTACGTGGCTCTTGACCAAAAAATGCTTGTACGTTTTGCTGTACTAGTGGCATACGAGTCTGACCACCAACCAGGATAACGTCATCGATATCGCCGATTTTTAGACCTGCATCTTCAAGCGCAATTTTACAAGGGCCCATAGTGCGCTGTACTAGTTCTTCAGTTAAGCTCTCAAGTTTTGAGCGACTGATCGTTACAACCAAATGCTTAGGACCACTGCTATCAGCAGTAATATATGGCAAGTTCACTTCAGTGCTTTGCGCGCTTGATAGTTCAATCTTCGCTTTTTCTGCCGCTTCTTTTAGACGCTGCATCGCAAGAGAGTCACCTTTTAGGTTGACGTCTTGGTCTTTTTTGAATTCAGCAACTAAGAAGTCAATTAATGCTGAGTCAAAGTCTTCACCACCTAGGAAAGTATCACCGTTGGTCGCTAGTACTTCAAACTGCTGCTCGCCATCTACGTCAGCGATTTCGATGATTGAGATATCGAATGTACCACCGCCCAAATCATATACAGCAACAGTGCTATCGCCTTGCTTTTTGTCCATACCATAAGCAAGTGCAGCGGCAGTTGGCTCGTTGATGATACGTTTTACATCTAGACCAGCGATTTTACCAGCATCTTTGGTTGCTTGACGCTGTGAGTCATTGAAGTAAGCAGGTACGGTTACAACTGCTTCAGTCACGCTCTCACCAAGATAGTCTTCTGCTGTTTTTTTCATTTTTTTCAAGATTTCAGCAGAAACCTGTGGTGGTGCAAGCTTTTTACCGTTGATTTCTACCCATGCATCGCCGTTATCAGCTTTAGCGATTTTGTAAGGGACCATACCGATGTCTTTTTGCACGACTTTGTCATCAAAACGACGACCGATCAAACGCTTGATCGCAAACAATGTGTTGTTTGGGTTGGTTACTGCTTGACGCTTGGCTGACTGACCAACAAGGATTTCGTCATCTTTGTAAGCGACGATTGATGGTGTGGTACGAGTACCTTCAGCATTTTCGATGACTTTGACTTTGTCGCCTTCCATCACTGCTACACACGAGTTAGTCGTACCTAAATCAATACCAATTACTTTACCCATAATCAATTGCTCCTAATTTATTGTAAATATAAATACTTATCTATCCAGACCATAGTCGGTCACTTGTTGCTATATATCGGTTTGCCTGTTGGTTTTTTCAAGGCAATCATCATGCAAAAACTGTGTTTCATGTGATTTTTTGTGAAAAACCTTTATATTAGTAAGGTTTAGCCCAAAAAAATATTATTGACCCACACGTACCATGGCAGGACGTAATAGACGACCATTCAAGCTATAGCCTTTTTGCAATACTGTGCCTACAGTATCAGCGGCAGCTTCTGGGTCGATACCGACCGCTTCATGGAAGTCAGCATTGAATTTTTCGCCTTGTGGATCGACCACTTCTACACCATTTTTGGTCAGTACGGCAACCAATGCTTTGTGCGTGAGTTGCACGCCTTCAGCGACAGGATCGTTGGCATCCGCGTTTTCCATGGCTCGCTCTAAGTTATCGACGATGTCTAATAACTCTTTAGCAAATTTCTGTAGTGCAAACTTTTTGCTCTTATCCGCTTCTTGCTCCATGCGCTTTTGCGCATTGTAAGCTTCGGCGTTGGCACGGGCTGTGCCTTCTTTAGCTTGTTTTACTTCGCCTTCTAATTCAGCAATACGAGCTGTAAACGTATCAAGATTGATTTCGTTTTCAATAGTAGCTGCTTCACCTGAGTTATTCTGTGGATCAAACTCTTTCATAGTTTCTTCTAAGATACTGTCACTGTGCTCAATGTTGTCATGTACTACGTTTTGGTCAACAGATTCAGGGTTCGGGGTTTGCTCGCTCATGATAGCTCCTTGGAATGTCAATAATAGAGAGTGATTTTAGACACCGCAGATCAGCCAAGCGCTAGTCTTACTGTGTCTTCATTCAATGTTTAACGGTTCTTACTGATTGTTTTTATTAATACGCTTCAATAGCTGCTTGATAAAGGTGATGGGTATAAATTTCAAGCCTAAAACCAAGGATTTTTTCGCATTTACGACAAATATACTCACAACACTGTTTATAAAATGCGCACAGTGTTTGCTAGTTGTGTCAATGGATCTCAATATTCGCTAACAAAATGTACAAAAAAGCGTCAATTAATCTAAATACTTTACTATTACTATCCACGGTATTACCAAATAACACCCTGCTTTACACCCTACTACCTTATTATTGCTACAAATATTATTACTTACATTAAAGTGTGCGTTGATGTAACAACAAGCACTTAAAAACCGTCCTGAGAGATGTTATGTCTAATTCAACAGTATCATCAATCAATACCCTACTTAACAAAACATTGATGGCGCTGCATTTGGCGTCGAACGATGAGACAAGTAGCGAAACAAAAGAAAGCAGTGTTCAAGAAAAGCGCCTGAGCGTTAAAGAAAAAATGCTCAGCTACAACCCAATGACAAACTACCAACCACATACTTTGCATTACGCAATGAAAAGCCTTAGTTATCTGCCAACGCCGATACTAGAGAGTTTGATTGCCTATTTAAAGGGACCACATTCAAAGCAGTATCTACATGCCAATGCTCATCTGCGTTTGATCCTTGCTGTCAACAGTCATCTCAAAACACCGCTAGAGCTTACGCCGATGCATGAGCTTCGTAAGCGTTTTACCGCAGATGCAGTGGCCATGCAGGCACCGAGAGTATGGCAGCAAGCTGGCAACCATATGTTAAGTAATATCAAACCCTTTACAAAGAGAGGCGAAAAATCTGTCCATTGGGAAGATAAAACCATAGCCAATGCCGATGATGACGATATGACCGTGCGCTGCTATCAAGCAAGAACCAATAAAATTGGTTCTAGAAAAGGGCGTTCTCATAACCCTGATGAAACCGTCATGTTGTTCTTTCATGGTGGTGGGTTCTGCATTGGTGATGTCGATACACATCATGAGTTCTGTCATGCAGTTTGTGAGCAGACTGGCTGGCCAGTGGTCAGTGTGGATTACCGCTTGGCGCCTGAATATCCTGCGCCCACCGCACTCAGAGACTGTATTGCCGCTTATGCTTGGCTCACTGAGCATTGCCATGCATTAGGCGCGTTATCATCGCGTATCGTCCTCGCAGGTGATAGTGCGGGTGGTGGTCTGTCCACGCTGATGGCGCAGCAGCTATCTGCACCTTCAAAATCAGCTTGGCTAGATTTAGGCGTAGAAGGCCAAAAAATGTTTGATTTGCTGAACGAGCTACCAGCACCACTGGCACAAATGCCCCTTTATCCAGTCACTGATATTGAGACTGATTATCCAAGCTGGGAATTATATGGCGAGGGTTTACTATTGGATCATGCGGATGTGGCCGTATTCGGTGCTGCTTGTCTAAAGGACAGCCCTCTACCACGCCAGCATATCCTCAATGCCCCTATGCTCGGTGACAACAGTCAAGTATGCCCCACTTATATTGTTGCTGCTGAATTAGATGTATTGCGTGACGAAGCATTCGCTTATGCCAAACAATTAACAGGATACGGGGTTTTTGTTAAGACGCAGACGATACTGGGTGCACCGCATGGTTTTATTCATTTTATGAGCGTGCATCAAGGTCTGGGTCAAGAAACTAAAGATATCATCAATGGTTTTGGCGGCTTCGTACGTGAAGTCATTAATATAAGATCTCAGCTCGTGGCATAGTCGATAATTACTGCTTTCTACTACCTATCAGATATCAATTACCAACTAATCGTTCTGACCAGAAACGGTAATCAACCAAATCTCTGAGCGTGAACCCAAGCGGAACGGAATACCCCAAAAGCCGTAACCAGATGACACAACAAAGTGTCCTTTGCCGATTGCTTCGTAACCATAGCCTAGCCGATTGATAGCGTTTACGATAGAGTTGGCGGGGAAAACCTGCCCATTGTGGGTATGCCCTGACACCTGTAGATCGATTGGTAACTGGCTATGCTCAACGATATCGCTCGGCCTATGATCTAACAATAGCACCGGCAACGCGGTATCTATGTCTGCCAATAATTCAGTGGTCGCGACTCGCTGCCGTTTATGATTGTCAAAACGTCCAACGATCCAAATAGACTGCCCAGCGTGCTCGATACACACCGCCTCATCATTGAGTAATTGTACGCCTGCATCACGAAGCGCATGACTAATCGGCTGCTCATGGCCATACAGATCATGGTTACCTAGTGTCGCATAGACGCCGTAAGGGACACTGCCACACAGCTCTGCCAAGTTCTTTTGCATATCATAATCAGAAAAAGCCTCTGTATTATCATCCATGATGTCACCTGGCATCAGCAATATATCTGCCTCAGAATTCGTCATCATACGACTCAATCTATCTATCGCCCCACTACCAAATAATCGCCCAATGTGTAAATCACTAGCAACAGCGATACGTAGCGGTTTTGCTAAAGGCTTGTCAATGTTGATGGACAGTTTGCGAGTGACAGGCACATAGGCGCTGTATAGTGCGTATACAAACAGTCCAGCAAATATCGCGAGCGCTAGCATGCGTAGGACAACATCCATCACAGACGATTCGTTTAACGGCATATCTACCCATGACATTGCCAGCCAGTATCCACCATAAAGTAGACTGGTGAAAAACGCCGTCAGTAGCATAAAGTGCATGACCAACATCCAGCCACTGATCCAGCGATAACTGTTAGCAAATACTCTTTTGACACTTAGCAGTAGCAAGCCATTGGTCACGGTGAATACACCAATCCATGCGATTGATATCGGCATTACTGAGAACCACGGCGCTAACCACCACTGTAAACTCAAGGCCGTACCGGCACTAAACAACTGCAACAATAAAAAAATGGTGATGAAAAATGCGTAACGCATGAAGTGTCCTTGGACATGATAAATTTGGAACAACTAACGTTAAGAAAAAGAGAGACAAAGGAAGTAACAGTAAGCGAAAACGATTGTTGTTGAAGGTATTACAAAATCGAAGTAGTAAGCACAGCTAAGACGATACAGTCTACGATGTAGACTGCAACTTAATAATCCAAATCTCTGAGCGCGTGCCTAATCGAAAAGGTACTGCACCAAAGCCATAACCTGAAGTGACCAAAAACTCAGTACCATCCATTTGCTTAGCACCGTGCACCAACGGCTGTAACCAGTGTATCAAAATGGTCATCGGAAATATTTGTCCGCCATGGGTATGCCCAGACAGATGTAGATCGACTGGTAAAGCACTTATTTCATTCATGGCAGTTGGGCTGTGTTCCAAAAATATGACTGGCTTATTTGTATCAACTTGAGTGAGTAATTTTGCCGCTTTTGGGCGCATAGGGTCGGTCTCATCTGATCGACCTACTAACCATACTGAGTCATCAAGCAGGACACTTTTATTATCAATGACATTTATTCCTGCATCAGCCACAGCATTCGCAATTTTCACCTGATTTCCTGAATAATCATGATTACCCAAGACGGCATAAACACCAAGCGGTGCGTGCAGTTTCGATAACTGCTCATGCATGTTGTTTTTATCATAATAATAAGTCGTATCGTTCATGATATCACCTGCCAGCATCACCACATCGGGATGTTGCAACGCAATCAGACTGGCAAGTTTATTCAGTTGTCGATTGCCAAACCATCTGCCCAGATGGGTATCAGACGCTAAAGCAATGGTCATCGGTTTATTAAGCAGCTTGTTTGTCGTGACCGTTATGTGGTGTACCACAGGCGAATACGCATTGAATACCGCTAAACTAACAATGCCGATATAAATAACAACCGCTACTACACGTAGGCGCTTAGGAGAAAAAGAGTGTTTAAATAGCTGGTGGTAAACAAGCCAAATAATCGCCACTATCAAAGCAGTATAGAGCATGAACCCTTGTAAGATACCAACCACCAAATAAACGTGAAAGCGCTCATACAAGGGCTCAGTCAGTCCATATATGAGCAATAGGTTGCTTACGATACAGACAGCAACTACCAGCGTTATTTTACCAAAAGTGTGTTTTGGTTTGATAAACCACCAAAGCATGACACTGGTTATCACCACTAACAGCTGAGTAAAAATCATAAAAGGCCACATAGTCGTATCTACACGTATAGGAATAGCTTCATCTTATACGAAATCTATAGGCATCCGTGTCAGCGACATACTTTTCATAAATAATTCATAGCTCTTAGATACACTGCATCTAGGTACAGCGTATCTAAGAGCTCTTCATCTAAGTATCTAAGTGGTTTTTTGTTTCACATGAAACATAAGAAGCTATTTTTGAGTTTCTAACGCTTGTTTGAGGGTTGGTTGTCTAAACTCATAACCTGCATCCTCTAATGTTTTCGGCAGTACTTTTTGGCCATCAATCAACAATGTCGACATCTCACCAAACATCAGCTTGAGCAAAAATGCTGGCAAGGTAAAAAACGTTGGTCGATGTAGCCATGCGCCAAGTGTTTTGGTAAAGGTATGATTGGTCACTGGGTTTGGTGCCGTCAGGTTATACATGAGTGCTGGTGTATCGTTAGCAGTCTGCAAAGCATTAGCACGCTCATCATTCTTGCCAGCAAGGTGCTGTTCAATGATAAATATTGTAGCTGCTACCCAGTCTTCACGGCTGATCCAGCTCATGACTTGTTTGCCATCAGCCAACTGCCCACCAACACCCATCTTGAATGGTGTCAACAGCTTGCCAAGCATGCCGCCCTCAGGATGAATCACCACACCGGTTCGGACGATAGCCACAGGGACATCATATTGAGTTGCTTTTATGGCCAGCTGCTCCCATTCATCACACAATGTATGGGCGAAATCGGACTCATAATCGCTACTTTCAGTTAACGGTTTATCACCTTGCGTACCGTACCACCCAATCGCTGAGCCGCTTACGAGTAATTTGGGTTTGATGCTGGTGCGTGCGATGAATGCTAACAGCGACTCAGTCGGCTTGATACGGCTAGCGAGCAACTGCTCTTTGCGCTCATCACTCCAGCGCGCATCAGCAATGCCTGCACCCGCTAAATTTACAATGACATCAAAGCTCATATCAGACGTCGCAAGCTTTTCATAAGTCATCATGTTGATATTGTCAGGGTGCACTTGACTGCTATCTCGAGTTAACCAAGTAACGTTTAGGTCTCTGTCAGCCTGTTGATAACGCCTTTGAAGCTCTTCGCTAAACGCACTACCCAAAAACCCTGAGCCACCACTGATTAAAATATTCATGCCCTACTCCCTATATCTGCTAGCTGTCGTATCTCATATTCAATAAAGTGTCGACCTATACAACCATCCTCTTCTTTTTTGACCTATATATCAAAATGACTTTGACATACTTTTGGTAAAGGAATGTGGGCGATTGGCTTTAACGAATGACAAGCCCTGTCGTCGCATCACGAATTTGACTGGGTAAGGTATAGCCCAAGGTTTTAGCCTGTAAGTATCCAATTTGCTCGCCAAAATAAGCATAAGCTGCCTCAAAGGTACTAGCGGGCGGGTGGCTTGATGGATTACAGCTGGTCGAAACGAGCAAGCCAAGTGGATTATATACGCTAACCAGTTGCTGACACAGTTGACGAATGACAGGATGAGCAATCACTCTGACAGCGATGGTCTGATGCTGACCTGTTACCCAAGTAGGAATGGAAGTAGTTAGGGTGTGCGGAACAGGCAATAGCCATGTTTGTGCTCGCTTGTCGTGTAGGTCATCGTTGGCGCTATCTGTCTGCCAACTCTTGGTAATGGTCGCCCGTTGCTCATCAGTCAGAGCAGATAGCAGAGGTATCAATCGCTCTACGCTGTCGGTAATGACGATCATCCCTTTGGCTTGCGGGCGCTGTTTGATGTCTAAGATACGCTGGACGGCAGCTTCGTCGTAGGCATCACAGCCGATACCCCAAACGCTTTCGGTTGGATATGCGAGCAGCTCTCCCTCTTTTAGCCACTGTGCAGCTAATGTTGGAGAGTCAGTGATAAGCGGAGTAGATTGATTCATGGTATGCACAGTTCAGGATAGTAGAAATGAATCACCAATAATATCATGCACAGCAGAATAACTAAGTGGCAGAAGTTTAAATATCTCTAAAATTGGTCTGCTAGTATCTCTAGACATATACAAGTATGGATACTTACTTTAAAGGTCGAGGCTTTAGAGGTAGAGATGGCTTATACGCGCAAATAACGCCCGCCTTGCACACTGATCACACCCAATAGCTCGAGCTCCATTAACTGTCCAATCAGTACTGGTGCAGTTAGCTTGGTAGATACTATAAGTGCATCTAGATCCTGACCATGCCAATCAAGCTGATCATAAATAACATTCAAATGCTCTGGGATAACCGCTGCGCTACGAGGTGATTTAATACTAGAAGGTGGCTGCTGATTGGTGGCTGTGCTCGCGACTGGCTCTATGCTTGGCGCATCAGTAGCGTGAGTGGTGGTCGCTTGATGGCTATTGAGATTATCAGCGAGACTCGAGGCACTATATGAGCGATGACTATACTCAAGTTGCCCACTAACATCTTCTAGTACTTGCTTTGGGTGATAAATCAAAGTGGCACCTTCACGAATCAGGTGGTGACAGCCTTCAGCATTGTTATTATCGATATGACTTGGAATCGCAAACACTTGCTTGCCTTGCTCAGAGGTTAGACGTGCGGTAATCAGTGAACCACTTTGGATAGTAGCCTCTGTGACAATCGTCGCTAGACTGAGCCCAGCCACCAACCGGTTACGACGCGGAAATGTATGCTTGTGCGGCTGAGTATGCGGTAGCAGCTCACTGATAATACAACCACCCTGCTCAATAATCTGGGTAAACAAGTGATCGCGATGATTGGGATAATTGACATCGATACCTGTGCCCATCACGCCAATCGTCCGACCTTGATAGTCAAAATCTGTCTGCGCCAATGCGCCCAAATGAGCTTGTTTATCTACGCCCATCGCCAGACCGCTAGTAATGATATAACCTGCCTGCGCTAAATATTGCGCCATATCAAACGTAATTTTTTGGGCGTGTGCAGTGGGTTTACGGCTACCAACGATCGCAATTTGAGCTTGGTGTAGACGCGCACTATTACCTCGAAAAAATAATAATGGCGGTGGATCATAGATTTGTGAAAGCTGAGTAGGATAGTCAGGCTGATCGGAAAACAGTAGACCATAACGTCCATCTACGAGTGCTTGCTGAATTTTTTCGATGTTGGCAGAGGTTTGCTTGGGCTCCTCGTGACGTTTGAGATGAGTATGATGAATACCCATCTGTCGCCAAGCTGACACAGTTGCTTGCCATGCAAACTGTGCATTGCCAAAAGCAGTGATGAGCTTGTGATACGCCGTTAATGATGCATTCACCTCGTACCACAGCGCCAATATAGCGCGCTGATCATCAGATAAGGAAGAGGTAACTGCCGTCATGGTTATCTGTCTCGTATGGGCGCACGTATCATGGTCATATCAGAGCAGTGCTACTTATTTATAGATAAGGCGGTGGCAATAACTGGTCACCGACATTGAGCGGTAACTCTGAGTCCAGCACATAAGCATAACTGATGTGATCAAAACTATTAAACACCATCACCATACCGCTTTTTTCATTTGGCAAGCGTACGGGCATATCGTTGTCCTTGGTATCGCGCACCAAAGCACCTTTTTGATAGACCGTCAGTACATCACCTGGTTTGGCGCCTTCTAAACTACCTAGATTGATGGCCACCACGCTACCTTTGGCAGCTGAGCTGATGGAGTCCATGACACGCACGATCATACCGCCGCGACTGACGCTTGCAGGGGTCGGGTAAAAAACAGGTGGAATCGCGTTGTCCAGCTCTACAAACACACGGTCACCTTCACGCACTTCTTTACCGTAGCTGTTAGTCAGCTGTAAGCTAGTAACGCCACTGGTCTCAGTAGAAGTCACCAGACCTGTTGCTACTTGCGTGACCTCCAATCCGATAACCTCTTGGGTTTTTGGCTCAACATACAGCTCACCTTCACGGTAGATGCCATAACGCTGACCGACGATAAGCGGTACACCTTTGGCATATATCTTGTCACCACTTGCCGTGATTAAGTTGCCTTTTTTAGAAGCCAATATATAAGGAGTGGTGTTGAAGTCTTGAGGATTAACAATGAGTGTTTTATCAAGCCAGTGCTGAATAGCAGACCATGGAATAGGTGGAATGCTATTGGCAGTTGAAGTCACTGATACTGTACTAGCAACCACATTACCTGTTAGCTGCTTCTCAATACCAGCACAGCCCTCTCCCGTATCAACACCTATGAGTGTCTTGCCTTGAATAACGCAAAGAATAAGAATGTCATTGGGATAAATGAGGTTTGGATTTTTGATTTGCTTATTGGTTGCCCAAATTTCTTTCCAGCGCCATGGACTGTCCAAGTAGCGACCCGAGATGTCCCAAAGCGTATCACCTTTTTTGACGGTATAACGGTTAGGAGCATCGGCTTTGATGGTAGGTGGTGGATTGTTAGCGTGGGCTGTGGTCATTAGCATGGCACTGCTAAATGTCGTGATTAACAGTGCTTTTGCTATCTTTTTTAAGCTCATCTTCATTGTTATATCCACAATATGTACCACTGTTTTCGTCACAATACATCGTATTTGATTTATCACTTCTAAAATTTTTACTTGACTAAAATTCAAATAAAAATCAATGATATCAGTGACATATCAGAAATTTTTTATGACGCTTATAGGGCAACGGTTCAGTATAATTGGCTAGTAGGATTTCTAAAAAAGCGTCTAGCACAATGATATATGGCCGACGCTGTTTCTAATATTACAATTATATCTACCATAACACAATCATAAACACTTTATTACAATGGTGTAACTTTTATGCGGATACAGCTTGCTTGGATGATACACTCAAAAAACCTCAAACTCGCCATTATTTAGGCTGGATTAGGCGTAACATGTTGGCGAATTTGCTCAGCGACCAATTCAGCATTGTTGTCTAGCACGACTACATGCTGCGGTAAACTCTCCAATCCTTCGGTATGAGCTGGGCGAGCGATATCGATCTGACCAATAGCCTCAACGATAGTATCTGCAAACTTAACGGGTAGTGCCGTCTCTGCACAAACAATGATTTCACCCTTTTTCTGCAACTCTTTAGCGACCTTGATACCGTCAGCAGTGTGTGGATCAACCAGTTCACCGTGTTGTTCATACAGTGCTTTGATGGTCTGCAAGCGATCGCTGTGGGTAGATTTACCAGCCGCAAAGCCATATCGAGTATTAACCGCTTCCATCAGCTCAGATAGATCGAAACCTTGACCAGATTTTACCCCTTCGAATAACTCATGGACACGGGCGCTATCTTTCTCTAATAACAGATAAACAAAACGCTCAAAGTTAGACGCTTTTGAGATATCCATCGATGGACTTGAGGTGATATAGGTTTTTTCAGTCGGACGCGGCTGATAAGCACCTTGATTAAAAAAGTCATTCAACACGTCGTTTTCATTGGTTGCGACAATCAAACGGTCGATTGGCAGTCCCATTTCACGCGCGATGTGACCAGCACAAATATTACCGAAGTTACCTGATGGTACGCTAAAGCTGACTTTTTCATCGTTGCTCGTCGTGACTGCAAAGTAAGCTTTAAAGTAGTAAACAATCTGCGCTAGGATACGACCCCAGTTGATAGAGTTTACCGTGCCTAAATTATAAGCGGCTTTAAACTCAGCATCTTGCTGTAGGGCTTTGACGATGTCCTGACAGTCATCAAACATCCCATCGATAGCGATATTATGAATATTAGCATCCGTCAAACTATACATCTGCGCACGCTGGAATTCACTCATTTTGCCATGTGGTGACAGCATAAACACTTCGACATTTTCTTTACCGCGTAGTGCATATTCCGCTGCACTACCCGTATCACCACTGGTTGCACCAATGATCGTAATACGCGCGTCTTTCTTCTTAAGCACATACTCGAAAGCATTGCCCAAAAACTGCATGGCGACATCTTTAAATGCCAATGTCGGACCGTTTGATAGTCCTAAAATATATAAATTATCTTCAAGTTTGCGGACAGGAACAATCTCGTCAGAGCCAAACACCTCAGTGGTATAAGTGCGTTCAATAAGGTCTTGCAAATCAGCCACAGGAATATCTGTCGCAAAACG
Source organism: Psychrobacter sp. NG27 (assembly GCF_016106655.1). Taxonomy (NCBI): domain Bacteria; kingdom Pseudomonadati; phylum Pseudomonadota; class Gammaproteobacteria; order Moraxellales; family Moraxellaceae; genus Psychrobacter; species Psychrobacter sp. NG27. The sequence goes on from NZ_JADGIN010000002.1 coordinate 32,254, forward strand.
CTGCATAATCGCCATCGCAAGCTTTGGATAGCTGAGCGTACGCCACTCATCAAGGGTTGCACTATCGATATTCGGATAATGCTCAGGCAACATCAAACCACCATCTGGGGCAAGACCCATCAAAAGCACATCACTAAAATCCATCGGCGTTGTCTGACCACGGGTACTGATATATTTCATTAGATTGTCCTGTCTACAATAATGTTATTCAATAGTTAAAAACGGTTTATTCAGCCGTTTTGTGCAACAACGCATAGTAGAAACCATCACCACTCGCGCTATCAATCGGTAAGCACTGACGACCGATCGCTTGTTCGATACCCCAGCTGCATTCTTCCGTAAACTCAATCGCTACCGCATCATTATGGTGAGTGATGAAGTCCTGCATTTGCTCGACGTTCTCTTGTTTTAAGATAGAACAGGTCACGTACAACAGATAACCACCAGCTTTGAGTTGTGGCCATAAATTGTGCAAAATATCGGCTTGTAGCAGTGTCGTTTGCTCAATGTCTTCTTCGGTACGCAAGATACTGATGTCAGGATGGCGACGAATCACGCCAGTCGCGGTACAAGGAGAATCCAATAATATCGCATCAAATACTGGCTCATTTGTCTCTGCTTTTTTATTCTTGCCATGCTGCCATCTGGTTGCATCTGCACAGACAATGTTCAATGCAATGCTGTTATCTGCTTGCTGCAAATTGTGCTGACTCAGATTTAAGCGCTGTAAATTCTCACGAATACGCTCGATACGAGGTGCTTCATTATCAATAGCCGTTACCTTGATATCAGTAATTGCAGGTGACGTTTCAGCATTATCTTGTTTCACGTGAAACAACGATGATTCGTCATTAGCGCTTATGAGCTCTAACCAGTGAGCCAATTTACCACCAGGTGCTGCACAAGCATCTAAAATATGTAGCTCATCATTATTACTTTCATCACTGTCGCTGTCAGTATTCGCACTTTCAGCAATGAGCTTAGCCATCAATGCTTTATTAATGATTGGTGCAGCTAGCTGGGCATGCATGTCTTGAACGCTAGCCGTTCCTAAAGCAAAATCAGGTAAAGCGTTGACGGCAGTGCTTTGATGTAGTCTAAGGCCTTTGGTTGATAGCGTGGTAGAAATGGCAGACTCTGACGAGCTCGCTACCTTAAAGCCAGTCGTTAGCTCAACGATATCTGCATCAATTTCTGCCCCATCCAATGCATGCTGATAATCTTCTACCGACGTAACCGCAGAATTCACTCGTAAAAACATAGGTGCTGGTTGGCGCAACCCTTGTGTCAGCTCATCATACTGCTCGCTCCAATCTTGCTTAAGCTGATAAGCTAGCCAATTCGGTAGGCTATGCTTTTTATCGCACTTCTTACGGAATTTACTTGGGTTTTTGGCGACTTTACGCAAAATAGCATTTACTAAACCCGTAGAATGAGCAAACTCAATCTCTTTGGCAGCTTCAACAGTTTCATGAATCGCGGCATGGTCAGCCACTTCTAAATAGATCAGCTGAACCAAACCTACTTGAATAGTAGTACGAACTTCAACTTCATCGATAGGGTTGTCTGCTAAGCTATCGAGCAAACGTGCCAGCGCATGCCACTGGCGTAATGTCGTGAGCAATAATGCATGGGCGAAACCTTTGTCACCATCATGTAGACTGTTTAGTAACGGATCAAGGACGCTTGAGAGCGACTGACCATTTTGAATAGCCAGTAAGGTACGAATCACACGCACGCGTACACTACCATTCATAATAAGGTTGCTTGATGGTTTGAGCTTATTGTTTCTAGGCGCAGTACTGTTTTGTCTCATTAAATTTCATTTCCTTGACGTATCATCGATAGCGTCTTGTGCAGATAGGGTTAACTATCATTAAGTTAGGTTCAGTTATTTTGATTCTGTCGTAAATTGGTCGCCGTCATTTAACTGGTTGCCGTGGCAAACTTGTTCAGCAGTCATTGGCTTACCACCCGCAAACTGCAAGTGTGTAATGGCCAAAGTAGTAGCCGAAGACTCGGTATCATTATCCTTACCACAAGCGACTAAAACTGCTTTTCGTCCGACACTGATCACAGTTCCAGCAGGTTCATTAGTTTGCTGAGATGCATTCACAGGTAAGCTGGCCAATATTTTGACACGTTGCCCTGCCAAAAAAGTATAAGCGCCCGGCCATGGGGTCAGCCCTCGGATTTGGCGTTCAATAGCGGCAGCAGACTGCGACCAATCAACTTCGCCTTCCGTTTTGACTAATTTCTCAGCATAGTTGGCTTGACTATCATCTTGAGCGATAGCTTGCGCTTGATAGGTAGATAAGTCTTTTAGCACCGTACTGATGGTTGTTGCACCAAGCGCAGCCATTTTATCGTGTAGACTGGCAGCAGTATCGATAGGCTCAATACTAGCGCTGACTTTATAAAGCATGTCGCCTGTATCCAATCCTTTGTCCATCTGCATGATGGTAATGCCTGTCTCATCATCTCCGGCCAATAGCGCACGGTGTATCGGTGCCGCACCACGCCAACGCGGTAATAGCGATGCATGGATATTTAAGCAACCATGAGTAGGCGTCTCTAATACACCGATAGGTAAAATCAATCCGTAAGCGGCGACAATCATGACATCAGGCTGGTAAGTTCGCAGAGTTTGCCTAGCAGCCAATCCTTCAGTACTAGATTTTTTAAAAGTGAGTGGTTGCTCTACAGGGATATCGTTTGCGAGGGCAACCTCTTTCACCGCAGAAGCCGCCAACTTTTGGCCACGACCTGCTTTACGATCAGGCTGGGTGTACACCGCGACAATCTCTATATTTAGTACGTCTTGCTGACTGATTAGTGACTCCAGACTAATCGCTGCAAACTCAGGCGTTCCAGCAAATACCACTCTCATTGGGGCAGTAGCTGGATTATTATTTTTAGTAGAAAAACTGGCTGGATCAAAAGTGGAGGCAATCGTCGTCATAATGGTGCAATATATAAGGTTGATTTGCTCATTATAGGTGAGTTTACGATGTTGTGCCATGATTGTAATGGTGGCAATCGAGTATGACTAACGATGGTATTTATCTCTATAATAGAAAATACCCGAATTGTTCAGTCTGTTGGCTTTATCATAGAGTAATAATATATGGATAGTGGCTGCTGACTGGCAGCCCATTGTTATTCTGAGGGAAGCACTGGCCTAACAATATACTCACTAAAAATTGTAGACCACTGAGCGCTCATAAAAAGGTATTATAATTTTACTATATTCTATTATGTCGATATAGGGCCACGCTTTCATGCAACAGTTTCAGTCATTGCAGCGCTTACTGATTTTTTATGTCTTGTCCTTATTGGTCATGCTAGTACTGTACTATGCCACACTGTTTGATGGGATGAAAAAACATAGCGAACAACACAGCATAGATACGTTCTACTCACTACAGCACAGTATTATTGAACATACAGACCCTGTGAATAGTGAAATAAAAAAGATTCTGGCGCGGCCTTTTTTGGATGATGTCAGTTATCAGCTTATTTTGATGACCCCATCGGGACAAACTTATATTCATCAGAATATACGCTCCGATGAATCAGCCTTTGCGGCTGTCACCTTTCCTGCTACGAAAACCATACCTACCAATAGTAAGGGTCAGAGTGCCTATGTCATCAGTAGCAGTGACTTAAAAGGGACGATCAACCTCAAAAGCGGTCATAAGATTTGTATTATCTTAACGCATGCGCCCCTTGTCATTAGCTGGGTATCTTATCGTTACTGGCTGCCACTGATGACTGCGATCATCCTTTTTATCATGGCTTTACTTTATATGCTCGGTCGTCGAGCCAATTGGGAGCAGTTGCTGCTATACACTGACAGCTTGAGCAGTCACGCAAAAGAAGCCTACACACCGCCGCCATTCTTGCGAAAAAAATCTACCGCTGAATTTATGTTGTTAGGTCATGCCTTGAGCCGTGTCAGTTATCAGCTCCACAATGACTATCGACGTATCAAGACGCTAAAGCATCGTTTAGAGCGTTTGGTTGACCAAGCACCGCTACCCATGCTAATGAGTGTACGCCGTGGTCGGATCAGTTTTTATAATCAGCGCTTTGAGCAAATATTTGCCCCTTCCCCCACGAGTGAGCACAGTTATGAGCTGACTGATTTTGTCGTGGGTAGAGATGAGCCCACTCAGCAACTATTACAAACCTTATCTAGTCTACAAGTCGCTCGCACCCTGACAGTCTATGGACTAGAAAACAAACAAGCTTACCAACTGCATATTACCCCATGGTTTGGTGAACATGGACAAGTACACGGTTTTACAGTTCTTTTTAACGACGTCAATGAAATTGTCAATCAGAATGAGCAGTTGCAGCGACAAAACAAAAAACTACAGCACAAGCTGGATGAGCTCAATAAACTTCGATTCGTTATTGGTCATAAGCTGCGCATACCGCTAGAAGCCATGATCGATATTCTTGAACCTCTCGATCCTAATAAGTTAGATGACAGACAAAGCAAGATCTTAGATACTCTGATCAGAACCAGTCAAAACATGCTAACGGCGCTGAATGATACGCTACATATCGGCAATATTGAAGTCAGAAAAACGCGCTTAAATATTGAACCTATCGATATTTATAAGCTAGGGCAAGACGTCAATGAAATGCTGATAGGTGACATACGGCAAAAAAGTCTTGAGCTGATTTACTTTTTTGAGCCAAATTGTCCACGCTATATCGACACAGACGATGTCCGTCTTCGCCAGATTTTATTGAACTTATTACACAATGCCATAAAGTTCACACCACTCGGTCACGTTGCCCTGATTGTTGAAACAGTCACTCAAGAGCAAATGCCAGAGAGTAGTCAAAATACCTTACAGTTTATTGATAATAACCTTACAGTAGGAGACGCCGACTGTTGGGTACGCTTTAGCATACAGGATACCGGTATAGGCATAACGACTGCCAAGCAGCATCAGCTACTGGCTTCTTTGAACAAATCTCAACATCAAGAAAATACCTTGGTAGAGCAAAATACCATTGAGACAGAACTGGGTTTAAAAAACGTCAATAGCTTTGCAAGACTGTTGGGCGGATTTATCGAGCTAACCAGTACGGTCGATGAAGGCAGTATTTTCAATCTTTATTTGCCTTGTCGTCGCCCAAATTACCAACCGGTCTATCATCAAAGTCCACATTTGAGTCAGATTTATCTTATCGCAGTCGTGAACCAACCACTGGTAGCAGAGCACTTACAGCAGCTGTGTAATCATCTATCTATCACTGCCGCTATTTATACTTCTATAGACCTCGCTGCCATTAAACAAATTACAGAGCAACTCGAGCGCGATGCAAAAAACCTAGCACCTTTATTACTATTGGATTACGAATACTATGATACCAGTACCATCGTTGTCGGTAATGACGCCAAATTTAATATCTCAAGCAGCGATAAGAAACCCTTTGCCCTAACGTCATTTGATGCAACCAGAGCCATCTTAGCCGGTAGTAACCAAATAGTGACAAGTATCGATAGACGTCAAGCATTGAGCAGTTTACTTGCAAACACATCACTACCTAAAATTCTGTTTAGTACAAAGCATGAACGCCGCATTCCTTCATTATTGCTGGATCAATGTGATGGGTTTTTGACAAAACCGTTAGACAGTGCACTACTACTCTCGGAGCTGATGCGCTTAACGCTACCCGTGACACGGACGTTCACCCAAACAAAAAATATCGAGGAAAGCGTGAGCGAACTCATCATCTCAGAAGATACCACGCAAATGGTGTCACCACTGATTTTAGTGGTTGAAGACAGCTTAACCAATCAGAAAATAGCCTGCAAAATGCTCAGCAAATTGGGTTATCGCAGTATTGTCGCAGAAGACGGTCAGCAAGCACTCGATACATTAAAAGAGCAGCGTGAAGATATTTCATTGATTTTGATGGACTGCAGAATGCCTATAATGGATGGGTTACAGGCCACCCAAGCAATTCGTGCTCAAGAGGATGATATTCCTATCGTCGCACTCACTGCAAATAACACTGAAGAAGATCGAGAGGCATGTATGCAAGTGGGTATGGATGAATTTTTGTCAAAACCGATCAACAAGAAAGAGCTAGAAACGGTTTTACAAAGCCTTATATCTCTCTCTTGATGGTTATCACACTAAAAAGCCTCACCGTTTAAACGATGAGGCTTAAATTCGTTATCTTAGTATCTAGCAAAACCTACAAACCATTTAAACTGACAAATACTGGCTTATCTAGAGCGTGCCCTAGTGAAATAGTTATTAAACGTTAAGATAGGTTTAATCCTCTCTAATTCAGCCAATTACTTCATAAAACCATTGTCTGCTAAAAACGCCTCCGTAATTTGACTCTGCGGGCCCGGTGCGTTCATACCTCCAGATTGTGACTTGGTTAATAAACGCTCTAGATAACGCGCCACGATATCTACTTCAATATTGACCGAATTGCCAACCAACCAATGCTTGGCAATATTGGTAACCTGAGCCGTATGCGGAATGATATTTAACGAAACAATATTATCCCTGACTAGGTTAGTCGTTAGACTAATGCCATCCACAGTAATAGAGCCCTTAGTCGCCGTATAGTGCGCCAGCTCTTGTGGTATCTCAATTTCAATATAAATTGAGCGAGCATCTTGTTGTAACTTACTGACCACCCCTACGCCATCCACGTGACCCGCTACGATATGACCACCGAAACGAGTCGTCGGTAGCATGGCTTTCTCTAAGTTGACCGTATGACCTGCCTTCAATGTCGCTAAAGCCGTTCGAGCAATAGTTTCACGTGAAACATCTACAGAGTAGTAATTACTCCCAAGCGCTACAACCGTCAGACAAATACCATTTGACGCAATGGAGTCTCCCAGTTTCACATCACTGAAATCTAAATCATCAGACTCTACTGTCAAACGTATGTCACCGCCTGTCGGCTGCATAGATTTAACCTTTCCAACACTTTCTATAATTCCAGTAAACATAAGGCTTTTATCTCATTATTATGTTGCCTTTACGGACAACGTATTTTGGTTTATTAAGGGCTCAAGTTTATGACTTAGTGTGGCTTATTCAAATTTTCTATAAAGATGAAACATCTACTTGTTTTAAACCACTATAGGATAGATTGTGGATAAGTAAGTATAAGTCAACCCAAAGGTACCTAAAAACCTTATCAATCATAAAGTTATCCACAATACACTTTAACTTAGCACAGTATATATATTTCTAAGCTTATTAATATAAGTAGCTGATTTATATCAACTTAATTATAAATAAATAAAAAGTTTAGCTGTTCTTTGTTTCATGTGAAACAGAGTTATACACAGTTCCACATGAAACCACTAATAACCTGAGTGACTTATCCCCACATAGTGCACAGTTAACATAAATTGTGGATAAAAACTCTGTGATAGATAGTGCTACAAGGGAAGCAAGGTTAGCTTGAGGTCTGACCCTAACTGCTCATAGCTATCAATGTTAAAACGTAGCTGCTGAGACAGAGATAATGGATTAAAATCCACCATGGGCCGTGCTTGGGCACCAAGTAGACAAGGCGCTTGATAAACAACCAACTCATCCACCAGCTGCTGACTTAAAAAACTACCAGCCACACCAGCCCCTGCTTCGATTAAGACATCATAACATTGGTGCTCACTGACCAACTCTGCTAACAACGCCGTTAAATTATCCTCGCGCCAGTAAAGCGTCTCTGTACGTCGACACAACTGATAATCAGACTGCGCACTATGTGCTAGACGCTCACGTCTATCAAGAACGACTAACTTAGGGGCTGGTATACGTTCTGCAGGCACTCCTAATTGGGTTGAGCGCACATTGAGTTTTGGGTCATCAGTCATCACTGTTTGGCTACCCGTAATAATCGCCCCGCTTTGTGCTCTTAGCTTTTGCACATCTTCACGGGCAGCTGCCGAGGTAATCCACTTGGACTCACCAGATGCCATAGCGGTACGACCGTCCAAACTGGTGGCTATCTTAAGCCTCACATAAGGCATTTGAGTACGCATGGCCTTTAAAAACCCGCGATTCAATGACTCTGCTTGCGCTTTCAGTATGCCAACAGTCACATCAATTCCTGCTTGCTCTAATAGCTTAACACCACGGCCTGCAACCTGTGGATTAGGATCGAGGCCAGCCACCACCACACGTTTTATACCTGCATCGATGAGACCCAACGCACAAGGCGGCGTGCGACCTGTATGACTACATGGCTCTAGCGTCACGTAAGCCGTGGCCCCTACTGTCTCAACACCTGCTGCTTTGAGTGCAAAAACCTCTGCATGAGGCTCACCTGCTTTGGGATGAAACCCTTGACCGACAATCTCTGCTGCCTGAACGATGACGCAACCCACGGCTGGGTTTGGTCTGGTGGTATACAAGCCCTTTTTGGCTTGTTCGATGGCAAGCATCATATAATAACGATCTTGCGCATTTTGAGAATGGTTTTTGGTTGGCATAACAGTAGACTTAATCAGTAATTAACAATAATAGCGGAAGTTTCTATACATAGCATGCTATTGCCTATTCAACATCCTCTCATCAAATAAGAGTATTAAACTCATTTATCATTTGGGCGGATGTTGGCAATTTCTTGATGAAAAGCATCAATGTCCTGAAAGTCGCGATAGACACTGGCAAAACGCACATAAGCGACATCATCCAACGTTTTTAACTCGCTCATGATAATCTCACCCAAAACTTTACTACTAATCTCACGCTCACCCATCTGTCTGACGCGCTTTTCGATACGGCTGATCATCGCCTCCTGCTCATCAATAGTAATGGGACGTTTTTGCAATGGCAGCAATATGGAGCGACGCAGCTTTTCATTGTCATAGGGTTCAATTTTGTTACTTGATTTGATGATTCGTGGCATCACAACTTCAACCATCTCAAAAGTCGTAAAACGCTCTTGGCAGCTATTACACGAGCGGCGGCGGCGAACCTGAGCCCCTTCAGCAGCCAGACGTGAATCAATAACTTTAGTCTCTGATGCATTACAATATGGGCAGTGCATGGCATTTCCTTATCTTAATATCGAAAGCGAACGTCGTTATCTATCACAGCCAAATCTAACAGAGTAGTTGGTATAAAAAATCAATAACTATTATTGGATCTGAGTAGATACTTTGTCTATTTACCAATACAAAAGCTGCCGAATATCTTGCCTAGTAAATCATCAGCGCTGAACTCACCCGTGATTTCACCCAAGCTCTGCTGTGCTTGACGTAAGCTATCAGCAACCAACTCACCTGCTTCAAACACCGTTAATTGCTCATGTGCTTCTATTAGGAAATTAGCAGTCCGTCTGAGCGCATCTAGATGTCTGGTACGAGCAATCAAGCTATTCTCTGGTGGGTGAAACCCTACTTTATCACATAGTGCTTCGACTAAATTATCAATGCCAACACCTGTTTCACATGAAACATTAACTTGCTCATAACCTCTATTTTTTATTTCAATTTGGGTCACAGCAGCAATCTCCTCGCTACTATCATCGCTCAATAAATCGCTTTTATTAGCAATGATTAATAGGCGCTTAGCTTGTGGTAATTCACCAAATAACTGCTCTGCCAGTTGCAACGGTGTGCTTTCTTCTTCAACATCACGCGTGACATCGTAGACCATGAGTAGCATATCAGCCTGTGCAATTGCAGTTCGAGCACGCTCAATACCAATACGCTCTACGGTATCTTCTGTCTCACGTAATCCTGCCGTATCCGTAAGATGCAACGTCAGCCCATTGAGTACCACGGTTTCTTGTAGCGTATCACGCGTAGTGCCTGCGACATCAGTTACGATAGCACGCTCTTGTCCTGCCAGACGATTGAGTAGGCTCGACTTGCCTGCATTAGGCCTACCTGCTAAAACCACATGGATACCATCACGTAGGAGCTGGCCTTGTTTTGCAGTCTCCAACACATGCTGGATTTTATCTTGTGTTTGCTCAAGTTTACTCTGTATCACGCCATCAGATAAGAAATCCACGTCCTCCTCGTCAGGGAAGTCTATAGCAGCCTCTACATGCAGGCGAAGATGAATCAATTGCTCGAGTAGTTGATTTATCTTTTGTGAGAATTCACCACTTAATGAGCGAATGGCACTACTAGCCGCGGCAGCACTGGTCGCATCAATGGCATCAGCTATCGCTTCTGCCTGCACCAAATCCAATTTATCGTTGTCAAAAGCACGATAAGAGAACTCTCCGGCACTTGCTTGTTTGGCACCCAGTTCAAACACACGTGCGAGTAGCTGGTTTTGTAATATCACGCCCCCATGACCTTGCAGCTCAATCACATCTTCGCCAGTGAACGAATGGGGGCCTTTAAAGTACAACACCAAGCCTTCATCAACAACCGTACCATCTGCTTGATAAAAACGGCAAAAACTGGCCATTCGTGGTGTAAAGCCAGATTTACCTGTTAAAGCACATGCCATATCATAAGCACGCGTACCAGACAGGCGTATAACACCCACACCCCCTCGCCCGAGCGGCGTCGCAATCGCAGCAATCGTGGTCGATCCAAATATATTAGATTTTTCAGAAGAATTAGGTGTGGCTGATGCCATCGCTAAGGAATCCACAATTACTCTCAATAGCCAAAAACCCCATTATAGACGGCTAAACTCATACTGACAAAGCAAACTTTGAAAGCCTGTCTCATCAGTAGAATTTTCTTTTGAATGTTGATAAGTTGTGGATAACAATTTACTACCCATAAAAAAACCACCGAGTTTATCGATGGTTTTTTTGCTATCACGTTTTTAATACAGAATCAGTTAGTCGACCACTTTTACTGTACGACGCTTCTGTTCTTCATCGACTTTCTTATTGACGATATATTGCTGAGTCATACTAAACAAGTTGTTCACTGTCCAATATAGAACCAAACCTGCTGGGAAGAACAGCATGAATGCAGTAAAGATAATCGGCAAAAACTTCATAACTTTTGCTTGCATTGGATCTGCTGGTTGCGGGTTCAGCTGCTGCTGTACAAACATCGATGCACCCATCAACAGTGGCAAAATAAACCACGGGTCCATCGCTGAGAGATCATTAATCCACAAAATCCACGGTGCATGACGCAGCTCAACACTCTCGACCAGTACCCAGTATAGGGCTAAGAAAATAGGCATCTGCATCAAAATAGGCAGACAACCGGCCATTGGATTGACTTTTTCTTCTTTGTATATCGCCATCATCTCTTGCGACATCTTCATACGATCATCGCCATGCTCTTCTTTGAGCAACTTTAGTCTTGGCGCAATAGCACGCATCTTCGCCATCGAGTAGTAACTCTTATTAGAGAACCACATGAGTGCAATTTTAACCAAGATAGTCAGTAGAATAATTGACCAACCCCAGTTACCCACAACTTTATGCACACCTTCCAAGATAGCAAACAAGACCTTCGATATTGGCCATAACAAACCGTAATCGACCGTTTTATTCAGACCTACCGCAACGTCTTTGAGTTCAGACTGGACTTTTGGACCTGCATATAGCGTCGCATTTAAAGTAATCTGCTTATTTTGTGCAACATTGACAGTCTGACTATTAAAACCAATAAAATAATCATCACCAGTTTCACGGCTAAAGAACTTACCAGTAAAGTTTTGAGGTGTCCATGCCGATACAAAGTAATGCTGCACAATGCCGACCCAACCTTCATCACTGGTCGTCGTCAACTCGCCGTCGCTAAAATCTTTAAATTTCAGCTTGTTGTAAGGATCATCTGGGGTACCCCAAGCACCACCAAGATAAGTCGCCATGCTTAGCGCGCCTTTATCAGACATACCAGGATCTTTACTATCATCACGTTTTAGCTGTGCAAACATCTGGCCTTGCCAAGCACTGGTAGAGGCGTTTTGAATTTTGTAGCTAATATCAATCGGATATTTGTTTTCAGTAAAGGTAAAGGTCTTGGTGATTGTTACGCCATCTTTTTTATAAGTAAGTGGTACAGACAGCGTTTGTTGACCATCTTCCATAACATAGTTATTGGCAGTGTGGTTATAAGTCGCTCGACCTTCTGCTGTATCAATACCATCTTGACCAATCAGTCCAGACTGTGCCACATATACACGATTACTGTTATTTTCTAACAATACGAAAGGCTTATCGCTATCGAGCGTCGCGTCATACTGTTTAAGCGCAGCATAAACAATATCACCGCCTTCTGGATTGATTTTTATATCATAGCGATCGGTCGTTACTGTGATTAGACCTGCATTTTTGGCAGGTGCTGCTGTCACAGCTGCATTATCAACAGGTAATGTTTGAACCGGGATATCGCCTGCTCCACCCGTTGTAGAAGGAATGTCAGCACCTACTGAATTTGTAGTTTCTGGCACCGCATCAACAGCTGGTGCATCGGCATAATCATCTCGCCATGCCAAAATCAGCAGATAAGCGGTAATTAACATCGCAATGATGATCATCACCCGAAATATCTTTTGCATAAACCTTTCCTAGATTAAAAAATTAGGGAATGAAAAATTAGGGCATGTGTCATGACTCCACTATGCAGTTATCCTCATACAGGAAACTGTAAACGTCGTCATTTACATAAAATGTGCATCATTTTACTAAAAATCTGCCCCAAATGATACCAAGAGTGTGGATAACTTGTGGGTAACTCACTGGGGATAAGATCCATACCCAAAGATAGTCATTTTTACTCTGACTTCATCAGATAGTTAAGCTGTGAAACATAGCTATTATTGTCTCGGTAAATACCCAATCCTTTAACAACGTTATTTGGTATATCAGTAGAAGATAAGTATTGATAGCTATAAGAAGATAAAGGAAGAGGTACAAAGTCAATACCGTGCCCACCGAGAGGATGACACTTACTAAGACGTTTTAATAGCAACCAACTACCTACACGGGGACCATGCCATGTCAAAGCTTGTTTACCATAATTTGAACAAGTTGGATAGTAACGACAGCGCGCAGGAATCAGGGGACTTATTATTTTTTGATAGAACAAAACGGTATTTAATAAAAATATTAAAAATATTTTTTTAAAAGAATTAAATAAAAAAATCATTTTATTTTTTTTCTATTTTTTTAAATATATTATTAATTTGGTTTTTTAATTCTTCTTTATTTATATCCTTTATTGATTTTTTAACAATAAAGACAATGTCTTTATTTTCCATTTCCAAAGACTTTGTACGAAACTGCTCACGTATATGTCTTTTAATCAAGTTTCGAACAACAGCAGTAGGCACCTTACGCTTAGTAATAGCCATACCGACCCTAGGCTTATCATGAACATTAGATCTCACAAAAGCCATTAGATGACTCTGGTGTATCTTACGCTCAGGCGCATCGAATACTTCACGAAAGGCTACAGGCGTAAGCAAGCGCTGCTCTTTGGTGAATCTAGCGGTAGGTACAGGTATAGCTAAAAGAGAATTGGGCATAATACAACCTAGTAGGATAGCGAATGATAATATGAGAAATAATAGCAAAATATAGAGACAAAAAAAGCGCCGATGCGGGCGCTTTTAATATATGGCTAAGTGTCAGTTGTGAGGATCGACTATCGCAATCTATAAACAATAAGAACACAACAAGCACAATTAGCCATGCTCATCGCAATCTACTGATTATACAGTAAGGCGATGACGTCCTTTAGCGCGGCGACGTGCTAAGACCTGACGGCCTTTTTTAGTTGCCATACGAGCACGGAAACCGTGAGTACGTTTACGCTTGATCACGCTTGGTTGGAATGTACGTTTCATAACTCACCTATCAAAATAATGGACTAAATTCGTAATAACGGAGGATTATACCATTCAGCATAGTTCTGGTCAATAAACTAATTATATGAGTGTCTAGGTATTCAATTTCCCTTGTTTACAGATGAATTATATCTCAATAAAAATTGTCACTTCAGTTGCAAATTATAGCTAGTCAACGTGAGTGAGTTTCCATAGTTATCCACAGATTTTAGCGATTCCTATAATAATAATTGATTAATATATATAGATATTGTTGTTATTGGGAGCCTGTTTTTCTGTGGCTAACTTCTATTTCCTTTTTATTATCAAATGACTACGCTATGGGTAAACCTGTGGATAACCTGTGCATTAAATATGGATAAGTCATTATTTGTATTTATCCACAAAACTATCCACAGTCTTATCCACAAAAAACAAGGTTTTATCCACAGGCTATTTGTGTTAGATTAGCCGCTAGTTGATATATTAGCTTGTAGTATTTAAAAGTGTGGCTTTTTATGCAGATACCTACAATCAGTATCAAGGGTTAATTTACAGTCTATATGACTAAAACACGATTATTTTTTTAGATTATAGGGTCACTACTTTTCATGATAGAAACAGCAAATATTTGGGATAAATGTCTAAACGATTTGCGTTACAGCGTCAAAGACAATGTATTTACTATGTGGCTGAGGCCTTTATCGGCTCATCAAGAAGCACAAACCCTCATCATCCTTGCTCCTAATGATTATTTTGTGACGTACATCAAAAAGAATCATCTACAAGATATTCAGCAATTAGTAACTAAGCACAGTCAAGGGAGTATTGAGGAAGTTATTGTACGTGTCGATAATGCGGGACGTAATGTAGAGGACAATAACCAAACAACGTCAGGGTCACTGTTTGGAGAAGATGAGCACGCCCCTACCCCATCTGAGCACAAGTTTGAATCTATCCATCATCATAATTCTAGAGCAGATGTTGATGCCAATATGCGTCATGCAGAATTACTCGATTCTACTGATGCCAAGTCCTTAAGTTACCTAAATCCTGATTTTACATTTGAGACATTCGTTACTGGTAAGTCTAATAATTTGGCCTATAAAGCTTGTTATGAGCTTGGTAAGAAGCAATCAAAAAATCGTCATAATCCTTTATTCATATATGGCCCTTCTGGTTTAGGAAAAACGCACTTAATGCATTCGGTAGCTCATCGCTATTTAAAAAATAATCAAAGTTTTTATTATTTCACTTCTGAAAAATTTATTAATCAATTGGTTTATTCTTTAAGAAATAATAAAATAGAAGATTTTAAAAAGAAAATAAAAAAAGTGGATTTATTAATTGTAGATGATATTCATGTATTAGCAGGAAAGACAAAAAGTAGTAATGAGTTTTTGACTTTATTTGCAGATTTTACCAGTGGCGATAAACAACTTATCTTGGCCTCTGATCGTCATCCATCACAAATGACGGAATTCGATGAGCGTTTTAGATCTAGGTTTTCTTGGGGATTAACAGTCGCCGTTGACCCTCCCGAAATTGATACTCGTGTACAAATCTTGCAGAAGAAAGCAGCCTCGTACGGCATGCTGTTGCCTAAAGAGTGTGCTCTATTTATCGCACAGAATGTGGTTTCTAATGTGAGACGTCTAGAAGGTGCGCTAAATCAAGTATTTGCTAATGCTAACTTAACTGGCGCTCAGATTACCCTTGAGATGGTGCAATATGCGCTAAAAGATATCGTCGCCATGCGTGTGCAAGCCGTCAATATGGATAATATTCGAAAGATAGTCGCTGAATATTATGATATTACTATCAAAGATATGATGGGACGCAAACGCACTCGAAGCATCGCCAGACCACGTCAAATAGCGATGGCTTTGTCGCGTGAGCTAACAGGTGATAGTTTCCCTGAAATTGGTCAGTCATTTGGCGGACGCGACCATACAACGGTGATGCATGCGTGTGATAAGATAAACGAATTACGAGCGGCAGATCCTGCATTTGATAAAGACTACAAGACGTTAGCATTGATGTTACAGGCAGGTTAAAGCGCTTTTTGTGATGTGTTTTAGTCGATAGATATCGTTTATAATATTGAAAACATAAGCAAATCACTGCTTTGTAGATTATCGTTATCAGACAGAGTATTATTAAATCATTACTTAGCATTTTTATAATAAAATCATTCAATTAAGAGTAACTAAGCATGCAATTATCGATTAATCGAGAGTCGTTATTAAAAGCTATTAATCTGATCGCCAAAGCCGCTGATAAACGCCATAACATGGTGATTTTGGGCAATATTAAGCTACAACTCTCAGAGTCTGAGCTTATCTTAACCGCGTCAGATTTAGAGGTGGAACTGACATCGACATTGAAACTGCCTGCAGGTGCTTGTATAGAAGCAGGTAAAACGACGTTACCGGCAACCAAATTAAAAGATATTTGTAAGTCTCTACCTGCGCAAGCGCAAGTTAATCTAGCCACCCAAGCTAATGAGCGTTGTTTGCTGACCAGTGGTAAGAGTCGTTTTACACTGGGTACCTTGCCTAGTGACGACTATCCAAGTCTAGGCAATCCTGAAAATATCACACCATTGACTATCAGCCGTAACCGTTTGACAGATTTGATTCACAAAACTCAGTTTGCGATGGCCATTCAAGATGTGCGTTACTATCTAACTGGCATGTTGTTTGATGTATCACAGCAGCAGCTAACCACGGTTGCAACTGATGGGCATAGATTGGCTTTAGCGCGTAGTGTCATCGATGTGAGCGCTGATCTTAATATGCAGGCTATCTTGCCACGCAAAGCGGTGATTGAACTTGAGCGTTTGGCTTCTGAGCTCGGTAAAATGCTCGGAGATAAAGATAATCCAGTTACCTTAAGCTTTGGTCGTGAGTTTCTGCAAGTCAGCTTACCGTTCGGTGATGTTGATAGTGCAGGGCAGGTGAGTGATAATTTAATGGTCACTTTTACGGCACGCCTGATCGATGGTAAGTTCCCAGATTATCGCCGTGTCATGCCAAGCAATACGGATAAGCTAGCATTGTTTAACCAAGAAAAAATGACTGATGTGTTACGCCGTGTTGCGATTTTGAGCAATGAAAAATCTCGCGGTGTGGTCTTTAACTTTGCCAGTGACGGTATGGTAGAAGTACGTGCTAATAATGCTGAGCAAGACGAAGCGGTGGAAATGATACAAGCTAAGTATCAAGGTGAGCCCATGGAGCTATCGTTTAACGCTGCTTACTTGCAAGATGTACTGGGCGTTATCCAAGGTGATTTGCAAATGCATATGAGCCAATCAAACGCTTCAGTGTTGGTCAATCAACTGAATGATGAATTCCATCAGTATGTCATTATGCCAATGCGAATATAGTGATATCTGTTTTACAAAAGCGGTAAAGTTGGGTATTGGAGCTGTATTTAAGTGCAAATTTACTCTTAGAGTGGATTTGCATTTTTAGAGTTTAGCCTCCTATACTTATATTTTTTATTCAACTTATGCCTACTTTTTATATGCTATTTTAATAGGCGGTTATCGGTATTATGATTGAACGTCTACAAATTTCACACCTTCGCAACCTAACGCAAGTCAATCTACAGTATGCTGCTTGTAACGTTATTATTGGCGAAAACGGTAGTGGCAAAACCTCATTACTTGAAGCCATATTTCTTCTATCTAGAGGCAAAAGCTTCCGTCATCACCAGCCCAAGCGCTATATTCAACATCATCACAATACAGTTACTGTACATGCTAAGCTTAACGATAGCAGTACATTAGCTATCCAAAAACAAGCTGATGCTACCACACTCTTGCGTCTTAATCAGACGACTGTCTACAATCAAAGTATCCTAACTGAGCAACTGCCAACATTATTGATAGATCCCTCAACGATGGATATGTTAGAACAAGGTAGCGCCAGTCGTCGTCAGCTATTGGATTGGCTAGTGTTTCACATGAAACAAGGCTTTCATCCGCAATGGGTTGCTTATCAACGACTGCTAAAACAGCGCAATAGTTTACTAAAAAAATCACGCCATTTAACCCAAGTGCAGCTTTCTGAGTTGAAATCATGGGATAAAGGATTGAGTAGCCATGCAGCACTCATTCATCATTATCGCGAGCGAATATTTACCGAATGGCAGCCTTACTTTGCTGAGAGCATTGAGCAGTTACTGCCATCTTATGCTGAACAGCTGAGCTTAAGCTATAACGCTGGCTATGATACGAGTATTGCGTTAGATGTGCAGCTTAACGAGCGACTAGAGCAGGATCTGCAGCTGGGATACACTCGTATCGGCAACCATCGAGCGGATGTTCATGTGCATTGGCATTCTGATGATTCAGTAGAGGTGAGTAGTGAGTCTGCAAGCATAGCGCTAAAAAACGATGTCAGTGCTAAATTGCCGACTCTAAAAGAGCAAGCGGCTAATGTGTTATCTCGTGGCGAAAAAAAGTTGTTAATCACAGCACTACGGTTGTCTCAGTTACCGCTATTGCTCAATGCTGAACAGAATACTGATTCACAGAGAGACGGATTTAATACTAGAGCTACGCCAGTCGTATTACTAGACGACATAACGGCAGAGCTTGATGGTAAGGCAATAGAGATTTTATTATCAACTTTATCGCAGTTACCCTGTCAGGTATTTATGAGCAGTTTGACCGATGATATCGTACCGTTGGTCAAAGAATTATGGTCGAACCCTAATATGTTTCATGTGAAACAGGGCAACATTCAACCTCTTTAGTAATGTTCCTATACTACCTATTTTACCCTGACTTATTACCTCGTAACTCTTTTGTACCTACCATTATTTTCCTACAATATCGTTTATTTTTTGAGAGCCACTCATACTAAGAAAACTGTCAGTAAACAGTGACTTAGAAGCAAAAAAATGCTAAAATTAGGCTTTATTTTTATCCTGTTTTCAGCAAGTTGTTTAATAGTGTTATGTAGATATTTTTTATTATCTATAGGTTTCTAAGTGTTTGATAAGTATGTGTTTAATTGATTCTGCTAGCTTTAATAATGTTTAAAAAAAAGAAGCTGATTGTGAAGTCATAAAGCACTGACTTTGTGTTCGCTAAGTCAATATCATCTCTGACGAAATTTTGGTTAATTATGTTTTAGCCAATGATGCGTATCGAAGATTTTTACTACAACAGTTGAGTCTAAAATAAGTTATGAGGCATCATCGTAGTGGTGAGTCCATAGCAAACGGCTGATTATGGCTAGATTAAGGAAGACACATGAGTGATTCATTACCTACCGACCACGAGCAACTGACATCAGATAGTATTGCTGCAACGACGGTGCCAGCTGTGGCGCCTGGAGTATTACCCTCTGATTATAGCTCTAAAGATATTCGCGTATTACGTGGGTTAGAGGCGGTACGTGTACGTCCTGGCATGTATATCGGTGATACCGATGATGGTACAGGCCTCCACCACATGGTCTTTGAGGTAGTGGATAACTCTATTGACGAAGCGCTTGCGGGTCATTGTGATCAGATTGACATCATTATCCATGAAGACGAATCTGTCAGTGTGATGGACAACGGTCGTGGTGTCCCTGTCGATATCCATCCAGAAGAGGGTGTATCTGCAGCACAGGTCATCATGACGGTACTGCATGCCGGTGGTAAGTTCGATGATAACAGTTATAAAGTGTCAGGTGGTCTGCATGGCGTAGGCATCTCAGTGGTCAATGCTTTATCTAAAAAGTTAGAGATGAATATCTGGCGAGAAGGCTATCATTACAATCAAACTTATACTGATGGTGTACCAGATAGCGATATTCAGCAGATGGAAGCCACGAATCAGACGGGTACGCAAATTCGTTTTTACCCGAGCAGTGATGTGTTCACCGGTACGATTTTTGAATATGACATCTTGGCAAAACGCTTACGTGAGCTCTCGTTTTTGAACTCTGGCGTGCGTATTGTATTGACTGATGAGCGCATTGATAAGCGTCACGAGTTTGAACATAAAGGTGGGTTGCTAGAGTTCGTTAGTTATATCAATGCTGGCAAAGACGGTGTCAACGAAGTCTTCCATTTTACCAGTCAACAAGACGACGGTATCAGCGTTGAAGTCGCACTGCAGTGGACAGATACTTATAACGAAAAAGTACTGTGTTTCACCAACAACATCCCTCAAAAAGATGGTGGTACGCATCTATCAGGTTTTCGCTCAGCTTTGACGCGCTGCCTGAATAGCTATATGGATCGTGAAAATTTATTCAAAAAAGAAAAAGTCGCTGCAACGGGTGATGATGCCCGTGAAGGTCTAACTGCTATCGTCTCTGTAAAAGTACCAGATCCAAAATTCTCGAGTCAGACCAAAGATAAGCTCGTATCAAGCGAAGTAAAATCAGCTGTTGAATCAGCAATGCATGATAAGTTTAATGACTATCTACTAGAGAACCCAAGTGCGGGTAAAGCGATTGCGAGTAAGATAATCGATGCGGCACGTGCGCGTGATGCAGCTCGTAAAGCGCGTGAGATGACGCGTCGCAAGACAACTTTGGATATCGCAGGCTTGCCAGGTAAGTTGGCTGATTGCCAAGAAAAAGATCCAGTATTATCAGAGCTATATATTGTGGAGGGTGACTCTGCAGGTGGTTCAGCCAAACAGGGCCGCAGTCGCAAAACCCAAGCCATTTTGCCATTAAAAGGTAAAATCTTGAACGTTGAGCGTGCTCGTTTTGATAAGATGCTATCTTCTGCAGAAGTGGGCAACCTGATTACGGCGCTTGGCTGTGGCATTGGCCCTGATGAATATAATCCTGACAAAGTACGCTATCATAAAATCATTATCATGACCGATGCCGATGTTGATGGATCGCATATTCGTACGTTGCTGTTGACTTTCTTCTTCCGTCAAACGCCTGAATTAATCGAACGTGGCTATGTTTATATCGCTCAGCCGCCGCTATACAAAGTCAAAAAAGGTCGTCAAGAGTTATACCTAAAAGACGATGAAGCACTTAAAGCGTATTTACTTTCATCGACAATTGACAATACCAAGCTGCATATCAGTGCCGATGCGCCTGCGATCACTGGCCAAGCGCTTGAGACACTACTGAATGACTATAACCAAACGCAGCTGATCAAAGCCCGTTTGCAGATTCGTTTCCCAGCGGTGCTTTTGGATGCATTGACGCATACACCAAAGCTGACGACGGATATGACTTATGATAAATCTGCTATGCAAGCATGGAAAGACGCTATGCAAACGCAGTTAGACCATTTCGGTAGCGATCTAAGCCCTGAGATTGAACTGATCAATATTCATGCACCACAGCCAAAAAATATGGATGCAGCAGCAGCTGATCTATTGGGTATGAAGCCAGAAGTGGTGGCTGAAGACACTATTGATGGCGAGGCATTATCTACCAAAGCACAGTGGCTACCACGTATCACGGTTTATGTGCATCAGTTGGCTCATCATTATCTACTGGATGCGAGTTTCATTAGTTCAGGTGAATACAGCAAGCTGTTGCGCTTGTCTGCTGAATGGAACACGTTGCTTGAAAGTGATGCCTTTATCCGCCGTGAAGCAACAGCAGGTACGACGAAAGATATCCCAGTACGTGACTTCGATTATCTCTGGCAGCAAATGATGGTCGATGCACGTCGCGGTCTAGCCATTCAGCGCTATAAAGGGCTAGGGGAGATGAACGCTGATCAGCTTTGGGACACAACGATGGATCCTGAAAACCGTCGTATGCTACGCGTCACTATCGAAGATGCTATCGCCGCTGACCATATGTTTACGTGCCTAATGGGTGATCATGTTGAGCCGCGCCGTATCTTCATCGAAGAGAATGCGTTGACTGTTTCTAACCTAGATATATAAATTTAGAGTTGGCTGTCAATAAGATATAAAAATACCGCTTTGGATGCCAAAGCGGTATTTTTGTTTCACGTGAAACGGAAAACTGACTATTTTATGAGAAAAATAAAATGATTGAAGTCGTATTACTCGCTATTGCATTAGCAATGGATGCATTCGCTGTAGCTATTGGTCTGGGTGCTAAGTCACAAAAACAGAGTAAGTCTTATCTGCTGCGATTGGCTATTTATGCTGCCTTATATTTTGGCATTGCACAGGGCGTGATGCCACTTATTGGTTATCTATTAGGGGCAGCACTTTTGGGTTGGTTGGCAGCAGCTGCACCTTGGATTGGTGGATTTATTCTGATCGCTCTCGGCGCAAAGATGCTTTACGAAATATTTACTGCGGATGAAGAAGATGCTGTGGATAGTGCGCTTCACACAAAGGGTAACGCTATAAATGCTGATAGTGAGGCAATGTCAGTTATTCATAACGGTCATAAAACTATCAATCACCGTACTTTATTTACACTCGCCATTGCGACAAGTATCGATGCGATGGCAGCAGGATTTACACTCAATCTGCTAGAGCTAAATGCATGGCTAGCCTGTTTGATAATAGCGTTAATCACTGCTGGATTTAGTTTGTTTGGTGTTTATTTAGGCTGGCGATCTGGCACATGGTTAGAGGATAAAGCAGAAGCGCTAGGTGGGTTGGTGCTTATATTAATTGGGTTAAAGGTGATGTTTTTTAGTTAATATAGTCAAAGAATTACTAAATTGCTACGGCGTTACCCATCCTTAGATGTACGAATTGTACTATCTGCAGTCGGCTGCCTTGTATCTATTTTAGATTTCTTTGACTATCAGTTGTTTTCCAAATTTATTATTCTCAATAAAAAGCACCGCCCTAAACTTTAGAGCGGTGCTTTTTTGTTTCACGTGAAACTTAAACAGAGAAGCTGCTAACGATTACTCTTCGTCAGTGCCAAAGCGCCATGCCAATACACGGGTACTCTTTTGACCCTGACTCATCTCGATAATACGCATTTGGGCGACATCAAGTTGCTTTAATAATAGCTGTAGAGGCTTTACGTTTTCAGACTTTGAGACTAGTGTCGTAAACCAACCGACATGCTCTGCAAAATCTTGACTCTCTTTTGCCATTTTAGTCAAAAAGGCAATCTCGCCACCTTCACTCCATAGCTCTTTATGCTGACCACCGAAGTTTAGGTTTTGTGCAGCGTTACCTGTCTTCGACGAACTACGGCTTATTTGCTCGTTTTCATTTTTGCCGCGATGTCTTTGCAAGTTATGTTGCTTGCGGCTGTTAGACTCCATCGCTTCTTCTAATGATGCATGGAATGGAGGGTTACAGACCACCACATCGAAGTAGTCTTGACGACCGATGATGCCTGCAAACATATGCTTAGGATTGGTTTGCAATTTGACTTTTACCGCACCTTTTAGCTTTGGATTGGCATCACAAATAAGGGCAGCGGTATTGACCGAAATTGGATCGATATCGCTAGCGGTAAAGCGCCAACCATAGCTCTGGCTACCAATAATTGGATAGATGGCACTGGCACCCGTTCCAATATCTAAGGCGTGGATTTCTTTACCTGTCGGCGGTGTGTTATCTGCATTCACATGAGTGGTTTGCGCAAGCAAATCAGCGATATAGTGAATATAATCAGCACGTCCTGGGATAGGCGGACACAAATAGCCTTCTGGAATGTCCCAAAACTTCACGCCATAATAATGGGCCAATAGCGCCTGATTGAGAACACGCACAGCTTGGTGATCCGAGAAATTAATCGTCGGCTCGCCTTTAGGGTTGGTAATCGTATGGTTGGCAAGCTCAGGCAACGCGCGAGTCAATACCGCAAAGTCATAACGACCTTGATGCGGGTTACGCGGATGTAGCTGACCGAGTTTTTTGGCGGTCGCCGGTGATCTGTTTCTGTGTGTACTATTTGCTGGAATACGGGTCATAGTGTGTGGCTTTGATGTTTGAATATAATCAACCATTTTAGCAGATTTCACGAGTAACGAATGTCTTATCGACTACGTAAAATCAGATTTAATCCCAATACTATCATCGCTGTACCCAATACGCGGTCGATCCAATGCTCAAAACGCTGAAAGCGGCGATGAATAGCAGGGATAGACAGCAGCATTACGACCGTACTAAACCATGCCATTTGTAAGACCATCATCCATACGCCATAAATGGCCAACTGCCATAGCGGTATATCAGGTGACAATACGAGAGTGAATATCGCGACGAAATATACGGGTGCTTTTGGATTAAAGACATTACAAAGGAATCCGCGACGCAACGTAGCAAAGGTGGATTCGCTATTGCTAGGTAACTTTTGGGTAGGGGTGTTTTTAGCTGGGGATGTGGTTTGGCTAATAATCGCATCCTGTGAAACGTGAGCGCTTGAATTTACTTCTGAGTCTGCTGCATTTGTTAAGTTGGCTAAATCTGATGGCTTTTTAGGTTTGGCTTGGATACCTTGCCAACCGAGATAAATCAGATAACCGCCGCCCAACCATTTGATAGTAGTCAATAGCGGCTGCGAATGTGCGATGACCGTCGCCAGTCCTAATACCGAATATATAATGTGTACGGCAAGGCCCAAAGTAATACCGAGACTACAGATCAAACCAGTGCGCCGACCTTTTGCCAATGTTTGCTGCGATACCAAGACAAAATCAGGCCCCGGAGAGGCTGCAGCCAGTAAGTGGACTGTAGTAATCAGCAAAAAACCGTGCCAAAATTCCATAAAATGCTCTGAGTAATGCCTATATTTTCCTTATGGTTACACTTAACATGAATCGGGTCAACTGATATTGATATGAGCTTTATTCGTAGCAGTTCTACTGCTTGTGTTATCGCGCGAGGGTGTCTATATTAAAAGTGGGTTTATCGACAAATTTCTATGAATCCACTACTGCATTCTTATCTTCATTTACAAGACTTGTATTGGTCAGAACTACATTGAAGATAGCCGATTGCTGCGACTGAGGATATATCAAGGATATCGAGGCGCAACGACATAACCACCCATTACATAATAATGATTATTTCAACAAGGACAGAACCATGACTACGGACAGCAACGCAACAGAAAACCGCATCACTTATAACACGCAAGGCCATGTTTGCCTTGTCGGACTCAATCGTGCCAATAAACGTAACGCCTTTGACAGTCATATGATTGGTCAGTTGTCTGATGCGATGACTCGCTATGAGCAAGACGACAACTTACGCTGCGCGCTGATATTTGCGCATGGTGATCACTTTACCGCCGGGTTAGATTTGGTCGAGCTGCAAGACAAGCTAAACGATGGTGTGTTTGAGTTTGATGGTAACCAAATTGACCCATGGGGCATCAGTGGAAAGCTGCGTACCAAACCTGTGGTCGTGGCGGTCAAAGGCACTTGCTTTACGGTAGCTATCGAGCTGATGCTAAACAGTGATGTGGTCATCGCCAGTGACAACTGCAACTTTGCACAAATGGAAGTCCAGCGCGGTATCATGCCTTTTGGCGGCGCGACGGTACGCTTTGTCGCGGCAGCAGGTTGGCAAAAAGCCATGCCGTATCTGCTTACTGGTAAAGCATTTGATGCACAAACGGCTGATCGACTGAATTTAGTCAGCGAAGTAGTAGCTAATGGTACTGAGTACGATCGTGCATTGACGCTGGCACAAGAGATCTGTAAAGCCGCACCTTTGGGTGTGAGAGGTGCATTGTCTTCAGCACAAGATGCCAGCCGTAATGGTGCAGCAATGGCATTGGCCAATATCCATAGTTATCTGCCACCACTGTTTCATTCAGAAGATGCCAAGGAAGGTGTAATGGCGATGGTTGAAAGACGTGAGGCTGAGTTTAAGGGGTGTTAATACTAATATGGTTTAAGAGTTATTTCTCATACGCAAAAGATAAAAGTTCGATACGTGCGGTTATCTTTTAAATTTCCGTAAAAGACCTATTTAGTCAAATACACCACCTAAAAAAAGCCTCGCAATTGCGAGGTCTTTTTTATTTTATTGAGTATAGCTAATTACATCTTTACCAGCGTTAGAAACTAGGCTGTGATTGACGATTATTTAGCTGACTTATAGTAATCAACCATCATAGTACCCAAAGTGCCGTTGTCATCGATCGTGACTATTCTGACAGTACCTGATTGTGCTGCGGTACTCGACTGCACTTGTCCGGCGTTACCTAAGACAACTTGGTTATTTTTAGCTGCCTTTGCCTCGTTACCGATAGCGATGCTGTTCATGCCAGCTGCCATAGACTTATTACCGACAGCGACCGAATTTGCACCTTGTGCTGCTGCTGCTTCACCGACTGCCGTAGCACGAACACCACTAGCGTCAGCCAAATGACCGAAAGCTTGTGCGCGCTCGCTTGTGGCTTTTGATTGCCAACCGATAGACGTTGAGCCTAGACCAGCAGCGTTTGCTTCGCCGCCGACAGCTGTTGCTGAGTTTAGACCTGCATTGGCTTTGTTACCGACAGCGACCGTATCATTAGTACCACCAGCCATGGCTGCTTCACCAACTGCGGTAGAGCGTACACCGCTAGCATTGGCTAGATGACCGAAAGCTTGCGCGCGTTCAGCGGTGGCTTTTGATTGCCAACCGATAGAGGTTGAGCCTAGACCTGCTGCATTGGCTTGACCACCGACAGCCGTTGCTGAGTTCAGACCTGCATTGGCCTGACTACCGATAGCGACGGTATCATTAGTGCCGCTAGTCGTGGCAGCGTTGCCAAGAGTGATGGCGGTACTGCTAGTCGCAGTTGCAGTGGTTGGAGCGTCTGACATCTTATGATCAGCGCCTGTTGCCATCGTCGTGCATGCCGTGGTTGCGGCGATAGCTAAAGTAAGGGCGCTAATCTTGAGTGCTGTACTCTTAAGTGCTACGTTTGATAGAAAGTCCATTTTCATTATGCATCGTCCTGTAAAAAAGCCATAGAGACTTTATGGTGGGGTTATAGGTGACTTGGAATCATCAGATTGATAGTATTAATATACTGTCATGACATGAGTTCCAATCGGTACGTAAAATTAACTATACGAATTTCACATTAACTTATAATGACAATTCAATCAATAAACGCTTTATACCCTTTATATACTCAAAGAGTGCTCAAACGGAGAATAGATAGTTATGCTCTAAAGGCAAGCTAAAAAGGCATGCTAACTATTCGTCTATTGATACAAATACAATAAAGTATATCGATAACGTAGTACATATACGGCACTATATTTTTTTTAACCAAAGCCATTATTTTTACAATTAAGAAGAAGTCCAATGCAATACAACTTTGATGAGATAATCGACAGACGTGATACAGGGTCACTTAAATGGTATTATACCGATGACACGATTCCGTTATGGGTCGCAGACATGGACTTTAAAGCCGCCCAACCAATTTTAGATGCCGTTGAGCAGGTCGTGCAGCATGGCATATTGGGTTATACCAAACCCACTGATGCCTTATATGACTCAATCATTAAGTGGCATGGCAGTCTTTATGATTTGCAGCTTACTAAGCAAAATATTTCATTCTCTCCCGGTGTCGTCCCAAGCTTAGCGCTGATGATGAATGTCTTTACCGAAGTAGGCGAAGCAGTATTGGTGAATGATCCTATTTATACACCTTTTATGAGCAAAGTTGAGCAAAATGGTCGTAAGCTTGTGCTCTCTGCATTAAAGGAAGTTGATGGCAAGTATCATCTGGACTTGGCCGATATCGAAGCCAAAATTATCGAACATGACGTTAAGCTTTATTTATTGTGTAATCCACACAATCCGGGCGGGCGCGTGTGGACGATTGCTGAGCTTGAAGCATTGCTTGCGATTTGTAAAAAGCACAATGTGGCGATTGTGAGTGATGAGATTCATCAAGATTTGACCTTGACTGGTCACACATTTATACCGTTTTTAACATTAGCAAAAGGCTACGAGCACAATGTCGTAAGCCTGACGTCGATGACCAAAACCTTTAACATCGCAGGTATCAAAGGCTCTATGATATTTGCAACAGATGAGGCATTGGTCAAAAAAATTAGCCAGCAGCAGCACTTAAATGATGAGTATGAGCTGAATTTATTTGCTTATAGGGCTATGCGTGTGGCTTATGAGCAGGGCAATGAGTGGTTGACGCAGGCGCTGAATTATATCGAAGCCAATATTGATGTAACGGTGCAGTTTTTAGAAAAGTATTTGCCTAAGATTAAGGTTATGCGCCCAGAAGCCTCGTATTTAATTTGGGTAGATTGCTCAGCATATGCTAAAGACGATCAAGTGCTTTATGAGACGCTTAGAGAAGCTAAAGTTGAGCTGAGTGCGGGATTCAAATATGGTCAGGAAGGTCATCTGAAAATGCGTATTAATGTCGCTTGCCCTAGAGTATTGCTATTAGAGGGGCTCAATCGTATGCATGCAGCGTTGGGTGTTACCGCTACGTCTTCATAAGAAACTAAGGTTTGAGCGATAAATGATAAAAAGGCTGGACTACCAATGTAGCCCAGCCTTTTTATTAGAATGTTATCAATCTTTTTGCCTATATAGAGTGATAGGTTTGATAAAGACTGATGGACTGTTTACCAAGCAAAGGTAACCCCGCCACGTGCACCTACTTTACCAGTATCAGTACCGAAACCAGCACCGGTAGAAATCGTTACGCTGTCACTCACGCGTCCGGCAAACGAGGCGCTGATCGCAGTGCTACTGTTATAGTAACCCGTACCAATAGTCATCGCGTATTTTTTGCCTGAAGGAATCACTGGCGTCTCCATAGACAATGCCATGGCGATACCGTCCTCTGCTTCATCCAAGCGATCTTCTTGACGATTATATTGACTACGCAAATCGTTAAACTGTCTCGATGTCGCTAGCGAGTCTACACTGATGCTAGTACCTAGCGTACCGTTTGCATCGGCAGTTACGATATTGGTGGCACCTGACTGTGATGCGGTACTGGCTTGTAGCTGACCTGTGCTGCCCAAGACAACTTGGTTGTCATTTGCTGCAGTAGCACCGTTACCGATAGCGATACCGTTTGAACCAGTCGCAGATGATTGATTGCCTAGCGCGACAGATCCTGCGCCTTGGGCTATGGCGGCTTCACCGACTGCAGTCGAGCGTACGCCCGTTGCTGATGCTAGATGACCGAATGCTTGAGCGCGTTCAGCACTCGCGGTCGACTGCCAACCAATGGCAGTAGCACCTGCTTGCGTTGCTTGCGCTTGCGCACCGACAGCCGTGGAAGAGGTACCAGAAGCTGTGGTTTGACGTACGCCACTTCTGTCTCCACCGATCGCCACCCCATCAAGGCCTGAGGCTACTGAGTTGTTACCAATAGCGACTGCATTGTCTGACTCAGCACTGGCCGCTTCACCCACTGCGGTCGAGCGTAAACCTGTTGCTGATGCAAGATGACCAAAGGCCTGAGCACGCTCACCAGTAGCTTCTGATTGCCAACCTACTGAAGTAGACCCTAATCCTGCGGCATTTGCTTGACCACCGACCGCAGTAGCTGAGTTCATACCAGCATTGGCTTGGTTACCGATGGCGACTGTATCATTACTACCGCCTGCTATTGCCGCTTCACCGACTGCGGTAGAGCGTACACCGTTTGCTTGAGCCAAATGACCGAATGCTTGCGCGCGCTCAGCGTTTGCTGCTGCCTGCCAACCGATAGCCGTTGCGCCTGGGCCAGTCGCTACTGACTCGCCCCCAACTGCGGTAGTAGAGTTACCAGTTGCATTGGCAGTATCACCAATCGCCAAGGCATCTATACCATTCGCAATTGATTCGTTACCGATAGCGGTAGCGAAGCCAGATTTTGCATCAGCGTTTTCACCGATGGCCAGTGAGCGCTCACCTTGAGCCGTCGCTAAATGACCAAATGCTTGCGCACGTTCGCCAGTTGCTGCTGACTGCCAGCCTACGGAAGTAGATCCTAGTCCTGCGGCATTGGCTTGACCACCGACCGCTGTGGCTGAGTTCATGCCAGCATTGGCTTGGTTACCGATAGCCACGGTATCATTACTACCGCCTGCCATTGCCGCTTCACCCACTGCGGTAGAGCGTTCGCCGCTGGCATTGGCGAGATGACCGAAAGCTTGCGCGCGTTCAGCGGTGGCTGATGATTGCCAACCGATAGAAGTAGATCCCAATCCTGCGGCATTGGCTTGACCGCCGACCGCTGTGGCTGAATTCATGCCAGCAATCGACTGGTTACCGATAGCGACGGTATCATTACTACCACCTGCCATTGCCGCTTCACCGACTGCGGTAGAGCGTTCGCCGCTGGCATTGGCGAGATGACCGAAAGCTTGTGCGCGTTCAGCAGTGGCGTTTGATTGCCAACCGATAGAAGTAGATCCCAATCCTGAGGCATTGGCTTGACCGCCAACAGCAGTGGCTGAGTTCTGACCTGCAAATGCCACATTACCGATGGCAACGGTATCATTAGTGCCACCAGCATCTGCCATGATGCCACAAGCCAGAGCCGTATCACCGTTACTGATTGCACCTAGAGTGGTGGTATCACCATTTGAATCACTGAGTTGACATTCAGCCGCTATGACGGTGGACGTACTAAAAGACGCTGCGGCAATCGCTAAAGTGAGTGAGCTAAGCTTAAGGGCTGAGCGTTTTGAGAAATTCATTTCCATAACTTTAATCCTTTTATAAAAGCGTTAAGTGCTTTGTGACTCGTCCGGTTAGTGTGGCTAAGGAAATATTAGACCCTCAGTATCATGTGATTTTATCTAAAAATCTGATAATTAACTGTAACGACTACAGCAAGAATTTATTAATAAAGTACACGTCTTTGTAACAAAAATCGACTAATATTTTTCTATTGTTTCAATATGATACGGATTTGAATAGCTAAACTTTATAGACTTTTAAGAAAATATTTTAAGTGATGTTTTTTGTCTCATCATTAAGCACAGTTAAAAGTAGGGCACGGTAATTAAAGGAATATGACAGCAATCAGTTGAGCGGCTATATTTGGATTATCTTCAACTCACGACCACTATATGAAGATGAAACGAATAGCCTAGTAGAACAGAATGTCTCAAGACGTCAAAGAATCTCAAAACAAGACGTCCAAAAAATAGATACTTTTAATAGAAGCTTGCATAAAAATAATAGGTCTTAATAACACGGGTCACAGGTGAAAACGCGTTATTAGGTAGTTTGTACCAGAAAAATGACTGAATAATGAAATTTTGCGGATGAAGTAGCCCTTATGCGGCATAAACTTGTTAAAATAGGGCACCAATTTATCTATTGATGGACATCGATTTATGACCACTGCCGCTGCCACTCCTACCATTAAAGAAGACCGCATCTTAATTCTCGATTTTGGCTCGCAGTATAGCCAGCTGATCGCTCGCCGTGTACGTGATTCTGGCGTATTTTGTGAGATGTTCCCTTATGATATTGACGCTCAGCGCATCATCGACTTTGGCGCAAAAGGCGTTATCCTATCGGGCGGTCCTGAGAGCGTCCATGCTGAAAACAGCCCACGTATCAACGACGCGGTGTTTGATTTGGGCGTACCAGTATTGGGTATTTGCTACGGTATGCAAGCGATGGCAGATCGTTTCGGCGGGCAGGTTCATGCCAGTGATATCCATGAATTTGGCGCAGCGACGATCAACATCAATGGTACTTCTACCTTGATCGATGGTATCGAAGATGTGGCTGGCACGCTCAATGTCTGGATGAGTCATGGTGACAAAGTGGTAGATGCACCAGCTGGCTTTGATATTGTGGCCAGCACACCAAGCTGCCCAATTGCGATTATGGCCAATGATGACAAGCAATATTACGGTCTACAGTTCCATCCAGAAGTGACGCATACTCTACAAGGTCAAGCGTTGCTAGGTCGTTTCGTCCATCAAATCTGTGAATGTGCTGGTGAGTGGACGCCAGACAATATCGCTGATATGCGTATCGCACAGTTAAAAGAGCAAATCGGTGACAAGCAGGTATTGCTAGGTCTATCGGGCGGTGTCGATAGCTCAGTAGTAGCAGCATTATTACACAAAGCTATTGGCGATCAGCTGACCTGCGTCTTTGTAGACAACGGCCTACTTCGTTTAAACGAAGGCGACCAAGTCATGCAAATCTTTGCAGAAAACATGGGCGTAAAAGTCATCCGTGTTGATGCAGAAGATTTATTCTTAAATGCGCTAGCAGGCGAGTCTGATCCAGAGAAGAAACGTAAAATCATCGGTAAAACGTTCATTGACGTATTCGCTGATAGCGCGCGTCAAGTGAGCGAGCAGAGCGATGGTAAAGTCGTTGAGTTCTTAGCACAGGGTACGATTTATCCTGACGTGATCGAATCTGCTAAGTCACATCAAGGCAAAGCACACGTGATTAAGAGCCATCATAACGTTGGCGGTTTGCCAGATGATTTGGCATTTAAGCTGATTGAGCCGTTACGTGATTTGTTCAAAGATGAAGTGCGTAAGCTTGGTATCACGTTAGGGTTACCAGCAAAAATGATCTATCGTCATCCGTTCCCAGGTCCAGGTTTGGGCGTGCGTATCCTTGGTGAAGTGAAAAAAGAATATGCTGATATCCTGCGTTTGGCTGATGCTATCTTTATGGCAGAGTTAGAAAAATCAGGCTGGTACGACAAGACTGCACAAGCATTTGCCGTATTCCAACCAATCAAATCAGTCGGTGTGGTCGGTGATGGCCGCCGCTATGCGTGGGTAATCGCGCTACGTGCGGTTGAGACTGTTGACTTTATGACGGCTCGCTTTGCGCATCTGCCGTATGATTTGATCGAGACGGTATCGAACCGTATTATGAATGAAATCGCTGAAGTATCACGCGTGACTTATGATGTTTCGAGTAAGCCACCTGCTACGATTGAGTGGGAATAATTCGTTTACGTATTCTAAACGGTAACGGTGTTAACCTTGCTAGATATACAAACACGTATTATCTGCGCTCGGTTGCCTTGTTACCATCTTATACTACGTAAACTTATCTAAACAGCTTTTCAACTCAGATTTTTTGAATTGATATACAGCTTGTCGTCAATGAAAAAACACTCAACTTGGTTGGGTGTTTTTTTTGAATTCTGATATAGAGAAGTAACATAACAAAGGCTAAGTTTTCATCTATTTGAGATTATATAATTTACCGCTTTCATCTATAGGCCCATTCAAAGAGTCCCAAACTAAATATTTTCTGCCCTTAATTTTCTGTAAAAATTCTTTAGGAGGAGATGGGTTAGCAATAATTATTGTGCATGCTAAAGGTAATGAATCGATAATCTTATCTATTTCTATACGATCACAATAAAAATAGGAAATTCCAATAAAAAGACAATAGTTGCTTGTTTTTATAATAGATTCAAACCAATTGTTAGCTGGTTTAACCCATTGGTAGTCTTTGTATTTGTTAGCTTCATTTGGAATTATACAATGAGCTTGTGTACGAGGATAAAGTAGATTGTCAGAATCTAATCGTTTGATAGGTATATCGTTCTCATCAATGAATAAATTTGTCATTGGATACTGTATTTTGCCAATATCGATCATTCCATCCGCTATTTCAAAATCTACGGAACCGTGTGGTTTTACTAAAGGTATACCTTTTCTATCATGATTAACTTGTAGTGAGTGGTAAGTCATTGCTAACTTATCAAAAACTGATTCAAGTAATAAATCATAATTAAGTGAAAAAGCTCCGTTAATTCTAGATTTATTTGAGCTAATCCACTTAAACCAACTCCAGTCTAAATCTAAATTATTTTTTTGTAGTAAACTATACTCTGAAAAAGCGATAGTTAAAAAATGTCTAGACTCTAAAATAACTTGTGATGAGTCTAGGGAAATACTACGGCAATAATCTTTGTCTAGAGCAAGCGCAAATATATCGAAATGATTTTTGGCTTCGTTTTCTACAAAAAGTTTTTTCAAATTAGGGAAGCTGCTTATTAGTAAGTCACCTGTCGATGGACATTTTACATTCCATTTTAAAGGCTCTTGTGAATTAAAAGTATGATTAATTTTACTTTGAGCTCCAAAGCTCATTGATAAACCATTTCCGACTACTAACGAAATCTTCGACATTGAACGTTTCTCAAATACAAAAAAATTATTTAGTTTGAGGGTATGAATGTACTAAGAGTTTTTTCATCCTGATTACTCTAATACCCCAACTACTACAGAATAGAAGTATAAGCTTGAGCGCTCAACAACACTACAATATTTTTATTGAATAAGTAAAAGGCAGCACCTCAAAAGAAATGCTGCCTTTTATTTATAACGCTAACTCTTAAAAACTTAGCCCTTCACATTCACCACATAACGCCCAACCACCTTACTCGACATAAAGCGATCTAGGTATTCCGGTGTTTGTTCTAACGTAATCTCTTCACCATAGCTCTCTAGATTAGGCAGTTTCATATCGGTGGCAACACGTTTCCAAATAGCTTCTTTATCAGCCAGCGGAATATAGACCGAATCGATACCTAGTAGCGACACCGCGCGGGTGATAAAAGGTATCACTGACATCGAAAAATCAGCGCCGCTAGCGAGGCCACAACTGGTCACTGCACCGCCAGATTTGGTCTGCTTGAGCAGGTTGGGTAAGTAGTCGCCACCGATGGTATCGATAGCGTTTGCCCATAGCTCACGGCCGACAGGTTTATTACCGATCTCATTGATGGTATCGCGATGACGTACTTCGCTCGCGCCCAATGCCTTTAAGTGCTCGCTTTGCTCTGGCTTACCTGAGAATGCAATCACCTCATAGCCTAACTGCTTTAAGATAGCAATACTGATCGTACCGACGCCACCTGTTGCGCCAGTCACAGCGACTGGACCATCACTTGGTTTTGCGCCCATTTTCTCTAGCTTTTGGACACTCAGCGCTGCGGTCAATCCGCCTGTACCATAGGTCATTGCTTCTTTTAGCGTCAGCGTTTCTGGACAAGCCAGCGCCCATTCTGCTGGGATTGATATCATTTGACCCAGACCACCATCTGTATCCATACCAAGATCATAGCCGAACACCAATACTTCTTGCCCTACGGTAAACGTGCCTGATTTGTCACTGACGACCACGCCTGCTGCATCGATACCAGGAGTATGCGGATACTGTTTGGTGATTCTTTTATTGCCCGATGCGGACATTGCATCTTTAAAGTTTAACGATGAATAATGTACTTCGATGAGCAAATCGTTTTTTGGCAAGTCACTAACCTTGCGTTCTTGAATGCTTTTTTTAAATTCGCCATCGCTGGTTTCTTCGACGACCAAGGCTTTAAATGTGTTGTTAGACATAAGGCTGTTCCTCATTACATTTTTTGTATGCGTGTTTAATACTTGTGTGTTTGTATATTAGTACCAATAAGCGTTTAACACTTAAGTGTTTAAAACTACGACTTATGGCTTTAACAACACTTTGCCTTTTTTACTTGATTGTACTTTTCCAGAGACGGCGGTTGCGATATCGTCCAGACTATAGACGGCTTCGATCGGTAGCTTCAAATCGCCATTCGATGCACGTTCTAGTAACTCATCGATCAGACGTTGTTTGTTGTCTAGATCCATTTCTTGGCTGGTTTTGCTACCCCAGAATCCTTTAACAGTCGCCTGCTTAAAGATCAAGCTGCCAGCATCCAGTGCCATTGGCTTGCCTGACATGATACCGAATGAAACCAGCGTTCCCTTGCTACCCAATAGTGATAGCAGCTCATTGCTTGATTCACCACCGACTGAATCAACAGCCGCTGTGATTTTATCATCGCCGATGATGGCGCGGACTTGGTCTTTCCAGTCGTCATCAGCTGTGACGACATTGTTTTTGATACCGAGTGAGGTCAGCTCTTCTATCGCGTCTTTACTACGTACGAGGTTAATCGTATTTACGCCGCGCGCTGCTGCGAGCATAGCAAGGGTTTTACCCACTGCGCCGTTTGCCGCATTGTGGATGATCCATTGACCGCTATCTACTTCCAAGAATTCTAATAGCATTAAGGCAGACAGTGGCATCGCAATCAGCTGGGCAGCTAGCTCGTCTTTGATGCTATCAGGCATGTTAAATACCATGCTGGCAGGTGCGACAAAATACTCTGCCCACGTCTCATGCACACTGGCACACGCCACACGCTGGCCGACGCTTAGATCTGTCACGTCATCGCCGACGGCATCGATAATACCTAGCGCTTCACTACCACCGATGGCTGGCATCTCAGGCTTATAGCCATATTGTCCACTTACTGTCAGCATGTCATGGTTGTGAATAGGGGAGAGGATGGTTTTGATACGCACTTCGTTGGCAGCAGGCTGCGGCATAGGACTCTCGCCCACGCTCAATACGTTGGAGGGTTTGCCAAAGCTGTTATGAATAGCACTACGCATAATAATTTCCTTTATGTATTTATGATTTGGTTTATTTATAAGTGTATTAAGAGTATGAATAACCGACTATAAACATCATGTCACCAAGGTCATTCACCAATGTATTTATTCTTCGAGTAGAAACGATACCACGATAATGATGCTGATAGGTTATCGACTCACAAAGACACTATACTCAAAAATAGACTGGTCGTATAGACGTCGGATACATTTGCGCTAACCGGATTTTGTTATAGAAAGCTTGGCTTACATCGGTAATATTCTTTGTGTTACCGCTCGCACTGATGTAGAGCCGTTCATGTTATTTGGTTTATCGGTTTCAGCAGGATTCTCTAATGAGTATGGCCTTTTAGAGAGAAACTAAAAAGAAAAATTATTGGTAACATGACTTAACAAATTATGGCGAATATGTCAACTAATCACTTATGTTAATTAATCACCATGTCACTCGCGGTCGCGTTAGAACTGATTGCATGAGCAGTCTTTAATATGATTGTCTAAATCATCAAACGTCTTACGCTCGATAGCATAATACTCCTCCCAGTATTAATTCATTAGCATTATAAAATGTCAAACAGATGTCAGTTACAATTAATAACATGAGAGTAGCATTTTGACGAGTGGTGCATTCTTTATAAAAAAAATGGTTAAATCCTTGTAGAATTACGTGAATTAGTATGTTTTTTGTTCGTTTTTACTCATGATTACTATATGCGTATGTTTGACTAAATTCATGTTTTTTCTATGAACTGAAAAATTGTTGACACCAATAACTTTTTTTATTATTACTATTACCAATAGTTTTCTAACGTTCATTATTGACAGATGGTCAGACTATGACCTCTAACAACATAATAACGGCTATGAAAACGATAAACATTCAACTTTAATGGATTTATGAACAGGTTGATTAATCTGTTCGCCATCTGCCCGCTAGGACGCTATATGAGCCACAACCCTCTCTCCCTTCGTACTGCTGTATTTTTACCTACTTCTCTTGCACTTGCTATGTTTACGACCGGATGTAGTGACAATACGGCAAACAATAATACCAGCTCATCAGCCGATATTGATCCTAGTGTACTGTCTGAAACTCAAGAATTGGTCATTAATAACGGGACGGAACCTGAGTCGCTAGACCCTCATAAAGTATCTGGTGTACCGGAGTCTAATATTGGTCGTCAATTATTCGAAGGATTGACCAATACCGATGCAGATGGCAAAACCATTCCAGGAATGGCAACTGAGTGGGAGAGTCCGGACAACAAAGTCTGGACGTTCAAACTGCGTGACGCTAAGTGGTCAAACGGCGATCCAGTGACGGCGCAAGACTTTGTTTATAGTATGCGCCGATTGGTCGATCCAGATACTGCATCACCTTACTCAAGTTATTTGGTTGATGCCAAGGTCGTCGGCGCTGACAAAATCGTCGAAGGCGCTGCTGGCATCGAGATGCTTGGGGTAAAAGCAATCGATGACAAAACATTGCAAGTCACGTTGTCAGAGCCTGTACCTTATTTCCCCGATATGCTGATTCACAACTCCGTCAAACCTGTGCATCAAAAAACGGTCGAAGCGTTCGGTGATAAATGGACAGATCCTGCCAATATCGTCGTCAATGGCCCTTACAAAGTCAGTAAGTGGAAGATCAACGATGAACTCGTTTTGACACGTAACCCTTCCTATTATGACGATGCCAATACGACGCTGAATACCATCACGATACTACCGATTCCTTCTAGCACCACCGATGTCGCACGCTATCAAGCTGGCGAAGTAGATGTCACTTATAACGAGATTCCAACCGAGCAATTTGCGTCTTTAAAAGAAACCAATGGCGATGAGCTCAGAGTCTCTCCTTATCTTTGTACGTATTACTATGAATTTAATACGGTCAAACCGCCTTTTGATAATCCAAAAGTACGTCGTGCGCTAGCCTTGGCATTGGATCGCGACACTATTGCAGACAAAGTGATTGGTCAAGGACAGACGGCCGCTTATCAGCTCACGCCTACAGCCGCGAATGGAGATGTGGCTAATACACCAGAGTGGTCTACTTGGGACAAAGAGAAGCGTATCACTGAGGCCAAAAAATTACTGAATGAAGCCGGTTACAACGAGAGCAATCCACTCGCCTTTGAGCTGCTGTACAACACCAATGACAATCATAAAAAGGTCGCAGTTGCTGCCACTTCGTTATGGACACAGGCGCTTGGTTTTGTTGATGTGACATTGACCAATAAAGAGTGGAAAACCTATCTTGATACGCGCCGCAACGGTAACTATCAAATCGCTCGTGCTGGCTGGTGTGCGGACTATAACGAACCGTCAGCCTTTTTGAATATTGCCAAATCTGACAATAGCGGTAACTACGGTAAGTACGCCAATACCAATTTTGACAACTTGATGGCACAAACACTAAAAGCAGGCGTCACGCCTGAGCAGCGTGCAAGTTTGTATCAAAAAGCCGAAGCACAGCTAGATCAAGATATGGGGCTACTCAATATCTATCATTACGTCAGCCCTCGTTTGGTAAAACCTTACGTCATCGGCTTTTCAAAGAACGATCCTCTAGACAATTGGCAAGGTAAAGATATCTCTATCGCCAAGCACTGATCATTTAGCACTAATCATCAAGCATTGATCATCAAGCACTAACCATCCAATAGTCTTATCAGCAGGCGCTATGAAAAGGAGTAATTCCGATTGATAGCGTCGGTCTGCTATGGATCAGAGAAAATCTGAAAGCGGCGTAAATACTCAAAACGAGCATTTTAAAATCAGGCATCGTTGTACAGGTAATATTATAAAGAGGCATTATGCTAAAGCTTATTT
Organism: Psychrobacter sp. NG27; assembly: GCF_016106655.1. Classification (NCBI taxonomy): domain Bacteria; kingdom Pseudomonadati; phylum Pseudomonadota; class Gammaproteobacteria; order Moraxellales; family Moraxellaceae; genus Psychrobacter; species Psychrobacter sp. NG27. The sequence goes on from NZ_JADGIN010000002.1 coordinate 71,154, forward strand.
TTCGGCGGATTTTAGAAGCCATTCCGACCATGTTTGTTTTGATAACCGTGTCCTTTTTTATGATGCGGTTAGCACCGGGCAGTCCTTTTAGTAGTGAGCGCAGCTTGTCGCCAGCGGTATTGGCCAATATCGAAGCCAAATACAATCTTAACGATCCCATGTGGCTACAATATATCCACTATCTACAGCAGCTGGCAGTAGGCGATTTTGGCCCGTCTTTTAAATATAAAGACTATACGGTCAACGAGCTATTGTCGCAGTCGTTTCCAGTGTCTATGGAACTGGGCATGTACGCGTTTATATTGGCACTGGTGTTAGGACTGATCCTTGGTGTAATAGCGGCGCTCAAGCAAAACTCGTGGATGGATTATGTACTGATGGCGTTTGCCATGACAGGTGTCGTGATTCCAAGCTTTGTAAAAGCCCCACTATTGGTACTTATTTTTGCCATTATTTTGCAGTGGCTGCCAGCAGGTGGCTGGAACGATGGGGCAGTGCGAAATCTGATATTGCCCGTCACGGCCTTAGCATTGGCTTATGTCGCCAGTATCGCGCGGATTATGCGTGGCTCTATGATTGAGGTGATGAATAGCCAGTACATCCGCACGGCTAGGTCTAAAGGCTTACCGATGCGACAAATCGTCATGAAGCATGCGCTCAGACCCGCTTTATTACCCGTCATCTCTTATCTAGGCCCTGCTTTTGTGGGCATTATTACCGGCTCTATCGTGATCGAGACTATTTTTGGTTTGCCGGGTATTGGGCAGTTATTCGTGAATGGGGCGCTCAATCGTGATTATGGGGTCGTGCTTAGTTTGACCATTTTGGTTGGTGTATTGACGATCGCCTTTAATGCCATCGTCGATATTTTATACGCCATCATTGATCCAAAAATCCAGTATTGATATTAATGTTGATATTGATATTGGTAGTGATGGCCACTTAAAAAACACCGTATAAATGCCAATCATCGCTTAAAAATAAATATCAGATTCTCAATTAGATAAGTAAAAGGACGACTATGAGCCTGACCGTAGACCAGCCAACCGAGCTTATGGATACGCCTGTTAAAGAGATTAAAGGTCGCAGCCTGTGGCAAGATGCGTGGCGACGTTTTTATCAAAACAAAGCAGCAGTGACGAGCTTTTTTATCTTATTGCTCGTCGGTATGTTTGTTATCTTTGTGCCCATGCTAGCGCCTTTTGGTTATGCAGATACCGATTGGAACTTTATGCAGTCTGCACCTTCGATTGAAAACAAGCACTATTTTGGTACGGACTCGCTTGGTCGAGATTTGCTCGTGCGCACAGCAGTCGGCGGAAGAATATCGCTATTGGTGGGTATCGCTGGCGCCACGGTGGCGGTACTGGTTGGTACGGTATATGGCGCAACGTCAGGCTATCTGGGCGGCAAAGTCGACATGATTATGATGCGCTTTTTAGAAATCCTTAGCGCCTTTCCTTTTATGTTCTTTGTAATTTTGCTCGTGACGATATTTGGTCGTAACCTTATCTTAATTTTCGTCGCTATCGGATTGGTCTCTTGGTTGGATGTCGCTCGTATCGTCCGTGGTCAGACGCTCAGTCTAAAAAGCAAAGAGTTTATTGAAGCGGCACACGTCGGCGGGGTATCCGGCTTTAATATTATCCTGCGTCATATCGTGCCCAACGTGCTTGGCGTGGTGGTAGTTTACGCCTCATTACTGGTGCCAACGATGATTTTATTTGAATCGTTTTTGAGCTTTTTAGGACTTGGTGTACAAGAGCCTATGACCAGTTGGGGTGCGCTATTACAGGAAGGCTCGCAAACGATGCAAGTCGCCCCTTGGCAGATTTTGATTCCTTCGGCTTTTTTGGTCATTACTTTATTTTGCTTTAACTTTATTGGCGATGGTCTGCGTGATGCGTTTGACCCCAAAGACCGCTAGGCTCAAGCTCGCTAGGAGAACAACATTATGGCAACTCAAGATATTAATAGTGTACCTAAAAAAATAGATTCTACTGTCCGTAAGATAGGTGCTGAGTCAGAGCTCAATAATCAGGGCAATCCAGCCAGCCAAACCAGTCAGCAAAGCAGCTTGTTGGCGGTCAAAGATTTATCCGTGCAATTCACGACCGAAGATGGACTTGTGACCGCCGTGAATGGTTTAAATTTTAACCTGCATGAGGGTGAGACCTTGGGCATCGTCGGCGAGTCAGGCTCTGGCAAGTCGCAGACGGCGTTTGCCATCATGGGTTTGCTAGCAAAGAATGGCCGTACCAAAGGTTCCGTAAAATTTGAAGGCAATGAGCTGCTGGGTTTATCGCAAAAGGCACTTAATAAAATTCGCGCTGAGCAAATCGCTATGATCTTCCAAGATCCGATGACCTCTTTGAATCCCTATATGAAAATAGGCGATCAGCTTGCCGAAGTGTTGATCTTGCATAAAGGTATGAGCAAAAAGCAAGCGTGGGCAGAGTCGATACGTATGCTAGATGCAGTCAAAATCCCTGAGGCAAAAAACCGTATTGGCATGTATCCGCATGAGTTTTCAGGTGGTATGCGTCAGCGGGTCATGATTGGGATGGCGCTGCTCTGTCGCCCAAAACTACTGATTGCCGATGAGCCAACGACAGCGCTTGATGTGACGGTACAAGCACAGATTATGGTGCTGTTGAATGAGCTAAAGCGTGATTTTGGCACCACTATTGTTATGATTACGCATGACTTGGGTGTGGTGGCAGGTATCTGTGATCGAGTACTTGTGATGTATGCTGGTCGTACCATGGCATATGGCGAGACGGAAGAGATTTTTTATACACCGACGCATCCTTATACTATCGGGCTGTTAAAAGCCATTCCGCGTCTGAATGATGATAAAGGCAAGCTTGAGACCATTCCTGGCAGTCCACCCAATCTACTTAACCTGCCGACTGGTTGTCCTTTTCATGAGCGCTGTACGCATGCGATGGATATCTGCCGTGATGTACCGCCTCCACTTGAGTTTCTACCCAATGAGCGTCAACGCGCTTGTCATTGGCAGCCTGAGATGCAAGTCGATAAGTCAGCAGACATTAAAGAGAGCGTTTCAGTAGATACTGATGCTGATATTGATACGGGCACCAAAAATCCATCAACGCTGGAGGGCTAGAGTATGACATTATCAAGTTCAGAGATGGCAAATACAGAGATGGCAAGTGCAGAGATGGTCAAAAACAGCAGCCAAGCCCCGTTATTACAAGTGCAAAATGTGCATACGACATTCAATATTAAGCAAAAAGGCACGTACTTTTGGCAAAAACCTGACACCTTAAAGGCCGTCAATGGTGTCTCGTTTGAGCTATTCGCTGGCGAGACTTTGGGCGTGGTAGGTGAGTCGGGCTGTGGTAAGTCGACGCTGGCAAGAACGATCATCGGCCTTATACAAGCCAATTCCGGCAGCATTAAATTCGGTGATGAAGAGATCGTTGGCGCTTCCAAAAAAACCATGAGAATGAAGCGCAAAGACATTCAAATGATATTCCAAGATCCGCTAGCGTCGCTCAATCCGCGCATGACAGTAGGCGATATCATCGCAGAACCGCTGCGGACGTATTATCCAAATATGAAAAAAGCGGAAGTACAGGATGAAGTACGCGCCCTGATGAAAAAGGTTGGGCTACTGTCCAATCAGATTAACCGCTATCCGCATGAGTTTTCTGGTGGTCAGTGTCAGCGTATTGGTATTGCTCGTGCACTGATACTGAAACCTAAAATCATTATCTGTGATGAGCCAGTTTCCGCCCTTGATGTCTCTATTCAAGCGCAGGTCATTAACTTGTTGCAAGATATACAGCAAGAGATGGGATTGGCGCTGATCTTTATCGCTCATGATCTGTCAGTGATCAAGCATATCGCCGATCGGGTATTGGTCATGTATTTAGGTCATGCGGTCGAGCTAGGGGTAGACAAGGCCGTGTATAGCAATCCGACGCACCCTTATACCCAAGCGCTGATGTCTGCGGTGCCATTACCTGACCCTATCGCCGAGCGTAATAAAACCATTCAATTATTGGAAGGGGACTTGCCAAGCCCGATCAACCCACCATCAGGCTGCGTATTCCGTACCCGCTGCCCGATAGGAGATAGCGAGTGTGCCCAAATCAAACCTGAGCTAGAAGGTACGTTGAACCATAGGGTCGCTTGTCTAAAGAATAAGGTTGACGCTATAGCGGTTTTATAATGGTTAAATGGTGTCTCAATAAAACTCTATTCTACTCAATACATGCTCCTGCACCAGATAGGCGCAGATATAAGCGCTTGGCCACGCAAACATAAAGGCCAGACCCCATGAGTGCATTAGCTCCATAAAAAAGCCATCGATAAAGCCTTGTTTGACCACCAACAAGGCCGTCGAGATAATGAATGACATCATCAACGCCATAATGCCTGTAAAGATAAGTCGGTAGTATTTGCGACGGGTGCGAATTCTGAAGGGAGAAGTTTGTGACATAAAGAGGCTCGGTCTGATATGAAAATCACTCTGCTTAAAAACTTTTATAAGCAGGGCGCGGCAGTTATTAATTATGGCGTTAATACGGTCAAGATGGGGTAATAGTAATGTAATTCAATATGATGAGCATGACCATTTTGGCAGAATTTGGACAAAACTGACCGTGGTAATGACGCAAAAATTTATCAGATAATTATCAAAATTCGTTGTCCTCATTGTCCCAAGTTAAGCCAATTGAAGGTGCATGAGTACACGGATTGGGTTGGTATTCACTGTTTTAATACGATAAGCTTGGCTATATGTTTTTTATTGCTTTCAGGTCATAAGGTTTTGCCATTTATTAATAGGGATGCTCCAATGATATTACTGCGTACAAGTTTGGCTGCTCTACTGGCTCTTTCTGTCGTGGGATGTACGACGCCCAATACCTTCACTGTCGCTACGACCCAAAAGCTAGTACAGTACGAGCGCAACAAGTCAGACCTTGAAGCCAAATCGTTGACGCTGGCATCCGGCGATCAAATGACGTATTTAGAAGGCGGCAACTTAGCTGGCGAACCCTTACTATTGATTCATGGTTTTGGTGGTAATAAAGACAACTTTACTCGTATTGCAGATAAGCTAGGCGATTATCATCTGATCGTTCCTAATCTGCTAGGTTTTGGTAATTCTAGCAAACCACTAGAGGCGGACTACCGCGCTGATGCACAAGCAAAGCGCTTGCATGAACTATTACAAGCGAAAGGAATGGCATCGGATATCCATGTCGGTGGCAACTCGATGGGCGGTGCTATCAGTGTTGCGTATGCAGCGATGTATCCTGATAGTGTCAAAAGCCTGTGGTTACTCGACAGTGGTGGATTTTGGTCAGCCGAGACGCAACGAGAGTTCAAAGCATTAGACCTTGATAACAGTCCTTTGTTAATTGACAGCACGGAAGCGTATTTTGCGATGTATGAGACGGTCATGTACAAGCCGCCTTATGTTCCAAAGACGATACAAGCTGTTTTTGCACAAGAGAGTATCGCTAATCGGGCACTGAATACTAAAATACTCAAACAGATCATCGAAGATAATGTAGAAGAGCGTGCAAAAGTTATCGCACAATATAATATTCCAACGCTGATCGTTTGGGGAGAAGAGGACAAGGTCATAAAACCTGAGACGGCAGAAATAATGAGTGAGCTGATGCCGCAAGCACAGGTCATCATGATGTCACAAGTGGGTCACGTACCGATGGTAGAGGCGGTGAAAGATACGGCCGAAGATTATAAAGAGTTTCGGGCAGGATTAGAGAAATAATGAGTTAGGTTAGTTAAGCGTGTTTTAAACTAAAAAGAAACATCAGAATGTCTGATGTTTCTTTTTTACTATATGAAGCGTCGTTACTAGGGCGTGTCTTCATTTCAAAAATGGTGATAAAAATAAGATAAGTTGCCGTCAAACAAGAAAAATAGCACAGATAATATCGGGATATCAGCCAGCTATTTGACGATGTTTGGCAAGATTTAGCCATTTTTAGCCCATCTAAATGACTATCGAGTGAATTGAAGACACGCCCTAGTATGCTTGTACAAGCTTGTTTTTTAGCTCAACTGCAACGACCCTTTCGCATTCATCAACAGCTCAACCACATCATCACCGCTAATCACTGTAAAGCGTTTATCGATAGCGGATTCTTCAACACCATTGTGCTTCATGCATGCGCTACAGACCAATACTTGGCCACCTTTTTCGATAAAGGCTTCTAGTAATTCACCCGCAGGTTCAAACGGTGCACCAATATTGACATCGTCCAGTGCGTTAGGCAAAGCCAAACGCACCGCATCTACCATCAATATCACTGAGGCAGAGTGCCCTTTTTTGAGTGCCACACCAGCCATCGTAAAGGCTAGCGTGATTTTGCTTGGGTTTGATTCGTTATTATCAAATAACGTACCGACATAATTTGTTGTGTTAACCATATGGTTCTCCTATTAGCGTTTTGTCATAGTAAATAACTGACTGTCTAATAGATTACCATTTATTATACTTTTTTATATAATGTATTGTTATCAAACAGTATCGCTTGAGTTACCTAGCTTACTGGTGGCCACGGACGATCAGCATCACTCTCTATCCATTCGGCGACGTAGCCCGTTGGCGGTAGCTCCCACTCAGACTGCCCTAATGCTGCCATTACTTGTGCCGTGTCGATCACTCGTCCGCCTTTGGTCACACCTGTACGCAGTAGCCCAGATGAGCAAGGCTCACCTTTGACCCACATGGATTGCTCGATATAGAGCCAACGCGCATCGATACCGACGATTTTGGTTTTTAGCGTGACTTTTTGAAAGGCGCGGATACGCTTACGGTATTGGATGGTGCTGCCAGCGATGACCAAACCCCAGCGCTGTTTTAGTAGCTGGTTGCCAAGCCCAGTCCGTACCGCAAAGTCCATACGTCCCAAATCATACAGCGTGAATACGCGGCCGTTATTCATCTCCAAAAAGTTATCGATATCAGATAAGCGGCAGCGAAATTGAATCTCACTGGTGTCCTTAAATGTCAATGTATCGCCTCGTTTTGCTTTGAGGGCGGCATGAGCGATGGTGGCGGCATAACGGATAAATGGGTACATAGAACACTCTCAAAAGGGTTAAAGGATAAAGGTAGGGTCTACCAGATGATTATTGGTGCTCTTTATTAGACGGTACGCCAATATAATTAAAATAAGCACTGACGGTCTCGGGTATCCAGTTGATATCGAATTTTGAGGTTTTTGTTGTTTTACCATTTGTTCCCGATTGCTCAACGCTAGATTTATTATCAGTAGATTGACCATCTACTGAATGCTTGTCTGCGCTATCTTTTGGATGATTGTCAGAGCGATAACGCAGATAACCGATATGACCACCATGCGGAGTATCCAAAATAGTGACACTATCAGAGACATCATTTGGCGTGGCGGTAAAGCCGATAAAAGGATCGTCTTTTGCACTAATTAATAGTAGAGGCTTAGTTACGTTGATCAAATAAGGTAGGGCAGAAGAAGCTTGATAATAGTGATTGTTGGAGCGGTAGCCATGACGCGGGGCGGTGAAGATATCATCAAAGTCGCTGATACGATTGACGGCTTTGATAGCATCAATTTCTTCTTTGGTAATATCGTTCGCCAACGCTTTTTTGATAATTGGATTGAGCAAATAAGGTGTATAGATACGATGACTCAAAAAGCTGTGCATGGTAATGGCCGCTGACGACATATCGACGGGAGCAGAGATGACAGCAGCGCCTTTGCAGATGGCTTCGTCACCATACTCGCCCATGTACTTCGCTAGTGCATTACCACCGAGTGACACGCCAGCCGCATAGATATTGGCATACTGCGCACGTAAGTTTTGTAGCGCGTGATGCACCTCGGCAGTATCACCCGCATTATAAAAAACTCGACCATTAGCTGGAATACCGCCACAACTACGAAAGTGCACCACCACAAAATGCCAGCCTTGCGCATGCATTTGATATGCCAGCGCGCGAGCATAATGGCTATCGCTGCTGCCTTCCATACCATGAAATAGCACAATCAATGGCGTTTGCTCAAGTTCACCAGCTTTTGATGCCTCTACAGAGTGCGCATCATAAAAGTCGTAAGCAATATCGGTTTCACTTAAGGAATCTTGCATCACCACGCGGCGATAGGTTGGTGCTTTAGGAGCAAAGAACTTGGGCAAGATGCTTTGTAGATGGGGATTGGTCAACCAAAATGGCGGTTTAAAAGGGGCTGGAGAGAATGGCTTGTTCGATTTGGAAGCAGACATAAAGGGCTCTTGTTTAATTATTTTTAAAAAGCAATGGCTTATCATACCGAGGCTAATGCTTAAAACCAATTTTTTTCAGTGAACGCATGGTTACTGAATGTCAGCCACTTAAAAGTAGACGTCTAAAAGTAGTCGATTAGCATCATGCATCATTTAAGGCTTATCCAACACCCGCCCATCCATCGCAAGGCGTTCTTTTAAACTATCGATATCGACTTCAGCAACCGTCACAGTCAGTGTCACTTGCTTACTATAAGCGACATTATCGATGCTGCCGTTCAGACTATCGACGACGTAACGGCACTGTGCTTCGGTCGCAAACGCTGTCAGTATCTGAATCTGTGTCATGGGTATATAGGGGCTTAATATCATCTCATCGACTACCGCTTGGGCAGAGCCTGCATAAGCACGGGTGAGACCGCCAGCACCCAATTTTATACCACCGAAGTAGCGCACCACGATGATGATAACGTTGCCAATTAATTTGTGCTGTAGGACGTTCAATATTGGCCTGCCTGCCGTACCGCTTGGCTCACCATCATCATCAAACCCTGCACTGGTGGTGTTATCAGGGTCGCCCACGATATAGGCCCAGCAAAAGTGACACGCATCTGTGTACTCCCCACGTAGCTGTTCCACGTGAAACATTGCTTGCTCACGAGAGGTCACAGGATAGGCGTAAGCAATAAACTCGGATTTTTTGATTTCTAGTCGAGTGTTGACCGCACGTTTTAGCGTTTGATAGCTCATATTTCATCAGGCTTAGGTTGGATATGTTAAACTGGCATAACTTTCACTGCTGTCCATATTTGGCACAGTGTTCATTTAATTTTCATTATAGTACCATTTCTAACCATCGAAGATAACGAGCCGCTCACGGCTGAGTGCTGGCATCGTTAGTTTCTGATTTAGGGCTGGTATAATAAAACCGATGGTAGTAAATAGTATGCGTTTAGATAAATTTATTAGTAAAGCCACTGAGCTGTCGCGTAAAGAGTCCAAAAAGATTATGCACGCCGGCGAAATCACCGTAAACGATCAAGTGGTCAAAGATCCCGGTCTACATGTCGATATCGTCAATGATGAAGTGATGTGGGCAGGCGAGCCATTGTCGGTCGCTGCTGGCAATCGCTATATCTTGTTGTATAAGCCTGAAGGCTTTGAATGTACGCTCAAAGTTAAAGAGTATCCAATCGTCACCGAACTGATTGCAGTACCAGAATTGGGCAGCATGCGTATCGCTGGTCGACTCGATGTCGATACCACAGGTGCACTGCTCATGAGTGATGATGGCGGCTGGCTGCATCGTGTTACTAGTCCTAAGCACGAACACGCAAAAGTCTATGAGCTGACGTTAGCCGATGCGATGGATAGCGATGCTCAGGCCAATGCAGTCAAAGAAGTGGCTGAAGGCATCTTACTAGAAGGTGATCACGAAGAAACCAAGCCTGCCGTGCTTGAATTCATCGATGAGACACATGCTCGTCTGACCTTGGAGCAAGGCAAATACCATCAGGTTAAGCGTATGATGGGCTACTTTGGTAATCGAGTTACTGAGCTTCATCGTGCTAGTATCGGTCATGTCTCGCTAGAGGGTCTAGAAAAAGGCGACAGCCGTTTCTTAACGCCAGAAGAAGTGGCCAAGTTTTAATGACTGAGCGGCTTAATGCTTAGCACTGTCATTTTTTAGATTATCGTTTCACCGTTCATGAGCAGCCACTATATAGTGTGCTGCTTTTTTTGATTCATCGTTTTATAGCCACTCTCTTTTTGAACTCACTATCATATAGTCAAAGAAGTCTAAAATGGGTACAAGGCAGCCGACTGCAGATTGTACAAATAGTACATTTAGGGAGAGTAACGCGGTAGCCGTTTAGTCGTTCTCTGACTATAGTGCTATGTCTAGCAGTAACTTGTGTTGCCTATCTCTTAAAGCTAGGTAGCAGTTTTGCGACATGAGTCATTTAACACTTCGCAAAACCATCCCATATGCTACAGTCTTTTCTATCTATATTTTTATATAATCATTTTTTAGTGTGGCTTCAGTATGGCTAGCTCAGTATGGCCAAGTATTGAAAGCCGCTATGATTAAACACCAGATAGGACTCTCTCTGTGACATTACCTGTACTAAAATCAGCCAGTTTGATCAGTGTGATATTACTAGCAACCACGGCTTGCGCGCAGCCAAGTTCAGTGGACGCGACCAGCACTCAACCCAGTCAAAATAGCCAACGTTCGCAAACGGTCGAAGCAGTAAGTGCGACTGTTGATAAGCGACTGCGCCAAGTGCTGACTCAAGCAGGCATCAAAACGCAAATTACTGCTATTGTGCCGTCCAAATTACCCAATATGTATCAAGTGAATTTGGCTGGGCAGTTGCCGCTGCATATCACTGAAGATGGTAAATATGTCATTCAAGGTGAGCTACAAAAGAACCCAAGCAAGCGGGTAGTGACCAAAACACCCGTACGCAGCACGAGTGCGCAGGTAGGCAAACCTGTCAGTGCGAGTGTCAAATCTGACATGCTAGCAAATATGGCTGCACTGAAAAACATGAGTGAGAAAACGCCATTCTTTTACACAGCCGTGCCTGGTGTGATCTGGGGCGCGACGCTAGAAGGTGTACCGTTTTTATTGTCAGATGATGCACAATACATCACTGATGGCGAGATATCTGTTATCGAAAATGGCCAGTTTATCGGGCTCGACGAAGAATTTGAATCGTTGAAAAATCAATCTGTGTTTGCGACGTTGGATAAGAGCCAACTGATTACTTATCCTGCGACCAGTGTCGAGCGTGCTATTATCTATATTGCTGACGACGTGAACTGTCCTTATTGCCGCCTGTTTCACAAGCAAGTACCGATGCTCAATGCCAAAGGCGTGACGGTCAATGTCATCGGCTACCCGATATATGAGGCGTCACCTGCGCAAATGCGTGGTATCTGGTGTCAGGCTGATGAAGACAGTCGCCGTCAAGCGTTCGATAAGGCAATGCTAACAGGTGAAATGACACCTGCATCAGCAAGCTGTAGCATCGACCATGTGACACCCAATCGTGAAATAGCGGCTGGACTTGCGGTAATGGCGACGCCTGCTATCTACCGTGAAGATGGGGTGCTGTACCAAGCCAGCTTTGAAAGTCCTGAGTTTCTAGAATTTCTAGGCATTGAATAATTTATTGGCAGCATTAAATATTTTTAGTCCTGCTTTTTGGCTTTTCTTTTTAGCCCTTCGTTTGAGACCTTCAGTGCTTTGATATCTTAAGCACTTAGCGCAAGCCATAAAAAACCGCCTTATGAGCTGATTCATAAGACGGTTTTTTTAGCGTTTTTTTTAGAAGCTTCCGTGTCTCAAAAGCGGTCTTAAATGACCTATGGCAAGACGATGTCTACGATTTTCCAATTGATCAGTCCTTCACGTTGCATTTCAATAGTCAACGGATAACCTTTCACTTGACCACTCACGCTAAAGCAATTGATGCCGCAGTAGCTCAGCGATGGCTTCTCGCTGTCGTTGCCTTGGGCGACTTGCTGCTCAAGTTCGGCAGCTTGTTTTTTCATGACTTGCTGTATTTGGCTTTTGACCACGGCATCGACATCACCGCGTTGAATGATTAAAGACTGAATGAGGTTTTTGAGGTCGACCTGATCGTTAGCGATGGCCCATGCAGCGGCCAGCTCTTTGGTGGCTGTGTTGGCTTGCCCTTGAGTATTGATGACCTTTTCGATGTTTTGCGGGGTGATAGCGCCATCGACGGCTTTAGTAATAAAGCCATTGGCAGCCTCAGTCAATGGCTCGCCGCCCAGCTCAGAGATAAGAGGGTACTTCGTCATCGTCGTGGCAAATTGGCCAGTTAACTGGTTCTGGATGCTTGGTCGTACTTGATCATAATTGATCGCTGCTGCGATGGTTGCGCCATCCTTGTCATCATAAGCATTTTTGAGCTGATAGGCACTGTAATAAGGAGAGCCTGCATAGATTGCAATGGCAATTATTATCAATAAAACAATCAGCTTTTTCATAAGACTTGGCACCTTGTCACAAATGTCATCAGTTATGGCGATAGATATTATCACGAGTGCAGGTGATTCAGGTATGAAAAGCTTTATAGCGTTCTTAATAAACTGTGTATCTCCATTAATCAGCACCGGTCACGAATTTCATCAGCCCAAAGCTTGATAATTCAGCAGACCATCTCCATAAATAGCGCAAACTTTTTATAATTGATTTGGCTAAGCAGCCCTCCACCGTATTAGTTTGTTAGAGTCATGCACTACTCCTTACAAAATCTTAGACCAGTTTATGAAACGTTCGTTTTCTATGTTTCATGTGAAACCTTGTAGATTGATTGTATAAGGTTGAGACAGTCGTTGATTGGAGCAGATGAGCTGACAAACCGGTGGTACTGTAAGGACGATAGGAGAAACCATGAGTAAACGCGATTTTTATGAAATATTAGGTGTCAGCAAGACCGCTGACAACAAAGAAGTTAAGCGAGCCTACCGCAAGCTTGCCATGAAATATCATCCAGATCGCAACTCTGATGACCCTGATGCCGAAGATAAATTTAAAGAAGCGTCGATGGCTTACGAAGTGCTTAGCGATGCAGAAAAGCGTTCAGCATACGACCGTATGGGTCATGCAGCCTTCGAAAACGGTATGGGTGGTGGTGGATTCGGCGGTGCAGGCGGTGGCAATTTCCAAGACATTTTTGGCGATATTTTTGGCAACTTTGGCGATATATTCGGTCAGCAGCGTGGCGGTGGCGGCGGTGGACGCTCACGTCGTGGTTCGGATTTGCGTTATGTGATCGAGCTGACCTTAGAAGAAGCGGTACGTGGCTGCAAAAAAGAAATCAGCTTTACGGCTCCTGCACCTTGTGAAACTTGTGATGGTAAAGGCGCAAAAAATGCGTCTGATATTGTGACTTGTCAAACCTGTCATGGGCAAGGCCAAGTCCGTATGCAGCAAGGTTTCTTTGCTGTGCAGCAAGCATGCCCGCATTGTGGCGGTACTGGTAAACAAATCAAAAACCCTTGCTCTGATTGTCATGGCAATGGCGTAAAAGACAAATCACGTACGCTAGAAGTGTCTATTCCAGCCGGCGTTGATGACGGTGATCGCGTTCGTTTGTCAGGTGAAGGCGAAGCAGGCGGCGCTGGCGTACAAAACGGCGACTTATATGTCGAAGTGCGCGTTAAATCGCATAACGTGTTCACGCGTCAAGGTGCCGATCTCTATATGGATGTGCCTGTCAGCATCACTGATGCTGCACTAGGTAAAGAAGTCGAAATCCCAACCTTAGATGGTAAAGTGAAAATCAAGGTGGCCGAGGGTACGCAGAGCGGTAAATTGTTACGTGTGCGTGGCCGAGGTGTGACGCCAGTTCGCACCACGATGAAAGGTGATCTAATTTGCCGTGTCATCATCGAGACTCCAGTGAATCTAACAGGTGAGCAAAAAGATCTGTTACGTCAATTCCAAGATACCTTAGATGACGATAGCAAGCATCAACAGTCGCCGCATAAAAAGTCTTTCTTTAAAAAGATTAGTGACTTGTTTGATTAAGAATAACTACTACTAAGTAGTTATAATCAAAATTAGCCCAAAGGTTTCACATGAAACCTTTGGGCTTTTTATTGCCTGTATAAAAGACCCCTCAGCGGATGATATTTGCTAAACTTACAACCAATGATATGCCAAACAACCTCACTAAAAATACAGCATTTAAGGTAACAATATGAGTCAACAAGCAAAAGCACAAACCATCAACGTTGGTGTGATTGGTGCAGGTGGTCGTATGGGTCGTATGCTCATCGAAGCCGTGCAAAATAACCCGCAAACTATGATTAAAGCTGCGATTGAACGCCAAGGATCTAGCCTCGTCGGCGCAGATGCAGGAGAAGTCGCTGCTGTCGGACGCTTAGACGTGCAAATCGTTGATGATCTACAGGCTGTAATCAGTGATATCGACGTGCTGATTGATTTCAGTCTGCCTGATGCTACTGAAAAAAACATGCAGATTTGTGCTGAGCATGGCGTTGCTATGGTCATCGGCACGACAGGATTCAACGAGCAGCAAGAGCAGGTATTGGCAAAAGCGAGTGAGCAGATTGCGATTGTTTATGCGGGCAACTATTCAACAGGCGTCAACCTGTCATTGAAGCTATTGGGGATGGCTGCAAAAGCATTTGGCAATGACGCAGATGTAGAAGTCATCGAAGCACATCATAAGCACAAAATTGATGCACCATCAGGTACCGCTTATATGATGGCAGAAGCCGTGGCAGAAGCCCGTGGACAGAATCTAAAAGACGTCGCTGTTTATGGCCGCGAAGGACAAACGGGCGAGCGTGAAGCTGGTACGATTGGTATTCATGCGATTCGTGGTGGTGAAATTATCGGTGACCATACCGTGATGTTCATCGCTGACGGCGAGGTAGTCGAGATTACGCATCGTGCCCGAGCTCGCATGACTTTTGCCGCTGGTGCTGTGCGTGCTGCGACTTGGATTATTAAGCAAGAAGTAGGACAGTACGATATGCAGGATGTGCTAGGTCTCAACGAATAGACATTGTTGACTACAAAGTCGATGATGGCTCGATGACAGGAAGTAATAGATGTGAATGGTATTAAGCACTATATAAAGCATCAACTGGTGAGTGCTATTTGCCTGACTAACAGGGCGTGCTTCTGTGTACTTGTACTAAGCGTCGTTGTACTACCAGTGACCGTACAAGCGGCTACCATTCAAACCTACGTGATTGAAACTTACGGTGGCGCTGCACTATTACCTGCAGTCAGACAGCAATTAAATAGCAGCGCTGATGGCGGGACGGTCACAACTTATCAAGACAAACTGGTACTGAATACCACAGCGGCTAATTATTACGCAGTACAGCAGCTCTTGACTCAAATTGATGGTCAGCCACAAGCGCTAACCGTTGCTGTGCGAGTGGGCAATGATAGCGGCACGCAGAGTAATATTAGACAAGGTCAGGTCATTATTAGCAATCGCGGTATCCAAGGTGCCGCAATTATTAATCAAAGCAATAGCCAGCAGCAGGGCAGTAATTTATACCAAATAAAAACCTTATCTGGCAGTGCAGCGAGCATTAGCACTGGCACGCTTTATTCGCTGACTCAGATTTATAGCAGCAATCGCCATGCAACCAATCACTATGACAATCAGCAGCGACCCGCTAACCCTAATCTAAAGCCACAGATTATTATTCAGCAGCAAGTATTGCTTCCAACCACTCAAGGAATTGCTGTTACACCAAGATTGATTGCCAATGGACAAGTTGAAGTACAAATTTCCCAAGTAGAAGAGACACTCGCGCGATCCAATTCGCCTTATAATCGAAGCGGTTCTGTGAATCATGCTATTCAAGGTCAAAATTTGAATAGTACGATTATCGTGTCTCGCGGGCAATGGGTGATTATCGGGCAAATCTCTCAAGACAGTCAAAACCAAAGTACCAATTATGGCAGTAACCAATCAGTCAATAGTCATAACAGTGTGCCTATTTCATTATTGGTACAGTAGTTGTTTATCAATGATATCCTTAGACGAACATAAAAAAGCGCGGCTCTGATATCATCAGTGCCGCGCTTTTTTTGGATGACTATTTATAGAAAACTAGTCAATATAAATCACGTCTAATGGCGGGAAACCATTGAACTCGACTGATGAATAAGAGTTGGTATAAGCACCAGTGGTGAGCCAATAGATTTTGTCACCAATCTCCAGCTCTTCTGGTAACTGATAGCCTGCTTCTTCATACATGATATCGGTAGAGTCACATGTTGGACCGGCCAATACCACAGTACCTTCGTTGGTTGAGGTTTCCATCTTAGGGGTATAAACAGGGTATTTGATGGCTTCGCCCAGTGTCTCGATCAAGCCTTGGAACAATCCTACATCGGTGTATACCCAGCGAGTCAAATCAGTGCTAGATTTACGTGATATTAAGATCACATCACTCGCCAACACCCCTGAGCCGCCTACTAGCGAGCGGCCTGGCTCTAAAATAATCTCAGGCATTTCATCTTCGTTATAATCGTCCGTTAGATAGCTCTTGATTTCTTCTGCGTATACTTTTATCGGATTCACTTCACTGATGTAGTTGGCTGGAAAACCACCGCCCAAGTTAATCATTTGTAGCTTGATGTCTTCTTCATTTTTCATCCAGTCAAACATGTATTTGACCTTGGCTAATGCATCATCCCAAGCGGCGACATCCTTTTGCTGACTGCCTACATGGAATGAGATGCCATAAGGCACTAAGCCCAAATCTCGCGCTTGAATCAATAGCTCAATTGCCATATTTGGATGGCAACCAAACTTACGAGATAGCGGCCATTCTGCAGTGTCCGAGCCTTGAACTAAGATACGTACAAATATTTTTGAGCCAGGTGCATGCTTTGCGATATTTTTTAGATCTGCTTCTGAGTCAGTGGCATAAAGATCAACCCCTTTTTCAAACGCATATTTGACATGATCGGCTTTCTTGATGGTGTTGCCATAAGAAACACGCGATGCATCTACACCGCAGTCCAGCACGCGATCAAGCTCATAAATAGACGCACAGTCAAAGTTTGAGCCAAGCGTAGCCAGTAGGTTAATGACTTCAACGGCAGGGCTCGCTTTCATTGCATAATGGATTTTTGCATCAGGGAAGAACCCAACCATTTCATGATATTTCGTCTTTATACGACTAAGGTCAACCATCAAAAAAGGCGTCTCACGACCTTCAGCAGCTTTGGTGAATTTCTGCCAGCTGGCAGGGTCAAAATATTGGTCAATTTTGATCATTGTCATAGTGGTAAACCTTTAGTAAGGACAGTATCTGCTAGAAAAATTATCGTCAAACAGCGGATATTAAATCATAATATCCGCGTTAGGCATTATTATATAGTGGACATCAAATACAGAGATTAAACGTTGGTCGCAGCCTGTGGTTGGGCTTCAGCTGCTTCTTGCTTTTCGCGTATTTTGAGGACTTTACGCACTTTATCACGAGCACGTGTTTGCTTGAGGCGAGACAAATAATCGACGAATATGACACCATTGAGATGATCCATTTCGTGCTGGATGCAAACGGCAAGCAGACCTTCTACTTCTTCGTCAATTTTTTCGCCATTCTCATCCAAGGCTTCGATACGCACTTTATTAGGACGTTCAACGCTGTCATAAACCTCAGGAACGGACAGACAACCTTCTTCATACGGTTGTTTGTCTTCTACCAATGGTGTCACTTTTGGATTGATAAACACCCGAGGGCTGTCTTTATCTTCAGATAAGTCGATCACGATAAGCTGAATATGGTGATCCACTTGGCTGGCAGCAAGACCAATACCTTGAGCATCATACATCGTCTCAATCATATCTTTGATTAAGGCTTTGATTTCAGCAGTGACTTCCTTGACAGGCTTGGCAATCGTGCGCAAACGAGGATCTGGATAACTTAGAATAGGGAGTAGTGCCATAACGCTCACCTCAATGATAAGATAAAATAGGGTTGATATTATAAGATAAATGGGGACAAAAGTAATGCTTATCAATACTTTCGCAGTCACAAGATACTCTATAAGACGAGAATATCTAAATTCTCATTATGAACAGCACAAAAAAGCCCTACTTGGCGTAGGGCTTCTATTTTGAACGGTTCTTTTAAATTATCAGTTATGCACGGCGTTTATTTACAATCATCTCATACAAGAATAGTAGTATGATGGCACCGATTACTGAGAAGATAAGACCCGTAAAGCCGCCATCTGCATTGATACCGATCATTCCTGCGATAAGTCCACCAAGCATTGCACCAACGATACCCAAGACAATGGTCATGATCCAGCCCATAGGATCGTTGCCTGGTTTAATAGCACGTGCCAATAGACCTGCGACTAGACCTACAATAATCATCCAAATAAAGCTCACAATATTCTCCTAAATTTATCAATAGTTATAATGTGTTACGTCTCTAATGAATACATTGTAAACAGTCGCAAGACACAAAAGTAAGCACGAAATGTTACCTGTGTACGGGCTATGTGAGAAAATAGTCTTATTTGCTAACACGTAGGGGCAATAGGTAAACGGGAGGTTACAAAGGTAGCTGTAATGCTAATAGGAGTGTTTGTCAGGGCTAGTATTATGGCGAAATCTATAAAAACTGAGACAAAGTAGCGCGACTTATCTTTGATAAGATAGTCGCGCTTCTTTTGCTATGGTAACTATTCAGAATAGAGTCTAAATAACAGAATTACTTGCTGTGAAGTGCAGTTAATAAACGTTGATGAATACCCTCAAAACCACCGTTAGACATCACTACAATTGCATCACCTGCCTGCGCATGATGGGTGATATGCTCGATGATAGCATCGACACTAGACATGACTTGCTGGTTACCAATGGCGTCATTTATAGCAGTAGCCTGTTCGATGACTTCTCTTAGTCCCCATTCAAGACCCGTAGGCTCATACCAAAGCGTATAGTCAGCGAGGGCAGCAGACTCAGCTAAGCTGTCTTGGTGAATCCCCATCTTCATGGTATTGCTGCGCGGCTCAATAATCGCCCAGATACGTCTGTCAGACAGCTTCTTTTTTGCACCATCTAATGTTGTGGTAATAGCGGTTGGATGATGGGCAAAATCATCAAACACTAGGATGTCGTTTACGTCACCAATCAGCTCCATCCGGCGCTTGATACCAGCAAAGGCTGATAGTGCCGCGCAAGCAGTCGAAATACTGACGCCAACATCATACGCTGCAGCGACGGCAACGAGCGCATTATTGACGTTGTGGATACCACTCATCGACCAATCTACGATTGCTGTCGCCTTTTTATCATCAGCAAAACTCACTTGAAACTGGCTGCCATCTTCGCGCATGAGCTCAGCTTGCCATTCGCTATCGTTGACATTGTTGTCAGCTGTATTCTCATCAATCACTGCTGTGCGCCAAACAGGTGTCCAAACGCCTTTCGCTAACGTATCCTCTAGACTGTCAGTCGCTGCTGGCATGATGATTTTTCCAGTGCTTGGAATCATGCGTATCATATGATGGAACTGTGTCTGGATAGCATTGAGATCTGCAAAAATATCCGCATGATCAAATTCTAGATTGTTCAAAATTGCCGTACGCGGACGGTAATGAACGAACTTTGAGCGCTTATCAAAAAACGCAGAGTCATACTCATCGGCTTCAATAACAAAGTATCCTGTCTTTGACGGATTATCGTTATTCCTATCAGCACCCAAGTAGCTGCTGTGCGCAAACACTTTCTGCAAGTGCTCATCAGTGGTGTTGACCAATGGCACGCCGCCAATCAAAAACCCCGTATCGATACCTGCATAATGCAGTATCCAAGCAAGCATGGTGGTGGTTGTCGTCTTACCATGCGTACCAGCAACGGCGATCACATGGCGCGATTGCAGTACCTGCTCAGATAAAAACTGTGGCCCTGAGGTATAGCGCAGACCGTTATCTAGCATATACTCAATCACATCCATGCCGCGCTTCATCGCATTGCCCACGACGACGAGGTCAGGTGCTGGCTGTAAATGTGAGATCAAATAGCCTTCTTCAATCGTGACGCCAGCATTCTCAAGTTGGGTCGACATCGGCGGATAAACACTGGCATCTGAGCCCGTGACAGTATGGCCGAGTTCTCGTGCTAACAGCGCTAGCGATCCCATAAAAGTACCACAAATACCAAGAATATGAATATGCATAGACGTTCCGTACAAGCTTGTATAAAGGAAATAAAATCTAATAAAAGATACGAATTTGGATGCTTGGCTGCCATTAGGACAGCTCATCTTTTGACCAAGGCTTGCCAAGACAATTGCGCTATCAACCAGCAATCATTGTAAAGTAAACGCTGTTCGATGACCAATAAAAAACGCCCAACAAGTAGGCGTCATTCAATAGGCTATATTTGGTCAATCTGACTAGCAAAGTTTATTGACGCGACAAGGTATAGTCGTTATCTGGGTTGTCTTGCTTATCGAGTAAAACCAAATGATTGTCTTGGATCTGATAAGCTTCAATATTTTTGTTTTCATAAACAATCGTGATTTTATCGTTATCTTGACGATAAATGCCAGATTCAAGTAAGGGTTTTCGTGGTCGTTCAGTGTTGTGATAGCTACTGGACTTTAACACCGAACCATCTGCAAATAGATTCAGAGTTATATCAATACTATCGCAGTCTATACAAGGCACCATCCCACCATAATCGCCCATCAACGTTGCTTGTAGCATACTGCTTTTGGATTCTGATTGCGTTGCCGATGACGGTTTATAAGCATCATTGCTGAATTGCGCTGCCGCGATCAGCGATTGGCCTTCTGTCACTTCATCCAGATTATCAGAGTCCGATTGAGACCCATCACTACTTTGTAGGCTGTTTGAGAGATCATTTTGCTCAACAGAGGCCATCTTGGTCATCATTTCTTGGTCAGCATTAGAGGAGGCACTGTCACAGCCTACGAGCAGTACACATAGCGGCACTGCTAGTATCGAAAGGTGCCAGCGACTGACAGCAGATGTGATAGAACGAATAGACGCAAGATATATCATGATCATACCAAAAAAATTTCAGATAATATTTGAGAGTTTTCTCATCTGATCGACGATGTAATGCTCTTGTCAGAACAGAGAGGCAGTAAGGAGCACGGATTTATCAATAACATAAGTCGGGTAATTTATTGAATTATCTAATAATAATCGCAAAAATGGCCCGATATGCAAAGATAGGAATAACTAAAGTCTAGCTATTCATAAACAATCTGTTTAAAGATATCAAAGGGTTAAAAATATCTCTGTGGGCTTTTTGTTGTGGTCGATATATCGAGTGGCTTAGCGATGAACCTCATTGGTCTTGTGCTATGATTAATAGGGTTTATAAGGGACAGTAAACAGTGGCGGATATAAAAACAGACATTACATAATAGAATATGAATGTCTGTTTGTTTGAAGAGAAGACTTAATACTGAGAGCAAGTTGTGGAAAACTTATGCAATCAAGACAGATCTAGGCGATGCGAGTAGCCTTAGGCGATTTAATAATACGCATCAATATCAATACATGTACGATCAACAGTACGACAAATAAAATCAAAGACTGCTCAGGAATACTCAATCCCACAAAGGTCCAATCGACTGAGGCACATTCACCAGAGCCTGCAAAAACTTCCTTGAATACTTGCAAAATAGGCAAGGTATCAAGCCAATAGTCTAGACCCGGACCACATGAGGGCACTTGATCAGCCGGTAGATGCTGTAGCCAAACATGACGCGTAGCAACCGCAGTAGCCCAGCCAATACCTGCCAAACTACCAAACCACAATAACAGTCTAACCACTTTAGACTTGGGATTAAATAGCGCTGATATCAAGGCAAAACTGCCCATGATTATCAGACCCACACGTTGAAAGATACAGAGCGGGCAAGGCATTAGACCCAAGTGGCGCTGTAAAAAGAAAAACGCAAAGCTCATTCCTATGATTGACATCAAGACCAAAAATACTTGCAAATTACGGTAGGTGGTTAGCTGTCGCATTATACGGTTACTCTTATGGATTCATCTAAAATAGGTAGTAAAGCCAATCTTATATGATATGGATACGATGTCAGACGTGCGCCGTCTACTGTGTATAAGGCGCAGTCTTGTCTGTCATTTATCCCAATCATCTCAAACTGACCCTAGTTAGCAGGGAGTTAGCAGAGTGCTAGCGATATTGCTGCAAAAAGTCCATAAAGTCATCTGTCTCAGACTTTTCAATATCAGCTTGCTGGAGAATGGATTTTTCTGCCAATACTTCATACTTCGCTTGGGTATTTGGACTGAGCGTTTGCTGCAATAGAGAATCACGATGCTGCTGAGCCAGCGTAAAGCCAAGTTGCCATAAGCTACCGAGACGCTTGCTGTCGGAGTTGACTTGAGCGGAGATGGTCGACTCAGAATGCCCTGCTTTGCCTTGCATCAACGCCACTGCAGCGCGGTAATCGTTACCACCATAGTGTGCATCTAGCAATGCGGCAAGCGGTTGCATACGCGCTAAGTGCATGAGCATCCAGCTTTCAAGCGATTGCTCTTCACCGTTATTGATAATATGCAAATCATCACGGCGACCTTCATTGACCACGCGCTCAAGATTGATGGCCAAGGCATCTTCTTCATCAGGGAGCAAATCAGGAGACTCATTGAACAAGCAATATAGCGCCATGACTTCTAGGAAACAGGCACTAGAGAGACGAATACCAACATCACTGTATGGATCGAGATCGATAGCACGGAATTCCACATAAGCAATACCGCGACGCTCAAGCGCTTCAGTTGGTGTCTCACCACTCATCGCAATTTGTTTTGGGCGGATAGGGCTGTAGTATTCGTTTTCTATTTGCAGAATATGATTGTTGATCTGAATCGGATTGCCATCTTCATCTTCTAGGCCAAGCTTGGCAAAGCTTTCATGCGGTGTTTGAATCGCACGGCGCAGACCTGCGACATATTCTGGTAAATAGTTATAACGAATATCAAGCTGCTCTTGCACGCTATTGGTGTAGCCAAGTTTGCCCATACGCAGACTGGTGGCAGTAGGCTTATAATAGGTAGAGTTATTCAGCAGCTCTAAGTCATGCTCACGGCCTGCTAAGAAACAAGGGCAGACGCTTGGACTGGCACCTAATAGATATAGAACTAGGCTGGTCAAACGCTTAAAGTTGCGAATAAGGCCTAAGTATTTTTCATTTTTGAACTCTACTAGCGTCTGGCTTTGTGCTGTTGGCGTTTTGGCTTGCCACGTTTCAAACAGCTCATCACCAAATGATAAGTTGTAATGAAGACCTGCAATGGTCTGCATGCGGCGACCATAACGAATACCTAGACCACTGCGGTATAAGGTTTTGAGCTTACCAGTGTTAGAGCTGCCATAATCAGCCAATGGAATATCTGCATCATCAGAAGACAACATACAGGGCATCGATAGTGGCCACATCAGCTCACCTTCAGGCATGCCCTGATATACCAATACATGCAGTTGGCGCAGCATATTTAGCGTTTCTTTTGGTGAGGCTTTGGGTTCAGTGATAAGCTCAAGCAAGCTCTCTGAGTAATCTGTAGTGATAAAAGGATGGGTAAGTTTTGACCCCAGTTTGGCAGGATGCGGCGTTTGTGCTAGGTAGCCATCTGGCTTCACACGCAGCCCTTCTTTTTCGATACCGCGGAGCATACCCGTCAAATGCTGGCTGTCAAACCAATTGGGAATCTCAAAATCAACAAAGCTACTCGCAAAATTACTCATAATCGTCGTCTATGGTCATTTATTATGGCGGATCGAAACACGCAATGTGTAGGTCCATAAAATAGGTAAATATTAGGTCAATAATTCCGTCAGTTTAGCTCAAAGCCGTGTCGAAAACCACGGACGCTTACAAATACGATAAGCTTTAGAAGAGCTGACTTGCTCGAGTTTTGACACGTATTTTTTAGTAAGCTGACTGGCAGTAAGATGTCGATACTGGTAAAGAATATCGACAAAAAAAGCACCTACCCCAGAGATAGATGCTTTGATTGTTATGCCGTTAGGCTGTCTAAAACAATATCAGCGCTCACCGTAGCATCTCAAATATAAGGCATTTAAATCAGATTACATTTAAAGCATATTATATAGAAAACGATGAGCCACAGCCGCAAGTGGTTGTCGCGTTTGGATTGGTCACGACAAACCGTGCGCCTTCTAAACCTTCAGTATAGTCAACCGTAGAGCCTTGCAAATACTGATAGCTCAGTGAATCAACGACCAACGTTACATCATCGTTGTCAAAGTTGGCATCATCTTCATTCAGCTCATTGGCAAAATTAAACCCATAAGAAAATCCTGAGCAGCCGCCGCCAGTCACATAGACGCGCAGCATGAGGTCGCTATCCCCTTCTTCTTCACGCAGACGGCGCACTTTTTGTGCCGCACTGTCTGTGAGACTCAATATTGTTGGATCTACTGGCTGACTTGAGCTTGGACTAAATTGGTTGGCTGATTCGTTCATATCTACCTCAGTTGCTAGGATCAAATGCGGTCGTCGTCCTGTTTGGGTTTGCCATTAAATAGTGGCAAATAAAGATACGTACGGCGTTTGACTAAATTGGGTGCTGTTATCATGGCCGCGCTACATACTATAGCTATCAAATAAAGGTATGTAAGCCACTTATATTTTAGCAGTATATCATAATGGGGATATTGATTCGTTTGTCAAGAGTGACGCAACTAACTGAATGTTACCTGCCAAAAATATCGTCATAATAGGCTCATGATACCGAGTATTCATGAGCCTATTGGCTTTGTATAATATCCAAGGTTTTACGATAACTGTGGCCTAAATAATTGCTTAGTTTTGAAATAGTTATTTAATCGTTTGCCTATAGGCCAAGCGTTTGAAATAATAGCCGCCAGATAGCATACCCCATGTGTGTTTTTTATTGCCTTATATTTATATTATTGTTGAGATGAAGAAATTATATGATCGAATTTAAAGACGTTGGTGTTCGCCGTGATGGTCGTGAATTGTTTGCAGGTGCAAGCTTCCAGCTCCATCCAGGTCACAAAGTTGGCTTGACGGGCAACAACGGCACGGGCAAATCTACCTTATTTGCTTTGTTATTGACGCAAATGGGTAAAGGCGATACTGAGGTCACGCTTGATAGAGGCGAGGTCAGTATCCCTGATAGCTGGCATGTGGCGCATATGGCACAGGAAGTGGGTGCCACAACGCAGTCTGCGGTTGATTATGTATTGAGCGGTGATGAGCAGTGGTATGAGATCAATGCCGCTCTCAATGATTTGAGTAGCGTGAGTGACGAGCAGATTGGGGTATTGCATCAGCAGTTTGACGAGATCGATGGTTATCGTACCCCGACTAAAGCCGCACAAATTATGGCAGGTCTTGGTTTTAATACTAGCCAGCATGAACTGCCAGTAGAGGGCTTCTCAGGTGGTTGGCGCATGCGTCTGAACCTTGCTAAGACCTTGATGAGCCGTGCTGATCTGATGCTACTCGATGAGCCAACCAACCATTTGGATTTAGACGCTATCTTGTGGCTTGAGACTTGGATCAATGCCTACACCGGTCTGGTCATTGTTATCTCGCATGACCAAGCATTTTTGGATGCAACCGTCGGTCATATCTTGCATGTAGAACAGCAAAAAATCACCCTTTATACGGGTAACTATCAGCAGTTCATTCGCACGCGTCATGAGCGTATGGCGCAGCAGCAGCAAGCGTTTGAAAAGCAAGAAGCGACTAAGGCTCATTTGGATGACTTTATTCGTCGTTTCCGTGCCAAAGCCAGTAAGGCCAAGCAGGCACAGAGCCGTATTAAGCAGCTAGAGCGCATGGCAGAGCTGTCTCCGATGATGGCAGACAACCCATTCTCGTTCCAGTTCTATGAGCCAGCAAACATGAGCTCACCACTGATTGAGCTGACCAATGCAGATATTGGCTATAGTGAGACACCACTTCTACACAATGCCAATGTACAGGTGACACCTGATACCCGTCTGGGTCTGCTTGGTATGAACGGCGCTGGTAAATCAACGTTGATTAAGGCGTTAGTCGGTGAACTTGGGGTATTGACCGGGAAATATCGTGTTTCGGATACACTGAAGTTAGGGTATTTCAACCAGCATCAAATGGATATCCTAGATGCCAAAGCAACGCCTATAGAAATGTTACGTCGCCTAGCAGGTAAAACCTCTGATGCGATGCTACGATCGTTCTTGGGCAGTTTTGACTTTCGCGGTGAGCGTATCGATACCCCAAGCGAGCTATTCTCTGGTGGTGAGCGTGCGCGTCTGACGCTAGCATTGATCGTTTGGCAACGTCCAAATGTCCTTGTGCTTGATGAGCCAACCAACCATTTGGACTTGCAAATGCGTCAAGCATTGACCATCGCTTTGCAAGGTTTCCAAGGGGCAGTGGTACTGGTCTCGCATGACCGTGAATTGATTGCCAACGTCTGTGATGAGCTGTATCTGGTGCATGACGGTATCATAGAAGAGTTTGATGGTGATATCAGCGACTACGGCAAATGGCTCGCCGAAAAGCGCAAACAAGAAAACTCTCAGGATAAAGGCAACAATAAAAAGAAAAACAAAAAGGCCAACAAGAAGTTTGTTTCACGTGAAACAGGCGATGATAAATTCGCTGCATCAAACAATAACGAGCAATCAAAAGCATCACAACAACAGCCATCTGCTCAGCCTGCGCTTAGTAAAGATGCACAGCGTAAACTGGCTGCTGAACAACGCAAGTTGACAGCTCCTATTCGCCGTGAGATCGAAGAGACCGAAAAGCTATTGGCTAAGATTGATGGACAGCTTGTGACGCTAGAAGAGAAGCTTGCTGATACAACATTGTATGAAGAGAGCCGTAAGTTTGACTTATTGGTACTACTCAATGAGCAGACTGCGCTACAGCAGCAGCATAGTCATAACGAAGAGACGCTGTTGCTATCGATGACGACGTTAGAAGAGATGGAAGCCAAGTTTGCATAAAGCATTTTAAATAATTGGTACTTATATAGTAGATATAAAAAAGGGATGGCTTACGCCATCCCTTTTTTATTACATCATTCCTTACGATATTTCCCATCACCGTACGACAGTATTTTCATCGTGGTCGTACAAAGCTGACAGTTTATTTCACCAGCAGCGGCTTTCGATAAATCAAGGATACGGCCGCCAATGAAAGGGCCTCTATCGGTGATTTTTACGACTACGCTCTGCTTTGTCTTTTGATTGGTCACTTGTACCTTAGTGCCGAACGGTAACGTGCGATGTGCAGCGGTTAACGAGTTCATATTAAAGATACTGCCACTAGCAGTACGCTTACCGTGAAACTTACTACCATAGTAGCTGGTATTGGCAGCGAAAACCGTGGTGCTAAGTAATAGTGATAATGCGACAACCAAAGACTTGATTAAATAAGACATTTAATACCTTTAAGCAATTAATAAAATAGACAGATACTCTTGCCTACGTTATCTATACTCCCTATGAGTATGAATAATAGGGAGATTCTACAAGCATGAGCTTGTCATATTATTACTGCTCTGTAAAAAACTCATGAGGTCAAATACCTGTTTTTTAAGAGAAAAAACACACTTTGGAGAAAAAATAATGGTGGTATAAGTGCTAAAAGGGCTCTTATAGAGATTGATTCTTATATAGAAGCCGACAAAATATTGGAAAGCAAGTCATACAATATAGATAGGTAATATATAAAGACTAGCGCTATCGATATAGCATACTTAGTGTTATATGAGAATCATCACAAGTCCCTAAATTCGTGTAAATAAACCTTGCTATATTCTTACTATTTCGTACAATACGCAAGGTTAAACATTATTCTGGAATATCTATTGCATATACTCCTCATAATTTTAACCATACTGCCTAATAACTTATTTTTTATCGTTTTTTAAGGAAGTTTTATGTTGAAAAAAATTGCGTTTGCTTCAGTTATCGCGGCAATGATTCCGTTTGGTGCAGCAAATGCTGATCTTGGCTCTAAATTTAAAAAAGTAGAGACTGGTCGTACGATTGAGCAAGTTTACAAAGAATGTGGTATTGGTGGTGCTTTGTTTGGTAATTCAAGCCCTATCCTAGCTATTATCTCTAACGTGACTTGGGATTGGGGAACTACCGCTGCGACTTCTAATTCTATGTCTCCTGAAACTTGCCAAGGTGGCAACGTCAAAGCAGCTGTTTTGATCAAAGAAGCATTCCCAAGTGTTGAAAAAGATCTAGCGTCAGGCCAAGGTGCTCATTTATCTGCACTACAGAGCGTAGCTAACTGTGATTCAGCGGCTAGTGTACGTGCACAATATGGTCAATACACGCAGACTTCTGCTTATCGCAATGCTACGCAAGATCAAAATGCAGAGACGCTATTTAGCATCGTTCAGCAAAGCTGTGCAATCTAAAGATCGCAAGTATAGGCAGTTGGTTTGATACTGACGCTTATGATTACTTAATGATAAAAACACGTAAATCTAGGTTTACGTGTTTTTTATTGCTCATATATTGATGGTATCTGGATAAAATGCAAAAAATATTGTTATGGATAGCTTGTCTTGCTGCGACGACTGCTGGTGCGGCAGTACTTGATGAATCGTACTCCCATACCTTAGGATCAGTGAGGGTAGATAAAGAATCTGAGGTTACCTCTATTGATGAAACGGCTATTGAAGCATATAAGACTGACAGGGGGGCTGATAGCTTATCAGATGCTCAGCAGAGCATACAACCGCTTAATGAAGCATACGTACGAGAGCAAAAACAAGATGCCAATAAAGATATGGCTATCGATCCCATAACACTAGAGTCATTGGCCAATCATCCTCAGTGGCAACATTTATTATTTTATAAAAATGGCAAAGCTGAAGTCATCTCGCCAGATTTTTATTTAACCAACCCAAAGCCACGCTCAAAACGAAACTTTGATCCTTATGCAGAGCTCATCGTAACGATAGAGCAAATGCATGATGATAGTATTGTTTGTAGATATCCTGCCAGATATTTATGGTTGAATCATCACCTACCTCAATTGAATGTCAACCTAAAAAATTGCTCACAATTACCCGATCCAAATCAAGCGATCAGCCTGATTCTAATAAGTAATTACCTAAAAAACCCAGCTTCTTCGTTCGGTCATGTACTGGTAAAAACCAACACGTCTACAGGTGATTCAGATGGTTTGGTTAATGATGTAAGAGCGCTTTCGAGCGAGGACTTGCTGAACAACTCATATAATTTTGGTGCGCGTATTCCAGCAAATGAGAATGGCGCCATGTATGCTATCAAAGGGCTATTTGGACTGTACGATGCTGGGTTTTCAGAGACGGAATTTTTCAAGCAAGACGCGGTGTACTCCAAAAATGAGCAACGAGATATGTGGGAGTATGTCCTCAATCTTGGCGCATTCGACACACAGTTATTGAACTATCATTTATATGAAGCCAAGTCTGCTCGTTTTGATTATTACTTCATCAAGCAAAACTGCGGCTATCGCTCAGGAGAAATACTTGAGCTGATAAGTGATATCAATACGACTGAACGCATCGGCCCTTGGTACGCGCCAGACTATGTATTCGATCAGTTGTTAGAGTACGAAAACGGGGCTGAGTCGCTCGTTGCCTCGGTACGCTATTTACCATCTGAGCAAACACAGCTGCGAGAGAAGTTTGTACAGTTATCTAAGCCAATACAAAAAACCATTAATTCAGTGATTCGCACTGAAGATATCACCTCGCTTACCAATTTGAATGTAGAAGATAGAGCGCTAGCCCTTGATTTTTTAATATTGCACCGAGCGTACAAAATATCGCAAGACGACACGCCAAAGCAGCGAGCTTTCAAAAGCGAATTGCTCAGTCAGCGCTTTTCGCTACCAGCCAGTAATGGTCTAGCTCAGTTGTCTGTACCAAATAAAATATCACCGGCATTAAGCAATAAAACCACACAAACTAAAGTGGTCGTATCTGATGACATGGCAGAAGTCGGTCTGTCCTTATTTGTAAAAGACCCACTAAACGCTTACACGGATATTGATAGGCGTTTTGAGGCAGTGCAGGCATCTATCGGCTACAATATTGATGAGCATAAATGGGCATTGACGGACTTTGTGTTTTTAGATATGCAGCAGATTGAAGATCTTAGACAACCGTTATCAGGCGAACCCAAACTGTCTTGGCAATTGAAAACGGGTGCTCGTACAGACGGTTTCACTGGTAACCATCATAGTCCTTATGCACAAGCTGGTATTGGTGCAGGCGCTAAATTCGGTAAGCATATATTGGGCTATAGCATGATCAATGCGACTGTCCATGATCAAGACAGACATGCAGATATTGGCATCGAGTTTGGAGTACGTGCAAAACGTGAACGCCAAAGTGTAGAGTTGTCTTATACTGCCTCAACACGAGAAGGACGTGCTGCCATTGATCTTACCAAATTGACATTACGTCAGCAGTTATCAAAGAATAATGATGTCAGACTCATGATGACATACTCTGACTCAATGAGGTCTGACAACAGTGCTGTGCTAAGTAATAGAGATAACCTAAATACTGCAATGGCTTGGCATCATTACTGGTAATATTTATATAGAGGTTTATTTCTATTGTCATTGAGATGATGAGTAAGCTGAGAAAATTTGCATACTGAAATCAAGTAGCCACTTCTATCGTATTGTTTTAAATTGGCAGACCGATATCACTAATATGTTTTATTTTGAGGAAAAATAACATGGCAGAGAAAAACTACTATGACATTTTAGGGGTCAAAAAAGACGCCTCAGACGCTGATATCAAAAAGAAATACCGTAAGCTCGTTCGTCAATATCATCCCGATGTCAGCGATCATCCGGACGCGGACAATAAGATTGCGGAGATCAATAACGCTTACGAAACCATCAGAGATAAAGACAAGCGTGCCGAATACGATGCCATGCTAAACAACCCATTTGCGGGACAAAGTAGCGCAAGCGGGTTTGGTGGACAGTCAACGACAGGTCAAGGCGGCTTCCGTTGGGAGGACGTAAAAGATCAGTTCGGTGATGGTGAAGCTTATGGAGATGGTGGCTTTCGCTTCGATGATATTTTTTCAGCATTTGGTCATGGCGCACGTGGTTCAACGAATGGGCAGGCGGGTAGCCAATCACAACGTGGTGGTTTTGGTGCACAAGATACTAAAGGGCAAGACCAGCATGCCGAGATTACCGTTGATTTGTCTTCAGTCTATAACGGTGATGACTATAGTATTAAGCTAAATGTCCCTGTGAGGCAGCCAAATGGCACTGTCGATTACGACAACAAGACCCTCAAAATAAAAATCCCGAAAGGCATTACGGATGGCAAGCAAATCCGCTTAGCAGGGCAAGGTGCTGCTGGTAGCAGTAACGGCAAAAATGGTGATTTATTTTTGAAGGTTAAAATTCGCCACGATAGCAATATTCGGATAGAAGGTGCAGATGTCTATCAGACCGTTAATATCGCACCGTGGGAGGCGGCATTGGGTGAAAAAATCAATGTCAGTACGCCAGCAGGTACGCTGGGGGTGAGCATTCCTAAAAATAGCAAGTCTGGTAGCAGTTTACGTTTGAAGGGTAAAGGTATCCCTGCCAAGCAAGCAGGCGATTTGTACTTGACGGTAAATATTGTCAATCCAGATATCAGTAGTGATGCGGCGATGCAAGCGTATGAGCAGCTAAAGCAAGCCTTTGCTGACACCAGTATCAACCGCTAAATAACATTATGGTTAACCGTTAGGTATCACTGTAGTGAGAAAAAAATCGCAGAGATGAACACGATACCGATGATATAAAGATAAAACGAGGATAATAGCTATGAAGCACTCGACTGAATTTACCGACATTATCATGAGCTTAGATGAACTGGTCTCTGCCTGTGGCCAAGAGCGCCAATGGGTCATCGAGTTAATCGAAGAAAGTATTATTGAGTATGACGTACCAGAGCATGAAAAATTTACTGGTTACCAGCTGACGACCGTGCGCCGTGCGTCGCGACTCAGTCGCGATTTTGAAGCCAGCGTGCCAGCGATTGGTTTAATTCTTGAACTGCTAGATGAGGTTGAGCAACTGCGACAACTCAAGCGTCAGATAGAGCTGCAAACCCCAGCCATAGAAGTTGATATCGACAATTCAAAGTAGTTAAAAATAGTTAGATGATCAATAAGACCGCATAAAAAAAGGGCCCATTAAAGGCCCTTTTTTTTATTGGTAGAAAATGCTTTATTAAAAATTAACGAGAATACGTAGGATCAGCTGCTGCCGTAAATAGTACGTCAGTTGAAGAGTTCAAGGCCGTCTCAGCCGAGTCTTGAATCACCCCGATGATAAAGCCAATCGCAACCACTTGCATTGCAATGTCATTTGGAATGCTAAACAAGCTTGCGGCGAGTGGAATCAACAGCAACGAACCACCAGCGACACCGGAAGCACCGCAAGCACTAACCGTAGCGACTATGCTTAACAACAGTGCTGATGCAAAGGTGACTTCGATACCCAAGGTATGAGCCGCGGCAAGCGTCAAGACGTTAATGGTGATCGCCGCACCTGCCATATTGATGGTCGCACCCAGTGGAATGGTCACAGAATACGTGTCTTCATGCAGTCCAAGCTTGCGGGCAAGGTTCATGTTGACAGGAATGTTGGCGGCTGAACTGCGCGTAAAGAACGCTGTGATTCCTGACTCACGTAAGCAAGTGAACACGAGTGGGTACGGGTTTTTGCCTGTTTTGATCAGGACGATAAGCGGATTTGCGACCAACGCGATGAACAGCATACAGCTGACCAGCACCATTAAGATACGCGCATAACCTGCCAAAGACGCAAAACCGGTCTCAGCCACGGTACTAGCGACTAGACCCAAGATACCAAATGGGGCTAACGCAATAATCCACTTGACGACCTGTGAGATCGCATCCGCAAAATCACCAACGACTGTGCGAGCGGTGTCACTGGCTTGACGCAAAGCAAAACCAATAATGATGGCCCATGCTAAGATGCCGATGTAATTGGCTTCAGCGATGGCATTGATCGGATTGGCCACTAGGTTCATCAATAAGTTGGTCAATACTTCTTTTAGATCAGCAGGTGGCACTTGTGCGATATCGGCGTTTATCAATACCAAGTCGGTTGGGAATAAAAAGCTGGCACCCACCGCTGTTAGCGCTGCCAAAAACGTGCCGAACATGTACATGATCAGCACCGGCTTCACATAGACTTCATTGCCACTGCGATGCTGGCTAATCGCTGCCATGACCAAAATAAATACTAGGATAGGCGCGACCGCTTTTAGGGCACCGACGAACAGTGTACCAAGTAAACCGATGGCAGTACCGACACTTGGTGCGAGCCAGCCAATCAACACTCCCAATACCAAACCGATAATAATGAGCGGAACCAACCCGATACGTTGGTACATCGCAATCAATGAACGCATTTGTACATCCTCGACGTCTGTCAAAAGTAAATGAATTGTTTGAATGAAAAATTATCGAAGGATGGTAGCATTTTTTGACATATTCGCATACCGCTCATAGTAGCGGCTGCTATGCATTAAGTAGGAGGTAATAGGAGAATATAGCGAGTACGATAAAGGATGCCACGAGGATGAGCTAAGGTTAGCCAATAAAAATGCCTCATCAATGAGGCATTAAAAACAGCGATGTATAAAGTGAGAAGTATATTTCGTAACGATAAGCTCAACAGAAAGCGACAGGGTAGAGCTACACTTTAAAGTGGGTCAGCTCATAGCCTAATTGCTGATAAGCCTTATATTTATCACGGCCTGCTTGGGTGCTTGTGGTATCGGGTTTGATTAACTCAAGGATTCGAGAAGGTTTGGCATTATTGGTAACTGCCATAAAGTCATTCACAGGGCGCGTCGTCGTATTGAGTACAATACCAGCAAAATCTGCTGGCATATGACGGCCGAGCAATACGGGTGCTCGTGATTGATTAAAAACATGAGCGTCAGCACTGTCTGTGTCGATGATTTTAGCCTCAGTACGTTTACCGTCATCAGATAGACATTGATGCGGTATAAAGCTCGTCGCCTCTTGTGCCCAAAGCGCTGTGTCTAGCGTCGTCAATAATGTCTCATCTTCGATAAGGATCAGCAAAGACTGAGTGCTTTTATTCAGCGCCGTCTGGGTCAACTGACAAATAAAGCCCAAGAAATCTTGGGCCTTACTCTCACTTAATACATAAAAGCTGATCTTCATAAAATGCTTATACTCTGTCTGCGCTGTTTTTTAGATATTGCATAAATAACGGTACAGGACGACCAGTTGCTGCTTTGTCTTTGCCTGAATTCCAAGCCGTACCCGCGATGTCTAAATGCGCCCATGCTTGACCTTCTTCAACAAAGCGAGACAAGAAGCAAGCGGCAGTGACGGCTCCAGCACCTTTACCACCGATGTTTTGCATATCAGCGATCGGTGAATCAATCTGTGCTTGATACTCATCATCTAAAGGCATATGCCAGATAAGATCACCTGATAGGTTACTCGCGTTCTCTAAATCAAATAATACGTCTTCATCGTTACTAAATACAGCTGAACGCACGTGACCTAATGCAACCACACAAGCACCAGTCAATGTCGCGACATCGATGATGGTTTTTGGATTATAGCGCTGTACATAGCACAAAGTATCTGCCAATACCAAACGACCTTCCGCATCGGTATTCAAGATTTCAACTGATTTACCGTTCATGGCTTTGACGATATCGCCTGGACGCGTCGCATCACCTGATGGCATGTTTTCAGCGCAGGCAAGCGCACCAACGACGTTGATTGGTAGACGAGCTTCACACAAAGCTTTGATCGTGCCTAGTACTGAGGCTGAACCGCCCATGTCAAATTTCATCTCATCCATTGCTGCACCTGGCTTGATTGAGATACCGCCTGAATCAAAGGTTACGCCTTTACCGACCAATACGATAGGCGCATCATCATTGGTGGTTTGTGCATTATCGTCGCTAGCTTTGTCTGCTTTCTTAGTCGATTTTTTGGTTGGCAATTTATCAGCCAGCGCTTTTAGACCACCAGTTACTTTTGCACTGTTAGTAGCTTGCTCGGTGGTGCCCGCGTTTGCACTGAATGCTGATTTGCCGCGATACTCCATGATGACAAGCTTACCTTCTTTGGTAGAACCTTGTGAGACTGCTAAGAAGCAATGCATGCCCAGCGCTGACATCTCATCTTCACCCAGTACTTTGACGGTTAATAGGTCAGGATAGGTTTTTGCAAGTTCTTGCGCTTGCTCTGCCATGTACGCAGGGAAGCAGATATTGCCTGGTTCATTGGCGACATCACGTGTTAGGCTCTGACCGGCGAATACCGATTCAGCAAATGCGAGTGCAGGTTGTAGAGATTCATCAGCCAGTAGATAAACATCAGTCAATACGGGCGTCGCTTGTTCAGATTTGTATTTGTCAAAGCGATAGCTGGCTGCCAATAGGTTAAGGGCAAACTGACCAAAATGATTTTCTTCTAAGGCATCGCCTAGTGCGACCGTAATAGAGGCCACGCGTTTTTGCGTACTGTTATAAATGGTATTGGCGATTTTTTGTAATACGGTATTGCTGAATTTGTCAGTGTTGCCCACACCAACCAATAACAGCTGCACAGGGTTTTGCTTAGTGGTTTTTTTATCACCTGCCAACGCATAGTCAGCAACGGTTTCGCATGCTGTTCCTTTGAAATGTGACACTTCAATCAGCTGCTCAATACGGGCAGTGTAGTCGGTCAGTGCTGATTCAGCTAAGATGTTTTTCTTACTGTCGATTAAAACAACCAAGCAAGCGCTGTCTTTACTGTTGGCTTCTTTTTTTAGAATTTTTTGGGTATGTGTCTTTGGCAGATGCTGAGATAATTTGATATTCATACAGTTATCCTTATTAGAGTTATGATGATTATAACGTTCGTATATTGCTTATGATTATTAGAGTATTTGGTCTATTGAGCAATCACGATAGTGTAGCATATTGCAATATCGCTATGCAGTTAGCAAAGCTTAAGTAAAAAGGTTTGAGCTAGGTTACCGTGTCCATTCACCTAAGCCTTTGATTGTGATATCAGAGACTTATTCAAGAGCATAGTTTACGTGCTCAAAGACTAAACCTGATGTCTTAGTCACTCTACTTAGCCATTTAGCCATTGACCAGCTCATCAGTAGTCACTAAAGCGGCAAATCTATCTTGTAATGCAGCCATCGCTGTATCATGCATCACCTCAGCGCTGATGGTTTCTCTTTTGGCACTAGGCAAGTCACGTGTGGCACAGGCATCGTGGCAAACAAAGCTGTCGAAGCCTAAATCAAATGCCGCGCGGACGCTTGAGCTAACGCACATATGACTCATAAAACCCGCAAAAATAATTTGCTGCTTTGACGCTGATGCAATCAATGACTGTAGCTGCGTATCATGAAAGGCGTTGGGATGTTTTTTGGCAATCACTGTCTCACCATCATGTGACTGTAGTTGCTCGACAATCTCGACGTTAGACGACAAAGGGTCGAATACATTGCCGTTTTCTGCGCCATGATGCGTAATGTGAAAAATCGGAATGTCTTGCTGACGGGCTTTATCAAGTAACAGGCGTGCATTTGAGATGGCTGCGGCACCTGCTTGTCCTAATGGCATCGCACCGTCGACGTACTCGTTTTGATAATCAATTAAAACAAGCGCAGCGTTTGACCAGTCGAGTGTGTCGAAAGCGCCACCAGCGAGTTCGAGTAAAGTAGCAGGGTTAGATGTGGTTTTATTCATTAGTATTATTCTCCGTTGATGACTTATTCTGTTATTTGCTTATTCCGTCAAGTCGTGTTTATCGTTAAGCCATAGGCTCTGTTATATAACATACAGAACCGAGCTTCATTTGCTTTAGCAGCACTTAGTCTAGCAATTTATCTTAGAGAGTGACGCTTGATGATACGAATGACAAACAAAGCTTTCTAAAATAAATAAAGCAAGAATCTAATAAAATAAAAAGTGATAATCTAATGTTACTCGAGAATTTGCTGCTCTTTTATCCAATATTTGATATATTCTCCGCTTGCTGACATTAATGCACTGTCAGCAATGAGTACGTAATGTTTTCAAACACATTTCACCGTCATTTTTGAGCAAAACATGCTAGCATTGACGGTTATGTCTGTCGTTTGTGCTTATGAGGTCTGATCAGTTGATTATTTGACGAGGTTTGTCTTTATACAGCTACTCGACTGCACCAATATCATACCTATGATGCGTTATCATTTCGCCCAAATTTCGTGATCAACGTATCAAAAGCTGTGCACCTACCAACGTCTCACGCATACCCACTGTTTAAGAGTACCCATTGTGATATTACGCCGCTATATGACCCAACAAGTTGCTTCAACCACTGCCTTAGTACTGGGTTTTTTAGTGGTAATGATGTTGGGTGGTCGTTTGATACGTTATTTTGGCATTGCCGCTGAAGGGCGTTTGGATGTCAGTTTGCTTTTTACGATTATCGGGTACAACCTACCGTACTTTTTAGAATTGATACTGCCTTTGGCCTTTTTTATCGCGCTGATGTTGGTGTTCGGTCGCTTGTATGTCGATCAAGAAATGGCCGTTATCAATGCCAGTGGCGTATCGCGTGGTAAGCTTGCACGGTTGATGACACCCTTGATATTGGCATTATTTGCGGGCGAGGCTGCACTGTCTGTCGTGGGCAAACCCTGGGGCGTACGCTCGTCTGAGGCCGTTTGGCAGCAGCAAGCCTTAACCAGTGCGTTTGATTTGATTCGTCCCAATGAGTTTATCAGTAGCGGCAATTATCATTTGTATGTAGGCAGTCTTAGCGACGATAAGAAAAAACTACAAGATGTGATATTGATCCAATCTGAGCCTGAAAAAAAGGGCAGTGCTGCGACAAATACTGCATCTGTTGATAATTCATTAGACCAAGACACCGCTGAGCAAATGGGCATCTCGGATCTGCCAAAAGACATCATAAACAGTGGTGCAAAAAACATCAGCAAGGATACGATTACGCTTGCCAAGCGTGCTGAACAAGTCGACACGGGCAATACGGGCGTGACCCAGTTGGATTTATTCCAAGGTCGCCGTTACGAAGTCGGTGCAGGCAGCTTGAAATACAACCAAGTCACCTTCGATCGTTATCGCATCACGTTGACGGAATCCTCCAAAGAAGTCATCACAGAAGACAATATCGAAACTCAAAAAATTGGACCTCTATGGCAAGCAGCAACGAGTGGATCACAAACTAGCACCAATAGTGCATTGCGTGCTGCTCAAGGTGAACTCGGTTATCGTCTCGCACTACCGTGGCTGATGATTATCGCGCCTATGTTGGCAGTGCCACTCGCACAAGTACGCCCTCGCCAAGGTCGCTGGCTGCGCCTATTCCCCTCTATTTTATTGTTTGTCAGTTGTGCACTGGGTATCATCTCGCTCAAAAATGCCGTGAGCAAAGACAGCGTCAGCGTATGGGCCTATGCATGGCTGATTGTAGGATTTATGGTATTGGCACTTTATATGAATTGGGGCAGCCGTGTGCAGCATCGACTTCGTTTTCGCAAACCAGAAAACAGGATCGGCAATGCCTCAAGCAATGGCATAGACAATCAAAACAGTGGCTCACAAGGAGGGCAGCTCTAATGCGCTCTTTATTTGCTAAATCTGTAGACTCTGATCAGCTGGCCAAAAAGGCCGGCAGCCTAAAAGTGCTCAGTCGTTACGTTAAGCTCAATGCTCTGCTCGCTATCATCGGTGCCGTCGTTGGATTGTGGGCGCTACAGTTGGTCTTTTCTTACTTATCAGAGCTCGATTCGTTAGATGACAACTACACCATGGGTGAGGCGCTCAAATATATCTTTTATCGCTCACCGTACTTTTTAGAGCAGTTTATTCCAACGGGCGCATTACTTGGTGCCGTTATCGGATTGGGACTACTCGCCAATAAAAGTGAACTGGTGGTTATGCGTGCGGCTGGAGTCAGTATTTATCGCATCGTCGGCTGGGTATTGCAGCCCGCTTTGATTTTTGTGTTATTGGCACTGGCTATCAATCAGTTTGTGTTACCGTATTCCAACCAGCTGGCAAAGCAGATCAATGAGGAAGACAATATCTCGCTCGTTACTTCGGTACGTGGCTATTGGACGATACAGCCAAGATTTGAAAGCGCAAAAGATGGTAGCGCCACCCCAGATGGTAGCGATATTTTGTATATCGACTATGCAGATGTCAAAGGCAACATCGGTGAGGTCAAACGTTGGCATTTGGACAACGATGGCAATTTGCAAACGGCTGTCCATGCTGAAGGTGGGAAATATACTGGCCGTGCTCCTATCGATACGGACAGTGAAAAGCCAAGCGAGCAGTATCGCTATGAGTGGCAACTAAATGATATGGTCAAGCTCTCTATCAACCAAGGTTTTGAAAGCAGTCAAGCTGTAGCACCGTCAGATACCCTAAGCTTACCATTCGCCCCAGAGTCAGTATACTTACTCACGCGTAAGGCAGAGGATTTATCATTGACGCAGCTGTATGAGCATCGTACGTTTATGCGGCAACAGGGCAATCGCTCGTTAGAACACGAAGTCGCGTTTTGGCAAAAGCTGCTATCACCATTATCAATATTGTCGCTGGTAATCGTTGCTTGCTCGTTTGTCTTTGGCTCACTACGGACGCACAGCTTAGGCTTACGCATCGTAGTAGCATTACTGTTTGGATTGCTATTCAGCTATATTCAGGATTTGGTTGGTTTTGTATCGCTGGCGACAGGTTTTTCGCCTATGCTGATGGTGCTATTACCGATTATCGGCAGTGCGCTATTGGGCGGATATTTAATAAAACGGCAGATGTAGCCAGATATCATTTGCCATAAAGAAGCCCGCTAAAACATAGTTTTTTAGCGGGCTTCTTATTTGTATCTTATTTTTGGCGTTTGGTATTAGTCTTTGGTCGCCATAGTAATGGTATAGGTTTTACCTTGTTTGACTTTGTCGCTATTGCCAAATACTTCGGTAAATGAGCGCTTCACAAACTGACGTAAGCCATTGATGGTCACTACATAAAAACGGCCGCCTTTACGCATGCGTGCATAAGCATCGAGGAAATATAGATAATGCTGCTCTTTACCTACTTTGGCAGGCAAGTTCGACATCACGAGGCTAAAGTCTTTGTCTTTTGCCACATGATTAAAGCCGTTTGATAAATGCACATCGACATTTTTCAGACCGTTTTTCTCACAGTTACGGCGCGCATATTCTACTGCCATAAAGTCTTTATCGATCAAAGTGTGCAGACCATTTGGACATTCACGTGCTGCTGTCATACCAAGTACGCCGTAACCACAACCTAAATCTATAGAATCATCGTCAGCTTCAAAGTCAATATAATCAAGCAGCATCAAGCTACCATCATCAAGCTTCTGCGGTGAAAAAATACCCCACGTGGTCGCAAAATCAAATGGTTTGCCAAGTACCTCTTGGCGAAAGTTAATGTCTTCTCGCCAGTGTTGGGCGTTCTTTAATAGGTCAGCAGGTGGTCTATGGCTCATGGGGTTCTCAATTGATAAGTATGGTGAGTATTGTAGCGACAACGGAATAAAATTTCAGCTTACTTTTCGGTTTGCTTCTCTGTTTTAAATGGATCAGAGAACTGCAATATCAAAAAACTAACAATAGATAAAATAATAGCGATTTCGTAGCGGTTATAAGCGACGGAGATGCCGATAGCACCTGTATTCCATAAACTTGCTGCTGTCGCTGTTCCTTTTACGCTGCCGCCACTTTTGAAAATAGCGCCGCCACCGATAAAGCCCATACCCGTAATAATACCGTACATGATACGTGCTTCGGCATCACCATCTGGATAAATATCTCGGCCCACCAACATAAAAGCACAGGAGGCAATAGTTACTAATGGAAAGGTTCTGAGTCCTGCACCACTGTCTTTCATTTCTCGATTGAGGGCAATGGGTAACGAC
Source organism: Psychrobacter sp. NG27 (assembly GCF_016106655.1). Lineage (NCBI taxonomy): Bacteria > Pseudomonadati > Pseudomonadota > Gammaproteobacteria > Moraxellales > Moraxellaceae > Psychrobacter > Psychrobacter sp. NG27. The sequence continues at coordinate 112,004 of NZ_JADGIN010000002.1, forward strand.
AGTATAAAGGCAATACACAACTGAAAAAAATGATAGCCCATTAACTGTAAGTCGATATCAAATCCAAACATAGCTCACCCCGCTATTCACAGACCAGTGGTTAATAATCTATGATACATGGTTACGGATCATTTAAAAGACATCGATATTATTTTAATGATTTCTGCAATATCGTCATCACTACAGCGTTATAGGTTTGCGTTATCGAGATTTTTTGAAACTACTTTCCCAACCGCTTCTTTAACACATAATCAAAAATAAACGGCCCCAAGGGCAAAAACGAGCCAAGCACACCAGCAGGTAACGCCCATAGCGGCATTTTTATTTTGCTCGCTGTGATGATCAGCACTATGATATAAGCAACAAATAGTATCCCATGCAATGGGCCGACATAGCTCACTGTTTCAGGCATACCCAGCATATATTTTAATGGCATGGCGATACCCAGCAACAGTAGAAAAGACGTACCTTCTAAATAACCCATGATGGTTAATTTCTTAAGAGCAAAAATTTGCTTTTCGGTTAGGGCAGGCAAGGGAGATGGTTGAGCTTGCAACACAGTTTAGTCCTCTAACGATCATCAATAAAAATTAAATCCTAACCTCGTGGATGATGCTCGGCATGCAATTTCTGCAATCTGGCAGTCGCCACGTGAGTATAGATTTGCGTGGTGGACAAATCACTGTGCCCTAGCAGTAACTGCACACTGCGTAAGTCTGCACCATGATTCAGCAAATGGGTAGCAAAAGCGTGGCGCAGCGTATGCGGTGACAGCTCTTTATCAATACTGGCAACCTTGGCGTACTTTTTGAGCAAGTACCAGAAGTTCTGCCGCGTCATATAGCCACCTTGCGCGGTCAAAAATACCGCTTGGCAATTTCCTGATTTAAAATGCGCAATCAAATCACTACGAGCATGCGTTAGATAGTCCTCTAGCGCATCGTTTGCATATTCGCCGAGTGGCACTAGTCGGGTTTTATTACCTTTCCCCGTGATTTGTAGCCAGCCAGCGTTTAGGTTTACTTGCTCTAATGAGAGATTAATTAACTCGCTCACACGCAGCCCGCAGGCATATAGTACCTCTAGCATGGCTTTATCACGTAGTCCGAGTACAGTGCTGGTATCAGGTGAGGCAAGTAGATTGTCGACATCTGCCTCTGCCAAATCTTTCGGTAGTGGACGACCCAGTTTTGGGCTTTTGATACGCTCACAAGGGTTGTCTTCACGCAGATTACTAGCAATCATCCACAGATAAAACTGGCGCAAGCTTGAGAGCATGCGTGCTTGGGTACGTGGGGTTTTGCCTTCTTGAGTGAGTGTTGATAAGCAGTGCAGCACGTCATCAGGCTGCCAGCGTGTCAGGGCAATAGGATTGGTCAGTTCGCAAGAGCGCAGGTCGCGGACATACGCATTACGAGTACGAGTCGCTAGACCACGTGCCAGCATGGCTTGCCGAAACTCAGTCATATAACTGGGTTCGTCATCTACTGCCAGCGCCTTAGGTTGGCGCTGTTGCACGGCACGATCACGGCTCATAATTCAATACTCGATAGCTGAATGTTAGATAAGTGTTAAACACCATAACGAGGTAACTTCAGCACTGCGCGCGACATGTAGCGGGTCTGTATCATCTTGGCTGCGATTATGCTTAGGTTGGGTATCTAGACGATATTTTACCGCCAATCCCGCATCAGTAAACAAGCTTAATAACTCATCACGGGCACGCAGTTGTAGGTGCTCAGCTAAGTCCGACATGATCAACCAAAGCTCTCCATGCTCAGCTAAGTGTTGTTTGGCACCTTGCAACACCCCACGCAGCATCGCGCTCTTGGCATCATAGACGGCGTACTCAAGAGACGAGCTTGGCTTAGCAGGTAACCAAGGCGGATTACAGACAATCAGATTGGCGAGCGGTGCATCAGTCGGATACAAATCCGCTTGCTGCAATTGTACGGCAGGTAACTCTAACCGTGTAAAGTTCTCGTCGGCACAGGCCAAAGCACGTGGATTCAAATCCGTTGCTATCACTTGCGGAACGCCGCGTTGCGCTAAGATAATAGCCAGTAATCCTGTTCCGGTACCGATGTCATAGGCGACATCATGAATCGCTGGTAGCGGTGCATCGAGCAACAGCTGCACATACTCATGACGGGTTGGTGCAAAGACGCCATAATGCGGGAAAATTGATAAGCCTAAGCTGTCTATTGGGACGCCTTTTTCGCGCCACCCTGCTGCGCCAAGTGCGCCTTGCATATCACGAAATGATAATACGCATGGCTCATCGATTGCACCAAAGGCTGCTGTACAGGCCGCACTGACATCAGGGGCGCGGCGTAGTTGGCTGACGTAACTGGCATCAAGCTCTAGTAGTAAACGGCTTAATATGCGTGAGCGTTGGGCTTGTAATTGGCGCTGCTGATGAAAGAGGTTAGGTATTTCTTTAGAGCTGACTGAATCAGATTCTGCTGTAGGTTTCGCTGCTTTATTAGCCGCTTTTTTTGCTTTACGCAGCTCAGAGCGCTCATTGGTACGATCTATGCGACGACCGAGCGCTTGTAGCAACTGGCGTGCATTATGAAAATCACCGCGCCATAGCAGTGAGCTACCTTCGCACGCCAAGCGATAAGCATCATCTGCGGTCGTTGTATCATCGACCAATACAATGCGCGCAGGTGGCATATGATTGCTTTCAGACAACCAAAGAGCATTACGTAGAGTTTCGTTTTCTTGCCATTGTACATACTGCTTTTCTATTTGTAACACGTAATAGCCTACCTTTTGTGAAAGATATATCTCGTACAAAGTAAAGATATCTTTATATTGTTTGTTGCACTGTCAATGTTTTGCTGTGACTAATGCTTTGCTGCGGTAACTTAAGTGAATTTAAGCGCTTTTTTTCTTAACCAAATAGCGATAAAGCGTCACACTTATGGGTGCATCATCATCACTATCCACTTTGATTTCATCAGGATCAGTATCTAAGCTCACGTTTTCAGCCAGCGTCTCTTGACCGAGTAGCTCATGGCCCAAATGACGACAGAAATTAGGAATATCACGAGTGGTAGCAGGGTCAGTGGCCAGTATTTCAATCACCTCGCCACCACCTGCGCTACGTATCACTCGGTGCAGCATCATAATGGGCTCAGGGCAGATCAGCCCTTGGGTGTCTAAGTGGTGATTGATAGCAGTGTCTGGTATAGAAGTGGTCATAGTCATGATAATAACGCTAAATGGATGGATTTGAGAACGAGTGGTTGTTTTAATCGTTTAAGGGTGCGTACTGTCTGGATCATCTACAATGACTGTCTCTGACGTTTCATCAATATCATGCTCATCAGCGACTTCCAAAAAATCAAAAAACCGCTTAAAACTGACTTTAAATAAAAATGCCACACCCAGCCAACAAGACAATCCAAGCCATACGGTATCAGCAAATAATAGCCCGCCAATCAATATGATGGTCGATACACCGATACTCATGGCAATCATCGAAGGCTGGTTTAAGCGATAACGATAAACCACCAGCGCATCATAAATGGTGATCGGAATTGTGAGGGTAATTAATGCATAGGGTAGGTTGTAAAATAATTGATAAAGTAGTTGATTGTCATGGAAGGCTTTGACACTAGCAATCGTACCGAACACGATGAATGCAATAATGGCGGCATAGATGAGATAAATCGCTACTTGGTTTGCCCGCTGTGCGCCTTTGATACGAGCGATGGCAAGCGGTGCAAAACCACGTTGTGATTTATTCTGCGTTGATTGGTCTGAAACAGTAGTCATAATAATCAGTCATTTATCCGTTTAGATGATATGGTCAATCCACTATATAGCAGAAATTATTGGCATAGGATTGACAAGCTGGTTGCTAGGCTAATCTGCTTTGATTGCATCGATGGCGATACTGCTATTCGGATCCGCAAAGTACGTTGACATCAGGATACATGCAGAGATGTCATCAATAGGGTCACGCTCGTTTTTGATCCAGCCATTGTCCCAAGCGATTTCTCGTGCTGCGACTGAAGTCAGGCGTTCATCACAAAGTGAAACTACTACGGGCAGATGCTGCTCCATAACTCTATGCGCTAGACGACGAGCAAATTTATGCGCACGCTTAGACAGCATCGAGCTGCTACCATCCATATTAAGCGGTAGGCCGACGACCACCTTTGACACGCCCCAAACCTTGATAATACCCAGTAGATTATCCCAGTCAGGTTGACCATTATTCATCGCTAAGATATCAAAGGCACGCGCTGTCTCGGTAATGGTGTTACCAAGTGCCATACCCATTTTTTTGACACCATAGTCTAAGGCTAAGACAAGATGTGGCTTAACGGTCGCTTCAGCAACGCCAGTATCAGTCTCTATTGTATTGGTGCTATCTGTTATAAGAGTGCTATCTACCATAGTAACGGATGTATCCTGTTTTGATTTTTTATTTCTGTATTCATGGAACATCTAAGGTTAAGCGTGACCGATATCACTGCTTAGGTAATCAAAGTTGATCCCGATTTTATCAGCGGCTATTTGCCAGCGCTCTTCAAATGGCGTATCGAACAATAAGTTTAGATCCGCAGGACAGACCAACCAATCACCATTGTTCAATTCTTGGTCTAGCTGTTTTTTGCCCCAGCTGGCATGACCCAAGCACAGCTGATAGTGACCAACGCCTTGACCGGCGGCAATACGCTTAAGGATATCTTGACTGGTCGTGATGCAGACATTCTCTGAGATAGCAAAAGATGACGCCCATTCTGGCTGACCAGTATGCAGCACAAAGCCGACCTCAGGATACATAGGGCCGCCTTCTAATGCCAAATCTTCCATTACTTGCGGGTCAGTCACTTCAATATCTAAATCTTCTAGCAGTTTGCCAACACGAGATTGCTCCAGCGGACGATTGATCATCAGACCGAGCGCGCCGTGCTTGTCATGGCGGCAGATATAGATAAGAGCCTGCTCAAACCTTGGGTCTGATAGCTCTGGCGCTGCGATCAAAAAATGATGAGTCAAATTGGCTTTAGACATAGAAAAAAACGCAACCTAATAAGAAGGGTGGAGCACCACTATATGGTGATAACAATGGTAAAAGCAAGATTGAAGCCAATGGCGACACTTATTACTTATTATAAGGCCTTAGGTATGAATATTACTTTTGTGAAAGGGCTTTGGCTATTTTACATCGGACAGCAAGCTACGAGCATGATCACGAGTGACCTCTGTGATAACAACACCGCCTGACATACGTGCCAGCTCATCGACCTGAGCCTTGTCTGTCAAAATCAGCAGCTCGCTTTCAGTCTGTTCCTGATGATGCTTTTGTACTAGGATATGTTGATGCGCTTGTGCTGCCACTTGTGCTTGGTGGGTAATAGCAAGTAGTTGCTGCGTTTTTCCAAGCTCGCGGAGCAGTTCGCCAACCACCTGTGCAGTACCGCCACTGATACCCACGTCGACTTCATCAAACACCAGCATAGGTTTGGCAGCGTTATTGTCCGCATTGGTCGCTTGTAATACCTGCATGACCAGCGCCATTCGTGACAGCTCACCACCAGAGGCGATTTTGTGTAGCGGCTGCATCGGCATACCGACGTTGGCGCTAAACAGCAAGTCAATATCAAAGCAGCCTTGTGTATTATAGTGGCTCGGTTCGGCTTTTTTGGTAAAAACAAACTCACAGCGGGCATTTGGTAGTGCCAGTGGTTGCAGTTGCTTAATCAACTGTTTAGTCACGATGGGCGCAGCTTTCGCGCGTTCTTTATTGAGCTTAGTCGCTAGCGTTAAATACGCTTGCCAAGCCTGCTCAATTTGTGCTGCCATCGCATCGCTACTTGGCTCGTTTTCTAATTGCTCTAATTGGGTTTCCCAGCCTTTTGCTTCATCGATTAAATCACTCGCTGGCAAGCCATGCTTTCGTGACAAACGATGACCCAAGCTGATCAGACTGTCTAATGTCTGCAAGCGTTCAGGATCAGGTAGCTGCTGCTCAGCATAGTCAGATAGCAGCCCTGTCACTTCAGTAATTTGCTGTTGTGCTAAATGCAGCTGCTCAGAGGCTTGCTCAAAGGTTTGACTGACGCTCATTTGATTATCACATAGTTTGATTGCTTGTCCTAGCAAGGTCATGACATCAGGCTCGTCCGTGTCATTATCAAGCAGATGTAAGCCATGGCTGGCCTCTTGCATCAGTGCTTCGATATTAGAGAGTTCTTCGTGTTCAGATTCAACCTCTGTATAGTCGACGGCTAGCAATGGCGCGATATCTGCCAATTGACTCTGTAAAAGCTGTATGCGATCTTGGCGCTGGGCTTCGCGGCTAGCGATGTCATCTGCGCGGCGTTTTAGTTGCTGATACTGCTGGTAACTGCTGGCAGTTTGCCGCGCTAGCGGTGTTATTTGTGCCATCTCATCGAGCCACTGCACCACAAATTGCGGCTTAAGTAAGGCTTGCTGAGCATGCTGACTGTGAATATTAACCAATAATGTGCCCAAGCTTTTTAGCTCAGCCAGACTCACAGGCGAGCCGTTCAACCACGATTTTGAGCGGCCCGTATTACTGAGTTGTCGACGAATCAAAATGTCAGGATCTTCTAGCGACCGATCATTTTTGGCAAACCAATCCGCCACGACGCTGTTATTTTCTACATCGAACTGGGCATAAATATCTGCATGCGCGGCGCCATGTCGCACCATTGCACTGTCTGCACGCTCACCGACACACAAGGATAGCGCATCAAGTAATAACGACTTGCCAGCACCTGTTTCACCCGTGATGACATTGAAGCCTTCAGCCACGCTCAGCTCATGCTGAGCAATCAATGCAAACTGGTGTAAAGTTAATGATACGAGCATCAAAGCCTCTCATGACAGACAATGGACTTCGCATAATTATTGGGAAGCCATATGTAAAATAGAATAGATAAAAAGATGGAATTATTTAATGAATCGCCTGAAATCAACGAATGCCCATGCATACCTTAGGCAAATAGTATGGTGTTAAATGCGTTTAAATACAAATATTAAGCGCCGAAATAGTGTGAATTATTGTCAAAATCTACTCACAAAACCTGCGAAAATTCATCAGCATCTACTGTCGGAACGTTTGAAATAAGAGTGCATAGCAGTGACTTATCCTGTCAAAACACTATCGATATACTGATAAATTTTATGGAGAGTGCCCACCAAAATATATCTGCTATAGTAACAAGGACTTGCTCCACAGAAGATAAACAAGTCGAGGTAGTTGTATCATGAAATAGCATTTTCCTAGTCGCTTTAACAAACTTTATAGATATAATGTGGTAGCATAATCTCACATAATGATAAACTCTTAGGGTTAGAATTATGAATTTCACTACATGAACATAAGTCATAATTTTGTAAAATTATAGGCGTATAGTCATAAAGATATATGGCTCAATGTGTTAGCGGCTTTGATAAAAGTTTCTATTATCTCTGACATACAGCTATTGGCCGTGTAGGGATTGAGCCAGGAAAGCAATATAATATCCAAATGATACAGTATCTAGAGCCGTATAGTTATTCTGTGTTCTTCACTCTAGCAACACTTCAATCAGTTACTTATTTTTTAGTTTTGCCATAATTATTTGATAAGGAAGCCACTATGACAGCGGCGCAATTTACTAATGTAACCGTTAATGCACAAGCGACAGTATCTTATGATGGTCGCTGCTCAAGCCATACTATTATGTTTGAGGACGGCCGCCATAAGACCCTTGGCGTCATCTTGCCTTGTGATAACTTGGTCGAGCATTACCACTTTAGCACCAATACCTCTGAGCGTATCGAAATCACTGGTGGTGAGTGCGAAGTAAAAATAAATGGTGATGATGACTTCAGTTATTACCGTGCAGGTCAGTCATTTGTCGTCGAAGGCAATAGTGGCTTCAACCTACGTACTGAAGAGATCGTGCAATACGTGTGTCATTTAGAAGGCTAGTAGGCTTGACGCATACTTTTAATAACAGGGCTCATTAGAGTCATCGACACATTGTTCAACACAGTATTGGTTAGACAGTATTGATCAAATATATAAAAAATAAACAATATCTGAAGGGTATTGTTTATTTCTGTTTTTAATATCTAGTTTATCGTTATCTCATCGGTAATGGGTAGCCATACTCATCCCTGATGACACTCAGTTTTATTTTATCGTTTCGTACGATACCCACTTTATATTCAATAGGCCTACTATGGCAAAACCCATTTATTTTTATGGCATCCATGCAATCGATGCTTTACTCGAATACCGTCCTCTTGATGGACTTAGCCTTTTTGTACAGCAAGGTCGCGAGACGGATAGTCACGTACAAGCGATCATGTCCACAGCAAGCGATAACGGTATCAGCATACAACCTACCCAAAAAGACAAGCTGACACAGTTGTGTGGTAGCCCGCAGCATCAAGGCGTAGTGCTTAACGCGCGTCCGTTAGGTTTTGCTGACGAAGGTCTGCTTGATACGCTCGCTGGGCGTGATCAGTGTCTTTTATTGGTATTGGATCAAATCACAGATGCGCATAACTTTGGTGCTTGCTTGCGTACAGCCGTGGCAATGGGTGTGGATGCCGTGGTCTGTCCGAAACATCATGCCGCAAGCCTAACGCCAACCGTTGCTAAAGTATCAGTTGGTGCCGCTGAAATGATGCCGATTATTAGCGTCACCAATTTGGCACGTACACTGTCAAAGATTAAAAATGCAGGGGTTTTTGTGTTTGGTACAGCGCTCAATGCAGATGCCAAACCCATTTATGCAGCAGATTTGACAGGCAAAACAGCCATCATCATGGGTTCGGAAGGAGAGGGCATGCGCCGCCTGACAATGGAGAGCTGTGATGAGCTGGTCTATATTCCAATGTCAGGAAACGAGCATGGTAATCTACAGAGTTTGAATGTCAGTGTAGCAACTGGTATGGCGCTATATGAGGTTAATCGGCAGCGTACTTTAGCTGCTGGGCCAGCTTAAGGTATTCTTGATGTAAGGGCTGAAGCTGTACGTATAATGCAGCAAGGTCACTCTCATTCAAGATTACATCATCGGCTTGACGGTTACGCTCTTCGCGGCTTAATTGATTGGTCATAATGGCTTTGATTTTCTGTGTACTTTGATGATCACGCTGACTGGCACGGGCAAGCTGCGTGTCTTCAGTGGCATCCATCACCAAGATGCGTTGGCACAAATTGGCAAGTCCAGCTTCTGCGCCCTCAAGTAGCAGGGGTGCTGACAATATTAGATACGGTGAGGTACTGGATGCCAGCTGTGCTTTCGCGGTCTCACGTATCGCTGGGTGAGTGATGGCTTCAAGCTCGATCAGCGCTTCAGCATTTGCAAATACGTGCGTGCGTACAGCGGCTCTATCCATTGAGCCATCGCTGTCTAATACCCAGTCACCAAATTTCTTTTGAATTTTGCGTAACGTATCGCTGCCTTTGGCTACAATCTCATGAGCAATCACATCCGCATCAATAATATCAATGCCTTGCTCTGTGAACCATGCGCTGGCTGCCGACTTTCCGCTACCGATCCCACCTGTCAAACCAACTATTAGCGTCTTACTTGTAGTTTGTAGGCTTTGCGGTTGATGTGAGTAAGGTGAAGAGGCATTTGTATTTTTTATCATAATGATGACTTATTTATTTGGTATCGTAATGGTAGCAATTGCCAGTTGAAAATATAGCTTTCAAGTATGACAGCTAAAGGCTGATGGTTTGCTGTCAAAACCTGTTTTTACTGTTATAAATTATTAAGGGTACATACCAAGGTACCAGCTGACGATATCTGAACCATATAACAGTGCCACGATACCTGCAATCGCGATATAGGGACCGAAGGCAAAAGGTTTACTCTCACCTTGTTTTTTCATCAGTATCAGTCCAACGATCGATCCAAGCAATGATGACAGGAGAATAATCAGTGGTAGCATCATAGGCCCGAGCCACGCACCCAGTACAGCTAGGAGCTTAAAGTCGCCTTGCCCCATGCCATGTTTTTTGGTGATCAAATAAAATATTTTGACCACTATCCATAGCGACAGAAACCCAAATAATAATCCCCATATGGATTGTGTTGGTGACACAAACCAGCTCTGTGAATTGACAGCCAACCCTAAGCCCGCTAAAGGGAATGTTAGGCGATCGGGTAATAACTGGGTATCGAAATCAATACCCGTTAACGCAACCAATGTCCATACCAGTACCAGTGCAGATAAGCCTACCACACCAACACCGAACTGATAAATCACCAACACTGATATCAAAGCGGTGATGAGCTCAACAATGGGGTAGCGTATACCAATGGGTGCTTTGCAGTCTGAGCACCGCCCACGCAGAAATACCCAGCTTATTAAAGGTATGTTTTCATACCATTTGATTTTGTGAGCGCAATGCGGACAGCGTGACGCTGGTCGGCTAAGCGTAATAGGCTGGTCAGTAGCGACAATAGTGGCTAATGGCTGCATATGCTCGCGCGGCATGTCTGCTTGTTCAGACATAAACTGGCTGCATTCTTGTCGCCAGCTAAGTATCATCATCAGTGGTATACGATGAATGACGACATTCAAAAAGCTGCCAACACAAAGCCCCAATAGACCGAATACGAATAGAGCCAGCGCCATATTTTCTTGTAATAATTGTATTAATTGCATCAACTCTATTATCCTACGACTGAGCCCATTTGGAAAATTGGTAAGTACATCGCAATCACCAACCCTCCTACTAATACGCCCAATACCGCCATAATCATGGGTTCCATGAGACTGGTCAAACCATCGACCGCATTATCTACTTCGTTTTCGTAATAGACCGCCACTTTATCTAACATTTCCTCCAAACTACCAGATTCTTCACCGATACCAACCATTTGAATGACTAGGCTTGGAAATAGATTGGTCGAGCGTATGGAAAATTGTAATTGCTGGCCAGTAGAGACATCGTTCTTGATTTGCTGCGTTGCATTATAAAACACGACGTTATTGGTCGCGCCAGCCGTAGAGTCTAGCGCATCAATGAGCGGTACACCGGCGGCAAAAGTCGTGGATAAGGTACGAGCAAATCGAGCAATGATAGCTTGGTAAGCTATGTTGCCAAAGATAGGGGCTTTTAAGACAGCACGATCTAAAAGGTCACGGAATTTTTTGGATCTTTTTTTGGCTTCAGAAAACCCAATAATAGCGCCACCAATGACAACGATTAAAATAAACCACCATGCTTGCATCCACTCAGACATACCAACGACCATTTGGGTAAAGGCCGGTAGCTCTGCACCAAATGACTCAAATAAATCTGAGAATACAGGCACTACTTTTATTAATAGAATCATAGTGACAATGATAGCGACGACAACAACTGCAATCGGGTATTTCATCGCTTTTTTAATCTTGGCTTTTAACAGCTCACTTTTTTCTTTGTAAGTAGCAACACGCTCAAGCATGGTTTCTAGTGCACCTGATTGTTCACCAGATTCGACTAAAGAGCAAAATAAATCATCAAAATAACGTGGATGTTTGCGTAATGCGAAGGCAAACGTACTACCTGCTTCGATATCTGCTTTTATCTGCAGTACCAATTCTTTCATACTCGGGTTATCTAAGGAGTCAGCCACAATTTCAAAAGATTGTGTAAGTGGTACGCCCGCCTTCATCATCGTGGCTAACTGCCGAGCAAAAATAGCAATATCAATGGCTTTGATGGCTTTTTTAAAGGTATAAAGAGGTTTTGGTTTTTTCTTGATACCTTTGACCGTAATACCTTGTTTGCGTAAAGTCGCCTTGGCAAGCTCTAAGCTACGACTGGTGGTTTCACCTTTTACTTTCTGCCCACGCCGATTTACCCCGTCATAGGTAAAATCTAACAACATATCGGTCTTAGCTTTTGCCATCTTTCTACCCTCAAAATTGTCTAATATAGATATCGCAAATGTACAGCCCGATAGTTGATAGAGTATTGTATTCAGGCATACTTTATTTTAGCGCAAAAAACCAGTGCGCATCTGTTTTATTTTTACATGGTGCTTGTAGTTATGATTGCTGATTTATGACACTTGATACTGTTAAATTTAACAATAATGCAAGGACTCCTTTGGAACCTATGAGAATTATTCAGAGGTAACGCGCATCATCTCTTGGATACTGGTGACCCCTTGTAGCACTTTTAAAATACCTGAGCGCCTTAAATCGCGAAAGCCATTCTTTAGAGCCGCGTCTTTGATATCGATGGCATTGCCATCTTCCATGATGATGCGTGAAATATCAGGACTGACTTTCATCACTTCATAAATACCGACACGGCCTTTATAGCCTTCACGGCATTCATTGCAGCCGATTGGTTCATAAATGACATTGTCAGTATTGTCTAAGTCAGCTTCTGTAAAACCAAGTTCAAGCAGACTTTGTCGTGGAATATCGAGGGTTTTCTTACAGTTTTTGCATAAGCGTCTGGCCAATCGTTGGGCAATAACCAAATTGACGGACGTTGCAATATTAAAAGAAGCCACACCCATATTACGCAAACGCGTTAAGGTTTCAGGCGCTGAATTGGTGTGCAGGGTTGAAAGCACCATGTGTCCCGTTTGCGCCGCTTTGATGGCAATTTCAGCAGTCTCTAAATCACGAATCTCACCAACCATCACAATATCAGGATCTTGACGTAAAAAAGATTTGAGCGCATTGGCAAAGGTTAGACCAACCTTAGCGTTGACATTGACCTGATTAATGCCTTCAAGGTTGATTTCGACAGGATCTTCGGCAGTGGAGATATTGGTGGCGCCAGTATTTAATATATTGATACCAGTATAAAGCGATACAGTTTTACCAGAACCGGTGGGCCCTGTGATAAGTAACATACCTTGCGGCTTATGTAGCGCTTCTAAAAACATTTCTTGTTGATCAGGCTCATAGCCCAAGGCTTCGATACCGAGCATTGCCGATGAAGGATCTAAGATACGTAGCACAATTTTTTCACCGAATAACGTCGGTAACGAGTTTACTCGAAAATCAATAGCTTTATTTTTGGATAGTTTTAGCTTGATACGGCCATCCTGCGGTACACGGCGCTCTGAGATGTCCATCTGCGACATGACTTTTAGACGAGCTGCAATTTTACTGGCAAGCTGGACTGGCGGGCTGGCCATTTTTTGCATGACACCATCGACACGAAAACGCACTCTAAAAGTTTTTTCGTAGGGTTCAAAGTGTAGATCAGAGGCTCCCATACGAATGGCGTCAACCAACATTTTATTGACGAACTTTACGACAGGTGCCTCATCAACACCGTCATTAAGTTTGGTTTCCCCATCTTCTGTATCTTCATCAGGATTTTCGAAGTCAACGTTTAGATCGCTATCAGAAAAGCTATCAAAGCTTTGCATGGTATCCGCATAAACACTTTCAATACGCTTCTTTAGCTTACCTTCTTCGACGACAATTGTCTCGACAGACAAGCGAGAGTTAAAGGCAATCGCATCAATGGCATCCACACGCGTTGGGTCACTCAGTGCCACAAACAGTCTCTGTCCACGCTTGAATAATGGAAGTGCATTAAATTTTCGAACGATTTTTTCATCGACCAGATCTTTAGGGATAGTATCTATACTGAGAGCATCAAGATCAAATAAGGGGTCACCAAAGGCTTGTGATAGCATCTGAGCAAGTTGATAGGCATCCGCCAACTTATTGTCTACAAGATAAGGTACGAGTCCTATCTGTTGCTGCTGTGACTCAGTCTGTGCCGTTTTCATGTTCGCTTCGCTAACCACCCCATCATTGATAAGCTGCTGCGCTAGACCACCATACTTGCTGTTTGTGATAGACATTATGACCCCTTCTTAATACAAAGTTTTTCGCACATTTTTACGATGTGCAGATACTGTTTATTTGGCATTCTGAATTTATTTATCATTTTCAGTTTTTGTGACACCGTCTAGCACCATTAAATCAACATTGATACGTCAGTGGCTGATAGCGTTCTGATTCTATGTTAGCAACCTTGTCACGGTATCGGTCCTTAATATCAGTAATAATATAGGACTTTACTTTAGTTTGAAGAATTTATACAGACCATTAAACGTTCAAAGCAAAAATATCAGTGCTCCATTCCGCACATCTTGATGGCAGCTCTTGAAAAGCGCTGTTACTTCTGTTGGTACTCTACTATAGCACTTGCGAAATATTTGTTATACTGACGCGCATATTAGCCGAATTGGCATGAATACATGAGACAAGGTAAATGAGTATGCAAGCTTGGGTGATTGGTAATTGGAAACAGAATCCTGCAACGACGAGCGCTGTCAATGCCCTGTTAGATGATCTATTGTCTAAGGTCGACGCTGAGGAGCAAACCAATCCAGCAATGGTAAATAGCCGTTGTCAACTGATGGTAGCACCAAGCTGTATTCATCTGAGTGCTGTTAGTGCTCGTCTGTCGGGTAGCTCGATACTCAGTGCCGCACAAAATATTAGTGGTCATAGTGCAGATATAGGTGCTTATACGGGTGACTGTTCAGCACAGCAAATCGCAGATACAGGGGCTACTTGGACGATACTGGGTCACTCAGAACGTCGTCAATATCATCAGGAATCCCATGATAGCTTGGTACAAAAGATGTCGCATGCATTTGCTCAAAACTTAGGTGTGGTGTTCTGTATTGGCGAAACCCAGCAGCAATATGATGACAAGCAAACGCTTGAGGTGCTAGACCAGCAACTGTCAGTGATTAAAGAAATGCTTGAGCATCAGCCAAATCTTATCGCATCATTATCTGATCGGCTCATTATTGCCTATGAGCCTGTATGGGCAATCGGCACTGGCAAAGTCCCAACTGTAGCAGAGGTGAGTAATACTCATCAGCATATCAAGCAAAGAGTGGCAAGTTTTGTTGATACATCGGATGCGATTACTGTCCTATATGGCGGCAGTGTCAACGCGGATAATGCAGAAAGCTTTGCGTCAGATCCTATGGTTGATGGCGCATTGGTTGGCGGTGCTTCATTAAAGGCTGAGAGCTTTTTGATGATTGCCAATGCTTTTAGTCAGGCCAATGCTTAGTTAAATAAATAACGCTCAGATATCAAAGCCATAGCGTATATATAGTATGCCTTTATCAGTTGGCAAAAGTAGATTTAACAGTGCACTTGCAATCGTGTACAATGCGCCTTATTTATACAATCGAGTTGGCATGATTAGACGCTCATTGTCATTGCTATTAACCTTCAGTTTTATTTTTCGTTATCAGTCGTCATTACGCGGCAAAAGAGGCCACCATGTTTACGTTTATATTAGCCCTGCATATTATTGTGGCGATTGCCATGATCGGCTTGATTTTGATTCAGCATGGTAAAGGGGCAGATGCTGGGGCTTCTTTTGGTGCGGGCTCATCAGGTACGGTATTTGGTGCCGCAGGGACTGCCAATTTCTTAACACGTGCAACGGCGGTATTGACGGTCATATTTTTTATCACCAGTATGACACTGGCGGTTCATGCCCGTAAGCAAGCAGAAGATCAGTTTCGTCTAGATGCGCCAGTGTCAGCGCCGCAAACGCCGCGGCCATTGACGCAAAACCCTGAATAAGTATCTTTTAAGCAGGCAGGCCTTGCTATTTCGCTGCGTTACATTTACAATGCTTTTCTGTTTTCGCAAGTCCTTATTTATTGATGCCTACCTTAAGCATCATATATAGTAGATAAGAAGTTAGAGATCAGGGCAGTAAAATGCGATTGTGGTGGAATGGTAGACACGCCATCTTGAGGGGGTGGTGGCGCAAGCTGTGGGGGTTCAAGTCCCCCCAATCGCACCAAGTTTCACAGACGCAGCATAGCGTCAGGTCAGGTTTTTTAGTAGCAGATACTTAATTTATAATTAATTTAAATAAAGTGTTGACACTTCTACATTATCTCCCTATAATATGCGTTCTAGATTGATGCGGGGTGGAGCAGTCTGGTAGCTCGTCGGGCTCATAACCCGAAGGTCGTTGGTTCAAATCCAGCCCCCGCTACCACTTTTTATACTGATGTTTTGTACACTAAATTTGTCAGTACCGATTAGCCCACCATTATGCTTGTGGGTTTTTTTGTATCTGATGGTACGTGTTATCGCGGTATCTATCCCAATTATGCTAAGCTCTAAATCTATAGAGTACGAGATTATTCGTCATTTGCTGATACCAGCGCGATGTTTCTTGAGCAACACTATCCTTTATTCCTCAATCTTTTACCGATAGTAGTGCTTTATGAATCATAAAAGCATTATTTGGCTGAGCTTGATGTTTTCTATGCTCATCCCTATATAAATACACAACGTATATCATATGTTTGTGGATTAAAATTATACAATGACCGTCATTCTTATAACTATATACTGTCTATCTACTATAGGCTTGCTATAAATAGGTAAGAAAAGAGCAATGCTCTGATACGGTTTACCAAGTACGATAGATAAGTGAATAGGAAAAGACAAATAGATTATGAAGCTTTCGACCAAAGTTGCAGAACTGACTAGTATTATTGCTCCTGCCGTAGCCGCTTGTGATGTGGCATTATGGGGCATAGAATTCGCGCCACAAGGCAATCGTTCTTTGCTGCGTATCTATATTGAGGCATTGCCAGAAGTGCAAGCCCAAGATAAGCAAGTAACCATCGAAGATTGTGCTGCGGTAAATCACCAAGTAAGTGGTATTTTAGAGGTTCATGACCCTATCTCAGGCGAATTCATCTTAGAAGTATCCTCACCAGGTTTTGATCGTGCATTTTTCTCAGATGAGCAGATGCATGGTTATGTCGGTCAAACTGTTAGCTTGCGTTTGATCCAAGCGATCGGCGAAGGCGACCAAAAACGTCGCAAGGCAACGGGTATTTTAGACAGTATTGATGATAACTCTCTAAAACTGACGTCAAGTGATGGTCAGCAGTTTGAGATTGCACTGAGCAATATCGATAAAGCCAATTTGATTTATGTAGATGCTTAATTTTATCTTATATAAAGTGGGTAGCTACTAAGTCGTCAGTGGTTTTATTTTAAATAGGTTATATGACTTATAATTGAAACATAATATCAATACACAAATTATAAAATTTGAGTCAATCAAAAAATGATAGGACAGGTATAGCATGAGTCGTGAAATCTTAACGGTAGTAGAAACTGTCAGTAATGAAAAGGGCTTAAATCCTGAAGATATTTTTGAAGCAATTGAAGATGCTTTAGTGGTATCGACTAAGAAAAAAGTATACACCGAACAGCCAGAAGTGGAGGTACGGGTTGCCATCGATCGTGCAACAGGTGATTATGATACTTATCGTTACTGGACAGTGGTTGCAGATGAAGACCATGAAATGCCTGCTTGTCAGCTAGCTATCACTGACCTTGATCAAGAAGAATGGTCAATTGGTGATATCAAAGAAGAGCAGATCGAGTCGATCGAATTTGGTCGTATTGCTGCGACTCAAGCCAAACAGGTCATCATTCAAAAAATCCGTGAAGCAGAGCGTGCGCTTGTCGCAGATGCCTTTGAGCCACGTGTTGGTGAGATGATGTATGGCGAAGTCAAAAAGCAAACTCGTGATGGTTATATCATTGATTTGGGTGACAACGCCGAAGGTTATTTGTCGCGCGATCAAATGTTGCCACGCGAGCAATTACGTGCAAAATCACGTATCAACGCGATCCTCTACCATGTAAACCGTGAAAACCGCGGTGCACAGCTGTTGTTATCACGCACGCATCCTGAAATGCTATCGGCATTGATGCAAAAAGAAGTGCCTGAGATTGCAGAGCAAATTATCGAAATTCGCAATGTCGCTCGTCTGCCAGGTACTCGTGCTAAAATAGCGGTCAAGACCAACGATCATCGCATCGATCCAGTCGGTGCTTGTATCGGTATGCGTGGTACACGTATCCAAGCGGTACAGCAAGAGCTTGATGGTGAGCGTATCGATGTCGTGGTTTGGTCAGATGACCCAGCCCAGTTCATCATTAGCTCTTTAGAGCCTGCTGATGTTAGTAGTATCATTTTAGATGAAGATATGAAAACAGCAGACATTATCTTTAGCACTAATGATCAGTTGGCACGCGCTATTGGCTCACAAGGTCAAAACGTCCGTTTGGCGTCTGAGCTAACAGGTTATAAGTTGAATATGATGCTTGAAGAAGAGTATCAGCAACGTCAACAAAACGAATCTAAAGCGTTCATTGAGTTATTCTATGAACGTCTAGAAGTAGATAAAGATTTAGCCCAAGCGCTTGTCGATATTGGTTTTACCAGTATCGAAGAAGTGGCTTATGTACCAGTCGATACTTTTTATGATATCGAAGGTCTGGATGACGACGCCATTGACATGATTCAAGAACGTGCCAAAGAAGTCGTCATTGCTGATGAGCTGGTCAAACAACAAAACATGAAAGAGCCAAGTCAAGAGCTACAAGAGCTTGAAGGTATGACCGTCAGCTGGGCTTATAAAATGGCACAGCAAGACATCATTACCGTTGATGATTTGGCAGAACAAGCCGTCTTCGATCTAGAAGATATCGAAGGTTTAGACTCTGAAACTGCAGGAAAACTCATCATGAAAGCTCGGGAATCTTGGTTCGATGAATAAGCGGTAACTGCATATCGCTGTCTTTTGGTGATATGCTATTGAAAATAAAGCGCTGGTATTGAGGTAATATATACCAGCCTTACCCCAATCATTTGTAGCCAACAACTGAATTGAACATATAGCAAATAATAGACAGTAGGTGATAATAAATGGCAGATAAGACCGTCAAAGAACTGGCAGAAATGGTAGGCAAAACTACAGATGCTGTAAAGCAGCAATTGGTAGATGCTGGATTACCTGCTCGTGCAGAGGGTGACTTAGTCACTGAACTTGAGCAAGAGAAGTTGGTGACGTATTTAAAGCAAAGTCATGGTCAACAAGACAAGCGTCGCATTAGTCTTAAGTCTAAGACGACCAGTACCGCGCGCGTGACTGGCTCTTCAGGCAAATCTAAGAGCGTCAACGTTGAAGTGCGTAAAAAGAAAATATTTGAAAAGCCAAATCCAGAACAAATGGCTGAAGAATTGGCTGCGCGTGAGCAAGCGCTGATTGAGTCTCAAGAGCGTGCTGCTAAAGACGCTGAAGAGCGTGCTGCCACCAAGAAAAAATCTGAAGAACGCCAAGCGGCAACGTTGGCAGCAATGCGTGCAAGCTTAGGTTCTAGCAAAAAATCAGATGACAAGAACGATGATATTTCTACATCGGTTGTCGTGAAAAAAGGCGGCAAAACCACGGTTGAAGTTAAGCCAAAAGAGCAGCCAAAGAAGAAAGTTGCCGCAACCAAGCCAAAAATTGAAACCGCTGCTGAACGCAAAGCGCGCGAAGTACGTGAAAAAGAAGAAGCGCGCCTGCGTGAAATCGAATCTAAAACGCGCCGTACTCAAGCTGAAGAAGCGCAGAAGCGTACGCTTGAGCAAATGCGTAAAATGGCTGGCCAATATACGGACCAACCTGCTGCTGAAGTTCGTAAAGATGAACCATTGGCTGAAGGTTTGGTCGGTGATGCATTAGAAGAGTCGTTTGAAAAAGAGCGCCGTGAAATCAAACGTGGTGCGAATAGCACTGGTACTCGTGGTCGTCGTCGTAAGAACCAAGATGAGCGCGAAATCAAGAACCGCAAAAACGGTTTGCGTTCGACACAAGCTTCACAGCATAAGTTTGAAAAACCTGTTGAAAAAATCGTCTATGACGTTGAAATCAGTGAGCAAATCACAGTAGCAGATCTGGCTCAACGCATGGCAGTTAAAGCTCGCGAAGTGACTAAATTGCTTATGAAAATGGGTGAAATGGCTCGCGAGTCAGATACCATTGATCAAGCAACAGCAAGTCTCTTAGTAGAAGAGATGGGCCATAACCCAGTCTTAGTGAGTGATAACAAAGTTGAAGATGATCTACAGTACGCCGTTGATGAGCGTAGTAGTAACATCCAGACTCGTCCGCCAGTAGTGACTATTATGGGTCATGTTGACCATGGTAAAACATCACTGTTAGACAAAATTCGCGAAACGAAAGTTGCGAATGGCGAAGCGGGCGGAATCACACAGCACATCGGTGCTTACCATGTAAAAACCGAGCGCGGTGTTATTACTTTCCTTGACACACCAGGTCACGCCGCCTTTAGTGCCATGCGTTCACGCGGTGCTCAGGCAACGGATATTGTTGTACTAGTCGTTGCAGCTGATGATGGCATGATGCCACAAACAGCAGAAGCGATTGATCATGCACGTGCTGCTGGTACGCCAATCATCGTTGCTATCAACAAAATGGATAAGCCAGGTGCTGATCCTGACCGTGTTCTGAATGAATTGACGACGAAAGAAGTCGTTTCAGAAGAATGGGGCGGTGATACACCAATGGCTCGTATCTCTGCCAAAACCGGCGAAGGTATCGACAACTTACTAGAATTCATCAGTTTGCAAGCTGAGCTGATGGAACTAGAAGCACCACTAGACGGTGCTGCACAGGGTGTGGTCATTGAATCAAGACTAGAAAAAGGTCGTGGTCCTGTTGTTAGTGTCCTCGTGAAAAAAGGTACCTTGAAGCAAGGTGACTTGGTTCTAGCTGGTGAGCATTATGGTAAAGTTCGTGCACTAACTAATGAACATGGCCAACGTATCCAATCAGCTGGTCCTTCTATTCCAGTAGAGATTTTAGGTCTACCTGAAACACCTGCTGCTGGTAGCGAGTTCTTAGTGGTGACGGATGAGAAAAAAGCACGTGAAGTGGCTGATTTCAGAAGCAATCGTGAGCGTGAACGTCAACTTGAACGTCAGAACGCTATGCGCTTAGAGAGCATGTTTGATCAAATGGAACAAGGCGATGTGTCATTCTTGAACATTGTGTTGAAGACAGATGTTCGCGGCTCACTAGAAGCATTGCTTTCGGCACTAAATGAGCTATCAACTGACGAAGTGAAAGTCAGAGTGATTAGCTCAGGCGTTGGCCCTATATCTGAGTCTGATGTCACTTTAGCAGAATCTAGTGAAGCAGTACTATTGGGCTTCAATGTTCGTGCAGATGCCACTGCACGTCGTAAAGCAGATACTGCCAATATGGATATTCGCTATTACAGTGTTATCTATGGTTTGATCGATGATGTCAAAGCAGCAATGAGCGGTATGCTTGCTCCTGAACATCGCGAAAAAATCTTGGGTGTTGCAGACGTTCGTGAAGTATTCCGTTCTAGTAAGTTTGGTGCGGCAGCAGGTTGTATGGTCGTTGAAGGTACAATCTATCGCAACAAACCTATCCGTGTATTGCGTGATGACCAAGTTATCTTTACTGGTCAATTGCAGTCATTACGTCGTTATAAAGAAGACGTCAATGAAGTACGTACGGGTATAGAATGTGGTCTAGCGGTTCGCGGTTACAATGTCGAATCTGGCGATAAAATCGAAGTCTTCGAGATTCAAGAGTTCGCACGTACTATCTAAAGCTGCTGCTTGATAGTCAGATATCTGCTAATGCAATAGAGCCAACTGGAGCATTTCAGATATTCTGTCGATATTTAGCTGTACTTAGGCCTAACAGGTACATCCTGCTAGGCCTTTTTTAGCAATTATCCATCATAATTTATATCATAAAATATTAAAAACATATTAAACATAAGGTAATCCCATGAACCAACGCTTACAACGCTTGTCTGATCAAATTCAGCGTGAGCTTGCAGTCCTTATTCGCGACGCAGTTAATGACCCTCGTTTAACGGGTTTTGTCACGATCTCTAGTGTCAAAGTCAGCCCAGATCTCGGTTATGCTGATGTCTACGTTACTATCATGGAGCCTGAGCTCAATGATGCAATGACCAAGACCAATCATGAAGACAGCATAAAAGTATTAAATAAAGCGGCAGGTTTTTTGCGCACTGAATTAAGCCATAGCTTAAAGACGCGTACCACACCGCGCTTGCGTTTTCACTATGACGAAGTGACTGCTCGTGGCAACTATATGATGGACTTGATCAGTAAGGCTGTCACTAAGACTGAGCAAAACGAAAACGACGAGTAAATTATTATTATGTCTATACCGTCCAAGCACACTGAAAAAAAAGCCAATAACACACCTGAAAAAATAAAAGTTTCAGGTGTCATTTTGGTGGATAAACCAAAAGGCATGACTTCACAGCAAGTGGTATCAAAGGTGAAGTATCTGTTCAAGTCACCGATCCACGACAGCAAAAAAGCAGGTCATACAGGGACGCTTGATCCAATGGCAACAGGCTTGCTGCCTATTTGTCTAGGTGAAGCTACTAAATTTAGCCATTATCAGCTTGATGCTGACAAGTCCTATGAAGCAATTGTTTTGCTAGGTAGTCAAACAGACACTGGTGATGCCGACGGCCAAATCGTTGAGCAAGCAGCTATTCCAACATTCGATACTGTAATGTTAGAGCAAGTTGCTCAGCAATTCTCAGGCGCTCAGCAGCAGATACCTCCGATGTACTCTGCGCTAAAAAAAGACGGCAAAAAACTCTATGAATATGCCCGTGCTGGTATAGAAGTAGAGCGAGCACCTAGAGATATCGTGATTAAGGCGATTGATTTAAAAGCAATTGATCACGAGCAGATCCAATTGATAGTGACTTGTACTAAAGGTACTTATATACGTGTTCTTGGTGAAGATATTGCCAAAGCGTTAGGTACATTAGGGCATCTGACAGCATTGCGACGTACGCAAGTTGGGGATTTCAACATTGAAAATGCGATAACTTTGCTAGAATTAGAAGCGTTATCGTTGGATAGCCGACAAGGTCAGCTGATGCCAGTAGATGCTTGTGTCAATATCGACGCTGAGATGGTGTTGACGACTGAACAATGTACTCGTATCCATATGGGTCAACGTCTAAATGTGTTTGAGCAACTGACAGATGACATCAGAAATTACATAACAGGCAATATTGATAGTGAATCATCGGACAATAAAGAGATAGCTGTTCATAGAAAATTGGTTTCTGAGGCAGATAATAGCGATCAGTCTACTGATACTAAGCCATTGATACATGAAATACCGGTAGATATTCGCTTGATAAACGAAGAAGGTCAATTCTTAGGTTTAGGCGCAGTCAGTCTGAATGGTCGATTACAGCCAAAAAAATTAATTCAGCGTTAGTTTTATTCTTGTTAAATAAGTCGCGATAAACCCTTTTTGGCTTACTAACAGTTTACACTAATCACATATCGTCACATTTTATTGCAGGTTTCACCTATGGTGAAACCTGTTTTTTTTGTACATTAGATATGTCAGCTAGGGAAAGCGAGACGAAATAATCAATATAATAAAATGGTAAAAATAGGGACTAACCTAATAAGAAAAACTCATAACAATAAAAAACTAGTATGGAATACGTCTAACAAGTAACAAGGAAGGTTTTACTGCTCAATGCTCGACATTCAATAAAAATAAGAAGTATCAACAACAAAAAAAACACGTAAATCAATAATAATTTTTTTATATAAAATCACAAATATAAAGACAGGAAATATTATGAAGACCATCGCTTTCTTATTACATAATAACTTTGAACAAGCAGAATATGAAGAGGTCAACAATCAGCTGAAAGCTAAAGGCTATACGACACTTCTTGTAACAACCAATAAAGAGAAAGAAGTGCAGGCCATGCAACAAGACGCCGACAAAGGTGATATGTTTACCGCTGACATCTTTGCAAGTGAGGCCAACGTTGATGATTATGATGCGTTGGTGCTACCAGGTGGCACTGTAAATGCGGATACGATCCGTGGTAACGAAGAAGCTCATAGTATTATCAATGCTATCAATGATGCAGGTAAGCCACTCGCTGTTATATGCCATGCTCCTTGGGCTCTTATTAATACAGGCATCGCTAAAGGCAAAACATTGACTGCTTACCCTACGTTGCAACTAGATTTAGAAAATGCTGGCGCAAATTATGTAGATAAAACAGTACAAGTTGACGGCAATCTAATAACCTCACGTAACCCAGACGATATCAGTAATTTCGTTGATGCAATCGATAAGGCGCTGTCTTAATTGTTGTTTCCACCTATTACATTAATTTATTAGATCATTAAACAACCATACATCTTAATTATTCATAACCATAACTAAGGAAAATACTATGTCAAATTCTAACCCAAACGATACTAAGCTTGAGCAACAGCGTTCTGATTCAGCAACTGCCGCTCTTAAAGATCAAGTTGAAAATAACCATGCTGAAAATAGCGAAGCTGCAGCAGACCGTATTGCAGAAAATACAGAAAACACTAAATAATATATCTAGCATGTCATCCATAGTAGGATGACATGTATGTATTTGCGGTTTTTCATCTGAACATTAATTTTTATCTGAACATCGACAAGCATACAAATAGATGGTTCAAAAATAATAATTTAGGAGCTAGTATGAGTAATTCAACAGGCAATATGGATGAGCAAGAGAAAGAGATTGCAAAGCTTGCAGAAGAGATTAATCCTAGCGAACATAGTGTTCCGGATAGCTTAGCAGAAGTTACGACTGCGGCACCGCTTGAAGATGATGAACTAGGTGGGAATGCCACAGAAGATAGTATCAAAAAGTAAGTGTACCTTTTGGTCAAATCTGAAAAGTCTTTCCATAACGGTTGAAATTGACTTTACAACTATCGTGAAAAACTGCTGCTAGTTCAGCAGTTTTTTGTTATAATTGCCCCCACATTTTGATTAAGTATCTGATAGATATATCAAGTTTACTTTTTTAAATGGCTGATATCCTTAACTGAGCTTGTCGTACACTAGGTCAACTCTAGTAATGCAGGGTTGTCCTGAATGGCGTGCAGGTTATTTTATTTATTATTCTATTGCTTTAGAGCTGACTAAACCATAGTCTTTTTAAAGTTTTTAGCATTGCTGGAGTTTTTTATGTTAACTAATACCGATCGTGAACAAATCATTGCTCAATACCAACGTGGCGAAAATGACACTGGTTCTCCAGAAGTTCAAGTAGCACTATTGAGTGCTCGTATCAATGATTTGCAGAACCATTTTAAAGCACATAAAGCTGACCATCATAGCCGTCGCGGTCTTATCCGTATGGTTAACACGCGTCGCAAATTGCTTGATTACCTCAAAGGTAAAGATCTTGGTCGTTATACCACTCTTATCAGCCAGCTAGGTCTACGTCGTTAATCCAACGACAATAGTACGAGTGGATGCTAAGATACTAAATGTCATTTTTTGGCATGGGTTCAGTATTTTCGCTAAGCCGCTTGGTACTTGGTTGTTAAAGATAAAATAGATTTTTTAAAACGGTGTGGAATAGTTTCACGCCGTTTTTTTATGCTTATTCATTTCATAGCCTGAGTTTTCATAGCAATATTTTATCTCATAAAAATGATTGTCGATTGAACTAAGGGTCTGGCCTAGTAATAACTGCGCGTTAGGCTTGATATTTATGATTGATAAACGCCTCGTTTGCCAATTAATTGGTCAATAGCCTCAAATCACTGTAAAATAATGCCTTGTGATTTTAATAGTACGTCTACGACATAAATGGCAATCATTGGTAACATGATTATCCATAAAGCAATGGTTTGCAAAACAATCATTCGAATGCACAGCGCAAATGCACAACTTTCAAAATTATAGAAACGTATCTGATACGGTGTTTAGCACCGAAGTCTTTTGACTTAACATCCTTTTGATAGTATTTATAGTAAAGTTAAAATCGAATCACTAGATATATAGCAGTACGATGCTAAACATATACAAAGAATTTTAATGACAGGTATCAGATTTTATAGCACTGGTATCATTTTCGTCAGTCAACATTAGGAAAAATACATGACAATGTTCAACACTATTAAACGTGAATTTCAATATGGCAATCAGCAGGTTGTTATCGAGACAGGCCGCGTAGCCCGTCAAGCAAACTCTATCTTGGTTCATATGGGCGGCGTTACCGTCCTAGTTGCTGCGGTCGTAAAATCTGAAGCCAAAGCTGGCCAGAACTTTTTTCCGCTAACCGTTAATTATCAAGAAAAAATGTATGCAGCTGGTAAAATTCCAGGTGCTTATGGCAAACGTGAAGGCCGTGCGAGTGAGTTTGAAACCCTAACCTCACGTCTTATTGACCGTCCGATTCGTCCACTGTTTCCTGAAGGCTATGTGAACGAAATCCAAATCACAGCGACGGTTGTATCATCAGATAAAACTCAATCAGCAGATATCGCGGCACTAATCGGTGCTTCAGCAGCATTGGCTATCTCTGATGCACCTTTCAACGGCCCTGTCGCTGCTGCCCGTGTTGGTTTTATCAATGGTGAATACGTACTAAACCCAACGATTGAACAGCTTAAAGAGAGTGATCTTGATCTAGTTGTCGCTGGTACTAAATCTGCAGTATTGATGGTTGAATCTGAAGCGGCTGAGCTGTCAGAAGATCAAATGTTGGGTGCGGTATTATACGGTCATCAGCAACAACAGATCGTTATTGATAACATTGCTTCAATGGCAGAAGAGATTGGTACGGCTAAGCAGCAGTATTCTGCTCCTGAGCGTGATCAAGCGCTTACTAGCAGCATGAAAGAGCAGTTCGGCGCACAAGTGGCTGACGCCTACACCACTACAGACAAGCAAGAACGTTACGCTAAGCTTGATGAAATCAAGCAGTCAATTATTGACGCGCTTGCTGGTGATGCGGAGTCAGAAAGTTATGCTGATACCGTAACTGAGCTGAAAGAAATCTATAACGACCTTAAATACCGTACGGTTCGTGACAATATTTTGTCAGGTAAACCACGTATCGATGGCCGTGATCTTGAGACGGTTCGTGCGCTTGACGTGCAAGTTGGTGTACTACCATTCACACATGGTTCAGCACTATTTACTCGTGGTGAGACGCAAGCACTAGTCACAACGACTTTGGGCAATAGCCGTGATGTCAATATGATTGACTCATTGGGTGGCACGATTCGTGACCATTTCATGCTGCATTACAACTTCCCGCATTTCTCAGTTGGTGAAACGGGCCGTGAAGGTATTCCAAAACGTCGTGAAATCGGTCATGGTCGTCTAGCACGCCGCGGTGTGCAAGCAATGCTACCAGACAGCGAACGCTTCCCGTATGTGATTCGTGTGGTCTCTGAGATTACTGAATCAAACGGTTCATCTTCTATGGCGTCTGTCTGCGGCGCAAGTTTGGCATTGATGGATGCAGGTGTACCAATAAAAGCACCAGTTGCTGGTATCGCGATGGGTCTGGTCAAAGAAGGCGAGCGTTTCGCTGTCTTGTCTGACATCTTAGGTGATGAAGATCATCTTGGCGATATGGACTTTAAAGTAGCTGGTTCTAAAGACGGTATCACAGCCCTTCAGATGGATATCAAGATCGAAGGCATTACCCCTGACATCATGGAGCAAGCGCTTAAGCAAGCCCATGCTGGTCGTATCCATATCTTGGATGCAATGAATCAAGTACTGCCTGAGAGCCGTACTGAAATCAATGCTCATGCACCGAACTATGCTGTTATCGAGATCAACCCAGACAAGATTCGTGACGTTATCGGTAAAGGCGGCGCAACGATTCGTCAGCTAACCGAAGAAACTGGTGCCGTTATCGATATCGATGACGCAGGTACTATTCGTATCTTTGGTGAAAACAAAGCAGCTACCAAAGCTGCGATCGGCAAAATCGAAGCATTAACTGCTGAAGTTGAAGTCGGTAAGACTTATGAAGGTACCGTTGCTCGTATCGTAGACTTTGGTGCATTTGTTAATGTCTTACCAAATACTGATGGTCTAGTGCATATTTCACAAATCGCAGAAGAGCGCGTAGAGAATGTATCAGACTATCTAAAAGAAGGCCAAGTGGTTAAAGTTTTGGTTCAAGATGTTGACAATCGTGGTCGTATTAAACTGACTATGAAAGGTGTTGAGCAGAACTAATACTCAATATTTGATGTAGTTTACGTCATAAAAAACCGCCTTGAGATGCTCGTAATGAGTGTCCAAGGCGGTTTTTTTATGTGCTTAAAAAGATGGTGATTGGCTAGCCAAAAGCGAAAAGGCGATTTATAAAATAGTGTCTTTAGGCAAATGTATATCGATACGTAGCTTAGGTAGATCTTGTAAGTACTCAGTCAATAATGGCAGCGTATCAGTATGCCAATCTAAAGCAAGTGTATTTGTTTCATCATTTTTATTGGGTGCAATATCACTTTGATTGCTTGAGATAAGTGGCCGTGCAAGTAGTGCCACCCTGCGTATGCCTTGATAGCGTATGAGCGGCATCATTTGCTGCTGTAAGTCTATCAAGGCAGCAATAAGCCAACGTTTGCGAATATGATGATAAGAGTGGTTTGATATGACAAGGTTGGCGATATAATTTGGCTGATTGCCGTTACTACTGATGCCTAGACCTGCTTTCTCACGGGTGCGCTTATGAAGCAAGCAGCTACCAATACTCAGGCTACCATCACGGCACGCGCGATGGTAACGATGATAATTATCAGGGAATAAGGCTTTGGCACGCGTCAGCACAGGGTCTAAGATGACACCAGCGTTGTTGACAGGTAAGACAAGCAGCTGGGCACTGCTATTCAAAATAGAGGCATGAGTGAGTTGCAGATTTGCCATCATAAGCCCCTATATAAAAAACACTGCTTTTATTTCGACGTTGCATCAGCCGCGCTATCTGCTTCTAACTGTGCGATTTGCTGTTCGAGCAGAGCGATTTGTTCCGCTTTCATATCAGTTAATTGTTGGTTCATGGCCAATTGTTCAGCCGCCAGTTTTTCTTGTTCAGCGAAACGCTTACGCTTATCCTCTAAAAGATCAATCTCTTCTTTGGCTAAGCTTTCCGTTTTTGGTAAAGGCGCATTTAAGATAGCTTTAGGATTTGGAGTGTCAATATTCTTGTCATCGACTATATCAATGCTTTCATCAGTGACAGCACTGTCGATCAGCACGGTTTCAGGCTCATCATTCATGGTGGTATCATCCATCGCAGCTGCTTGAGCCGCTTCGGTTTGCTCAGCTATTGATGGTGGATTACTGACAGGCAATACAGACTCTGGCTCAGATTTTGGCCAAATGAAGTAAGCCGCAGCGATGAGCAGCAATATAAAAATCAGTATAGCCCAAACTCGCCGGCCTATTTCCGCAGAGGTTGCTTTAGAGGACTTGGTTGCCAAAGGTCGCGTCTTTTTAGGGTTCATATTATGATCGATTTAAGCCAAAAACATCAGTAGCCATACTATAGCAAACTCAAAATAAAAAGCCTATCTATTGATAGATAGGCCAGTAGCGATTAGGACTTGACGCGTAATATCAAATACTTAGGGTTTAAACTTCACAGTACCGCTCGTGCCTGTGCTCATGGCATCACGTGCAAGCTGATCTTCGAGATGGTTTTTGGCACTGATGGCATCTGGATCAGGACGATGCTCTGAATGTCCACATAAGGTACACTCGATGTATTCATCAGGTTCAGGAGCCATGATATTCACCTGTACCACCGCATCCACTTCTTGGCACTTTGGACAGCGGACGCCTGCTAAAAACCGACGTTTGGGGCTAGATGACTGATAGCGCATTTAGATAACCTCGTGCGTCGTCTGGGCATTGGCCGCAATATTAAGCTTTGCATCAAGAAAGCCACTATGGCGTAATAAGGCATCAATACTGGCACTACGGCCACGGAAGTTCTCGAAGTTAGTCTTGGCTGGGAAACTGCCACCAACCGATAGGATAGACTCACGGAAATCTTTACCCGTTGCTGGATTAAAGATACCGTCTTCTTCAAACTTACTAAATGCATCGGCAGATAGCAGCTCTGCCCATTTATAAGAGTAATAGCCAGCGGCATAGCCACCCGCGAAGATATGACTGAAGCCATTGGCAAAGCGGTTATAGTCGGGTGTCTGCATGACAGCAATATCGCTACGCACTGCATTTAGAGTGGCCAAAATACCATCATAATCAAGCGCTGGCGCGTGAGCATGAATCAGTAAATCAAAAAGGGCGAACTCGATTTGGCGAAGCGTTTGCAGTCCGCTTTGGAAGTTTTTGACGGCCAATAGTGCCTCAAGCTTTTCTTTAGGCAATGGCTCACCAGTGTCGACATGACTACTAATAAGTGCAATACCTTCGGCATCCCATGCCCAGTTTTCCATGAACTGGCTGGGCAGCTCAACCGCATCCCACTCAACACCGTTGACACCTGCGACATCGCCAACTGTCACTTGGGTCAATAAATGATGCAAGCCGTGACCGAATTCGTGGAACAACGTCAATACTTCATCATGTGTTAATAGGCTTGGTTTGCCCGCAAGTGCTGGCGTGAAATTGCCGACCATAAAGCAAACGGGTAGCTGTTTGTGGTTTTGTTCTTCATAAGTATAACGAGATTGAAAACCGCTCATCCAAGCGCCGCCACGCTTACCACTGCGCGCGAATAAATCAAAGTAGAAACCGCCAATCAGTTGATCGTCAACATCAAACAGCTGATAAAAGCGGACGTCATCGTGCCAGCGAGAGGCAGCCTGAACATCGGCATCGGCATCGGCATCAGCATCAGCATTGTCAAAGTCTTGCTCTTGTACTTTTATACCGTACAAGCGCTCGACAATGGCAAACAAGCCATTGATTACTGTCGGTAGTGGGAAGTAAGGACGAATCTCCTCTTGCGATAAACTAAATTCGCTTTGCTTCACCTTTTCAGCGATATAGGCGCTATCCCACGGTTGTAGCTCATCAAT
The DNA here is from genome assembly GCF_016106655.1 of Psychrobacter sp. NG27. Taxonomy (NCBI): domain Bacteria; kingdom Pseudomonadati; phylum Pseudomonadota; class Gammaproteobacteria; order Moraxellales; family Moraxellaceae; genus Psychrobacter; species Psychrobacter sp. NG27. Next base: position 142,764 of record NZ_JADGIN010000002.1, read on the forward strand.
CCCGTAATCCTGCGCGTACTTTTGTAATTGTGCCAAATCTGATTTAGCCGCTAGAGTGGCTTGCACAGCCAAATCACGTAAGAAGGTTTCAACCTCTGACACACTGTCAGCCATTTTGGTCGATAGTGATACTTCAGCATAATTCTCAAAACCCAATAGCTTGGCCTTTTGCTCACGCAACGTGAGAATCTGACTCATAATATCGGCATTGTTTAGCGACTCACCTTTGGCATTGGTATGCGTATCAAATTCAGATGCACGCGTGACGTAGGCACGGTACATAGTCTCACGCAAATCACGATCATCAGCATGAGTCATAATAGCGAGATAGACAGGAATGTTTAGACTGGCCACGTAATAAGGAGTAGGGAGTGCATTTACATCCGTCTGACTAAGCGTACCGCTGGCAAGCTCACGAGCCTTATATTGCTCGCCTGCATCTGCTAATAATGCCAAACCGCTCTCTGTAAGTCCCTTCAATTGTAACTGCTCTAACGGCAGTGCAAACGCTTGGGTCGCATCTAAGATATGGTCTGAAAAGGTTGCTGATAAGGTGGATAGTTTGCTTTGAATGGTAGCAAATGTCTCTTGCTTATCCTTAGGCAGTGCGACCCCTGATAGCTCAAAACTGCGTAGTGCTAGCTCAATCGCACGCGCACGGGCAGGCTCAAGTGAGTCAAAGAATGCTGTGTCACTGACAATCGTTTGATAACGGCTAAATAATGGCTGATGTTGACCAACTCGCGTGCCATAAGCAGACAGTTTCGGTAGTAGCTCATGATGCACATGACGGATCTCATCGTTACTCATCACGCCATTGAGGTGCGACAAAATACCCCAGCTACGATCCAATGCCAAATTGATATGATCAAATTGCATCACATCTGCTAGTGCTTGTTCGGCGCTTATTTTCGCAGCGTTATCGCTTTCTATCACTGTCAATGTATCCAAGAAAGTATTGGCAGCATCAATGGCGTCAATAACTTGGCTCTGTAGGGTGCTTGGCGCAGTATCGGCAAAGTCGACGAGGCGCAAATCTGGAGAGGTAAGTGTCATAAAGGTATCCGATATTGATGAGTTATTATAGAGAAAATCTGGTGTTACATTATTTTGGTCACTGCTGACATATACGGCGCATTGTGATGCGAGTGGGTGACATTTTATAGTTAAGGTATATAAAAGATGGGTTCATTTAGTGAAAATACAACCTGAGTGCTCATAAACTGACCATGAAAGCTCAGGATATTGACACATGTGTGCTTTGGTTGAGATAGTCTACATATTGAACAATGCAGAGTGCTCTACTTACAAAGCGCTATCATTTGCTTGCAAATTAACCCTATAGCCAGTAAGGAGTAACTGTTAGCATCAATGTGAAGGAATATAAATATTGCCCGCTCATAGGGTATATTAATAGTATATAGATGGAAAACGACTGATAAAAGAAAAGCATGGTTGATTGTCTACAAGCGATCTACTAACGCCAATGCCAGTAAGCTGTAGAGCAAGAAGCTCTAATGCTGTGCTGGTGAAAATCCGTGTAAAATAGAAAGTAAATGATAATAAAACAAGGAGCAGTATATGAAAGCGACTCTTAAAAGTTTACGTGAAACCAAAGCCAATCCAGCGGTCAGTATCTTTGTTAAGACACATCGAGCGCATCCAGCCAATGAGCAAGATCCAATCGCTCTAAAAAATCAGCTAAAAGTCGTAGAAGATCGCTTAACCAAAGAATATGATAAGAGTACAGCGACAACTATCTTAGATAAGATTCATGCTAAGACCAGCGAATTAAACCATAATTATAACCTTGATACCTTAGCCATATTTGCCAGTACCGACGATGTACAAGTGATCCGTATGCCCATCGATACGACAGAGCGTGTGGTTATTTCGGACAGTTTTGCCACGCGCGACCTAGTTCGTGATATGGCAAGTGCCGTTCATTACTATACAGTCGTGCTGACCCGTGATAAGGCTCGCTTGATTGAAGCATCAAATGATCGTGTCATCAGAGAGTTTGATAAAGATGACGATGCACAAAATAACATGGAAAATATTCAGTTCCCTGTTGAGAATAATGGGTTATATACAACAGGTGACGGCGGTTCAGATCGCTCATCAAATAATGAGAGCAGCCATCTAAAAGAATACTTTAACCAAGTCGATAAAAGCGTACAAGAGCTGTGGGGCGAGCATAAAATGCCACTTGTGATTGTGGGTGATGCCAAAAATATAGGTTACTACAAAGAAGTCTGTGATCGTCCAGACAACATCATCGCCACGGTATCAAACGCCACCAATCTAGAGGATGGTAGTGCACAGCATATCGTTGATAGTGTGCAAGAATCTGTAGAAGGATATCGTACGTCATTACATCATGCTGCTTTGGGCGAGATTGACAAAGCCCGCGGTGCCAATATGTTACAGACGGATTTGCAGGAAGTATATCGTAGCGCGTTCCAAGGTGCTGGCGAGACCCTCTATGTACGCCGTGGCTATATACAATCTGCCAAAATTGATGAAAAAGCACAAACATTAAGTCTTGCAGATGACGTTACTGCAGAAGGGGTGACTGATGATGCCGTTGGCGAAATCATCGAGCACGTCATTCATAATGGCGGTGAGGCCGTGTTTATGCCACAAGATATTATGGGTGAAGATCAACCGATTGCCTTGGTCACTCGTTACTAATCTAACAGTGACTGCTATTAGCGATGTTCATTTATAAATGAGCCATTAATGACAGGTAGTTTTGATATGAGAGTACTGGTTCAACATGAGCCAGTGCTCTTTTTTTGTGTGAAGATACTTGTATTAATAGAGAGGAAGCCATCTTTTATCAATTTTGGGCGGTGCAGAGTAGGGCAGTCGTTATCATTGTGGTGCACCATGTTCTACTATAGTGCATTTTTAAATTTGGCAATTAGTCTCTCTAAAGTTTATTGGAATAATTATTTTGAATACTGTGAGCTTCGGATTTTAAGGTAGTGCTAGTAATATAAATATTGCGTACATCCTATATATATCAGTTGATTGAAGGAATTATTAGTATGATTTTTTAAAGATTTATTTGGCCAATATTATTGATTTTTTGCTGAGTAGATTTTCTTTTTAACTAAACATAAGCGATAAATTAAGCATTATAAATCTTAGCTGGCACAAGGCTTGCATCGTTGTTAGTACACGGTTAACTACCGTATATCATCAATCTAAGAGCTAAAAAAATGCCGTCTAGGGTTCCGATATAGTAGTAGATCATTTTCTAAAACTATATGACTGGTCCGAGAGATGGCGGTTCGAAAGAACTACACGGAGGGATAAAAGCCCGGGAGACTCTAAGTGACACTGTTCACTTAAGCTCATAACTGTGGAGTTTTTTATGTCATCCGTTTCAATTACTACTTCCGATAGCTCGTATTCAGATCGTTTTACCACGCCTCTACCAGGTGGCCATCATTGGTGTGGCCGTATCAATAAAAACACTGTATTAACGCTTAAATCACTGGCAGCCAATGCCAATGCTAGCCTATATGTGGTCAATGCTGATGAGAAGCTTGAACGCTTCAACATGCCAGATAGTCTAAAAGCACAACACACCTTATATTTATCTGAAGGTCACGTACTCTACTCCGATATGGGCCGAGTGCTAGCCTCTATTATCAGCGATGACCATGGCTGGAACGATGCCATTTGTGGCCCTAGCACCGCTGCTATGATCAGCTCACAATATGGCAAAAAAACCTTCCAAGATGCTCGTAACGAGCGCTATCAAAACGGTCTTGACGGACTACTAACAGAGATGTCGAAGTTTGCGCTAAATGAGCGCGACCTTACGGCAACGATAAACCTGTTCTCCAAAGTCACCCCCGATCTACAAGGGCAGCTGTCCTATATCGCTGCTGACAACACCAACCAATCTATCGCCCTACGGTTTGAGATGAATTGCTTAGTATTCATCTGTAATGCCCCGCACCCACTTGATCCATCAGACATCTATGATCCAGCTGATATTGAGCTAACCATTCAGCAAGCAGCGCCTATAGTGCCAAAGGCAGAGTTTGATATTTGCCGTGACTCTTGCTCGCAAAACCAACGCGGGTTTGAGAATAATGCACGCTATTTTGGCGACTATACGAACGCCTAACGAAAGGCAGTGTTCGATAGGCGAAAGCAGCTATTAAATGCTTATCAATTAAGTGGTTACCAATTTCTAATTTTTGACTGACAAAACGAGTTTTATAGGCTCATTCACATAACATTTATGCCTATAACGTTTACAACCAGTCATATCAACTAAGAGAGCAGACTCATGACAACTAACAATGATACTAAAAATAAAGATCAAGCTATTCAAAATCCAGCATCAACAACTTTAGAGTCAATCGATTCCAAGACGATCAAGCTACGTGAGGTTTGTGCTGCTGGAGAGGGATGGATGGCAGAGGTTAAGAAAAACCAGACCTTGCGTATTATAGATACCGAAGGCAATCAAGCGGTCGATACCTTGTTTATAAGCTGTGCCGATATTGCTGAACGTTATAGTGCCACGGATACATTGGCACAAAATCAAAAGCTGTTTTTAGAGATGGGTAGTCAGCTATTCACTAATAGAGGGCGCGTCATTGCCACTATCACAGATGACACCTGTGGTCGTCATGATACGTTGGGCGGTGCATGCTCATGTGAGAGTAATACCGTGCGTTATGCTCATGATACTTATCCTATGCATAGCTGCCGAAACAACTTTATGCATACTCTAGCAACGCATCCCATTGCTCAAAAATATGATCTGAACCTACGTCATGTCGGACCAAATATCAATTTCTTTATGAACGTGCCTATTACGCCTGATGGTAGTTTGGCGTTTGATGATGGCATCTCAGCCCCTGGCAAATACGTCGATATCACCGCTCAAATGGACATGATTGTCCTGATATCGAACTGTCCTCAGCTCAACAATCCCTGCAACGGCTATAACCCTACACCCATTGAGCTGGTGATTTATGAGTAAGTAAGCGATTTTCGAACAAGACGATACTGCCTATTAATGAGAATGCTGAGGAAGTTGTAATGTTTAAAAAAGTATTGATTGCCAATCGCGGTGCTATTGCTTGCCGAATTATACGTACCTTAAAGCAAATGGGCGTCGGCTCAGTCGTTGTCTATACCGATGTAGATCGAGGCTCACTACATGTCAGTCAGGCTGATGAAGCCATCAATATTGGCTCTGGCCCTGCCAGTGATAGTTACCTAAATATGGATAAAGTATTGCAAGCAGCGATTGATTCAGGCGCAGAAGCGATTCATCCTGGCTATGGGTTTTTATCAGAAAACGCGGCGTTCTGTGATCGCTGTACAGCGGCTGGTATTGCTTTTATTGGGCCAACCTCTGAGCAGCTGCTGAGTTTTGGGCTCAAGCATACGGCTCGTAAGCTCGCCATTGACAGCCAAGTGCCATTGTTGCCTGGTAGCGAACTGCTACAAGATGTGGACGAAGCATTATGTGAGGCCGAGCGTATTGGCTACCCTGTCATGCTAAAAAGCACTGCAGGCGGCGGCGGTATCGGCATGCGTCTGGTATGGAATGAGGTCGAACTAAAGGATGCTTATGAGTCTGTGCATCATTTGGCACAAAGCAACTTCAGTGATGCTGGGCTATATCTCGAAAAATTTGTAGAGCATGCTCGCCATATCGAAGTGCAAGTGTTTGGTAACGGGGCAGGTAATATCATCACTTTAGGAGAGCGTGACTGTTCTATCCAGCGTCGTAATCAAAAAGTGATTGAAGAAACACCAGCGCCGCTATTATCAGATGCACAAAGACAAAACCTACAAGCGGTGGCTACTAAGTTGATGCAACAAGTCAACTATCGCTCTGCTGGTACCGTTGAGTTTGTGATGGATGTGTCTACGCAAGACTTCTATTTCTTGGAAGTGAACACACGCTTGCAAGTTGAACATGGCGTCACAGAAGAAATCTATCACGTGGACCTAGTACGCTGGATGATTGAGCTGGCTGCAGGCGAGTTCGTGTTACCAGAGTTGCCATTGCATGCATCAGGACATTCAATTCAGGTGCGTCTGTATGCAGAAGACCCTGTCAAAAGCTTTCAGCCAAGTACGGGGATTTTAACGGATGCTTATTTTGACCCAGCCGCTCGTGTCGAGACTTGGATAGAAACAGGCAGTGAGATATCAGCCTTTTATGACCCGATGCTAGCAAAAATCATTGTCACGGCACCTGATCGCAAGCAAGCACTGGAGAGAATGAGTCAAAGTTTAGCCGTGTCACGTATGGCAGGTCTTGAAACCAATCTTGAGTATTTGCAGCAGATAGTGGCCTCAGAGACATTTCATGCAGGCGAGCAGACTACAAGATTTTTGAACACTTTTACGTGGCTCAGTCAAAAAATTGAAGTGTTGCAGTCGGGCGTACAGACGGCCGTACAAGATGTACTTGGCCGAGAAGGCTACTGGGATGTGGGCGTACCACCATCAGGGGCAATAGATGGTCTGAGTCTCAATACGGGTAATCAGCTGTTGGGCAATCCATTTAACACCGCAGGTCTTGAATGCGTGGTTACAGGACCGACCTTATTGTTCCATTGCGACAGTCAGATTGCCATTACTGGCGGTAACATGGCTTGTACCTTGGATGGTGTAGAGCAGCCGATGTGGCAAACCATTCCTATACGTAAAGGTCAAAAACTTATTTGTGGCAATATCACCTCAGGCTGCCGAAGCTATATCGCTATCAAGGGTGGCATAGATGTTCCTGAGTATTTGGGTAGTCAAGCGACCTTTAGTTTAGGCCAGTTTGGTGGTCATGCTGGTCGTAACTTACTTATCGGCGACATGCTACCGGTTGTACAGTGCGATACGTCTATTGCTACTAAAACCTTATCTGCTGCACAGCAACCAGCGTTTAATGGACTATGGCAAATCGCGGTCATGTATGGACCACACGGCGCGCCAGATTTCTTTACGGACGATGATGTGACGAAGTTCTTTGAACATGAATGGGAGGTGCATCATAACTCTAGCCGTACCGGTATACGTCTAGTCGGACCCAAACCTGAATGGGCGCGTGAAGATGGCGGCGAGGCAGGACTACATCCCTCAAATATCCATGACAATGCCTATGCTGTTGGTGCGATTGACTTCACAGGTGACATGCCGATCATTTTAGGTCCTGATGGCCCAAGCCTCGGTGGCTTTGTGTGTTTAAGCGTCATTGTTGCAGGTGAACGCTGGAAAATGGGACAGCTCAAGGCAGGTGATCGAGTGCAGTTTGTCCCTGTCCGCTACGATCAAGCAGCACAATTACATCAGCGTTACGATGACATGCTACGGGCTGATCACTGTGATTTGGTGGATTATGATTTACCCATTCATACAGAAAACGCGACTTTGCAGACAGCCATATTAGACACTTTACCCATCAATAACGACCAACCAAAAGTGGTGTATCGCCCTGCTGGAGACAGCTATATATTGATTGAGTATGGCGAGCAGGTGCTTGATTTTCAATTGCGCTTCCGCGTTCAGGCGTTGATGGAGTGCCTACAAGCACAGCATATCGATGCCATCATCGACATGACGCCAGGTATTCGCTCGTTATTAGTGCATTACCATTCATTAAAATTGCCACAGGCAGCACTGCTGGCAATCCTCAAGCAAGCAGAAAGTGCATTGCCCGATATTAAGCACATGCAAGTGCCGTCCAGAATTGTTCATCTACCTATGGCGTGGGCTGACTCTCAGACTAAGCTAGCAACTGAGAAGTATCAGCAACTTGTCTATCCTGACGCACCTTGGTGCCCTGACAACATCGAATTTATCAGACGTATCAACGGCTTGGACTCTGCCCAAGCGGTCAAAGATATTGTCTATGATGCCAGCTATTTGGTTATGGGACTTGGTGATGTCTATTTGGGTGCGCCTGTTGCCACACCGCTTGATCCAAGACATCGTTTGGTCACCACCAAATACAATCCTGCCAGAACATGGACGCCAGAGAATGCGGTGGGTATCGGCGGCGCTTATATGTGTATCTACGGTATGGAAGGCCCAGGCGGCTATCAGTTCGTCGGTAGGACGCTACAAATCTGGAACCGCTATCGCTCGCATCCAAGCTTTGAAGCGGAAAAACCGTGGCTGCTACGATTCTTTGATCAGATTCGCTTTTATGAAGTCAGTGAAGAAGAGCTGTTATCGATGCGTACTGCCTTTAAAGCGGGTGAGCTATCGATCGAGGTTGAAGATAGTGTGTTAAACCTCGCTGAGTATTACGATATGTTGAGTGAAAATAAAGACAGTATTCAGACGTTCAAAGATCAGCAGCAAGCCAACTTTGATGCTGAACGACAACGCTGGAAGCAACAAGGCCTTGACCAGTATGTTGGCGAAGATATCGACGCGGTAGAAGTGTCATCAGAGGTCTCTGTACCTGAGGGCGGGGTAGTCGTCAAAGCTCATATGATGGGCAGTGTCTGGAAGATTTCTTGCGCGGTAGGTGATGTAGTCGACGAGAGGCAGACCCTAGCAATCATAGAAGCCATGAAAATTGAGATACCAATTGTCTCACCCGTTGCGATGCAGGTCGTGAGTATTGAAATTGAGATTGGTACTACAGTGAAACCCGAGCAACCGTTATTTGTACTTGCACCCATTACTGCTCACGAGACATTGGTGGCAGACTCAAACGCACACGAAGAAAGCTGATGCTGTACGAACTCATCTAGACGATAGTGAGATAGCAAAACAACGATAAAAATGGCGAAGAATAATAGAGAGAGCAACTATGCAAAAGAATTGGACGATCAAAGATTGGCAAAGCGCTTATGCCGAAGGAACTGCCCAACTAAGTGATCTACTGGATTATGTGGCGGGTATTAGCAATGACAATAATGCTTGGATTGAGATTGCAACTTCTGAGCAATTAACCGCACAGATTGATAGTATCGCCGCGCAAACTCCTCAAGACTTACCGCTATACGGCATACCATTTGCGGTAAAAGACAACATCGATGTGGCAGGGTTTCATACCACGGCAGGGTGTACAGATCCTTTGTATTTGGCTGACAAAGACGCGCATGTGATCGCCAAGCTCAAATCAGCAGGCGCTATCGTCATCGGCAAAACCAATCTTGACCAGTTCGCGACAGGACTGGTAGGTACGCGCTCACCTTATGGGGCAGTGGCCAACAGTTTCAATCCTGACTATATCAGTGGTGGCTCAAGCTCAGGCTCTGCGGTAAGTGTGGCAAATGGCATCGTGCCTTTTGCATTAGGAACGGATACAGCAGGCTCTGGACGTGTGCCTGCGGGTCATAACAATATAGTGGGTTTGAAGCCTACAAAAGGCTGGTTCTCCAGTACGGGTCTCATTCCCGCTTGTCGATTACATGATGTGATTTCTATTTTTGCACTGGGTGTTGATGATGCGTGGCACGTAGCACAGCTGATGAAGGGCTACGATAAAGAGGATGATTACAGTCGTATCCATCCTGCCACTGTGCCAGTCGCCTTTAGCCTTGGCAAAATCGCTATCCCTGATATTTTAGAGTTCTATGGTGATACCGAGTCAGAGCAGGCTTTTGAGATAGCCATCTCGCAGCTACAGACGATGGGTTATGAGATCACACCGATAGACTTTACCGTCTTTAATGAGTTAGCAGATGCGCTCTATAACGACAGCTGGGTTAGTGAACGCACCTTTGCCATTGATCAGCTCGTCGAGCGTGACACATTGTTGCCTGTCACTCGCCAAATCATCAGTCAAGCTGAGAACTACAATGCGGTTGATGCGATGAGTGCTGAGTATTCTCGTGCTGCATTAAGTCGCCGTATTCAACAAACGCTATCTGAATTTGACGCATTAATGGTGCCAACCGCACCAACCATCTATACCATCGATGCGGTCAATGCCGACCCGTTAACGAAAAACAGTCACATGGGTGCTTATACTAATTTTGTGAATCTAGCGGACTTGTCGGCGTTGGCGTTGCCGAATCTAATCGCTAGAGATGGCCTGCCGCGCGGTGTGACCTTTATCGCTATGGGCTGGCATGACGAAGCTTTAGCCAATTTTGGTCATCAGTGGCAGACCGCTCTGGATATACCAATGGGAACCTCTAACCATCGTTATCACTCCGGCACCTCTCAAACACAAACAGCTCAATCTGAACAACCACAACCGCTTATTCCACTGAGTACAGATGGCAGTGATAGTAGCGTGGCGTTAGCCGTGGTTGGTGCGCATTTGAGTGGTATGCCGCTCAATTATCAGCTGACCGATAGAGGCGGTGTGTTGTCCGAACAAACCCAAACGGCAGCAACTTATCAGCTCTTTGCATTGGCAGGATCGACACCTGCCAAACCGGGACTGAAACGCCATGATGAAGGACGCTCTATTGCGGTAGAAGTTTGGAGAATTCCTAGAGCGAGATTTGGCGATATCGTCAACGAAGTACCTGCGCCATTAGGCATCGGTAATGTTGAATTGGCAGACGGACGTTGGGTCAAGAGCTTCATTTGTGAAGAATATGGGTTTAAAGGCGGTACAGATGTGACCGCGTTCGGTGGTTGGAAAGCTTATATAGCCAAGCAGTCAGAGCCCGTAACTTAGACTGACTCAATTGACTTATGATCCAAAAATAGTAGCGCCAGTAATATTCTCTCTCGTGGTATTGCAAACAATAATCAACGGACATTCCCATAATGGGCCTGTCTTTATTCAAGGAGCAAGACTCATGAATCGACGCTTATTTACTTTTGCGGTTCTCTCAAGCTTTATGCTATTTGGTTGTGACAACACGGCCACCGTGTCAGCACCTGAAGGGGAAGCGGCACCAGAAAATGTCACTGCCTCAAATGATGAACCGATTTCTATCGGCTACAGTGATTGGCCTGGCTGGGTAGCGTGGCAGATTGCGATTGATAAAGGCTGGTTTGATGAAGCTGGCGTGAATGTTGAGTTTAAATGGTTTGATTACTCTGCCTCGTTATCTGCTTTTGCATCAAGCCAGTTGGATGCCATCTCTGTCACCAATGGCGACAATCTAGTCAACGCTGCGAGTGGTAGTGAGGGCATCATTATCTTGGTCAATGACTACTCAGCAGGTAATGATCAGATCATCGTTAAACCCTCTATTACTAGCATAGCCGACCTAAAAGGCAAGTCAATCGGTGTCGAAAAAGGCTTAGTAGATCATTTACTGCTCAACAGTGCACTGGCTGACAACGGATTGACAGAGGCTGATGTAACACTGGTAAATGCCACTACAAACGAGTTACCGCAAGTCTTCACAAATGACAGTATTGATGCCATTGCTATCTGGCAGCCTAATGCCAACCAAGCACTGAAAAACGTGCCAAGTGCAAAAGCCATCTATACCTCAGCGGATGAGCCAGGTCTTATTTATGACACGTTAGCCGTCAGTCCAGCCAGTCTGTCTGCGCACAAGGCAGAGTATGCCAAAATTATTCAGGTGTGGGGCAAAGTTGTCAACTATATCAATGATCCAGCGACTAGAGATGATGCGATTAGCATTATGTCTAACAAAGTCAATGTCCCTGCCGATCAGTACAGTGCCTTCTTAGATGGGACAAAACTGATGAGCCTTGAGGACAATAAAAAGATTTTTGCAAAGTCTGATGAGCTGAGCTCTATTTATGGGTCAAGCTATCATGTCAACCAGTTCAATATTGATAATAAAGTTTATGATCAAAAGCTCGACATAGATAAATTGATCTATCCTGATTTGATTAATAAGTAAGGATAACTGCTTTTTCATTTATTACAAAGGCAGTGGTTGTCGAGTCTTTATCATCGTTTTAGAGGGTAGTCTATGAGTCATATCAATACATATCTCACCAAGAAAACCACGCTTGGGCTCAATGTACTCTCGTTTTTGATTCCAATCTTAATATGGTGTGCGGTCAGCTATCTGCCTTTTATTTGGCATCCGCAAGTTGAGATTACCGATGCAGGCGGAAGTACTTATTTACAAGAGGGCAGCCGTATTGATAAAGAGGTATTTTACCGTGAGGCACAGGATGCGATGGCCTCTGATGCAGTACCGCCGCAAGGCAAGCTGGTCAATCCTGTCTACTTGCCAGCACCTGATGAGGTAGCCACAGCGATGGTCACTGCGTTTGTCACCCCGCCTGCGCAAGCGGATGGCCCTTGGTTGCATGAGAGTCTCTGGCAGAGTATCCGTACGGTGTTTATTGCTTTTTTTATCTCATCTATCGTCGGTATACCGCTAGGTCTGCTGTGCGGTTTTTCTCAGAAAATCGCACAAATCACTCAGCCTTTCGTAGAGTTCTTTCGTTACCTACCAGCGCCAGCATTCGGGCCTTTGGCCGTGGCAGTGCTCGGTATCTACGACGGACCAAAAATTGCCATCATCGTGATTGGGACTCTATTTCAACAGATTCTAATCATTGCAAATACCACGCGCACCATGGATCTTGGTTTGATTGAGGCAGGCTACACGCTAGGCACGACCAAACTAAAAAGCTTCTTTTATGTACTGCTGCCTGCAGTCTTGCCTGATGTCTATCGAGACCTGCGTGTTCTACTGGGATGGGCGTGGACGTATCTGATTGTCGCTGAACTGATAGGGACGACGTCCGGTATTACATGGTTTATTGTGCAACAAGCCCGCTACCAGCATTTTGATAACGTCTATGCAGGTATTCTACTCATTGGGTTTATCGGTTTAGGTACAGATATCTTGTTGTACCAGCTCGGTAAAAAACTCTTCAAATGGAAAGCGAGTATTTAAATGATAAATAACGATATGGTCTCTTCCGTCCCTACAGATAGTGCACGCACCACCCATAGCGGTGCCACTGATGATTATTTCAAAGCGCTTTATCAGCGAGATGTGGTGCTGCAAGTTGATCAACTGACACAATCGTTTGATCAAGGTGGTAGCCAAAAAGTGATATTGAAGGATGTCAGCCTAAAAATCTATGAGCGTGAGTTTGTATGTGTGATTGGGCCTTCTGGTTGCGGTAAATCAACATTGGGTCGTATCGTTGCAGGCTTAGATGCGTATCCTAGCGGCGAGGTGATCGTTGATAAAGAAAAAGTCAAAGGCCCAAGCGCCAGTCGTGGCATGGTTTTTCAAGGCTATACGTTATTTCCTTGGAAGACTGTCAAAGAGAATGTGATGTTTGGCCCTATCATGGGTGGCCGCAGCAAGTCGAGTGCAGAGCGTAGCGCTCGTGAATGGCTTGATGTGGTTGGACTGACCAAGTACGAAAACCACTATCCACATCAGCTGTCTGGCGGTATGAAGCAGCGTGTTGCGATTGCGCGAGCGCTGGTCAATGAGCCAAAAGTATTGATCATGGATGAGCCTTTTGGCGCACTTGATCCTTACACGCGTCAAAAAATGCAGAAGCATTTGCTAGATTTGTGGCGCAATATTGATATTACCATCGTATTTATTACGCATGACATGGATGAGGCAGTATTACTGTCAGATCGTATCGTTGTGCTAAAGGCCAATCCAGGTGAGGTACAAGAGATTATTGAAGTGCCGCTCGCACGGCCTCGTTCTCCTGATATTGTGACAGACAGTCATTTTTTACAACTAAAAGCTCATATCAATAGTATTGTTCACAATCCACAGCCTGTTATTGATCCTGCGTTGACAGATATGCCAGATATTCCACGTATGACGCCTTTGGATATAAACAAATCAGTAACATAACCATTTATATTAAATTATCAATGGCATCATGTAGCATTAATTTTAACCAGCACGATCGTTGTTAGCCATACGGCGCATTGGTTGTGCTTTATCGTATTGAGTCATAAAGACTATGATCTATTTATCAGTTTCTCTTAGCAATACTACTACGAGTTATCTCTGATTAACTGCTGCTGATAAATACGACTGCTGTTATACTCAGTAGCGTATTCATCTGCTTGCTGATCTTTTTATGACGAACGAAATTATGACTACCACCTCTTTTGTGCTGACCAGCTACAATATTCACAAAGGCATGTCACCACTGAACCGCCAAGTAAAAATGCAAGGTATTGCTAAAGCACTAGAAGCTGCGGGTGCGGATATACTGTGCTTGCAAGAAGTGCAAGGACAAAACCTCAAGCGCAACATACAATACAACGAATACCCAGATCAGTCGCAGCACGAATGGTTTGGCGAGTTTTTAGATCTAGAAAACAGCTATGGTAAAAACTCAGAATACGAGAACGGCCATCATGGCAATGCCGTATTGAGCAGATTTCCGTTAGATCCAAAACACAATGTCAATATCACCGTCAATAAACTTGAGCAACGCGGCGTCTTACACTGTGAGGTACAGCCTATCGGTTGGGAGCGACCTGTCGTTGTGTTATGCGCGCATTTAAATCTGTTTGAGCGTGATCGTATTAAGCAGTATGAAGCCATTACTAACTATATATGTCATGAGATTTCTGATGATCAGCCATTGATTTTGGCAGGCGACTTTAATGATTGGAAGAAAATGTCTTGCGATAAACTGGCGCATGATCTTGGTATGACCGAAGCCTTTAAACATTGCCATGGCAAGCTAATGCCGACGTTCCCAGCCAAGTTACCCGTACTCAGCCTAGATCGTATCTATGTACGCAATCTGGTTGTTAAGGACGCTTGGGTACACACTGGCAAACCATGGTCAACGCTATCAGATCATCTGCCAATTAGCGCAGAATTGGCTTTGCTATAAAATAGCGATAAAGTACTAAAAAAATAATGAGAAAAGTTCTATAAAATTAAGCTTCTATAAAATGCAGCCTTTATCAAATAAAGTGTCAATCAAAAAATGGGCGCAAAATAAATCGTCCGATAACATATAAGGATATATAACGATGTCTAATAATCAAATACCAAATACTCAGCATGCGGTGCTCATACGTGAATTTGGCGCGCCTGAAGTGATGCAATATCAAGATGGTGTAGCGATGCCAGAATTGGTGGAAGACCAAGTATTAATAAAAATTGCCTACGCTGGCATCAACCCTGTCGATTATAAAACACGTCAAGGTAAGGGTTGGGGAGCGGCTGCCATCCAAAAAGAAAAATTCGACAATGACCAGCCTGCAATTTTAGGTTTTGATGTAGCAGGCGAAGTAGTCAGCAGTAATAGCGACGAGTTTGCTATCGGGGATAGAGTGGCCGCTTTGAGTTTTAGCGGTTGCGGCTATGCACAATATGCGGCAGTAGATGCCAAGCTACTCGCAAAAGTGCCAGAAAATGTCACATTAGAGCAAGCAGGGGCATTGCCTTGTATCGGCCAGACGGCGTTACAGTTTGTGGATTTTGCGGATATAAAAGCAGGCGAACATGTGGTGATCAATGCGCCAGCAGGCGGCGTCGGACATTTATTGATTCAATTGCTCATGAATAAAGTGGCGCAAGATAATATCAAAGTAACGGTAATTTGCTCGCCGGAAAAGTACGCCAAGCTTGATGAATTGATAGATGTATCTAAGCTGACTGGCTGGATTGATTATACTAAGGATGAGGCGTTCCCTGAGCTGCAAGCGGATGTGCTGTTAGATTTGGTGGGCGGTGATGCAGGTATACGAGCGCTTAGCGTGATCAAGCCCGAAGGGCATGTCTATGTATTACCCACCATTTGGGTAGATAAGCTCAAAGAAGCGGGTAGTCAAAAGAACTTAAATGTGGCCGGTTATAAGTCGCAACGTAATGGTGAAGATATGGCGCGTGTTTTGCAGCAAGTCGCTGATGGCAAGCTGACGCTAAAGATTCAAAAAATCTATCCACTCTCTGAAGTCGTTGCCGCTCACCATGAGCTGCAAAAAGGCGACGCCTTTGGCAAGATAGTTTTGAAAGCTGACTAGCTCAAAACCATCTGCCTAAACGTCAGGCTAATACGCCCTTCTGAGACTTTTTTAGTTTTCGTAATGGTGTGTTTCCAAAAGGTTTGTGTGTCACCATGCATCACAACTAACTGACCAGACTCAAGATAAAATTCAACTTTATCTTGAGTTTTTTTATGTTTAAACACAAATTTTCGTGTTGCACCAAGAGATAGCGAGGCGATAACTGGCTGAGTACCCAGCTCTTTTTCATCATCTGCATGATAGCCCATACCATCAACACCAGAAGGGTAATAGTTAAGCAAGCAAGTATTAAAATGGGCAATAACCCCAGTTTTTGCTAAAGCTTGCTCAATATACTGTTTCACGTGGAACACTGTACTTGACCATGGCACTGTTTGCCGCACATGCCCTGAGTATTGATAGTCTGCCTCTGTATCTCCCATCCAGACGATTTGTCGAGTCGTCACGTGAGTCTTACCAAACAACGTCACGATATCTGATTGCCAAGGAAGGCCGGTGAGTAAGGTGTTATAAAGGGTGTTGGCGTCATCGATAATTACCCCTAAATCGTTCACATTACCATCATAGGGTAGTAAATTATCGGTGGGCGCAGGGGCAAAGAGATCAGTCATAGGTTAGTCGTCTTAAGTCCTTATTGGCTGTTTTGATAATGCTCATTGATGATCCTAGCGCACAGTTCAGGCGCCTCCATTGGCAAAAGATGACCGTAATCTGACAGCGAGATGATACTGCTATTTGGGACAAATTTTTGCCATTGTTTTCGCACTTTGTTATTAATGAATAAGGTAGGCTTACCCGTAATCAAGGTATACGGACAGTGCAGTTTTTTGAGCGCCGCATCAATATGAGGTGCGCCAAAATAGTTGGCGAGCTCTTGCTCAGGCGCGAATATCAACGTATAGCGACCATCTTTATTTTTGCTCAAGCTTTGCTCGGCAAACACTTGCAAATGCTTATCGCTGATACGTTTATAGGCTCGCTGCGCCCGTAGGCTCTCATAGTAATTATGGACGCTCGGCCAAGTAGATTGCTTGATTAACGTGCTTTTAAAAGGCTCACGGTTCAGCAAAAGCTTACGCGGTAATAAGTTATATAAGGTGGCTTGGTTTTTGGTAAAGGTCACAGGCTCTATGAGATACAGCTGCGAAAATAACTCTGGACGTTTGGCTGCTGCAATGGCGGTAGCTGTTGCGCCTTGCGAATGACCAATGCCAACGACAGGGTTGTCTTGGGTTTTTTCTAAGAACTCAATCAGCATGTCGGCATCTTGCTCACGCGTAAGGCGACGGCTTTGAGGTTTGTCATACCAGTAGCCACGCAGGGCGAGGGAGCTGATATCAAACTCAGTCGCCAGCTCACTTAATAGTGGCGTATAGGTACCAACGGTAAAACTATTACCGCTATAAAAATGTGCTGGCGCGCGTGGGGTAGTGCTGGATTCTAATGGCTGATTAAATTGGCTAAGATTATAATAGCGTGCTTGTTTTCCGCCAATATCAATGCTGTTTGTGAATGCTTCCATAAAATAGACACTTCCTTGTGACTTATTGTTGCGATTTGTTTTATCGTGATTTTTCTTGATGAGTATTAGTTGTCTTCACCTAAGAAACCACCACTTTGACGCTGCCACAGTCGGGCATAGACGCCATTTAATGCCAACAGCTCATCATGGCTGCCTTGCTCGATGATGCGACCTTGATGCATGACAACCAGTCTATCGAGCGCGGCAATGGTAGAGAGACGATGCGCAATAGCGATGACGGTTTTGCCGGTCATGATATCGTTTAGGCTCTCGGTAATAGCATATTCGATCTCAGAATCTAGCGCACTGGTCGCTTCATCCAAGAGTAGTATGGGCGCATTTTTTAGCATAACACGTGAAATGGCGATACGCTGACGTTGACCGCCAGATAGTTTGACGCCGCGTTCACCGACTTGGGTATCAAGGCCGACGTTGCCTTTGTCATCATACAAGTCTTTGATGAAATCCCACGCTTGCGCTTGTTTGGCCGCTATCATAATTTCTGCATCCGTCGCATCAGGACGACCATAGGCAATGTTTTCACGCACAGTACGATGTAGCAATGACGTATCTTGAGTCACCATACCGATTTGACTGCGTAACGACTCTTGCGTAACGGCATCGATAGCTTGACCATCAATCAGGATTTTACCGCTATCGACATCGAAGAAGCGCAGTAATAAATTAACGAGCGTTGATTTACCAGCACCTGAGCGTCCGACCAAACCAATCTTTTCACCGGGTTTGATGTCGAGGTGAAAATCGTCTAATAATTTGGTGTATGCGGTTGGCGTATGCTTAGTAGCATCAAGAGGCGCTCCGTCTATACTCTCGTCCTCATCCCCTTCATAGCTAAAATCAACATGGTCAAATACGATGCGACCGTCCGTAACAGCAAGCGCTGGCGCATTAGGTTTGTCCACAATCGTTTGCGGCGCCGACAACGTGCGCATACCATCTTGTACCGTACCGATACTTTCAAACAAACTGGCTGTCTGCCACATGATCCAGCGTGTTAATCCATTTAGGCGTAGTGCCATGGCGGTCGCTGCTGCAATCGCACCAACACCAACGGCGCCCTGCTGCCATAAATAAAGCCCAATACCGGCCGTACTACTGACCAAAATCACACTAATCATATGCGTGGATACTTCCAAATAACTGACCCAGCGCATTTGTGCATGGACAGTGCCTAGGAATTGTCCCATGGCATTTTTGGCATAGCCGAGCTCACGACGCGAATGGCTAAACAGTTTAACGGTCATGATATTGGCATACGCATCGGTGATGCGCCCCGTCATCAACGCGCGCGCATCTGCTTGAACTATGGCCGTCTCCTTGAGTTTAGGGATAAAGTACCAAATAGTGATCGCAACCAAAACCAACCAAATCATAAAAGGAATAAGTAACAGGCTGTCTAAATTAAATAAAATCACCCCTGAGGTGATAAAATACACAGAGACATACATGAACATGTCGGTGACAGTCATCACCGTATCGCGAACGGCTAGAGCCGTCTGCATGACTTTGGCTGAGACTCGACCCGAAAACTCATCTTGATAAAACTGCATGGACTGACCCAGCATCCGCTGATGAAAACGCCAGCGCATCTGCATGGGGAACACGCCTTGCAAGGTCTGAAAATGGATAAAAGACGATAAGGCAATCCATATCGGACTGACTATCATAACCGCGAGCATCAGGAGCAGCATATCGCCTTTTTCTAGCCATAAATTTTGCGGCGTATATACGCCCAGCCAGTCAACGATATTGCCAATCCAAGCAAATAGCATGGCCTCATAAATGCCGATACCAGCGGACAAAATCATGAAAATCAGTAGCCAGCCGCGCAGTCCAGTGGTACATGCCCACAAAAACTTGAGCATACCATCACGAGGTGATGGCAATGGCATAGGGGTATCAGGAAAGGCGGGCAGACGGTTTTCGAAAAAGCGAAATAGAGCATTCATAGGCAGTCATAAAACATCAATAGCAGTACGTCAAGATGAACGAGAGGACTCGTTATCTCAAATCTTTACTTTTGTGATTGGGGTTACCCGCTATTTTAGCAAAATTACCCAGTAGAGCTGCAGGCTAATTGTAATTTGAACGTAGCAGACACTATCTGGCACTTTATCTTTTGAGCACTGAGAAATGTCTGGCTCTATAATGAATATATTGCTACATTTCAAATTTTGTTTCAATTTAGTTGTGATGGCAGATTTGGTATTCACATCAATTGGCATAAAATATCAAAGCATAATAAGGCAAAAAGTATGATGTATTTAACCATTGCGGTGCTATGTAGTGTCGCCGTTTCAGTACTTCTAAAAATATTACGACAGAAAAACATAGACATCCGTCAGACCATCGTTGCCGGTTACCCAATTGCCTTTTTGCTCACTTGGTTTTTGCTAAAGCCTGATCTTAGTAGTATCAATGCGCTTGGAAGTGCTTGGGGTATTGTCATCGCCCTTGGTATCCTACTGCCAGCGGTGTTCATTATTCTTGGACGTGCTATTGAATCAGTGGGTATGGTCGCAACTGATGCCGCGCAGCGTTTGTCTCTCATTATTCCGATTGTGGCCGCTTTTTTATTTTTTGGTGAGATACTGACGGGTACGCGTGTGTTTGGGTTGGTGCTAGGCTTTTTGGCATTGGGCGCATTGATCTATCGGCCACAGCAGCACAGTATTACTGCCCAGGCAAAACAGACTCCATTGTGGCTCTTTGGCGTGTTGGCGGGCTACGGAATCATTGACATATTGTTTAAGCAGGTCGCCAAACATGGTACTGCGTTTCCACTGACGTTGTTCCTCAGTTTTGGTCTGGCCGGTTTGCTGCTCTTTATCTATTTGCTCGTCACGCGAGTGCGCTGGCAAGGCAATGCACTAGCAGCTGGGGTATTACTGGGCGCACTAAACATGGGGAATATTTATGCCTATGTACGCGCTCACCAGGTATTGCACGAATCGCCCAGTATCGTCTTTACAGGTATGAATGTTGGGGTCATCGCCGTGGCAACATTGATAGGGGTTGGGGTGTTTAAAGAGACGCTTAATCGTGTCAACATGCTGGGATTGGGGCTGGCTGTTTGTTGTGTGGCGGTACTATTTTTGGCGTGATAGATTTAGGGTGTCGTTAATGGATATCTAATAAATTAACACATCGAAATATCTAGGCCATGCTCACGTATCCCATATAGGCAGACAAAGCATCCTATGGTAAGGTTATCTAAAAATAGCATGATTTGTATAAGCTAACAAAAGCTCAATCTATAACGTTTAACTTTAATCAATAAAAACAGGATGCACTCTCAATGGAATATGAAAAGCAATTACAGCGCATAAAAAACAGTTCAGGCTTTATCGCGGCGCTCGATCAAAGTGGGGGCAGTACACCTAAGGCGCTAGAAACTTATGGCGTGGGTAGTGATGATTACGATAATGACGAGGCCATGTTTGATATGGTGCATGAAATGCGTGCTCGTATCATAACGTGCAAGGCTTTTGATAATGAACGGGTACTTGGCGCGATTTTGTTTGAAGACACCATGGAGCGTGAAATCAATGGTAAGCCAACCGCCAATTATCTATGGGAAGATAAAAATATCGTGCCATTTCTGAAGGTAGATAAGGGTTTGGCTGAGCAAATGAGTGGCGTGCAAGTGATGAAGCCGATACCAAATCTAGACTTGCTATTAGACAAAGCAAAAAACTATCCGGTATTTGGTACCAAAATGCGTTCTGTTATCTATGAGCCAAACGTCGATGGTATTGAGCTGGTCGTACAGCAGCAGTTCGATGTGGCCAAACAAATCATCTCGAAAGGTCTAATGCCAATCGTTGAGCCAGAAGTGGATATCAACAGTAGCAATAAGCACGAATGCGAAGTCATACTCAAAACCAATATTTTGCGCAATCTTGAACGTTTGAGTGACGGCGTACAAGTCATGCTTAAGCTGACATTGCCAGAGGAAGCGGGATTTTATCAAGAATTGATTGACCATCCTAATGTATTAAAAGTAGTGGCACTATCGGGTGGTTATAGCCGTAGTGACGCATGCGCTAAGCTCAAGCAAAACCCCGGTATGATTGCCAGCTTCTCACGTGCCTTCACCGAAGGTTTGAGTAAACAGCAAAGCGATAGCGAGTTTGCTGACACTATCAACACCTCTATCGAAGAGATTTATCAGGCGTCGAAAGTTTAGGTTAAAAATAACGAAATTTACAATAAATTAGACGCATAAAAAAAGCTTGAACCTAAGATAATTAGATTCAAGCTTTTTTATTCTGCAGCAGTATTAACTATTAAAAAGTCGTTTGTAAGGAAATATTTGCGCCTTGACTGTCATAGTTATCACGCCACTCACCACGATAACCTACAGATAGCTTAGTATTGATAGTTGGTGTGTAGCTCAAACCAATACCTGCAATACCAATTTCGCGGCCAACTTCTTGTCCAATGGTAGTGAATTCATCATTAGGCATACTGATGAAGCTTGCCGTAATATCAGATCGGCGATCACCATTTTCAATAGCTGCTGCCAATTGACCAGTGAGTGCAAGCGTTGGTGTCAATGCTTGTGACAAACGCAGCCCTGCAGTCCAACGCATTGACTCATAGGTATTTTCATCGACATTTAAGTTATATACACCAGCCCCTGTTTCACGATAGCTGTCGCTCTCAGCACGCGCATAGTTCACTTGGGCGAACGGAGTCACATTACGCTGCTGAGTGCCAATACGATGATCAACGCCTAGTCCTGCTTGTAAGGTATCAACAGAGTAATCAGAGCTTGCAATAGCATCTGTCAATATGGTCATACGACGTTCACCTTCAACGTCACTGTTACCTAGACCTGCATGGAAGTTTAGAGCAGTTGCTTCGCTTACAGTATAATTACCGTATCCCAATACTTGCCAGTTTTTGGTAGTTAGCTCCTGATCAAGACTAGTACCGTCGGTATCTGCATCACTCTTGATGTAGGAGAAAGCAACGCCTAGGTTTAAATCACTATTGACAGGTGTGTCTAATCCTACAATGGCACCGTATCCTTCAGAGTCATAGCCAGTAATACCGTTTTCGGTATCATGGCTACTGTCATTACCGAGCAGTTGAGCCCAAAGGTTACGCTGAGGGGTAGTCTGGCTATGTTCGTTGATAGCATCAGTCACTGCATAGTTAGCATCAGTGATGATACGACTGGTTGCACCCATAAATAATGGCTGTAACTGATTGGTAGCTGTCGCAAGCTGAGCCTGATTGAAGTTGATGGTAGAGTTAATCAAGCTATCAGCCAATACATTGTCACCATTTGTCACACGGTCCTGAATGGCTTTGTCTAATACATAGGCGATGCCTACGTCATTACGTTGAGACTGAGTATTTACTGATTCTACAAACGTGGTATCAACAACTGGCGGTTCAGGTGTGACTACTGGTGGCTCAGGCGTGACTACTGGTGGTTCAGGCGTGACTACTGGTGGTTCAGGTGTGACTACTGGTGTCTCAGGCTCAACTGGTGCTGTACCCATTTTTAAATGTACAGCATTAGCGTCACTGTAATCTGCGTAAAAACTGACCAGTGGGCTGTTATCGCTGACTGATACAAACTCACCAGTACGACTGTCTGCGCTAACGATATTTTTCCACTCATTACTACCAGACATGCCTGCGATAGCTTCAGAAGCGTAAACTTTTAAAGCCCCTTTGCTGATATCAGCATTACCATTAACGACTAATTGACCATAACTCTCTAGATTACCTTCATCTTCGATATCAAGGGCAATACCTAGCGTGTCATTTGTCGCCATAGTATAGTCGCCGTTCAACTTCAGAATACCCTCAGTAATTAAAGTTTCGCCTGTCCATTGCTTGCTATTAGCAGACATCGTCAAAGTCCCAGTACCAACTTTAGCGAACCCTCCTTTGACTGCTTCAAAATCCACAGCGCCTACATTACCCATCAGTACAGCATTTGGGTTAATCGTGACATCATTATCAATAACATCAAATATTAGACCGTTTGAACCTATTTTGATGGGCTGCTTGTCGGTAAAGTTGGCAAAAAGATTTGGCTGGTCATTTCCAATAGTTAAATCTGCACGATCAAAATAAACATCAGAAAGTGTCGAGTCGACACCGCGCGAAATATTATCAACCGCTAAAAATCCATCATTAACGACCCTTAGAGTCCCTGACCCTTCATTACCAACTATAAGGTTACCAGCATCGACAAGAGCACTATCAATATTGAGCTCACCGATACCTGTTGTAGTATCACCAATAATAGTATCTTCTGAGATCTCCATTCCAATAGACCAAGCACCATCATCAACATCATAAGTGTTGTTAATGTTTACGATGCCTTTGCCTTCTCTGCCTATTACGAGTCGCTCACTATCGATGCTACTCGTAAAAAATTTTGAACCGCCATCTAAATTAATAGTGCCTTTTCCTGTTGACTCATTACCAACAGTAATTAAATCATTTACAGACAAGATACCACCTTCTTTGACATCAACAGTACCCTTACCAGATGCACCGACCACCATTCCGAGAGTTTCGACTCTTGCATTATCAATGTTTAACTCTCCAATAGCGTTTTGACTATCTTGGTCAAAACCGCCAACTTGAGTGATTCGGTCAACTTTCAGACTACTTTTATCTCTAATATTTACGACTCCTTTACCATTAACGCCTCCAACTAAAAGGTCGCTGGTCTCAATCTGAGATTGTTGCCCTGTCATATTGATAGTGCCTATATTTTCGACACCCACTATAATGGTATCTAGGTTTTTCCACTTTCCACCGTTAGAGAGATTTACTTCGCCTAGAGCGCTACTTTCTTGAGCTAAATCAGCATTATTAGAATTTAGTGTAGCGTTGTTTGTAATATTTATAATTCCTGAGCCTTCTCGCCCTACTATTAGACTTGAAGTAACATTAGCTACAGAATTTGAATCAGTAATAGAAAGGGTACCTTTAGCCTTTGATAGATCGCCTACAGATATTTTGTCGCTAGTAACAGCCCCTGCACCGTTAATGCTTAATGAACCATCCTCAGTTGTTCCTATAAAAAAACTATCTTTAACGTTGATGTTTGATCCTACACCTTTAACAACTACATTGCTTCCCGAAGAACCTATATCATTAGCAACGACTAGAGTGTTACTAGTAAGTTCACCACCATTTTGAACGGAGAGACTACCTATACCATTATCACCGACAAAGGTATTATTTTGAGCAGTTAAATTACTTCCAGTACCATCAATGACCGCGTTGCCTACTGAATCTGCAGCGTCGGCAATGATCAGATTATTTGTCGTAACCTTGCCTGAGGTATCTACATTCAAACGTCCTGTAGTGTTTGGACTGTAGCCTAATATTACTTTATCGGTAGCCTTTAGCTCTCCATTGTTGATAACGTTAACTTCACCATCAACGAGCCCCCCTATCGCTATAGCTGGTGCATTTAATGAGGCGTTATCGACAGTAACTCTACTAAATCTACTCACTCCTACGGTACTACTGACACCTGCTTCTACAGCGGCCTTATTTTTAATAAAAACGTCTGTATCTATAACCAAAATTTGACCATCTGGATTTGCACCGAAGTTAATTTGATGGTTTGGCGCTGTAATAACAGTGCCTGAACCCGTTATCAAAACACTACCATTAATAGCAACATCGTCTTGATACTCTGTCCGCTGTCCATCATTGATTACAACATCAGCCGCTATGGCCGTCCCCGACAATCCAAGCATAGCTACTGCTAATGGAGCAAGTATGAGCTTAGTAGATACTTGTGATTTACCTGATGACTTGCCACGAGACTTGGCAAGCTCAGACACGCATTGATAAACACCTAATGAACGATTAAAGACAACGCGGTAGACATGATTCATACTGGAACCTTAAGAGAATGGGTTTTTTAAGTAACATTTGATTACTAATTGACCAGTATATTACTCTATTCTATGAATTTGTCTATATTTTATACACAAAAGTTTGTTAAAATTTAATTGTTTGCAAAAGTAAAAAAGCTGCCTTAAAAAGGCAGCTTTTATTTTTATCTATTGGGTTAAGTTTAATACCTAGTTATAAGGCTTTGAGCCCCGCCGCATAATCCCGCACGTTTTGAGTGATCTTCATTGAGCAGAATTTAGGGCCACACATTGAGCAAAAATGAGCAACTTTGTGTGCATCTTTTGGCAACGTTTCATCATGGAATTCACGTGCTGTATCTGGATCGAGCGCCAGATTGAACTGATCATCCCAGCGGAATTCAAAACGGGCTTTAGATAAGGCATTGTCACGTGCCTGTGCACCTGGATGACCTTTAGCCAGATCAGCAGCGTGAGCCGCAATCTTATAAGTGATGATGCCGTCTTTAACGTCTTTTTTGTTAGGTAAACCCAAGTGTTCTTTTGGCGTCACATAACAGAGCATGGCAGTGCCAAACCAACCAATCATCGCAGCACCTATAGCACTGGTGATATGATCATAGCCGGGTGCAATGTCAGTCGTCAAAGGCCCTAGCGTATAAAATGGCGCGTCAGCACACAGATCAAGCTGCAAATCCATATTTTCTTTAATACGGTTCATGGCGACATGGCCTGGTCCTTCAACCATGACTTGCACATCGTGCTCCCACGCCACTTTGGTCAGCTCACCCAAGGTTTTGAGTTCGCTAAATTGCGCTTCGTCATTGGCATCTTGTAAACACCCAGGGCGCAGACCATCACCTAAGCTAAAGGCGACATCGTAAGCTTTCATAATCTCGCAGATGTCTTCAAAGTGCGTGTACAAAAAGCTTTCTTGTTGATGCACCATGCACCACTGCGCCATGATAGAGCCGCCGCGTGACACAATACCGGTTAGGCGTCCGGCAGTCATTGGCACATAATCCAATAGTACACCTGCATGAATGGTGAAGTAATCCACCCCTTGCTCGGCTTGTTCAATGAGCGTATCGCGGAATATCTCCCACGTCAGGTCTTCAGCCACGCCATCGACTTTTTCTAGTGCTTGATAAATCGGGACAGTACCAATCGGCACTGGCGAGTTACGAATCAGCCATTCGCGGGTTTCGTGAATATGATTGCCAGTCGACAAATCCATAATGTTGTCCGCACCCCAACGTGTTGCCCACGTCATTTTTGACACTTCTTCATCAATAGAAGAACCAAGCGCTGAGTTACCGATATTGGCGTTGATTTTCACTAAGAAATTACGCCCAATAATCATCGGTTCAGATTCTGGATGGTTGATGTTGTTGGGGATAATGGCGCGACCTGCCGCCACTTCGCTACGCACAAATTCAGGAGTGATTATTTTGGGTGTATTGGCACCGAAACTCTCACCGTCGTGTTGACGCATGTCAGTCAATGCGTGTTGCTTTTGCGTTTCACGAATGGCGATATATTCCATCTCTGGGGTAATAATGCCGCGACGTGCGTAGTACATTTGCGTGACGTTGCCAGTTTTGCCATCGACATCTTTGGCGCGGCGCGGTTTGTCGATATGAGCAAATCTAAGGTTAGCAGTGCTGATGTCACGAGCGCGAGCCAGTCCATAAGCGCTAGACAAGCCACTTAATTGTTCGGTATCACCGCGCTCGTTTATCCAGCCTTCACGCAGCTTTGGCAAGCCTTTGGTCAAATCAATCTCAACGTTAGGATCGGTATAAACGCCAGAGGTGTCATAGACATAAAAGGGTGGGTTCTGTTCCCATTCGTTCTCAGACACGCCTTGCACAGGGGTAGGGTCAAGCGTGATCTCGCGCATGGGTACTTGAATATCAGGGCGTGAGCCTTCGATATAGACTTTACGAGACGCGGGCAAAATACGGTGTAAGTCGCGCGCATCTTCTTCAAAGCGCACGTCTGTCTGATCGCGGTGAGCAGGTGTTTTTAAGGCGTTTGCTTTTTTATCCGCTTTGCTGTCAGTGGTATTGAGTGAGGCACTGGCTGGAGTATGGGTTTGAGCGGCATTAGTTTTTGAGATGGTGTCTGAAATAGTCATATGCTGTCCTAGCGTGTTGGTTTTTGAATAAAATCAACACCGCCAGTATCTGCGGAGGTAGCATCCATCATTTAGACAAGTTTATATTGTGAGTACAAGCCTGCAACCAAAAATATCGTCGCAGGTATTGGTCATCAAATATCAGACGCAGCTTTGTATCGATCGTCGCTATCTAGTCATGCATTACGCATATGAAGACAGTAGTGATGATAAAAAGGTATTTCTACGCGTCCCTTGTCATAAATAACAAAGTGCTTAAGACTTCCCTGCGTCGGTACTAACCGCATCAGGTTCGGCGGGTGATCTCTCAGCGAATGTATTAGAACCAACTATTAGTCAGTCAATAACACACCGCACCCCGAGTCTGTCAGTGTTGTAAATCTTCTTCATACTAACAAAATTCTGCACCAACGGCCAATAGTATTTAGCTAAGTATATGGCAACTTAAGATGGCATCTGATGGTTTGCATGAGTACGGTTATGTTAGGGTGTTTGCTATAAGATATTGATATTATATGTATTTATTAAAAATATAGCAGTGCTACCTAAATATTATGTAAAGCGAATGAAAGATTGTGACAACTGTCATGAAACTGTCATAAAGATTTGGCAAGATAGCATGCATATCACAAACGATGCTTTTTCATACCGTTGTTAAACTTTAGGAGCTCTACATGCGTTATTCGTTATTGGCAGTGGCTGTTAGTTGTACATTGATGCTCACGGCGTGTAATAAATCAACAGAGACAGCAGAAACCACTGCTGACACGAGCAGTAGCGCTGTCACGACAACTGAAACGACACCTTCTACTACTTCAGGTTTTAAATCTGCTGAAAATATCGCCATGAATATCACGGGTGCAGGTGCATCATTTCCGCAACCTATTTATGCCAAATGGTCTTATGACTACAATGCTGCTACCGGCGGCCAAGTCAACTATCAGTCGATTGGTTCATCTGGTGGTATCAAGCAAATTCAATCAAAAACAGTTGATTTCGGTGCCTCTGACGCGCCATTGACACCTGAAGAGCTTGAAGAATCTGGTCTTATCCAGTTCCCGACAGTTATCGGTGGTGTTGTACCAATCGTCAATATCGACGGTATTGAGCCTGGTGCATTGAAGTTAGATGGTGAAACGCTAGCCAATATTTATTTAGGTAAAATTAGCAAGTGGAACGATCCTGCTATCACTGCTATGAATCCAGATTTAACGCTACCTGATGCTGCTATTACCACGGTATTCCGCTCAGATGGTTCAGGCACGACTTTTAACTTTACTGATTATCTAGCCAAAGTCTCACCAGATTGGAAAGACACAGTTGGTGTTGATAAAACGGTTAAATGGCCAACGTCTGCGACTGGTGCAGGTGGTAAAGGTAACGAAGGGGTTTCAAGCTACGTAAACCGTATGAAAAACTCTATCGGCTACGTTGAGTATGCCTACGCTAAGCAAAACAAAATGTCACATACGGCACTAAAAAATGCCGCTGGTAACATCGTTCAGCCATCTGCTGAAACCTTTGCTGCTGCAGGTGACATTGATTGGTCACAACAAGAAGGTTTTTATAAAGTCATCACTAACTCTGAGACTGCGCAAGCATGGCCTATCGCTGCTGCGACCTTTATCTTGGTACATAAGCAACCAGAGAATCCGCAGCAAGTAGCTGGTGTACTGAACTTCTTTGATTGGGCCTACACTCAAGGTGATGACAGCGCCATGTCACTAGACTATGTGCCATTCTCTGATACAGCAGTGGCCTTATTCAAAGCGAAATGGAACGATGTTAAAGGTAGCGATGGTCAGCCTGTTTATAAGCCTGCACAGTAATATTCCTACGCTAGTCATTGTTTCATAACTTTATAAATCTCCTCTTAAATCACTATTCTCCGGTAGTGGTTTGAGAGGTTTTATCACAGCAAATTTGACCATAATGTTGATAGTAATGATGGGTATATTTGAGAACCGCCATCAATGATTATATGGGTTGAGTTTACTGTTATAAGACAAGATGTACACACTGGTTTTTTGAATTCACCCATTCAATGCTGAGACACTTATGACAGACTTAAGGTCCCAACTGGCTAAACAAAAACGTTACGATGCTTTATTTGTCAACTCTACTAAAGCGTTTGCCATACTGGTGCTCCTATCTTTAGGGGGCATTTTGGTGTCTCTCATTATTGGTGCTTGGCCAAGTATCCAAACGTTTGGCCTTGGATTTTATACCAGTAACAATTGGGACACGGTCGCCAATGAGTACGGTGCACTTGCACCTATTTATGGCACCTTAGTGACGTCATTTATCGCCATTGCGATCGCCGTTCCTGTCAGTTTTGGGATTGCCATATTTTTGACCGAAATGTGTCCTAAGTTCCTCAAAAAACCACTCGGTATTGCCATTGAGCTATTGGCTGGTATCCCTTCTATCATTTATGGTATGTGGGGACTGTTTGTATTTGCGCCATTCTTTGGCGATCACATTCAGCCATGGTTCATCGAGCACATTGGCCCATTGCCTATCGTTGGTAAGTTGTTTGAGGGCGCGCCTATGGGTTTGGGCATGTTTACCGCCTCTTTGGTACTGGCCATTATGATTATCCCGTTTATCGCTGCCACCATGCGTGACGTTTTCTCTGTTGTGCCAGATCTACTCAAAGAGTCAGCTTACGGTATGGGCGCGACGACGTGGGAAGTGATGTTCAAGATTATCTTGCCGTATACCAAAGCCGGTGTCGTTGGCGGCGTTATCTTGGGGCTTGGCCGTGCATTGGGTGAGACCATGGCAGTGACCTTCTTGATTGGTAATGCCTTTAACATCAGCCCAAGCCTGTTTACCTCAGGCGTGACCATTACCTCAGCCTTGGCCAACGAGTTTGCTGAAGCATCGAGCGAGCTACATCTGGCGTCTTTATTACATTTAGGCTTAATCTTGTTTGTCATCACCTTCATTGTGTTGTCTTTAGCCAAATTAATGCTCATGCGCATGGATCACAAAGCAGGCAACTGATTAGCTCCAAACGGAGTCATTAGACCTTGATAGATATTGATAAAAGATATGGGAACTAAATATTATGCCTGCTAACAATGTGATCAATGCCCCAATGCCTAATAAGCCAAGCAGCGCTGGGCGTTATAACCAAAGCCTGTACAACAAGCGCCGCTGGACCAATAAGTTGGGTTTAGGCTTTGCGATGTCAGCGATGATCTTTGGGTTGTTTTGGTTGTCATGGATTTTGGTGACTTTATTTGTTGAAGGCTTTCAAGGCATAGTGCAGCTGCCGATATTTACGGCTGATACACCGCCACCGATGAGCCCAGGCGGTCTACGCAATGCGATTGTTGGTTCAGTCATGCTAGCGTTTTCAGGATTGTTCATCGGTGCGCCCATTGGTCTCATGACCGGTATTTATTTATCTGAGTTTTCTAAAGGCAGTATGCTTGGCAAGGTCACCCGTTTTTTAAACGATATCTTGTTATCGGCACCCTCAATTGTCATTGGTCTATTCATATATGCTTTAATGGTAAAAGGTCAGAGCTTCTCTGGTTGGGCAGGCGCGTTGGCATTGGCATTGATTGTCATCCCTGTCGTCGTACGTACGACTGAAAACATGCTAAATTTAGTCCCTAATAGCTTGCGTGAAGCTGCTTATGCACTGGGCACACCTAAGTGGAAATTGGTAACGCAAGTGACGATCAAGGCTGCCAAAGCGGGTCTGACGACAGGGGTGTTATTGGCTTTTGCCCGAATCACTGGTGAGACTGCACCGTTGCTATTTACGGCGCTTAACAACCAGTACTTCAGTACCGATATGGGTCAGCCGATTGCCAACTTGCCCAATACCATCTATCAGTTTGCGATGAGTCCTTATGATAATTGGCATACATTGGCGTGGGCCGCGGCGCTTCTGATTACAGCATCTGTCTTGGTATTGAATGTTTTGGCAAGATTCATAGGCAATCGAGGTCAGGTCAAATAAAGCCTGATGTCAGATGACACAGCACGAAGAGACCAAGATACCAAGCATTTACTCACACTTATACGAAATCAATTAAGCTAGGTTGGATAATATGATGAATGACGTCGCAAGCAAAACACGCACCAAAAGCACGGTTGATACATTCAATACGACAACTGGCAATTTATTGAATCGATCCATGTCTACGAGCACACAAATGCAGCAACCCGATACTGCCAGCCTGACCAAACAAACGCTGCATGATTTGCCTAAAAACATGCCTACCGCAAAAATGGAGGTTCGAGATCTAAACTTCTATTACGGTGATTTCCAAGCATTAAAAAACATCAATATCGATATCCCTGATAAAAAAGTCACAGCCTTTATTGGTCCATCAGGTTGCGGTAAGTCTACGCTGTTACGTACCTTCAACCGTATGTATGATTTATATCCAGGTATGCGAGCAGAAGGCATCATTAACCTTGATGGTAATAATATCTTGGGTAGAGACATCGATGTAAACTTGCTACGTGCCCAAGTCGGCATGGTTTTTCAGAAGCCAACACCGTTCCCTATGTCTATCTATGACAATGTCGCTTTTGGGGTACGACTGTATGAAAAACTCAGCAAAGCTGAGCTGGACAATCGCGTAGAGTGGGCACTAAAAAAATCCGCATTGTGGCCAGAAGTAAAAGACAAGCTCAAAGCATCGGGACTGTCGCTATCAGGTGGTCAGCAGCAGCGTCTGTGTATCGCTCGAAGTGTCGCGACCAAGCCTGAAGTTTTATTGCTTGATGAGCCGACATCAGCGCTCGATCCCATATCGACTGGCGCGATTGAAGATTTGATTGAAGACCTAAAAAACGACTACACCATTGCTATTGTCACTCATAACATGCAGCAAGCCGCGCGCGTGTCTGATTATACGGTTTATATGTATTTGGGCGATATGATTGAAATGGGTGAGACCGATCAAGTATTTACCAAGCCTGTGCAAAAGGCGACAGAAGACTATATTACAGGTCGCTATGGCTAATAGTGTGAGCCAATAAATACGACATGGTTCATCCGTCTAAACAGACTTCATTCACAAGCCAGCTCGTACGATTCAGCAAATAACTGCGCTACCAAAATATGGATTTTAGGGAATACCTCTTATGCAAAGTGACAAGCATATCTCCAAAAGTTTTGACCAAGATCTTGATGAAGCCATCCGTTTATTTTTGTACATGGGCGACAGTGCTGCCAACCAAGTAGCCAAAGCCATTCGTGCGCTCATCGACAAAGACGAGACATTGGCACAAGAAGTCATTGATATGGATTTTGATATCAATCGGATGGAGGTTGAGCTTGATGAACATATTTTATTATTGGTTGCAAAGCGTCAGCCAGCCGCCAGTGATTTGCGCTTGGTCATGTCGATCAGTAAAGGGGTGGTAGATTTAGAGCGTGTCGGTGACGAGGCGGTAAAAATCGCGAAAATGGCAAGCAAGCTCGCGGCACAAGGTAAATCGGCATACGGCTATGCCGAGGTGCAACACTTGAGTAATCAGGTAAGATTGATGCTCAACAATGCATTAGAAGCCTTTAGCCAATCGAATGCTGAGCAAGCATTTGAAGTCATGCGTAACGACAGTGTGGTCAATAACGAATATCAATCTGCTATTCGTGCTTTAATGACCTATATTATGGAAGACTCAAGACAAGTCTCAAAAGTCATCAATATCATGTGGATACTTCGCTCGCTTGAGCGTATCGGTGACCATGCTCAAAACGTAGCAGAGCTGGTGATTAACTATATTAGTGGCCAAGATGTACGCCATTCGGATTATGCAATGGTCGAAAAAGCCGTGCAAGAAGCCAATGATCGCTTGGCTGCCCGACAAGTCAGTAACATCTCAGTTGCAGACTTTGACTCAATAAACAATGAAGACAATTAATAACAGCTAATATCTTATGATCAACAAAGAACGCGCTGAATATAGCGCGTTTTTTATTGGTGATGACAAAGTCAGGCTAGATTAGCTTTCTGGCGTCCAACCTTGTGCACGCTCATAGTCTTCATTATCTAAAAACTTATCACGTTGCTCTGTCAGAAACTTCTTAGCTGCTGGATCTAGCATGCTCAAGTGGTTTTCATTGATAAGCATCGTTTGATGCTCTAGCCACTCTTTCCACGCTTTTTCAGAGACGGTTTCTTGGAGCTCTTGACCTTTTTTATTAGGAAAAGGTGGATGCGGCATCTTTGGCAGGTCTTGTTTGTACTTACGGCAAAATACAGTGTTGGCTTGAGGATTAAAAGTCTCAGTCATCAGGCATTCCTTATTCGTGATAGTAAGTGGTGAGACCAAATGGTCATATGATTCTATGATAACGGTCTTGGGCCATTTAGCAAAGGGTATCTGGTGTATTGTTTGCAAGTGCTAGTATAGGGTCATCAACAAAAAACACCCGCTACTAATGCGGGTGTTTGTAGTTTTGGATTAATACACTACTTAATCACAGAGTAGCTGTTAAGCAAATACTTCTAAGCGGCTACGGCCACGGCTAACGGCTTGCTTAACTTGGTTTGGCGCAGTGCCACCTAAATGGTCACGAGCTGCCAATGAGCCCTCTAGCGTGAGATACTCAAAGACATCCTCACCGATAGCATCGCTAAACTGCTGTAGCTGTGCCAATGACAAATCGCTCAAATCAACGCCTTCTTTAATACCCAAAGCAACGGCATTACCCACTACTTCATGAGCATCACGGAACGCCACGCCTTGGCGTACCAGATAATCTGCAAGGTCAGTCGCTGTTGCATAGCCTTTCATGGTAGCAGCGCGCATACTTTCTTTATTTGGCGTGATGTTTGGTAGCATGTCACCAAATGCCAATAAACAGCCAGTAAGGGTATCGACGCAATCAAAGAGTGGCTCTTTGTCTTCCTGATTGTCTTTGTTGTAGGCGAGGGGCTGGCTTTTCATCAGGCTAAGCAGAGTCATCAGTTGACCAAAGACACGTGCTGCTTTACCGCGGACCAGTTCTGGCACGTCAGGGTTTTTCTTTTGCGGCATGATAGATGAGCCAGTACAGAAGCGATCTGGAATCTGCACAAAGTTAAACTGCGCTGACATCCACAGGATAATCTCTTCACTCATGCGTGACATATGCATCATAAGAATAGACGCGGCAGAGGTGAACTCAATCGCAAAATCACGATCAGAAACGGCATCGAGTGAGTTTTGGCAAATACCTTCAAAGCCAAGCAGTTCAGCGGTAATAGTACGGTCGATTGGGAACGTCGTGCCAGCGAGTGCTGCGCTACCAAGTGGCATCTGATTGATGCGGCGACGCGCGTCGACCAAACGTTCGGTATCACGATACAACATCTCAAACCATGCCATCACATGATGACCAAAACTGACCGGCTGCGCGGTCTGTAAGTGGGTAAATCCTGGCATGATGGTATCAGTATGTTGCTCAGCCAAATCTAGCAAGCCGCTTTGTAGACGCACCAATAGCGCAATGATATTGTCGGTCTCTTCACGTAACCAAAGACGAATATCAGTGGCCACTTGGTCGTTACGACTACGACCAGTATGGAGCTTTTTGCCAACCGCACCGATGATGTCAGTGAGGCGTGATTCGACGTTCATGTGGACGTCTTCGAGCGCGATTGACCAGTTGAATTCTCCAGCCTCAATCTCGCGCAGCACTTGATGAAGACCATCAATAATAGTGGCCACTTCGTCAGCGGTCAAAATATCGCATTCTTTTAGCATCGTTGCATGAGCAATCGAGCCTTGGATATCGTGACGAGCAAAGCGTTGGTCAAAGCCCACAGAGGCTGTGAAAGCCGCAACAAAGCTGTCGGTGGCTTCACTAAAGCGGCCACCCCACATTTGCTGACCTTGACCACTTGCAGCGCTGTTTTGTGTTGGGACGTTTGTTGTAGAACCATCTGTGCTAAAATCAGAGACAGATGAACTTTTACTTGATTCAGGATTACTAGGTTTTGAAGAATTGGCGTTCATATCGGTACAAGACAAGTCAGCAGAATAAGAACTCGAGTATAGCAAATGATGAGGTGGCCTTACTAGCCACGCGCTTAGAGTTTTTTATTCCCAAACTCATGGAGGTTATGAGACCTTG
The DNA here is from genome assembly GCF_016106655.1 of Psychrobacter sp. NG27. Taxonomy (NCBI): domain Bacteria; kingdom Pseudomonadati; phylum Pseudomonadota; class Gammaproteobacteria; order Moraxellales; family Moraxellaceae; genus Psychrobacter; species Psychrobacter sp. NG27. Next base: position 178,287 of record NZ_JADGIN010000002.1, read on the forward strand.
GCAGTGGCTGACGTATATCTTTTTCTGGTCTATATGCTTAACAGTGATTGAGCGTCACGGTCTGGCCACGTGGTCTGCATTTATTATGCAATTCACGCGTAGCTGGGTACAAAACACCCTAATCATTATGCCATCGTTATACTTGGTTGATTATTTGCGGCCTATCTTTAAGCAAGGCAGTATTCCTAGTGTCAGCATACGTATCGTTTTACTACTCATGACAGCCTCTATTATTGCTAATACCTTAGTAGAGTTGATCATGATCAATGTAGGCTGGATAGAATACAACTTTCAACTGTTTGCGCTAAACTTATTATTTAATACGGTACTCACAGGTGGTTTCACGCTGGTATTTTTGTTGTATTTTTTGCGCAGTCACCGTGAGCTCAATGCGCTAAAATTGTCATTTGAATATAAGCTAACCGCTCAGAACGACTTGATCAAAACTCGTACTGCCCCGCATTTCTTTTTCAATACTATTAATACCCTGATCTCTTTGATCGAATCTAATCCGGCAAGAGCGGCGGCCTTATTGCAACACGTCTCTGCGCTTTTTCGTGCCAGTTTTAGTGGCGCGCGTGAAATCAGCTTTGAAGAAGAGATCAATTTGTGTGAGCACTATTTGGCCATCGAGTCTAGCCGGCTAGCCGATAAGCTCAAAGTCAGTTGGCAGCTACCTGATGAGGACGTGATGTATGATATGGTCATCACAGCACTGACGCTACAAAGCGTACTAGAAAAAATACTGCTCAACGTGGTGGAGATGACCACTGAAACGATTTATATCGACATTCAAGTCACTTGGCATCAGCACCGAGTCACAATCACAATCAATGTCGCCCTTCCCAAAAAAACACTCATCATCAATCACGATTTACGTCAGCACATGAATTTTTATATTCAAGCGGATCGTCTGCGTGCCTATTTTGGCCAAAGTGCCGATATTCATAGCACAGTGGCCAGCACTCAAATCGTGACGGTTATTGATTATCCCCTCCAAGACGTCGGTCTATAACGCTATATTTTTAAATGATTCCCTTAAGCGTTCTGGCTGTAAATATTTATATGGCACGCTTATTGCAGAATCTTAAATATATTAAAGTCTTAAACGTTCGAAAATAGCACTGCTTATTATTTGTTAAATATCGATTAACAGTAAGTAGCGTCAACATACGATACAACACAATTGCACCGTGGTAAACGTACAAGTATCGCGCGTATATTGACCGCTACAAAACTGACGTATCTCGTCAAAATACTATTAAAAAATTGATAGAAAATAATTGAGATTTTTTATACTAAGTGATTGATAATGACTATGAATACTATGGTCATACTATTTAGCAAAAAATTAAGTACGTCCTTGGATAGGAGTTTACATGCGTATCGTAGTTTGTGATGATGAGCCATTAGCGCGAGAGCGTTTGGTCAGAATCGTACAAGAGTCAGGACATGACGTTGTTGCTCAAGCGACCACAGGGTCAGAGGCCATCGTCGCCGTCAAGACTCAGCAACCAGATATCATATTATTAGATATTCGCATGCCTGAGATGGACGGTGTACGCTGTGCTCAAGAGCTTGCAAAGCTTGACCATCCACCAGCAATCATATTTGTCACAGCTTATGATCATTATGCAATAGCTGCATTAAAAGCCAATGCTATTGGCTATTTATTAAAACCTGCAAATAAAGATGAGCTATTAGAGGCACTGAATAAAGCCAAAAACTTGAATGCCGCACAGTTAAATGAGATCCGTAAACTCGAAGATCCCACTGCTAGGCCAATACGTGAACATATTGCTGCTCGCACCCATCGCGGTGTAGAATTGATTAAGCTAAAAGACATCTACTATTTTGCAGCAGACCAAAAGTACGTCAAAGTGCGTCATAAAGATGGTATTGTATTAATTGATGAGACGCTAAAAGAGCTTGAGCTAGAGTTCGATGATCGCCTGTTTCGAGTGCATCGCAATGCCATTATCAATTTGAGTTTTTTGGATTTTTTAGAGACGCTAGATGCAGGACAGTACCAGATACGTTTTAAAGGCATTGATGAGACATTAGCCGTTAGCCGTCGTCACTTGCCTGCATTGCGTGATAAAATTCAAAGCATGTAACTTAAACATTCGCAAAATAAGAACAGCCAGGAAACCAATAGCCATACCGTACTCATACGATGCATCGTAGACTAGATGAGTGTGATACGGCCGACCCTATTGTTGTGAGTTTATACTGCTGTGGTAAGAGCGACATAATCATCCCATATCATCGAACCCTTATTTATGCTTAAATAGGGGGATTTTTTTGCGTCAGTATTGACTATCACTGATCCATATCGCGTGCTATTTATGACAAACATACCTATTGCTTGATACTGACTGACAGTATCACTTGGTAATGACATGATTGCCGCGGATATGATTAGCACTGACGATCGTATTGAACTTATTGAGGCCTTTTATGAGCAATCCAAAATCATCTGCTTTGACTACTCTAAACATCGCGACACGTCAGAGTCCTTTGGCGCTATGGCAAGCTGAGCATATTCGCGATCGTTTATTGGCGTTATATCCTGATTTGACCATTAACCTGCTAAAAATTGTCACTAAGGGTGACAAGATTTTGGATACACCTTTAGCCAAAATCGGTGGTAAAGGATTGTTCGTGAAAGAGCTCGAGCAAGCCTTATATGAGAACCAAGCAGATATTGCAGTCCATTCGTTGAAAGACGTACCGATGCAGCTGCCTGAAGGTTTGATGCTAGGCGTCTACTGCAAACGCGCTTCCCCAACAGATGCTTTTGTCTCAAACACTTATAATAGTATCGATGAGCTGCCACAGGGAGCCGTTGTTGGCACCTCAAGTTTGCGTCGTCAATGTCAGATCAAAGCCTATCGACCTGACCTACAAATCAAGACCCTACGCGGCAATGTGGGTACACGGTTGGGTAAACTAGATGCTGGTGAATATGACGCCATTATTTTAGCGACCAGTGGGCTGCAACGTATTGAGCTTGATGAACGAATTCGCGGTGAGCTCGATATCGATGCCTGCTTGCCTGCCGTTGGACAGGGTGCACTAGCAATCGAATGCCGTGAAGGTGATGACGAGGTATTAAGATTACTTGCCCCGCTGAATGATGCCAAGGCCCGTATCCGCCTCATCGCTGAACGTGCCCTGAACCGTCATTTAGAGGGTGGCTGTCAAGTACCGATTGCCGCTTATGCCGTTTTACAAATAGCAGAAGAGACGAGCGCTAATAACGATGATAATGGTGAAAGTGGCAATAATGACCAAGGCAATGTGTTGTGGCTGCGTGGCCGAGTCGGGCAAGCGGATGGTAGTCAACTGCTAAAATCAGATAAAAGAGTCACCTTGGTTGGTACTCAAGATGAGCAGGAAATACAGGCCAATCAGCTGGGTATTGATGTTGCAGAAATGCTACTTGCTGAGGGTGCGGGCGCTATTTTATCAGCGATTTATCATCCTGAATAATGCATTGGTTATATAGTCGATTCAATTTAAAAGTAGTACAAGGCAACCGAATGTAGATGTATATTAAATACTTCAAGCGAGGTTAACGAAGTAATACTTATATAGTGGAGTGACTATAGGATACTCAATTGATAGATTAGCCATAGACTAGGTTAGTCTGCGATTGAGCCTATTTAGTGTTATTAATCGTCAGTTATTCATCATTGCACTGTGGTACTTTTATGTCATCAATGTCAACTCATACGACCTCGATTCATAGTGACGCATCCACTGACACGCCTTCATCAGTGCCAAAAATTGTCATCAATACAAGACCGTTGGCGCGTGCAGCAGCACTGACTGAGTATCTACAAGCGGCGGGGATGACAGTGGTTGAGATACCGATGCTGGCGCTACAGTCCCGTCCTACGACTGATAGTGACATGGCAATGATGCGACAATGGCTGGCAGGTGAGTACAAAGCATTGGTCATTATCAGTCCGACGGCTGCCGCTGCAGGATTGGCGGTTTGGCAGTCCCTTAAAAATCACGTTCAGGCTAATAATGATAAGCGAGTAGAGACAAACTATCAGATTTTGCCGCCGCCAAGCCCTCTCATTGCGGTTGGGTCAGCAACTGCTGCTGTACTCAGCCAGTCAGACATATCAGATATAGACACGGCAAGCTACCAGATATTACAGCCTACAGTAGCCAATAATGAAAGTATGCTGGCCATGCCCGAAATTGAGGATTTGCAAGCAGGGGATAAGCTGCTGATATGGCGCGGGTTGGGTGGGCGACGACTATTGGTCGATACCTTAGAGGCGCGAGGTGTTCATATCGATAGTATTGCATGGTATGAGCGCAGCATGCCTAGCGATGCGGAAATTCACTATCAGCAGTGGCAACAGCAATTTTTGGCAGGTGATGCAGTATCAAGTGTCGCAGCCCCACAGCGACCAAAGCCAATTGTGATTGTGAGCAGTGGAGTAGCCTTTGAGCACTGGACAACTACTGTCAAAGAAGCACAAACACAGGCTATCAAACCTGCACCAGCTACGTCTCTAGCAATGGACAGTCATACAGTAACTCATACGCAGCATAGTACCCAGCTCACATTATCAGATTTCTCTTATGTGGTACTGGGTGAGCGTTTGGCCAATATAGTCGCCGCTCAGCACTTACATCACTGGCGCGTAGAAGATTTGGCACCAGATACGATTCTTTGTGCCATTACTTCTCAAACATAATATCTCAAATTTATTATTTGCTCTAAACACGTTTATACCTATCCATAACGGTACTGCCCTATGTCAATGAATTCTGAATCTTTACCTAAAGATCCTTCTACGGTTCAACAGCGCCGTCAAGCAAATATTCTGTTATTGCGCATGCAGTGGTTCGTTATTCTATTGCTTATCGCTGCATTATTATGGCTGTATATCAGTCAGCAGCGCTTTCAACATAGTATAAATGAGCGCTTGCAAAGCAACGAACAAGTGGTCAGTCGTTTAAATGAGATGGACGATCGTTTGTTTGCTGTGAGCCAGCAGACCTTGCCAACACCTAGCGTCAAAGCTAGTAGCCAAGCACAGAATCAGCTCGATCTATTGCGCCTTCAGATAAAAGCAGCTGATAGATTGTTGGCAGACAGCGATGATGGTGCAGCCATAGAGCTGTTACGAGGTTTGCATTGGCAGCTTACACAAAAGAGCAATGAGATTGCGCCAGCGTTGACCATTGTGATTAAGCAAAGCCTTATGAAAGATATTGAACGCTTGCAGGCACAAAGCTCGCAACCGAGCCCTTGGCAGATACAAAATCTTGCGATTCAAAACATCCAAGATTTTTTACACAGTCACGAGCGCCTTGGCAGCTATGAGAGTGCCGATATCCAGCGACGTGAGCTAGTAGATACAGTGACTAAGGACAAGACCAATCGTGTCACAAACAAGACGTCTATTAGCAATGACTCGACACTGACACGCAGACAGCTGACGATTCATGAAGTCATCATGACATTAAATTTAGCCAGTCAATCGAGCAATATGCGTAAGCAAGATCAGCTGATTGGGTATTTGACCCAAGCCCGCAAACAGCTCAAAACCTTGGTACCCAAAGTACCCACCAGTGACCATGGAAAATCTGTACAAGACAGTGCAATCGGCATCGTACAGTCCAATAAAAAACCAGTCAGTGAACAGAATAACGTAGAGACGATGACATCACCTAGCGATGTGTCAGAAGTGATCGCTTGGCTTGATCAGCTGATCGCTAATGCACCCAAACCCACGCCGTTACTGACCACGCAAATTTTGGAAAAACCCCAAATTTAGGCGAATTCTCAAAAATTGAGACACAGACAATACAAGCAATAAGGTAAGTTATGAGCAGTTTTGATAAGCAATCAGGTTTGGTGTCTGCACCAGAGTATTATCCTCGTCCTGAAGCACTGGCACACTATGCAGTGATTCATCATCAGCCTATTCACTGGGGTGAAATGGATGCCTTTAATCACTTGAATAACGTGGTTTATTATCGTTACTCAGAGTCAGCACGCATTGGTTATTTACATGCGCTAGACATGTTTGATGGCAGTATGGTGACCGTATTGGCGCAGTCGAGTTGCCAGTATTTACGCCCAGTAACGTATCCTGATACCCTACTATTAGGGGTTCGCTGCCAGCGTTTGGGTAATACCAGTATGGTAATGGAGTATAGTTACTACAGTACCGCGCAGAATATAGTTGTCGCCACAGCATCAGCAGTTGTGGTGCGTCTTGATAGTGATGGGGTAAATAAATTGCCGTGGACGACTGAGGAGCGCGAAAAACTATTGGCATTAGAGGCAGAGTTTGGTCACGTACCTGAGCTTTAGCGTAAGGTCTATCTATACCAATCACTGTCTAGAGCCGATACTAAATGAAACGGATACAGTATCTAATAACGCGAAACTGGTATAAATTTTTCTGGCTTGCTGTGCCTATGCCGACAGAGGCTGTAAAAAATTCATCCCAGTCCCGCTGTATCTTTTTCATATTGGACTGACTATATAGTCAGTGAACTGCTAAACTGCTGATAACCTCAGCAGTTAAAATAAAAAGGCACGCTAACATTACGCTAGCGTGCCTTTTTTAGGCTTAATTCTTCGACTCAATAACACAAACAGGTTTTAGTCTTGCTGCGGTGCTTGAACAAAATCAACCACGTTTAGATCAAAGCCTGAAAGAGCAAAAAACTTCATCGGTGATGACAATAGGCGCATATCACGGACACCTAAGTGACGTAATATTTGTGCGCCAACACCAACGCTACGATACGGCTGTTGAGTGAGCGTTGATTGCGATTCATTGTCTGCAGCTTTATCTAACGCATCCCCTAAATCAACGGGTTGGTTACTACCAATCCAAACCAATACACCGCGATCTGAGGCGCTAATTTCTTTTAATGCGGCTTGTACGCTCCAGCCACTACGGCCAGTCATATCATTTTTAGCCGCAAACAAATCACGTAATGGATGGAAGCCATGAACACGTACCGTACTGATACCTTCGCTAACATCACCTTTGACTAATGCTAAATGGGTCTCATCAGCACCAAACTCACGGAAGCGATGCAAGGTGAACGTACCATGTTCAGTCTCAAATGGATGTGATTCTACTTCTTCTACTGTTTGCTCATTGGCAATACGATAGTTGATAAGATCAGCAATCGTACCTATTTTTAGATCATGCTCTTTAGCAAATATTTCTAGATCATCACGGCGTGCCATCGTACCATCAGCATTGATGATTTCGACCAGTACAGATGCTGGCTCAAGACCGGCTAAGCGTGATAAGTCACAACCTGCTTCTGTGTGGCCAGCGCGATGCAATACGCCACCATCTTGCGCGATGATAGGAAAGATATGGCCAGGCTGTACAATATCTTCAGCTTTAGCAGTAGCAGAAACGGCTGCTTGAATGGTACGAGCGCGATCGGCAGCAGAAATACCAGTCGTAACGCCTTCAGCGGCTTCAATTGATACGGTAAAGTTGGTGCTGAATTTTGCTTCGTTGCGTTCAGACATCAGCGGTAAAGACAGCTGATGCGCACGCGCTTGTGAGATGGTTAGACAGACTAAGCCGCGAGCATGGGTAATCATAAAGTTAATGTCTTCAGGGCGCACATGGGTCGCTGCCATGATGATATCACCTTCGTTTTCGCGGTCTTCATCATCCATCAAGACGACCATTTTACCAGCACGAATGTCTTCGATAATCTCAGGGATCGTATTTAAACTCATAGTAAATCTCAATGTCTTATTATTGATAGATAGGTGTGATTTGGAATATAGAGCATTATCTGTCTATTAGAGCAGTAGATAATACAAAGCGCTGTTACGGTCAAGCAAAGCGCTATTACGGTCAAGCAAAGCGCGCTATCAGCAATGTCGTTCAATAAAAAGTGACGCACTTAATTGCTTGTATGGTTCATTATGAGGTCATTTTAACGCTTTTCATCGCAACGTGCTGTGTCATCTTCCCACTATATCGTTCAGTATGTCAAAAATCGTCATAAGTATTATCAATGACCGCTACCATTTATGCATTAAAGTGTACATTAGACAATGAACCGAACCGTGTTATACATGGTTATTCATTACTTGCTGCTTGAGTTCTTAGCCAATCCATAAATTGTTTGCTATGTTGCTCTCGTTGATTGTCTGCAAACTCATAAAAGCGTGTGCCGATTAAGTTTTCTGGTAAATAAGACTGCGGATAATAATGGTTGGGATAATCGTGAGGATAGACATAGTCCTGACCATAGCCTTGATGTCGCATCAGCTTGGTCACGCCATTGCGTAGATGTAGTGGCACAGGCGAGGCATCTTTTTCTGCCAACGCCATCGCAGCATTGATCGCTTTATAGGTGCTATTGCTTTTGGCACTGGTCGCCAGATAAACCACCACTTGCCCTAAAATTAGACGTGCCTCAGGCATGCCAATGGACTGCACGCTGCGCAATGCGGCATCAGCCAACAGTAGGGCATTAGGGTTGGCATTACCGATATCTTCACTTGCCAAAATGACCAAGCGTCGCGCAATGAAGTCAGCAGGTTCGCCGCCCACCAGCATCCGCGCCATCCAATATAGTGCAGCATCAGGGTCAGATCCACGGACGGATTTAATCATTGCTGATACGATATCGTAATGCTGCTCACCGTTTTTATCGTAGCGGATCAGTGCAGTCTGTGCTACCCGACCGACCAATGCGTCATCGACGATAATCGGTGATTGATTGGCATCAGCCGTTTGAATGGCAAGCTCTAATAAGTTCAACGATTTTCTAGCATCACCATGTGCCAGTTGGCTGATAGTGTCTTTTGCTTGCAAATCGACAGTCAGTTCTTTTAGCACGTTGTCTTCCGACAGTGCTCGCTGCAATACTGCGCTGATTTGCTCTGGTGTCAACGGCTCTAGGCGATACACTTGGCAACGTGATAGCAGGGCATTGTTGACACTAAATGAAGGGTTTTCAGTCGTGGCACCGATTAGGGTGATATCGCCAGACTCTACCGCGCCCAGTAGTGCATCCTGCTGTGCCTTATTAAATCGGTGAATCTCGTCGATGAACACCACAGGCGATTCAAATGCTAATGAGTCTTTATTATCTAATACTTCGCGTAACTGTTTAACCCCGGTATTCAACGCGGAGAGCGCATGAAAGGGTCGACCAACGGCATCTGCTAGCAGCATAGCAATAGTCGTTTTACCGATACCTGCCTCACCATGCAAGATAATTGATGGCAAATGTCCTTGATCGACCAAACGTCGCAAAGGTGCGCCAGCTGCCAAAAGATGCTCTTGACCTATGATATCGGTAAGAGAAGTAGGGCGCATGCGCTGAGCAAGTGGGGTGTCCGCATGGAAATTAGGTGACATAAGACTCTCTATTGGAAAATTAAAAATCTATCTGTTGGCTACAATGGGCATCATTCGACGGTTTTGATAGTAAAACCTATATAGCAATGTACTATGCTACTCAAATTACTCTCATTGATTTGGAACCCTTATTTTCTGGCATGATTCTCGCAGCAATTTTATAATAGCAATGAGTATTAGACATTAATAGCGAAAATAGGCTAGTTTATAAGGGTGGTATTTGTTGTAGGTACTTATAGGGAATACATACACGCCCTAGGCTAACGCAAAAATATGTTAATGAAAGCTAACTAAGCGTATAGCTTATGTCCTGAGCACTTTAGTTTTCATTATTGACCTATATTAACGGCTCTACTATTAATAGTTTTAACGTACTGATAGGCACTGCTCGCTAAGTACTGTTCGTTAAGTATGGCTACTAGAAATAACCTGTCAAACATAAGGGATAACATTGAAGATGACTGAAACGACTCGTAAAGGCTTTTTCAATCGTTACCTACGTCGTGCTGCGTATAAGCAACAATCACGTCTCTTGACAGCTGGCGAAATTGTACTGGCGCAATCGGTCTTTGGTGACAGTATCAGACTGGGTGAAGTGCAACTAAAGACTGCTTGGTGGGTACTAAAAAACTATGCCGTAAGCCCAAATGGTAATATTTATTTTAATCCAGCCGATTGGATTGCAGATTTTAGCGAGGCTTCATTAAGTAAGCAAAGTTGGCTCATACATGAGCTTACGCATGTGTGGCAGTTGCAACAAGGCTTGAAAGTCGTGCGCGGTGCGATGATGGATAGGCGCTACCATTATGTACTAGAGACTGGAAAGTCGTTTTTTAAGTATGGTATTGAGCAGCAAGCACGTATGGTTCAAGATTATTTTGTACGTCATCAGCGCGGCCAAAACTGCCAAGATTTAGAAGATTGCATTCCATTTTTGATAACTGACAATATCCGCCGTCGTCAATGATAAGGATAGTCAGTAATTGACCGTCTCTGTCACTGATCATTCAATCATATGCTCAGAAACACGTTAATAACGAACGACGGTTATCATTTAACCCTTAATTGCTTTGCTTTATCAAAGGATGTGTACGCTCATGTTTAGACTTTTGTCAGTGACACCAAATAGTGACACCTATTATAAGTCAGCCTTACTGGCCAGTGCGTTGGCAGGCACGTTGTTTTTAACGGGTTGCCAACAGCAATCAGAGACACAGCCTGCGACAGATAACAGTCAGCCCAGTGAAAAAACAAGTGAAGAAGACAGTCAAACGATGCCGCAAAGTGATTCGGCTAAAGCACGTATAAAACAGTTTCAGCCGATATATGTTACCCAAGCATTGGGATTGCAACGTCGTTTGCAGGCAGAGTATGAATCGTTGGAAGCTGCTGATGCCTCAGACAGCGAAGCCTTGCTCTTAGATAATGATACGGGCACCAGTAGTAACGTCAATGAGACAACAACGGGTGAGCTTGCGTCTCCAGCAGCTTCTACAATAGATACTAGTGGCGCGGATAATCCGAAAACCAGCACTGGACAAGGTACAACTGCGACTAGCCCAGTACTACCTACCACTGTAGATAGCAAAACAGACGTAGACGTAGATGCCGATATCAATACAAGTACTGAGGTGGGTGAACGTGATTTGACTGTATTAAAGCGTATCAGTCTTGAGCCGCGTAAACCTGTCATGTTGACCGAAGATCAAATCATAGAACGCTATCAACAAACGATGGATGCACTGTATCAGCCTGTGACCACACCGCTCAGTGCAGAAGATTCTGACACGCTAATCGATATAGCAACTTTGGTGCCGCAGTTATTTGAACACGCAGAGATTGCTGGACGGGTCAGTGCAAAGAGCCCAGCGCTGGCACGTTTGATCATTCAGCATCAGGTATGGGAACAAATAGAAGCTCAGCAAGTCATCGATATGCAACAAATGAAGCTCGACCAACAAACAGAGTTTGAGACATTGATGACCAAATTTAATGACACCATCGAAGGATATGATGAACAGATTGCCAAGTACGAGCAGACTTTAAAAGAGTTTCAATAACTAAAGATATTGAGCACGCTCGAACCCGTAATCGTATTAAATAGAGCTAATACTTTTATCTAAAAATAAAGCAATAAAAAATCCCGCACGATGGCGGGATTTTTTATTGCTCAAATACTATTTAGCTTACTTGCGATCTTCGACCTTTACAAAATCACGGCGCGTTTCACCAGTATATAACTGACGTGGGCGACCAATTTTGAATGGTGCACTGTGCATCTCTAACCAATGGCTGATCCAACCAGAAGTACGAGCCAATGCGAAGATTACGGTAAACATTGACGTTGGGATACCAATGGCTTTCAAGATGATACCAGAGTAAAAATCAACGTTTGGATACAGATTACGCTCGATGAAGAACGGGTCTTCTAAAGCAATTTTTTCAAGCGCCATCGCTAGCTCAAGCTTAGGATCATTGATACCGAGTGCTTCTAGTACTTCATCACAAGTCTCTTTCATTACTTGAGCACGTGGATCGAAGTTTTTGTAGACACGGTGACCAAAGCCCATTAGCTTCACTTCACGGCTTTTCACTTTTTCCATGAATTCAGGCACATTTTCAACCGTACCGATTTCATCTAGCATCTCAAGAACAGCTTCATTCGCGCCGCCATGTGATGGTCCCCAAAGTGCAGCGATACCAGCAGCGATACATGCATAAGGGTTAGCACCTGTAGAGCCTGCTAAACGTACCGTTGAGGTAGAAGCGTTTTGCTCATGGTCAGCGTGCAAAGTAAAGATTTTGTCCATTGCGCGAGTGATGACATCGTTTTTCTGATAATCCACATCAGCAGGCGTTGCAAACATCATGTATAAGAAGTTTTCTGCGTAGTTAAAGTCATTACGCGGATACATGAACGGTTCGCCCTGAGAGTATTTGTAACTCATCGCAGCAAGCGTAGGCATCTTAGCAATCAGACGAATAGCTGTGATTTCGCGATGTTCTTCATTGCTCACGTCTAGGTCTTCATGATAGAACGCTGATAAAGCACCAACGACACCAACCATAATAGCCATCGGATGCGCGTCACGGCGGAAGCCTTCAAAGAACTTACGCAATTGATCATGAACAGCAGTATGCTCGCGGATTTTTTCAAAGAAAACAGCTTTTTGATCGCTGTTAGGCAGATCACCATGAATCAGCGCATAAGCGACTTCTAGGTATTCAGCATTGTTTGCTAACTCGTCAATAGGGTAGCCGCGATGCAATAGCTCGCCTTTACCACCATCAATGAAGGTGATTTTTGATTCGACAGGAGCGGTTGCCATGAAACCTGGATCATAGGTCCAGTAGCCAGCTTGTTGGAAAGCAGCAACTTCGATTACTGACGGTCCTAAAGTACCTTCAGTAATAGGAAGTTGGTAGTCCTTACCATCTACGGTCAATGTGGCTTGATTGTCAGCCATAATTTAATCTCCATTGTTTTAACTTGTTAGAACAAAAATAATAGTGACGCACACCCTCGCGTCATAAATAGTCAAATGGCCAAAATGAATGTGACCCATTTAATATGCAGGCTATATTAGCAGTTATTACTTAAGTTTTGAAAAGACTTTTACTCGCTAGACCACCAATAGACGTGCGCTAATAGTGCGTATCGGCTGTAAACTTTGTATCAAAATATGTCTGTCAGGTTATTTTACTTAAAATACATCTCTTCATGAGAAAGTCTACAGCAGCATTACGAGTCTAATATTTTCGGTTTTTCAATATAATTCAGAGACAAATCTCACAAACAATCACAGCAAAAACTGGCAGAGTATACCTAGCAAGCAAGTGACGGTTTTTGATAATAATTGCTATTGGAAATTAGCATTGTCTTTTTTCACGAATTTATCGATCCAGTATGTATATATTCTTACTAGATGGATAAGTTTGTAATTATCGCTCAGTCATTTTATAATTGTAGCCATTAACTAGCACTAGCTTTGCGCGAATGAACAAATGATCATGCTATAGTGTCGCTCAGAGCGTATTCTATTCATGCTTATTTACGATTGTCTGGTATTACGATAGGCCAAACCGCATTCTATGGTTTGAATTTTGTTCTTAACCAATCTTTTCTATTTGTTTGGCACAGTGTTTTGATTGCTCAGCATAAGGTCTGCTCTGATATAGAAGACATAGTAACGCTGTCTTGTTCTTCATACGACCTATAAAAATAGACTGGTTAGTCGATCTTACTCATGTTTATTCTCTTTGTTGTATAATAGATAGGTTGTTTGATAGGCCTGTCAGTTCGACAAGCGATATTGAGCCGTCTATCCATACCTTTATATACATGATCCTTTCTTCATATTTAGCGCAAACTAAACGAAGTCAGCTAGCTCTTCCTTACTTTATTCGTCTCGTGTGTTGCTCGATGCTTAATTGACACTATTTATGTCTAGCATTGATAGCAGATACAGGAGTATAACCGCAAAAGGATGCCCGCTGTGAAAAGCAACCGACCTATTGATCTGCCTCTAAGCCAAGTGATTAGCGTTAATCGCTCACCGATCGCGATCGCCTCTATCTTGCATCGTATCTCTGGCATTATTTTATTTTTATTGATTCCTGTCATGCTGTGGATACTACAGAACTCACTGGCATCGCCTGAGAGTTTTGCAACTGTATTTGACAATGTACTTGTGCGCTTTTTGGCATGGATATTTGTTGCAGCCATCGCATATCATTTTGTGATGGGTATCAAACATTTATTTGCTGATATGGGCATGAATGAAGAGCTGAAATCTGGCCGCACTGCCTCTATGGTCAGTTTTGTGATTGCAGCGATTTTAGTTGTCGCGTCATTTGTATGGGTGATGTTCTAATGATAAAAAATGATTCAGGAATCAAAAGCGCGACTGGTCTGACAGGTTCAGGCTCACGTGATTGGATTATTCAGCGTATTAGTGCTGTCGTTTTAGCCGTTTATAGTGTGGTATTGCTAGGCTTCTTTTTGACCCATGGCAATGTCACTTTCGTTGAATGGTCATCATTCATGACCAGCCTACCAATGCGTTTGTTTAGCTTAGTGGCAGTACTTGCACTAGCTGGCCATGCTTGGGTTGGCATGTGGACAGTGTTTACTGATTACATTACTACTGGCAAATTAGGCTCAAGCGCAGCAGGTTTACGTTTAGTGCTACAGTCATTGATGATTATCGCTATTTTAGTATTTCTATTTTGGGGTATCATGATTTTTTGGGGTAGTGGCTTCAGTGTTGTTGCCGTTTAACCAATAATTTATACCTTTACTATCTATAAATAATAACGGATGCACTTAGCAGCACTATTGGCTGCTGAATGACTCCAAAGCCGTCCGTTATAGCCGATAATAGTCATAGCATTGGGCAGTTTCTGACTTAAGCAGTCATTTAAAGATAGCTGAGTCAAATTGAAAGTAAACGAAATTAGCCCAATATAACGATAGATATGCAAATTAAGTGGTTAAAGGTTGTTTGCGTCACCGTCTTAAATAATTACGTTCAATGGCCGAATAAATATGACATTTGGCCCTGCAATGAGATGACGATTAATACAGCTTTTTTATTTAATTCTAAGCATTAACAGGCATTAGGAAAACCGTAATGGCAACTAGACAAGATAATACCATTAGTAATATTAAGACCCTCAACTACGATGCAGTCATCGTTGGTGGTGGCGGCTCAGGTATGCGTGCTTCACTACATTTGGCTGAAGCAGGTATGAAGGTTGCAGTCCTTACCAAAGTATTCCCAACGCGTTCGCACACAGTTGCGGCGCAGGGTGGTATCGGTGCAAGTTTGGGTAACATGAGTAACGATAACTGGCATTTTCACTTTTATGACACCGTTAAAGGGTCCGATTGGTTAGGTGATCAAGACGCTATCGAATATATGTGCCGTGAAGCGCCAAAAGTCGTCTATGAGCTTGAGCACATGGGCATGCCGTTTGACCGTAACGAAGATGGCACGATTTATCAGCGTCCGTTTGGTGGTCATACGTCTAACTATGGCGAAAAAGCCGTTCAACGTGCTTGTGCTGCTGCTGACCGTACAGGTCATGCACTGCTACATACGCTATATCAGAAAAACCTTGAGCAAGGTACTGAGTTTTTCATCGAGTGGATTGCGCTTGATTTGATTAAAGATGAAGCTGGTAATATCAACGGCGTCATCGCACTTGAGCAAGAAACCGGTACTATTGCTGTATTCCAGTCACCGATTACTGTTCTAGCGACAGGTGGCGCAGGCCGTATCTTTGCGGCTTCCACCAATGCTTATATCAATACTGGTGACGGTATTGGCATGGCGGTTCGTGCAGGTATTCCATTACAAGATATGGAATTCTGGCAGTTCCACCCGACGGGCGTTCATGGTGCAGGCGTACTATTGACCGAGGGTTGCCGCGGTGAAGGCGCTATCTTACGTAATAAAGATGGCGAAGCATTCATGGAGCGTTATGCGCCAACCGTAAAAGACTTGGCACCACGTGATCTAGTATCACGCTCTATGGACCAAGAAATCAAAGAAGGCCGTGGTTGTGGTCCTAATGCTGACCATATCGTTATGGATATGACGCATTTGGGTGTTGAAACCATCATGAAGCGTCTGCCATCAGTATTCGAGATTGGCAAAAACTTTGCCAACGTAGATATCACTAAAGAGCCGATTCCAGTTATCCCAACCATTCACTATATGATGGGTGGTATTCCAACCACGATTCATGGTCAAGTAATCACGCCTGATCTAGAAGCGGGTACGGATGAAGAAGGTCTATACACGAAGGGCAATGTCGTTAAAGGTCTTTACGCTATCGGCGAATGTGCTTGTGTAAGTGTCCATGGTGCCAACCGTCTAGGTACGAACTCACTACTTGATCTATTGGTATTTGGTCGTGCTGCTGGTAAGCATATCGTTGATGAATTCCATCACGCTGACCATAACTACAAGCCACTTGATCCTCGTGTGCTTGATTACACTATGCGTCGTTTGGACAAGTTGCAACAGTCTACTGAAGGTTACAATGCTCAAGACGTAGCTGATGAGATTCGTGCAGCTATGCAGATGCATGCTAGCGTATTCCGTACCCAAGCAATGATGGACGAAGGCGTTGAGAAAATTCTAGCGCTAGGTGACAAAATCGACCAGATTCATTTGGCTGATAAATCACAAGTCTTTAACACTGCGCGTATCGAAGCTTTCGAAGTTGCCAACTTGTATGAAGTGGCCAAAGCGACGATGATCTCAGCAGCGATGCGTCATGAAAGTCGCGGCGCCCACAGTGTCTCTGACTATGATCGTCCAGAAGATGATGACTATGCACCAAACGGCCGTAATGACCACGATTGGATGAAGCATACCTTATGGTATTCTGAAGGCAACCGCATTATTTATAAGCCAGTTCGCAAAGTTCCATTGACGGTTGATTATATCGAGCCAAAAGTTCGCGTCTATTAATCTTAGATGTTGCGCCTGATATACAGCAGCAGAGTTAATGTTTTATCCTTTATTAATTTATTAAAAAGGTGACCGCCAGCTACATGCACTTGCCAGCGCTAACACACTATTAATCGGTATTTGATATTTTTTATCAGTATCGATTAATAGTTAGCGTTATCCTGTTGCAATCTTTGTATGCCCGCCATCACCTACGTGTGGAGTTTAGCATTATGAGCCGAGGTACTCGCACCATCGAAATCTATCGCTACGATCCTGATCTGGACGCAGCGCCACGCATGCAAACGTATACGGTTGAGTTGTTAGACTCAGATCGTATGTTGCTTGACGTGTTATTACGCCTAAAAAAGGAAGATGAAACACTGACCTTCCGTCGCTCTTGCCGTGAAGGTATCTGTGGCTCTGATGGCATGAACATCAATGGCAAAAATGGTCTAGCATGTCTAATCAACATGAACACCTTGCCAGAAAAAGTAACGGTACGTCCGTTGCCTGGTCTGCCAGTTGTTCGTGATTTGGTCGTCGATATGAACCAATTCTACGAGCAATATGAAAAAGTGCATCCGTACTTAATCAATGATCAGCCAGCACCGCCAACAGAGCGTCTACAATCGCCTGAGCAGCGTGAAAAACTGAATGGTTTGTACGAATGTATCCTATGTGCTTGCTGTTCAACCAGTTGCCCATCATTCTGGTGGAACCCTGATAAGTTCTTAGGTCCATCAGCATTGTTGCATGCTTATCGCTTTGTTGCTGATAGCCGTGATGGTGATACTCAAGCACGTTTGGCTCGTTTGGACGATCCATTTAGCCTGTTCCGTTGCCGCGGTATCATGAACTGTGTATCAGTTTGTCCAAAAGGCCTGAATCCAACCAAAGCAATTGGTCATTTACGTAATATGTTGATTGACCAAGCCGGTTAATCGCTCTAGATAATTGCAAAACAAAAACACCACCTATTTTATTGGGTGGTGTTTTTGTTTATTTAATAGACTTTTAAATACGATATGACAATTGATATATAATTGGCAGGTGATATGACAGTAAAACTGTACAAGTAATGCGTTGGTCATATGTAAGGATATCTGATATATAAATAGGCAGACGATATAATTCAGATATGGACGCGAGCAAATTTTGGTATAATCACGCCACAAGTTTAAGCAGATGATTGATAAAATGTGTTTGTATAAGTTTGATGTTTATTTTGAATACTATAATGATACATCTAGGATTGATAATAGTTATTCATTATGTAAATAACTATTATTGAGCAAACAAACTATGTGATAAAAAACAAACATGTTATTCTATACAGCAGTGTATGTTTGTCTGGTAAGACTTGATGTATCGTCATCTCAGGAACGCTTTGGCAAAAAAGCCAGTTTAATAGGCCAGCCAAATAATTCGACAGTTTATTGATAGACGGTTATTAATAAATTGGTTATGACTAAAAGAAGTATATATAAATTAATGTTGTGAATCGAGACAGATCAGAAAACTGTACGTTCACAAATAATTTTATTTTTGATATAGGTATTGCAATAGGCGTTGTCATCACTATGTAGCATCACTTGCTTATTTAGACAATGACATCGGTTTAGAGTAGTGGCAATACTTGAGGGTAAAAGTGTTTTATCGACCAGTGTTAGATGAGATATGACAAATTGTCCAAACATCTAATATATGACGATTGACACAATCATAAGCACGATTCCATTCATTTATCTATCAAATAGACGATTATTATGAATAGTATAACCAAAGAAAAAGCAGGCTCAGGGCATACTGAGCTGGCCGCAGACAACGCCAACTATATAGAAGCTCTTTATGAGCAGTACCTAACTGACCCGAGTAGTGTTGATGAAGAGTGGCAGACGTACTTTGCGCAGTATAAATCGCAAAACGATGCTCAGCACAATGCTATCAAAGATCAGTTTTTACTCTTAGCACGCAATCAGACTGCGAATAAGAGCAGCAGCGAGAGCGCTGAGTCAGGCAGCAAGTCAGATAATGGCGATCCCAAGCAAATGGGTGTGCAGCAGCTTATCTCAGCATACCGCCGCCGTGGTCACCGCCGTGCCAAGCTAGACCCTTTAGATTTACATCCACGTGCAGAAGTGGAAGATCTAACACTCGCCTATCACAACCTTTCAGAAGCTGACCTTGATACTGTATTTCCTACCAATGATTTGGTCATTGGCAAAGATGAAGCGCCATTGCATGAAATCATTGAAATTATGGAGCGTGTCTATTGCCGTCATATCGGTATCGAATACATGCACGTGACCACCAGCACCGAAAAACGCTGGATGGAAGAGTATGTAGAAACCAACTTAGGTTACATCAAATTTGACGAAGAAAAGCGTCTGTCTATTCTTGAGCGTCTGACGGCGGCTGAAGGTTTAGAAAAGTATCTAGCGCGTAAATACACAGGTGTTAAGCGTTTCGGTTTGGAAGGGGGCGAAAGTTTCATTCCTGCGATCAATGAAATCATCCAACGTGCAGGCGGTTATGGCACTAAAGAGATGGTCATTGGCATGGCTCACCGTGGCCGCCTTAACTTGTTGGTCAACATATTGGGTAAAAACCCAGCGGACTTGTTTGACGAGTTCGATGGCAAAGTACAGCCAGAAAAAGGCTCAGGCGATGTAAAATACCACAACGGTTTTTCATCTAATGTGATGACACCGGGCGGTGAGGCGCATCTAGCATTGGCATTTAACCCATCGCATCTTGAGATTGTCGCACCAGTACTACAAGGGTCAGTACGTGCCCGCCAAGTACGTCGCAACGATCAACCACTATTGGATAACACAGGTGGTAACTCAGTATTGCCAATCGTCATCCATGGTGATGCCGCTTTTGCTGGTCAGGGCGTGGTTCAAGAAACCTTCCAGATGTCACAAACCCGTGCTTATACCACTGGTGGTACTGTACATATCGTTATCAATAACCAAGTTGGTTTTACCACCAGCCGTCAAGAAGATGTTCGTTCAACCGAATATTGTACTGACGTTGCCAAGATGGTACATGCACCTATCTTGCACGTGAATGGCGATGACCCTGAGTCAGTAGTCTTTGCGGCTCAATTGGCATTGGACTACCGTCATCAATTTGACAAAGATATCATCATTGATTTGTTCTGTTATCGTCGTAACGGCCATAACGAGGCTGATGAGCCTTCAGCAACTCAGCCATTGATGTATGCTGTTATTAAGCAATTGCCAACGACTCGCACGCTTTATGCACAGAAACTCAT
Organism: Psychrobacter sp. NG27; assembly: GCF_016106655.1. Lineage (NCBI taxonomy): Bacteria > Pseudomonadati > Pseudomonadota > Gammaproteobacteria > Moraxellales > Moraxellaceae > Psychrobacter > Psychrobacter sp. NG27. The sequence goes on from NZ_JADGIN010000002.1 coordinate 198,431, forward strand.
TGCAGAAGGTATCTTGACTGCGGACAAAGAAAAGCAGTATGAAGATGATTATCGCGAGTCTTTAGATCGTGGTGATTATGTTGTCAGCTCTTTGGTTCAAGAACCTAACGAGCAATTATTTGTAGATTGGACACCATATCTCGGCCATGAATTGGTTGATGAGTGGGACACCAGTGTTGATATCGAAAAACTTAAAGGTTATGGACGCCGTATGGCTGAGATGCCAGAGGGTTACAAACTACAGCGCCAAGTTCAAAAATTAGTCGAGCAGCGTCTAGCCATGCAGACTGGCGAAGAGCCACTTAACTGGGGTGCGGCTGAAACATTGGCTTATGCCTCATTAGTCGATAACGATGACGTCCTAGTACGTATCACTGGTGAAGATGTTGGCCGTGGTACTTTCTCACATCGTCACAGTGAAATTTACAATGTGAATGACGGCAGCATGTATGTGCCACTGGCTCACATGAGTGAAACCCAAGCGCGCTTTGCAACCTATAACTCATTGCTATCAGAAGAAGCAGTATTGGCATTTGAGTATGGCTATGCAACGACAGTACCAAATGCATTGGTCGTTTGGGAAGCCCAGTTTGGCGATTTCGTCAACGGTGCTCAGGTTGTTATTGATCAGTTTATCTCAAGTGGCGAAACCAAATGGCAGCGTGTTTGTGGTTTGACTATGCTGTTGCCACATGGCTTTGAAGGTCAAGGTCCTGAGCATTCATCAGCTCGTCTTGAGCGTTTCTTACAGCTGTGTGCTGAAGACAATATGCAAGTTATTACGCCAACGACGCCAGCGCAAATATATCATGCACTACGTCGCCAAGCAGTACGTCCAATCCGTAAGCCATTGATTGTTATGTCGCCAAAGAGCTTGTTACGTCATAAATTGGCAACGTCTCAATTAAAAGAGCTTGCTAATGGTAAGTTCGAGACAGTATTGCCAGAGCTAGATGATCACAATGCAGACAGCGTGACTCGTATGGTGCTATGTGGTGGCAAGGTTTATTATGATCTGTTAGAACAACGCCGTGCATTGGGACTTGATCACGTTGCTATCGTTCGTATTGAGCAGCTGTATCCGCTTCCTGAGAAGCGTCTGGTTGAAGAGATTGAGAAATACAGCAATCTAACAGAGATCGTATGGACGCAAGAAGAGCCATTGAATCAAGGCGCTTGGTACTATTTGGCACCGAGTATGTTCCGTATTGTCGTACCACATCCAACCAAGGCGAAAGTCATGGAACCAGTGGCACGCCCTGCCAGTGCTGCACCTGCAACGGGCTCACCCAAACTGCATACTCAGCAGCAGCAAGCACTAATTGCTGGTGGCCTCGGTATCAGTGTTGACGAGTTGGCTAAGTAATAGGCTGTTTGACCGAAAGATTATAGAAAATAAATGAATCAGGCGATAACAGTCAGTACTTTTTAATATGCTCTAATCGACATACGTTAAATTGATACTGGCTGCCTATCACGACTTAACAATAAGTATGAATATCCAAATCTAAGGAGTATATCGATGGCTGACATCAAAGCCCCCGTTTTTCCAGAATCGGTTGCCGATGGCACAATCGTTGAATGGCACGTCACTGAAGGTCAACAAGTCAATCGTGATGACCTACTAGCTGAAATCGAAACTGATAAAGTAGTATTAGAAGTTGTGGCACCTGATAACGGTGTATTGACTAAAATCGTCAAGCAAGTAGATGATACTGTTTTGTCTGACGAGCTAATCGCACAGTTTGAAGCGGGCGCAACTGCAGGCGACGCACCAGCTGCAGCAGAGCAGTCAGCTGCACCAGCACAAGAAAACCAAGCAGCAGACGGCGGCGAGCCAGTACAAGTAACAGACAAAAAAGACGAAGCTGATCATAAAGATCAAAGCCCAGCAGTGCGTAAAGCAGCAAAAGAGTCTGGCGTTGATCCTAAAGAAGTTGAAGGTAGTGGTCGTGGCGGTCGTGTGACCAAAACTGACATGGCTAACCCAACACTAAAATCAGACAGCAGCATCAAATCTGACAGCGGTCGTCCAGTTGCTGAATCAACGGGTGAGCGTACTGAAAAACGTGTGCCAATGACGCGTCTACGTAAAACAGTTGCAAATCGTCTATTGTCAGCGTCACAAGATACTGCGATGTTGACTACATTCAACGAAGTGAATATGAAGCCGTTGATGGACATGCGTGCTAAGTATAAAGACCAGTTCGAAAAACGTCATGGCGTACGTTTGGGCTTTATGTCATTGTTCGTAAAAGCAGCAACAGAAGCACTCAAACGCTTCCCAGCAGTTAATGCGTCACTAGATGGTGATGATATCGTTTATCATGGTTATTATGATATCGGTGTTGCTGTATCTTCAGACCGTGGTCTAGTGGTACCAGTATTACGTGATACCGATCGCATGAGCATGGCTGATGTAGAAAGCCGTATTCGTGAGCTTGGTGGCCTTGCCCAAAAAGGTAAGCTTGGTCTAAATGACATGACTGGTGGTACTTTTACTATCTCAAACGGTGGTGTATTTGGTTCATTGATGTCAACACCTATTTTGAACCCACCACAAACTGCTATCCTAGGTATGCATGCTATCAACGACCGCCCAATGGCAGTCGATGGTAAAGTTGAAATCTTACCAATGATGTACTTAGCGTTATCTTATGACCATCGTATGATTGATGGTAAAGAAGCAGTACAGTTCTTAGTAACCATCAAAGAATTGGTTGAAGATCCAGCCATGTTACTCCTAGACCTGTAAGCTTCTAAGCTTGTATTGGCAACCGCTGATACAAGCTTTTTAACTTTAGTCTAGACAATGGTATTAGTTGTTTGTTAATAAATAAGAACGTTTCGCTGACATGGTGTATTGACCATTAAGCAGAAGCATACTGAGTAAAAACATTGTTTATTTATTAACGAGATAATCCTCAGTTAAATGATATTTACAATTAGAATGATAATTAAAAATAGGAACGTACTATGAAAGACAATTATGATTTAGTCGTCATCGGCGGCGGTCCTGGTGGTTATGAAGCCGCTATCCGTGCAGGTCAGTTAGGTATGAGCGTTGCTTGTATCGAAAAACGTGTTTATAAAGGTGAGCCAGCGCTTGGTGGTACTTGCTTGAACGTTGGTTGTATCCCATCAAAAGCATTGCTTGATAGCTCACATCGCTACGAAGCGACCAAGCACGATCTTGCTGAGCATGGTATCAGCACTAGCGATGTAGCCATCGATATCGAGAAAATGATTGCTCGTAAAGAAGGCATCGTTAAGCAGTTGACAGGCGGTGTTGCTGCACTATTAAAAGGCAACGGCGTTGATTGGCTACAAGGCTGGGGTACTTTAGTTGATGGTAAAGGTACTGACAAGCAAATCAAATTTACTGCGCTTGCAGATGAAAGTGAAACCACCATCACTGCTAAAAACGTGATTCTTGCAGCAGGTTCTGTACCTATCGATATTCCTGTAGCCAAAACTGACGGCGATCGTATCGTTGACTCTACTGGCGCACTTGATCTCACTGAAGTCCCTAAGCGTTTGGGCGTGATCGGTGCTGGTGTTATCGGTCTTGAGCTTGGTTCAGTATGGCGTCGTTTAGGTGCAGAAGTAGTTGTGTATGAAGCGCTTCCTAGTTTCCTAGCTGCTGCTGACAAAGATATCGCAAAAGAAGCCGGTAAAATGCTGAAGAAGCAAGGTCTTGATATCCGTGTCGATACCAAAGTGACCAATGCTGAAGTCAAAGGCGATCAAGTCGTCGTTACTAGCGAAAGCAAGGGCGAGTCATCTGAAGAGAGCTTTGATAAGCTAATCGTTTGTGTTGGCCGCCGTGCATATTCTGAGAAATTGCTTGGTGATGACAGTGGTATCACGTTGACTGAACGTGGTCTTATTGACGTTAACGATCAGTGCAAAACCAATCTTGATGGCGTTTATGCTATCGGTGATCTAGTACGCGGTCCTATGCTTGCGCATAAAGCAATGGAAGAGGGCATGATGGCTGTCGAGCGTATTCATGGCGAAAAACCTCAAGTAAACTATGACACTATCATCAATGTCATTTATACTCACCCAGAAATTGCATGGGTAGGTCTGACTGAGCAAGAAGCTGAAGCTGCAGGCTACGAAGTTAAAACTGGTTCGTTCAATCTAGCGGCTAACGGTCGTGCATTGGCTCAAAGCGAAGCGGAAGGCTCTGTTAAAGTAGTTGCTGATGCTAAAACAGATCGCTTGTTAGGTATGCATGCTATCGCTGCTGGGGCTGGTGATATCGTCCATCAAGGTATGATCGCGATGGAGTTTGTCTCTAGTATCGAAGATTTACAGTTGATGACATTTGCTCATCCAACGATTTCAGAAGCGGTGCATGAAGCAGCCTTATCTGCTGATGGCCGTGCTATTCATGCTATCCAGCGTAAAAAGCGTAAGAAATAACGAGTTCTATTATTATCGATTTACAACCTGATTGTGGTATCGCTATTGTGGCGATACCCACAGTCATGAGTGCGTTAGACGTAAGTTGCCGCGCACTTGATTTCACTTTTTATTAATTGTAAAAAATAAAGGATACAATCAATGAATTTACATGAGTATCAAGCAAAAGAGCTATTAAAAAGCTACGGTTTGCCAATTCAAGAAGGCATCATTGCCTATAATGGCGACGAAGCTGCTGCTGCTTTTGATAAAACCCCAACTGACATTGCGGTAATTAAAGCGCAAGTACATGCTGGTGGCCGTGGTAAAGCGGGTGGCGTTAAGCTAGTTAAAACTCGTGAAGAAGCTAAGCAAGTTGCTGAAGAGCTGATCGGTACTAACCTAGTAACGTTCCAAACTGATGCTGATGGTCAGCCAGTTAACTTCGTGTTGGTTGCAGAAGATATGTATCCAGTACAAACTGAGCTATATCTTGGCGCAGTGGTTGACCGTGCGACTCGTCGCGTGACTTTCATGGCATCTACCGAAGGTGGCGTGGATATCGAAGAAGTTGCACACAGCACCCCAGAAAAAATCTTTAAAGTACATGTTGATCCTTTAGTTGGTCTAATGCCTTTCCAAGCGCGTGATGTTGCGTTCAAACTTGGCCTAGAAGGTAAGCAAATCAATCAGTTCGTTAAATTGATGACTGGCGCTTATAAAGCATTTGTTGAAAACGACTTTGCACTAATGGAAATCAACCCATTAGCGGTTCGTGAAAATGGCGAAATCGTTTGTGTTGATGGCAAAATCGGTATCGATTCAAACGCATTATATCGTCTGCCTAAAATTGCAGCATTACAAGATAAAACTCAAGAAAACGAGCGTGAGCTTAAAGCTGCTGAGTTTGATCTAAACTACGTTGCCCTAGAAGGTAACATCGGTTGTATGGTTAACGGTGCTGGTCTTGCAATGGCAACGATGGACATCATCAAATTGTATGGCGGCAAGCCTGCTAACTTCTTGGACGTTGGCGGCGGTGCCACTAAAGATCGCGTTGTTGAAGCATTCAAGATCATTCTTGAAGACAGCAGCGTCGAAGGTGTTCTAATCAACATCTTCGGTGGTATCGTACGTTGTGACATGATTGCAGAAGCCATTATCGCTGCTGTTAAAGAAGTCGATGTACAAGTACCTGTGGTTGTACGTCTAGAAGGTAATAATGCTGAAAAAGGCTTACAAATTCTAGAAGAGTCTGGTCTTAAGCTGACTACAGCTCAAGGCCTAGCAGATGCCGCTCAGAAAATTGTTGATGCGGTTAAAGCCTAAGTCTTTAATGATTTGTATTTAGCAATAAATACCAAAGCATAGTAGTCAACGCGTGATAGTGACTCTTATATAAAAATTGACCATTAACATTGAATAAAATGGTACTAAGAGTCGCTATTACAAGACAACCGAATACAAGGAATAAATAATGAGTGTATTAATCGATAAAGATACCAAAGTATTGGTACAAGGTTTCACTGGTAAAAATGGTACGTTCCACTCTGAGCAAGCGATCGAATACGGTACTAAAGTAGTCGGCGGCGTAACACCAGGTAAAGGTGGTCAAACGCATCTAGGCCTACCAGTATTCAACACGATGGCAGAAGCCATGGAAGCGACTCAAGCGGATGCTTCTGTTATCTACGTACCTGCACCATTCGTACTAGATTCTATCGTCGAAGCAATCGATGCTGGCGTTAAATTGATCGTAGTGATCACGGAAGGCGTACCGACTATCGATATGCTAAAAGCCAAACGCTATCTTGAAGAAGCGGGCGATGTGCGTCTAGTTGGTCCTAACTGCCCAGGTGTTATCACTCCGGGTCAGTGCAAAATCGGCATCATGCCAGGCCATATCCATCAGCCAGGTAAAGTGGGCATTATCTCACGCTCTGGTACATTGACTTATGAAGCCGTAGCTCAGACAACTAAGCTTGGTTTTGGTCAGTCAACTTGTATCGGTATCGGTGGTGATCCTATCCCTGGTATGAACCAGATTGACGCATTGAAATTGTTCGAAGCAGATCCACAAACTGAAGCTATCATCCTAATCGGTGAGATCGGTGGTACTGCTGAAGAAGAAGCTGCTGCTTATATCAAAGACCATGTGACTAAGCCAGTTGTTGGTTATATCGCTGGTGTTACCGCTCCAGAAGGCAAGCGTATGGGCCATGCTGGCGCTATCATCTCTGGTGGTCAAGGTACTGCTGAAGAGAAATTCAAAGCGTTTGAAGATGCTGGTATCGCGTATACACGTGACCCGTCTAAGCTTGGTGAGAAGCTAAAAGAAGTTACTGGTTGGTAGTATAAACATAAGTCTATTAGGTAACTACTAAAACTACATTGAAAAAGAGTAAAGACACCCCTACAATGGGGTGTCTTTTTGTTTGTAGAAATTATTAGTTAGATATGTAAGCTTAAATTGTTGTAATGGAAGCAGTTCTACTTATATTTCGAAGGAATTATTTATGAAGATGTATATCAAATCTTAGGCTGAGTCAGTACAATTTCTGAGAATTTCCTTCATATCTGCTTTTTAGTCTCTAAGTGTATGTACTACTAATATTAACTCCAAATATAAATTAAGAAAATAATGGAATAGATGCATGAGTAAACTAACTAAGCTAATCAATAATCCTACACTTTTTTTTTCAGATTCAATAAAAAAGCGTAAGCAACAGTTGATAAATAAATCTCAAGAAATACTAAATGTTTCTATTACAGAAAACAAGCCAAGTGTTAAGCCAAGTGTTAAGCCAAGTCTACTGATCAATACAGAAATAAATTTATTTTCAAAATACTTCATATTACATACTGGTGAAAAGCAGTTTTCACTATCTCATGTAAAAATTTGGTATGAGTATTTCCGTCAATCAGGCTTTAGTTTCATTATAGTTACTCGTTATGTTGAAGCATATGATGATATTCTTAGTGAGTATCCAGAAGCAACGATTGCTTTAGCAAAGAACAAAGAAGATATCGATATATTGTTTGAAAGTGTCGCTTCTATAGAAGCATGTTTTTATATGTCTAATACGGGCAATAACTCACATTTATTGTACCATGTAGATTCTACACATATATTTATTGGGCATGGTGATAGTGACAAGAGTGCAAGTGCTCATAAGTACTTTAGAGCTTATGATGAAAACTGGACGGCAGGTCAAGCACATATAGACAGATTCAAAAATGCAGGATTTAAATTAAATGGTTTAAAACAAGTTAAGGTCGGCCGTCCTACGTTGATTGATACTATTCACTCCTCTGAAGTGTACTGGGAAGACCGTTTTGACGGGTGTTATAGATTGCTATATCTTCCAACATGGGAAGGTGCTTATAAAGAACAGGACTACTCGTCTCTATCTATAGTAACTAATGTCTTAGCAGAGATTTCTAACATAACTAATATTAGTACGTCGATTAAACTGCACCCTTTCACTGGTAGAAGAGACTTGCAATTCAATAATTTAGAGAAAGATATTTTAGATCTGAAACATGAAGGGAAACTAGGAGCAACTAATTTTACTACTGTCATAAGCAAATCAGATAGTCTTTTACATCATATCCAGAGCTCAAATATATTTATCTGTGATATATCTGCTGTAGTATCTGAGTGTTTAGCAGCTAATGCACCAATTTTTCTATATATCCCTAGGGATAAAGATTTTAATTTATCTAAGAGCAACATGCCTTATTCTGAATATTGCTATATTTTTTCGTCAGTACCACAGCTTTTGGAGCTGATGGTTACCGTAATATTAGATGGCAATGATTTTTTGTTTAATAAAAGAAAAATTGCAGCTGAGTACATCATAAGTGTTGAAGAGACAATGAATAATAGCTTCGTTAAAAAACTACAGGAATTAGGTGTTAATAATGCATAATGATAGTTACTCTGAAAAAACTGATAGCTCAGAATTTATTTTATTGACTGGTGATGGAAAGAATGGCCTAAATCACCTGAAATATTGGGTTCCAGAATTCATAAAGGCTCAAGTTAAATTTAGTATATTAGTGAGGAATGCAGAGTTATTAAGACTTGTGCAAAGAGAATATCGTTTGGTAAATATACTTTTTGCAAAGTCAGCACTAGATGTAGAAGCTACATTAACTAAGCTTATAGATTTAAAAGCTATATTTTTTATGTCAAATCCTTCGAATAATATTCACGTATTACGATTTAATAAGTATAAGCACATTTTTTTAGGTAGCGAAAATTCGGATAGAGATGCACAAGTGACTAAAGTTTTAAGAGCTTATGATGAGCTTTGGCTTTCGTCTCAATCTTCAGTTGATAAACTAAAATCGAAAATAAACATCGAAGACTTAACCATTAGAAAAATTGGTAAGCCACAATTTAGGAAAATACAAGATCCAGTCGATAAAAAAAATCAAAAAACAGTATTACTATTAATATCAAGCCAAAAAAACATATATTCGAATAGTAATATTTTGACTCAGTTAGTCGGTAATTTCCCTACAGGCTATAATATAAAAATTGTATTAGAACAATCTCTAGATAATAAAAATGTATTATTCAAGAATTTAAAAGCTCAATTAGATGAGTTTGTATTGATTAATGAGATAAATTGTCATGTCTATGATAGTTTTAATAAAGATGTTTTGTTAGATGTCGACTACCTTATTTGTGATATTAATAACTACCAACAAGAGTTTTTAGCAGAAAACACACTAATATGTATGTATACACCTGATGGTATAAATTTGGAAGCAACGTTTGAAAATAAATATATATCATTTGATGATATTGCAAAATTCTCAAAAAAGGAAGAATTGCAAAGTATTTTTAGCAAATATGAAAATTTATACCGTAGGCAAAAAGATTTTTCTGAGTACTGGATAGGTATTTCTTATATAGAAAATGATGAGTTTACAAAGAATTTGCAAAATCTAAGTACAAATTAAGAAAATTGTGAGGAAAGTATGACTTTAAATAAAAATATAGCAGTAGTTTTGTCAGGTGGTTCAGGTTCTCGTTTTGGAGGAGCTTTGCCCAAGCAGTTCACAAAATTAGCTGGTAAGGCAGTGATAGAATATACCATCGATGTTTTTGAACAAAGTGAATACATTGATGAGATATTGATAGTTGCAGAAGCTGCACATATAGAAAGAACTCTAGATCTTGTAAAAAATAACAAATGGAAAAAAGTATCCAGAGTTATCAGTGGTGGTGATGAGCGATTTGATTCTACCTACTCTGCATTAACTGCTCTCGAAAAAAATAAAGCTGATTGTAAAATATTATTTCACGATGCTGTAAGGCCACTAGTTACCCAGCAGATTATAAAAGACTGTATTGAAACACTAGATAATTTTGATGCAATTGATGTTGTTATACCATCTGCAGATACCTTAGTAGAAGTATATGATGATGGATGTATATCGAATATACCTAATCGCTCAATGATGCGTCGTGGCCAAACACCTCAAGGCTTTAAGCTAGGTAGCATTCAAGAAGCATATAAGCTAGCTATAGAAAAGGGCAGAAAACAGTTTACCTGTGATTGTGGTGTTATCCGAGCTATGTTACCCCATACTAGAGTAGCCACTGTTGCAGGTGATGATCGCAATATAAAAGTTACCTATCCTATGGATTTATTTATTGCAGAAAAATTCTTACAAGCAGGAAATGAGAATGCCTTCATTTCTAATGACAATTTAGATTTTTTACTTGGTAAAGTCATAGTTATATTTGGTGGAACTTCTGGAATAGGACTTGAGATTAACAATCTGGCACTCTTGAACGGTGCTAAGGTTGAAGTTGCTAGTCGAAGCCATAATGGGATAGATATTACTGATTTAGAAGGCGTAAAAGGCTTTCTAGAATCCGTTGATGCAGAACACGGCAAAATTGATTATATCGTCAATACTGCAGGTCTTCTCATAAAAAAACCTATCGATTTACTTGAATTAGAAGAGATCTCATCTCTAATCAATATCAATTATGTAGGTGCTGTCAATATTGCCATAGCCAGTAAGCCTTATTTGAAGAAAAGTAGAGGTATGCTGCTGAACTTCACTTCTAGCTCCTATACGAGGGGACGTGCTTTCTATGCTCTATATTCATCTACTAATGCTGCTATTGTGAATTTTACGCAAGCACTGGCTGAAGAGTGGGTAAGTGATGGGATCAAAATTAATTGTATCAATCCAGAACGTACGGCTACACCTATGAGGACTACCAATTTTGGAGTTGAACCATCTGAACTCTTATTAGACGCTGAACATGTGGCTAGAATTAGCTTGAAAGCATTGTTTTCTCAAAAAACAGGTATTGTCATTGATGTGCGTAAAGATGGTAGATAGTATTTTATAAATATGATGTTGAAATAATTATATAATTGATAAATAGGTAACTAAAAAGGATTCAGTGGCAATGGAACAGTATGACGTTAGCATAATAGTACCCGTATATAACCGAGAAGAGATCATAAAACCTTGTATTGAATCCATCAACTCACAAACCTATGATAAAAGTAAATGGGAAGTCATTTTTGTAGATGATGCATCAACAGACAATTCCATAGATGCTATAGAGTCTTTAATCGATAAAAATGTAAACTATAGAATACTTAGGCGACCAGTAGGCTCAGGAAATGCCTCTGCACCTAGAAATGAAGGCATAAACGCCAGCCCAAGCAAGTATGTATTTTTCCTAGATTCAGATGATTATGTTGATTCAAAACTTTTAGAAAATGGTATGGCTATGGCACTAAAGAATGATAGTGACATGGTGTATGTTAAAGTTAAAGCGATAGGTAGACATATGACATCGAAACCTTTTACTAAAGGAAATATAGATGATGCCAATCCTTTAGAAAATCATTTGATAAGAACTTTAGCGCCATTTAAGTTTGTTAAGCTAAAATTGCTCTTAGATAATAATATACTATATAACCCTTCAATCGTGAAAGCTGAAGATCAAATATTTTTTATTCAAGCTCTGTCAAAAAGTAATATCGTTTCAATTTTAGCAGATAAGACATATTATATTCAACAAGCACATGAAGGAGATCATCTTTCAAAAGCTAAGCACACCCTAGATTCTTTTATGGATACTATATTAATACCTTTGAACAGTATATATATGTCTAATCTAGATGAGAAAAAGAAAATAATGCTCTACAATGCTTGGTTGCTAAGAAGTGTAGAGAGGTTAAGAGACTTTGCTAAAAAAGTAAATGTTAAGAATAATAAATTCGATCATATGTTTCAACTAGTTTCTAGCTACTTTAATCTTAGAAAAGATTTTTTCGATTTATCACAAATTTATGAAAATGAGAAAATGTTGGTCTTACTGCTCTTAGCAGGGGATTTCAAACAATTTCATAAAATAGTAAATGAATCAAAAAATATCAATGATATTGAAAAAAATATTAAAGATAGTTTTAAAAAAGAAGAGGGTTTTAATAAAGTATGGGTATTTAAAAATAAAGTTGTAGTGCTAGACTTTGTTATTGATGACAATAAAATAGCTTTTGATTTAGAGGTAGAAGAAAATAAAAAATCTATAAAGCTTTGGTTGTTCTCTAGAAATAATGCAGACTCGTTAGATTCCCTAAAGGAAAGTGCTATCAGAATAAAAGATAAAAAAATACTTATATTTGAAGGCGACCTAGAAGAAAAAAATAAAACGATAGATGTTATCCGAATCTATTTGAGTAGGATTGCTTCCTCATAAATTTTAACTATGCCTCTATAGATAGTCTTATATTATGTAATATTATGAGCAACAACGATGAAAGATGGTGATATGAGCAAAGACCTTTATTATATTTATATTGATACAAAGATACAGGGAGCTATTGAGCAGCTACTAAGTTATTTTCAGTCGAATGTTTTCAATGCTAATGCATGTATTGCTATTTATGCAAAATACTATAAAGAGAATTATAAAATAATTTCAAAATTATTTGAAACTCATAATATCCGTTATAAATTTATCAAGAAATATTCAGACATTTCATTTGATGATGGTAAAGTGGTTTTTTATCTATTTAATGCCCAATCTAATTGTCGTATGGTTGCTTTTAGAAATGTATCACACGTATTTATTACACATGGTGAAAGTAACAAAAAATCTTCTGTCAAACCAATAGTACGTATTTATGATCATGTCATAACATCGGGACAGGTTGGTATTGATAGATACTTAAAAGCGGGTCTTTTTACTGAATCTGATATAGAAAATAATAGAGTTATTAGATTAGGTAGTACCTTTGTGGGACAAAATAACTATTCTTATAAAAAAGAAAGTCGTACTTTATTATATGCACCTACATGGGAGGGGGGAGTGCCAGATGAAAACTTCTCATCAATTACAAATAATATTAAAGATCTATTAGTAAAAGTTATTAAAAATAACAATATTAAAAATATTATTATTCAAAAACATCCAAACTTAGGCCATCGAGATAAAAGCTATATATTATCTCTAGGAAATATTGTGTCAACACTTGTTAGTAACAATATAAAAGTTTCTATAGTAAAAAATATTGTGTCTACTAAGGAGAAGCTAAGAGCCTTTTATACTGGGTTTAGGTACATATCTCCAAATAAAAAAATTGATGTATCGCATGCGATCTCCGATATTTCAGCAATGGAAGTACAACTTCTAGTGAAAAAAATACCCACTATGGTAGTAGCAAATGAGCACAGATATAAAGAGTTAATAGTTCCCAAAAGAATGAGAACATACTATTTAGATAGTATGTTCTATTTAGATGGCAATAGTAATCAGATGGTATTTACTAGTCCCGAATCTATTTCTTCTTATGTAGAAAGTTATCATGAAGGTTTTTTAGAAAATGCAAGTTTCGGTAAAAGAATTGAATGGTTATGCCAATATGTTGAAAAAGACAGAGTTTCACAGATAAAATATAGAAAAAGTATTTAAAATTGCTATTAACAACATATTCATCTATAAGGTTTTTTGATAGAGGTAATAGCACAAATATATCAATCTGCGCTTATCGTTAGTATCGAGTGATGTAACACTGTTAGTCAGATCATAATAAAAAGGTCGCCCTAATACGGTGACCCTTCTGCATCTTAATAAAGCCTCAAAGCCACCTAGTGACGTAATCGTGTAGACATGATCAACTGTCTCTAATGCGTCAACCAGATGAATAGACTGGGTCAGGATCAGACAATCTAGCTCAGTGAGTGTGCTAACAATGTCAGGGTTGTCTAACGTCATAGGATGTGGTTTTACTATGATTTGTGCTTCAGGGTTTTCATCAATTGCCTTGTTGACCACATCAAGTAGCGTAATACCGATACCATCACCGTATTTCAATGAATCATCGTATAGTACCTGCCCAAGTACCAATATACGTTTTTTATTCTTAATACCGTATATAGGTACAATGTCCACATATGGCTGATGATTATATTTGCTTACTCGATGTGTGACATAGTAGTCGAGCATTTCTTGGGCTAGTACCTCATTATAACCATCTTGCCCAAAGTCAAAGTTGGCAATCAAGTCAGTTAAATCATTTGGACGAGTGGTATCGAAGTAGGGTGCTTGACTGTCCATCACGATAGACAGCGGTGGTGTACTACTATCGTCATCAGGGCCTGAACGGATAAAACCATCTTCTAAAAAGAAAATATCTAAATTCTGCTCTCGTACATACTCTATAAAGTAATCAGGGGCTTTATAGCCCCAAATATAGATAACAGGATTGACACGCTTGATAAAGGGTTTAAGCCATCGATTAAAATAGCGTTTATTAAAATGCCTTTGTATTCGAATATGTGCTGACTCTAATACCCACTCGTCGACCATATCTCGCCATGGCTGCATGCCAACGACTAACGCTAAACGCTGTTTGGAATGGCAGTAATGTTTATAATAGCCCGATAAAAGTGGCTGAATGTAGGTATTGAGTTTCATAATATGGTTAATAGCTCAGGATTATAGAGGGCGAATAAGTAAACACTATTAAGGTATTTATGTTGGCAATGTTTTATAGTTCCCAGTATAGTTGCATGTACAAGTAAAGATGAATACCTATTTTGAAAAAATGAGCTCAAAAAACTATTGGATTATTTCATGAGTAAAAAAATACTAGTCACTGGTGGTGCGGGATATATAGGCTCTCATACGTGTATCGCATTGCATGAAGCAGGCTATGATATTGTCGTATATGACAATTTATCTAATAGTAGCCCTGAAGCGATCAAGCGAGTTTCTACGCTTATTGATCAGCCTATTGAGTTTATCGAAGGTGATATACGAGATGCTGAATCACTCAAAAAAGTATTTGCCGCACATCATTTTTTTGGCGTCATTCATTTTGCTGGTTTAAAAGCGGTTGGAGAATCGGTGGCTAATCCGCTAATGTATTATCACAATAATGTTAGTGGTACTATTGCTCTATTAGAAGTCATGTCAGAGTATGATGTGAAAAACTTCGTTTTTTCATCCTCTGCTACTGTCTATGGTGACCCTGAAAGCCTACCTATCAATGAAGAATCACCACGCTCTTGTACCAATCCCTATGGTCAGAGCAAGCTAGCCGTTGAACATATCTTAGAAGATTTAGCAAAATCTGATGACCGTTGGAATCTGATAGCTCTGAGATATTTTAATCCAGTAGGGGCCCATTCGTCAGGACAAATCGGGGAAGACCCAAATGATATTCCTAACAATTTGATGCCTTATATCTCTCAAGTAGCAGTCGGTAAACTTGATAAGCTCAGCATCTTTGGAAATGATTATCCTACCGTAGATGGTACGGGTGTACGCGACTTTATTCATGTGATTGATTTGGCGCAAGGTCATGTGGCCGCACTGAATTATTTAGAGCAACAAACGAGCCTAGAAAAAAGCTGTTTAGATACGGTCAATACAAAGCAAACCATTTCTAAATCTAGTTCAGTAGGATTTTTACCCATTAACTTAGGAACGGGCAAAGGCACTTCTGTATTGGAATTAATATCTGCCTTTGCTGATGTGTCTGGACAGGCTATTCCTTACCAATTTACTTCTCGTCGCACGGGTGATATTGCCAGTTGTTATGCCAGTGCCGATAAAGCGACATCGTTATTAGGCTGGCAAGCAAAGTTATCTATCACCAATATGTGTCAAGATACGTGGCGTTGGCAGAGAATGAATCCGAATGGTTATAACTAATAATCTTAGTTAGATGGGGGGGATGTATACATCGAAAACTTTATCTTACTTTGTAAAAAACAGAAAACAACTTATATATCTCTATGGATTACGTAATTTTTATTATTACATATAGATTGATCTTTGCAAAAAATAATCTTCATGGTTTTAGATTCTATTAATATTGGGTTATCTAATGATAGATATTTTTTATTTAATGTCATTCTAAATAATTTAAAAAATATTTCGTTTTTTAGGCGGTATTGTACTTTTTAAATAAAGCTATGGTGAATATTATGAAAATTAGTTCGTACGTGATATTAAGAAAAAGTCAATCTACTTCATTAGTGGTTCAAGATAATGAACTAATTATGATGAAAGACAAAAATCCGAATGTTTACTTAACAATAAATGATGATTTATATGGATTTATTCATGATAATGAAAAGATATATTCATTTGTAGAAGTAGCTAAAAAAGTTAATAGCTACTCATTTAAAAATTTAGATCAAAATATGTACTTTTCTAGTAAGCCATTAAGTTCCGAAAACTACAAAAATACATTTGTTGCTAATAGAGTTGTAGCTCGTGAGTGGGAAGAGTTTGATTTAGAAGTAGTGCTACTAGAAAATAGTGGATTTTTTTCCAACTTCATAAGCTTTCTTAAAACTTACAAAAATACTGATACAGTAAATTTATATTGGTGGAGAGGTAAGGGTTTCACGAATTTTGGGGATGAACTAAATCTATATATTGTTTCTCACTTAAGTAATAAGAAAGTAAAGCGTGTAGAAAAAAGGCAGACTGATTTGGTGGGTATTGGGAGTATACTGAATTGGTTTCCTAAAAGGAAAAATACTTATGAAGTATGGGGGTCTGGAACATTAGGTCCTACAGAGTTGCTAAATGACGAAGATTACAATATTTCTCTATTAAGAGGACCACTTACTAAGTCTTTATTGAAAAAAGAATCAATCATCCCTTATGGAGATCCAGGGATTTTAGCGAGTACTTTATGGAGCAAAAATCCTCAACAGGTACATGACTGGGGGATTATTGTTCATTTTACTCAGGCAAAGAAACCATGGGTTAAAAAATTAATTAAAAACACTCCCAACTCTATTTTGATTGATGTAAAAAATGAAGATATGGCTGATTTAATGGCTCAAATATCCAGTTGTAAGAATATTGCATCAACTAGTCTACATGGATTGATCGTTGCCGATAGCTATTGTATACCTAATGTTTGGCTGTGGGAGGGGAATTTGCATAGAGGTGGTCAGTGGAAGTTCTTTGACTATTTTTCAGGTATAAACAGGATGTATGTGGATAATGTCAATCCTGATGATATCTTATCATTATCAGATGTGAATCCTCAGATCTCTAATTTTAAATATTTTAACCAAATTGAAAATATACAAAACAGAGTTATTAAGTCCTTCCCACTTAAGTAAGTATAATCTTTCTCTAAGTTATTGTATTAAAGTTTTCTATAGTTTTTTTTAAGATTTAGGTCAAGTGGTTTTTTAGTAATTTCACTACCTTAGTGGAAACATTGATCGAAATATTGGCTAGTATTGAATATAATATGTTGTACATCAAATAAGTGCTAAATTAATTTTTTAGACAAAATTTTTTGATAAATACTAATTATAAGTATTAAATTAATAGGGTTTTTGAAGTATGAATAAAATCACTCACGCTGTTGTCCCCGTTGCAGGCTTTGGTACTCGTATGCTCCCATTGTCTAAATCCGTACCAAAAGAGCTACTGCCGCTTGGTAATCGTCCTGCTATTCATTACGTCGTCGAAGAGGCAATCGCTGCAGGTATCAAGCATATCGTCTTGGTCGGTCATGCGCAAAAAAGTGCGATTGAAAACTATTTTGATATCAATGCTGAGCTAGACAGTCAACTACGTGCAAAAGGTAAAGATGCCTTGGCTGATAGTTTGAACTGGCTACCAGACGATGTGACAGTGTCGATGATACGTCAAGGTAAAGCTTTAGGTTTGGGGCATGCAGTATTGGCTGCTCGACCAATCATTGGTGAGCATGACTTTGCCGTTCTCCTCCCAGATGTCGTGCTTGATCCATTTACTGGCGATATGGCTGCTGATAACTTAGCCTTTATGATTGATGCTTTTAGCAAAGACAACCATTCACAAATATTGGTCGATAATGTTGCCGATGAAGATGTGCATAAATACGGTATTGCTAAGCTGAGCGACGCTATTGAGATCGATAATAAAACAGATGTGAATGCCAGCTTTAAAGTAGCAGGCTTTGTAGAAAAGCCTAACTTAGCCGAGGCCCCTTCTAAATTAGCAGTCGTTGGACGCTATGTGTTCAGCAATCAAATCTTTGATTATCTGGCCAATACCAAAGCCTCTGTCGGTGGTGAGATTCAGCTGACCGATGCTATTGATGCCTTGATTAGTAAATATGGTGTGAATGTGACGACCATGTGCGGTGACAGTTATGATGCAGGCGATATGCGCTCATATATGCAGGCGTTTATCTATTTTGCTGAGCAGCAATTAGCCGATGATGAGTAGCTGATGAATGATATGAACGGCGGTACCGTCTATAACAGCGCTCGTGATTCCAAATACTGGCAACAACTGCGGACGCTTGCTAAGCAGCCGTGGTCGCTTGTTGAGTTGTTTGCACAGGATGATAATCGTGCTAAGCAGTTTAGTGTGCAAGCTGGCGCGCTATATATGGACTATAGCAAGCAGCGTATCGATACGACGGTGTTGTCCGGTCTACTAGACTTAGCGGACAGTTGCGACTTGAGTGCGCGTATTAATGGGCTCATGCAAGGTGCGATGGTCAATACCAGCGAGGAACGTGCTGCCTTGCATACAGCACTACGATTGCCAGCGTCTGCCAAACTAGACGTAGATGGGCAAAATGTCGTCGCTGATGTGCATCATAGTTTGTCACGAGTTGCGCGCCTATCTGAGCGTGTGCGTCAAGGCACCTGGCGTGGGTTTTCGGGTAAGGCTATAACCGATGTGGTCAACATTGGCGTTGGTGGCTCTGATCTTGGTCCGCTCATGGCAACTAGCGCACTTGATGAGTGGGCGGATACTGAGATAGAAGTGCATTTCGTATCCAACATGGATGGCACGCAACTTGATAATTTGTTGAAACATCTGAATCCTGAGACCACGCTATTCATCATTTCATCCAAATCCTTTGGTACTGTCGATACGTTATCCAATGCTAAGACGGCATTATCGTGGCTGCTCGCGACGGCAAAACTGCGGGCAGGTACTGAAGATAGTGTGTTACGCCGACACTTCATTGGTATCTCAGCCAATAGTAAAAAAATGAGTGCTTGGGGTATCCATCCTGAGCATCAGTTGCAATTGTGGGAATGGGTTGGTGGAAGGTTTTCATTGTGGTCCGCGATTGGACTGGCCATTGCTATTCGTATCGGTATGTCTGGTTTCAAAGAGTTGTTGGCCGGTGCTCATAGTATGGATGAGCATTTTGCACAGGCAGAATTTTCAAACAACTTGCCCGTGTTACTCGGTTTGCTCGCGGTTTGGAACAGTACTTTTTTGCAGGTGAACGCGCATACGGTACTGCCTTATGATGGCAGGCTAGGCTATCTGCCAAGCTATCTGACCCAGCTTGAGATGGAGAGTAATGGTAAGTCTGTGACTCAGCATGGCGATCATATCGACTATGATACTTGTCCTATTTTATGGGGTGAAATTGGCTCCAATGCTCAGCACGCGTTTTATCAATTATTGCATCAAGGTACGCAGCAGGTCTCTTGCGACTTTATTGCTTGTGTACGTCGTTATAGTGACGAGGTGCAAAACAGCTCATTACAGCAGCAGCATGAGCTGTCTTTAGCCAACTGTCTGGCACAAAGCCGAGTCTTAGCTTTTGGCAATGACGCGGTTGCAAGTCCTGCTATAGATACTGACAAAGGTCTTGCGAATAGCACTGCAAGCATGGACGCTCAAAGTGAGGCTAGAGCAGATAAGTACAAACATTATCATGGTAACCAGCCGTCAACCACATTGCTTATCGATCAGCTGACGCCGCACAGTTTGGGATCTTTGATAGCGCTGTATGAACACAAAGTCTACGTCATGGCCAGTATTTGGGATATCAACCCATTTGATCAGTGGGGTGTCGAGATGGGTAAGCAAATGGCAGAGTCTGTACATCAGGCCATGCAGCAAGATGTCGAAGGTCAATTTGATACCTCCACTGACCAATTGCTACAGCATATTAAACAGCTGTCTTAATACTGCTACCGATATGTCAGTCAAATTAAAAGGTAAGCTCATGAGCGCTGATTCTATAAACAATACTATGCATGAACCTACATCGCAAAATGCTCAAAGCGATCCAGTCTGTGTGCTTATCGGCCACAGCATTGAAGCTATTACTAGTGCAGTGGTGCTGGCAAGTCTAGGTCAACGCGTCCATTTGTATGCAGATATGGATTTATTAACTCAGCAGATACAGCAATATAGCTTTGAGCATCATTTGCAAGCGCTGTGGCAGATGTATGCGCAGCAGCAGATTATTATCAGTCAAGCGTTGCCAGACAGTCCTGATACACTGATACAGCACTACGAGACAACAAGTAGTGCTAGTAATGACATTGATGGTATCACTCTACAAGTAAAGAATATCGTCACGCTGTATTGGTTGTTTTTAGACAGTATCAAACCCGTATGGACAGAGGCGAGCTGGATTACGGCTTTCAATCATAGCCATCAGCAAACGCAGCCTATCGTGATGAGTGGTATCGAAAAGCTGGGTACTGTCTCAGCACTGGCTGAGCGTTTACAGCGTGCTTGGGTCTACTATATACCATTTGTGTTTTTACAAGATGGTGATGCTTATAGTTCGATGTTAAATCCTTCACTGTGGTTACTCGGCGAAAAAACAGCAGACAGTAGCCAGCATTTAGATGTTTTAAAGCCACTAATTGAGCATGCACGCGCCGCTCATCATGCAGATATCGCTACGATAGAGTTTGCTCGTAGTAGTATCATGGCGATGCTGGCAACGCGAGTGAGCTTTATGAATGAGATGTCACGCTTGGCTGATAGTCAGCAGGTTGATATCAGTCAAGTGAGTCGTATCATGGGGCTAGATGAGCGAGTAGGTAGCAGCTATTTACAGGCAGGTTGGGGTTTTGGTGGCAACACGCTACCGACTGAACTGGCAAAACTGCAGCAATCAAGCCAAACGCACAGTTTAGATATGCCACTTTTGCAATCTATTATGCATATCAATGAAGACCAGAAAGAGCTGATTTTTCGTAAGTTTTGGCAATACTTTGATGGATTTATTGATAATAAAACCGTGATGATCTGGGGCGGTAGTTACAAAGCAGGTTCGGGGCGTACAGCAGGCTCGGCTATCCATCCATTACTCGCACTATTGTGGTCTTATAATATCCGTACGCTCGTTTATAGCGATAAAGCACAGAATGAACTTGCCGCTATTTATACGCAGCAACCACTGCTTGAGCTGGTTGATCATCCTTATCATCAGTTGGATAGTGCTCAGGCTATTTTGATCATTAGCTGGTCACCCAGAGATCAGTTGGATATTGCTAAAATCCATCAGTACGCGATGCCAGTATTTGATGCGCAAAATATTTTTACTCGGTCGCAGATAGATAGCCTAGTGGGTGATTACATGGGTATTGGTCGTTCCAAATAGCTTTATATAAGAAAATATTATTCAAGATTTTTTATCATTAAAAAAGCTCGCTAATAATACTTAGCGAGCTTTTTTCGATTAATAACCCAAACTGTCTTTGTTCAAAGTTATAGTCTTACGCTGTTACAGCACCTTGTTCTGCTAGCCACTGTTGAATTTCTTGTATTTTAGTAACCAATAATTTCCTATCACCGCGACTTTCGATATTTAACCTGATCAATGGCTCTGTGTTAGATGCTCGCAAATTAAAGCGCCATTCTCCAAAATTCAGACTTAAGCCATCTAGCGTTGATTTGACTGGATTCTGCACGCTAAACTTCTTTTCAATCGCGTTAATGATAGCTGGCGCATCGTGAGTGGTGAGGCGAAAGTTCAGTTCACCTGAGCTAGGATATGCCTCGATATAACCTGCGACCAACTCTGACAAGGTCTTACCAGTGATAGACAGTAGTTCAATAGTCAGTAGCCACGGAATCATGCCGCTGTCGCAATAGAAAAAATCTCGGAAGTAATGATGCGCTGACATCTCGCCACCGTATACTGCACCTGAGTCACGCATGACCTGCTTAATAAAAGAGTGCCCTGATTTACTAATGACAGCGCTACCAGCATGGTCGTTAATAACGGCTTCGGTATTATAAATCACTCGTGGATCATAGACGATAGATTCGTTAGGGTATTTATTCAAAAAGGCTTGCGCAAGCATACCGACCACATAGCTTCCATCGATAAATTCGCCTTTTTCATCAAATAAAAAGCAGCGGTCAAAATCCCCGTCAAAAGCAATCCCAAGGTCAGCATTGTTTTCTAACACAGTCTGCTTGGTCGCGACTCTATTGGCTTCAATCATGGGATTGGGAATACCATTGGGGAAGCTACCATCAGGCGTGTGGTGTAGTTTGATTACCTCAATTGGTGCACCAACTTGCATCAGTTTATCAATTAATAAATCAACCACAGGACCTGCACTACCGTTACCTGAGTTGATTACTAGCTTGAGCGGTCGTAGTTTTTTAGTATCGCTAAATGTCATGACATGGTCAATATATGCACTTTTATCAGTCAATAATCGTAATTTGCCTGATGGGTTGTCAGTCGTGAATTGCCCAGACTCAGCAAGCGCCTGAATTTCTGCCAGACCATCATCGGCACTGATCGGCTTTGAGTGTTCTTTCACCAGTTTTAAGCCATTATAGTTGATAGGGTTGTGACTGGCAGTGACTTCGATACCGCCCAACGCCTGATAGTGACTGGTGGCAAAATACACCTCTTCAGTACCACTCATACCCAGATCGATTACATCGATACCTGCATCCATCATACCTGCGGTCGCTGCTTGCTTTAGTTGTTCACTCGAGTGACGAATGTCGCTACCGATAACGATAGCAGGTCGTAGCGACGTTGTATCATCGGGCTGAGTGCTAGCGGCATGATAACGTTGATACAAAATCTGAGCAAAAGCACGCCCAATACGGTAAGCAATTTCTTCATCCAAATTAACGCCAAGCTCACCACGAATATCATAAGCTTTGAATGAGCTGATCGTAATAGGATTGAATTCAGTTTTTGGCTGATAGCTAATGGTCGCAGAAGTAGACATAATAGTAAAAATTCCTTGCGCGTGAGCAGTGGTAAAATAATAAAATAGATAGCACAATTATAGGCCAATCAGGGTTCAATGATACACTAACCACTCAATGATAAATCAAACGCGCGCCAATAGTTATTGATTAACTTTATACTAAGCCACCGAATAAAATAACAAACAAAACGATAAGAGCCTTCCTTATGAATACTCCTGATAATAAAATCACAGTGCCTGTACCAGTACAAGGAACACCAGAAGCCACAGGCCAGCTTGATGATCTTTTAGCATTGATGGCGCGTCTACGCCGAGACTGTCCTTGGGATCAGAAGCAAACCAATCACAGTCTCATTCCCTATGCCATCGAAGAAGCTTATGAGCTAGGCGAAGCGGTACAGGGCGATGATGATGAAGATATCAAAGGTGAGTTGGGTGATGTGCTGCTACAAGTGGTGTTTCATTGTCAGATGTATGCTGAGCAAGGGCGCTTTGATATGAATGACGTTATTACTACTCTACAAGAGAAGCTGATTCGTCGTCATCCGCATGTTTTTGAAGCCGAAACACTAACAGACGATGCAGCGGTAAAAGTACGCTGGGATGAGATTAAAGCGGAGGAGCAGCAAACACGCGAGGCACGCGGTAAACCAAAGCGACGTTTGGATAATACCAAAGCGGGTAGTGCGCTCATGCAAGCACAAGACGTACAAAAACAAGCGTCAAAGCTGGGTTTTGATTGGGAAGGTGTTAGCGGTGCTTTTGATAAACTGGATGAAGAGATTGCTGAGCTAAAGCATGAGCTGACAGATAATTCTACAACTGCTGTTGGATATGACATAAGCAAAGCCAATATTAGAGAAATTGAAAAAGAGCTGGGTGATTGTATGTTTGCGCTGGTCAATGTCGCACGCAAATTAAATCTGGATGCAGAGACAGCAACCTTAACCTGTGTCCATAAATTTAAGTCACGCTTTGGTTATATCGAGGAGCAGTTAGCGCTCGCTAGCAAGCAGTTAGAGGATAGCGACTTAACAGGGATGGAAGCACTGTGGGAGCAAGCCAAACAGCATGAACGATCCTCGTAAAGCATTATTTGCTCGTTTGACTATACCCATTAGCTTGATGACACGTGTTTTGGTTTGCTCGATATTGGCGACTATGGCGGTTACTAACAGTCATGCTGCCCCTTGTTTTGATAGCCCGCAAAAGGCCTATGATTATCTATTGTCACAAGAAGCGGCAAAAACCCAAGCGCGTGAGCAATATATTGTGAATATCAATCGAGCAAACGAAGGCGAGCTGGTTTCGTTAGATGGTATCGGTAGTAGCAAAGCGCAGGCAATTATCTTATATCGTGAGATGTTTGGCGGTTTTACCACGGTTGATGAATTATCAAAAGTCAAAGGTATCGGTGAAAAAACGGTTGAGAAAAATCGAAGACGGTTGAGTGTGCAAGATTAAAGGCGATATTTTGTATGAATCAACCCCAATATTGACAAAATAGCATGTAAGTAAATGTCATAACACACCCACCACGCACAAAATTTGTTAAACTAGCAGGTACATCCGCCTGATAAACGCTGTGTTATTCAGGGGTGGTCAAAGAATACCGGCGAGGAGTAGATGCATGGCCGAGCGTGCCGCCAAGCAGTTAGAACTGAACAAATCTGAATTACCCAATTCCATTACTGAAGTGATTGCCACATTAACCCGAGCTGGGTTTGATGCCTATATCGTCGGCGGCGGCGTGCGTGATACCTTGTTGGGCCTACGTCCAAAGGATTTCGATGCTGTTACTGATGCCAAGCCACATGAGATCAAAGATGTCTTTGGCAAGCGCTGCCGTATTATCGGTCGCCGCTTTCAGTTGGCGCATGTATATTCTGGTCGAGAGTTGATAGAAGTGGCTACTTTTCGTGGTCCACCAACCAATGATGCCAATACCAATCAAGACGGTATGATTTTGCGCGACAATGTTTGGGGTGACATCAAACAAGATTTCTCCCGTCGCGACTTTTCTATCAATGCGCTTTATTATCAACCGCTCAAAGGCATTGTCCATGATTTTTGTGATGCACTTGATGACATCGATAACAAAATCATCCGCCTATTGGGTCATGCACCTGTGCGTATTGAAGAAGATCCAGTACGCCTGTTACGTGCCTTGCGTTTCAAAGCCAAGTTAGGCTTTGAGTTTGATGAAGCGTTATCTGAGCAGTTCCATGATGGTAATTGGGCATTGCTTGAGCAGATATCACCGCATCGTCTCTATGATGAAACGCAAAAGATGTTTACTGGCGGCTACCTTGTGCCATTGTTGCCGCTATTGTTTGAGTCAGGTGCGATTGATAGTCTAATCATCTATCCACCGGCTGAGCCAAGCGCGTTAGTAAATCAGGTGGCCATCAATACTGATAAACGTATCGCATCAGGCAAGAGTATCAATCCAGCATTTTTCTATGCAGCGTTACTGTGGGAAAACTACCTGCATCAATTGGCAAAAGCCAAAAAACGCAATATGCCTTTTGCTGAAGCGCAAATGCATGCCGCGGGCAAAGTGATTGATCGTCAGCGTATTAAAACCGCGATTCCAAAATTTGCAGAGCAGTTTATCCGTGACATTTGGATATTACAGCCAAAATTGGCGGCGCCGCGTAGCAAACAAATCGTCCAGCTATCTGAGCATCCACGCTTTCGCGCAGGTTTTGACTTTTTATTACTGCGTGAGCAATGCGGTGATGCTGAGCATCCACTATCAGAATCAACCAATGACATGGGTGACTGGTGGCAGACATATCAGACTTTGTCTGAGCAAGAGCAGCAGCAAGCGATTGATGATTTTGATGAAAATATTCGCCGCGGTGCTTACAAAAAAGCCCAAGGCGGTCGCGGACGCAGTCGTCAAAAGCCTGAGGCAAATACTGACAACGCACCAGCCAAGAAGAGTAACACTAAGCAAAGCCGTATAGTGGATAGTGCAGAAAACAGCAGAGATGGTCAGACGACAGTGAACGATCCATCTAATATACCAGCACGCCGTCGCCGCGCAGCCAGTCATTCTAAAGCGGCTCAAAATGACAGTAAAGATAGCAATAGGCAGCAAGTGAAACAAGACAGTCATGAGCTCGCTCAGCTACAGCAGTTGTCTCTTGCGAATAGTCAGCCATCATCGAACAAGCGCCATCACTCTAAACCTGCGCCGCTGTTTGTGATCGAGCACGGCAATGTCGTACCGCCGCTACAAAAGCAGTTATCGAATCGTGACGAGTCAAAGCCTACGGTTGCTCCTGTTAAGAATCAATCAGCAACGCGCGAAGTAGCACAACCGAAAACGGCTAAAGTCACTCGTTCAGACAATGCTCAATCCGCTAAAGCTCATGAGCCAAAGGCAGCGCCAGCATCTGATGAAGCACGTCCTACGCGCTCTATTGCAAGATCGCCTGCATTAGTGAGTATGAACAACGAGCCGGTACCGTATAAGCGTCGCCGCCGTCAGCCTACCGTGGATACTAGTAACACTGTCGAAGCACATAGCAGTACTGAAGTGACAAACAGTATTGATGAACGAGGCAGTGAGAGAAAGCAGACGACTAAGCAATATGCCAAAAAAGCGCCGAAACCAGCGGATCAGATGAACAATCAAGCTGATGCCAAAGGTGCTAAATCTGTAGAGCCGAAAGCAATAAAAAGTAGCGCGACTGCTACAAAAGCTAAAGAACCAGTCAAAGCGACCACCGCAAAGTCTGATCGTACCGCTCAAGCGGATAGTCAAATGCCTGCTATCAAAGTGACAGACAACAAAGGCCCTGTACCATCGAAACGCCGCCGCCGTCAGCCAAGTACTGATAACGCTTAAGTATGATCTATAGACAGTTGGGTAAAGCGATATGGATGAGCCGATTTGGTTTATAAGCTATGTGGGCTTGGGCAGTAATCTGACCAATGAGTTGGGCTCACCTGCAGAGCATTTGCAACAAGCAGTCAAGAGCCTGCGTCAACATGCACAAATACGTAATGTTGACGTATCTTCACTTTACGCGTCAGATCCTATGGGGCCACAAGATCAGCCGGACTTCGTTAATGCTGTTGCGGGTTTTGAGACAACATTGACGCCATTTGAGCTGCTTAGCTTTTGTCAGCAGTTGGAGCAGTTAGCCAAACGTGCTCGCTTACGCCGCTGGGGTGAGCGTAGCCTAGATGTAGACATCTTATTGTATGGTGAGCTGCAGATAACCGAGCCTCAACTCACGATACCGCATGCGGGATTATGTGAGCGTAACTTTGTACTGGTGCCGCTACGTGAGCTGGCACCAAATCTAATGATTATGGACAAGCCAATAGCTGACCATCCACAGAGTTATGACTGGACAGGCTTAAAGTTATTGTCAAACGACGCATGATTTTAAATGTCAAAACAGTCGTCGTTAGCGTTACTAACAACTGATGAACGATATTAATGAGTAGCCGCACAGCAGAATAATTGAGGGTCATATGACGACGTTATCCACTTTAAATAAATTTAAAAAAGACGGTACCAAGTTTACTTGTTTGACGTGCTATGACTCGATGTTTGCACGTATGATGGAAAACGCGCAGATTGATACGATTCTGATTGGCGATAGCTTAGGCATGGTTGTGCAAGGCCATGAATCAACGTTACCGGTGACAGTCAATGATATGGCCTATCATACCGCCAATATCGCGCGTAGTAATAAACATGCGCTTATTTTAGCTGACCTACCATTCATGAGTTATGTGACATTACCAGAAGCCATCGCTAATAGCCGACAGCTAATGCAAGCAGGCGCACATGTGATCAAAGTTGAGGGTGGCAATGAGCTCTGTGAATTGGTCACAACCTTAGCGCGAGCGGGCACACCAACGTGCGTACATCTTGGTCTGACCCCGCAGTCGGTCAATGTCTTTGGTGGCTACAAGATTCAAGGTCGCGGTGATGAAGCCGCAGATAAACTGCTTGCTGATGCTAAGGCTGTCGTTGCGGCAGGTGCGGCACTGCTAGTATTGGAATGTGTCCCTGCTGAGCTTGCAAAAGCAGTCACCGAAGCCGTTGCCGTACCTGTGATTGGTATTGGTGCTGGCGCAGATACTGATGGCCAAGTGTTAGTGATGCATGACATGCTCGGCATGGCTCATGGCCGTGTTCCACGCTTTATTCATGACTTTTTGACGGATGAGCGCAATACTGAACATAGTGTTGAAGGGGCATTTGCACTCTATCAGCAGTCGGTCAGAGAAGGCAGTTTCCCAACCGAACAGCACCAATTTAGCTAGTCTCATACAAGCCATTGAACCACTAAATGTCTGAAAAAGAACCGTAATCATGTCTCCTATTATTCATCATCATATCTCATCACTACGTACTGCTTTGCAGCCTTATCGTGGTCAAAACAATGACAAACCAGATGGACTACAGCGTATTGCTTTAGTACCAACCATGGGCAATCTGCATGACGGTCATCTTGAGCTCGTAAAAATCGCCAAGCAACACGCCGATATTGTAGTGGTTAGTATTTTTGTCAATCCTACGCAGTTTGGGGTGGGAGAAGATTTTGACAGCTACCCACGTACGCTAGATGAAGATATTGCCAAACTAGAAACCGTCGGCACGGACTATGTTTTTGCGCCTAGTATCGATGAGATGTATCCAGTATTGCCGCTGCCGACCTCTGTATTAGCTGGTGTCATTACTGAGCAACTCTGTGGCCAATCACGTCCCGGACACTTCGATGGTGTTGGGATTGTTGTCTCTAAATTATTCAATATCGTTCAACCAGATGTGGCGGTATTCGGACAAAAAGATTATCAGCAGCTCGCTATTATCAAGCAGCTAGTACGCCACTTGAGCTATCCTATTGAGATCATTGGCGCACCTATTGTTCGTGCTGATGATGGCTTGGCGCTCTCCTCACGCAATCAGTATTTAAGCAAATCTGAGCGGCAGACAGCACCTGTACTGCATCAAGCACTACAAGTGTTGGCACAGCAGTTAGAGAGTGGCAAAATGAGTCAGCAAGCCTTTGAGAGGTCACTGGCAGACACGCAAACTCGTATGAGTGATGCTGGCTTTACCATTGATTATTTGGCCGTAAAAACAGAAGCGCTAACACCTGTCGTCAGTGATGTAGCAGATTTCAATACGGGCAGCACAAACGTTGTGATCTTAGTCGCTGCTTGGTTAGGACAGGCACGTTTACTGGACAATCAATTAGTAACTGTCACTAATTAACTATCAGTTAGTGACAATCCATTAGTAGCAGTCGATTAATTATAATCAATGAATGAGCTATCATAAATGAGTGCGGGCGAGTCAGTATTGTTACAACCGTATGGTACTAACCGCTGTGAAACGGAATGGGTAAGTCATGAATGTGAGTCAAGATCAAAAAGATCGTAAAGATACGGTGATGACAGACCAAGTATCAAGCGATAAGCTGAGTATCTTGGTAGTGTCAGGACGTTCAGGATCAGGAAAGACGTCGGTTCTGAATATTTTAGAGGATTTGGGCTATTACTCTATTGATAATCTGCCACTGTCTTTATTACCGGATGCGGCGCATAAATTGGTCAACGAAAGCGGTATTCACCGTATTGCGCTTGGTGTCGATATTCGCACGCCGCGTGCTGATTTGTCCAACTTTGCACAAACACGTGATCTGCTCAAAAAAATGTATGGCGCAGATGCGGTTCAAGTGCTCTATGTGACCGCACAAGAAAGTACACTAATTGCCCGTTTTAATGCGACCCGCCGTGTGCATCCATTAATGTCGCAAGATGTCGACAGTGATAATGCTAAACATATAGCATCCAATCTGCCAGCTGCGATCAAAAAAGAAATTGAATTACTAGAGCCAATTGCGGGCCATGCCGACATTAAAATTGACACTAGCAGTCTGAATATTCACCAATTAAAAGACACTTTGCGTGAATATATCGGTGCTGACAATCAGATTGTTATCAATCTACTATCGTTTGGGTTTAAATATGGCAGTCCTATCGATGCTGACTTCGTCTTTGATGTCAGGATTCTGCCCAATCCGCACTGGAATCCTGAACTGCGTGCGTCGACTGGTCTCGATTCTGAAGTTGGGGCATTCTTTGCCGACTATCCAGAAGTGGCTGAGATGACAGATGATATCAATCGATTTTTGACCCGCTGGCTACCAGAATTTTTACACAATAACCGTCACACCGTGACTGTGGCCATTGGCTGTACAGGTGGCAAGCATCGTTCAGTGTTTATCACTGATCATTTGCAGCGCCGTCTTAAAGATACTATGCCAGCAGGCATCAAGGTGTTGGCTAAACATCGCGAAAAAAGTCGCTGGTAACAGCAGACACTATTCATTTTATTATTTATTATTTTGGAAAGCTTTTATGATCGACTGGAAAGAACAGGATATGCGCGTCTCGCGCACAGAACTCAAAAAAGCCCATGAGCGCTTGCAGCAGTTATCGATACCGCTTGCGAGTTTATCGAAAAAACAGCTAAAAGCCTTGCCTGCCAGTGATTATTTTATGGCAGAGCTAATGGCACTGGCTGATATCACCAGCGCCAATGCACGCAATCGTCAGACCAAACGTGTTGGCAAGCTTATGATTGAAGAAAATCGCCATGAGCTGATAAAAGCATTATTTGATGCATTTTTTCCGAAAGAGCAGGTCTCAAAAATAGAGAGCTGGTATGATCGCTTAAACATCAACGATGAAGGTACGCTCAAGCAATTTGTCAAACAATACAAAGCTTCTGAGCACCATAGTATGTATCAGTTATTACTCTGGATTGAGTATGCCAAGCATACCAATGATGAAGAGCTGATGTCTGAGTCAAAAGCAGATTTGGCCAGTTATATTCGTGAAGTGGCTATATTGTCACAGGTAAAGAAATAACAGCGATATGCTCAAATAAAAAAGCCAATCACTGAATGATTGGCTTTTTTGTGTCATAATTTTCTAGAATTAATAAAAAGATATGCGACTTATATGGATATTATTTCTTTTCAGCACGTACTTTATCAACTAAGTAATCGACAACTTTGACAACTTTAGCATCTTCGCCTGTGACCACATATTTGCCTTGTACGACGACAGATGGGACACCCGTGATTTGATAACGTTTGGCACCTTCTTGTGAGCGACCGATTTTTGTACCAACAGCAAATGAGTTATAAAGACTGTTGAATTTCTTTTCATTCACGCCTTTAGTTGCATACCATTTGCTGAGTGAAGACTGATCAAACAGTTTTTTGCCATCTTTATGTACAGCATTAAATAGCGCATCATGCGTTTTGCTCTCGAAACCTAACAACTGTGCTGCATAAAAACCACGAGCATTGGCTTCCCAAACAGGATTCAGTGCTGCTGGCGTTTTGAAAAATGCAACATCTTTATCTTTGGTTTTTGCCCACTTTTCCATATGCGGATTGAGCGCATTACAATGCGGGCAGCCATACCAGAAAAACTCACGAACAATGATAGCATCACCGCTGATGGTCTCTGGGTTGTCTATCACGCGATAATCTTTTCCAGCGACATAGTCCGCAGCCTGTGCGCCCATAGAGGAAAGGCCAATGGCCATGGCCAAACCAGTCAGTGTGATGACACGTTTCATACTTTATCCTTGAGATGTGGGGATTTAGAATTGGTTAAGAGGTTGGTATATCTATAATCTTTAAAGCAGGCAATCTCTAAATATACAGTTTTAGAGTGCCTACATGACGCAGCGTCGAGTATAATCCAACGATACTCAAGTATCGACTATGATAACGTAAAACATACGTGACTGTGAATCGGATTCTTAACCGATAGTTGTAAAGCTGTTAGCTATTATTTAAGGCGTCTTACTTAAAGCATAAATAGTCGTGAGCCATTAGGCTAATGATGACTATTTCCTTATGGGTTAACTTTTCATTCGCTTGTTTTGAAGTTGTTTCACCCTAGAGATAACATAACATTGCTAAAACTATTCACAATCGGTGACGATGTACTTACGGCAAAACCACTGTGCTCATGCTAATATTAAATGCATAACTACGAAATGTAGACGATAACAACGATAACAGAAATCAAGAAAGACAATCAAGGAAACCTGCTATGAGCCAAGCTTTATCCTCTTCGAACGATACGACAAGCAGCACGCTCGACAATACACCAAATACTATCATCAATGTAGATCCCAGCGAAGTAGAAAAGTTTAATAACTTGGCTGGTGAATGGTGGAGCAACACGGGTGCATTTGCTACGTTACACGAGATTAACCCACTACGCTTGAACTGGATAGAAGAAAACGTAAAGCGCGGCTATCAAAACGACAGTAGTTCTCATAATAGCGCCTCTCAAGAAGCTGCCGGTAAAACAGCTGAGCAGGGGCTGACTGGCAAAAAAGTACTCGATGTAGGGTGCGGCGGTGGTATTTTAGCAGAGTCAATGGCGCGTCGCGGTGCTGACGTGACTGGGATTGATTTGGGTACTGAAAATCTCAAGGCAGCAACCGTGCATGCAGAGCAAAGTGGCCTAGAAAACACGCTTCGCTATCAGCATATTCCAGTTGAAGAGCTGGCAAAGACGCATGCAGGTCAGTTCGATGTGGTGACTTGTATGGAGATGCTGGAGCATGTGCCTGATCCAAGCTCGATTGTGCAAGCCTGTTTTGAGCTGTTGGCACCGGGCGGTGTTTGTGTGTTATCGACCATCAATCGAAACCCAAAATCATATCTGTTTGCCATCGTTGGGGCAGAGTATGTACTACGACTGCTTGATCGCGGTACACATGATTATGCCAAATTCATCACCCCAGCTGAGCTAGACAAAATGGCCATCACTGCTGAATTTGTACGTCAGGACATTATTGGGTTACATTATAATCCGTTGACCAAACGCTACTGGCTCGCTCAAA
Source organism: Psychrobacter sp. NG27 (assembly GCF_016106655.1). Classification (NCBI taxonomy): domain Bacteria; kingdom Pseudomonadati; phylum Pseudomonadota; class Gammaproteobacteria; order Moraxellales; family Moraxellaceae; genus Psychrobacter; species Psychrobacter sp. NG27. The sequence continues at coordinate 231,237 of NZ_JADGIN010000002.1, forward strand.
ATGTCGACGTCAACTATATGATGGCAGTACAAAAACCGTTACGTTAATCGAATATGATGGCGCTAAGCGAATGCGATGGTGGCAACATTCTCGCCTATTCATCAAACACATTTTTAATCTCAAGAGCATTTCACTATGACCCAATTTGTAAAAGCTGTTTTATTTGACCTTGATGGGACATTAATCGATACTGCTGCTGATTTTGTTCGTATCATTGGCAAGATGAGTCTCGAAAACGGTTGGCAAGCACCACCTGAAGCCGAAATCCGAGAACAAGTCTCTGCAGGTGCCTCTGCTATGGTGCAATTAATGCTGCGACATAATGACCAACTTGATGTCAGTGAAGAGGATTTGCTTAATTTTCGTCAGCAGTTTTTAGACGATTATGAAGCAGATATTTGTGTCGATAGTTGTGTGTTCGCTGAGCTTGAAGAAGTGTTAACCGAGCTTGAGCAAAAAGGCGTGCCATGGGGAATTGTCACCAATAAGCCGCGTTACTTGGCAGAAAAACTACTAGGCCAAATGCAATTGGATGAACGCTGCGCAGCCTTGGTGTGTCCTGATGATGTATCACGTTCAAAACCAGACCCAGAACCGATGTATATGGCGTTAGAGAAGCTTGCGATACCACGCGGCGCTGCAGGCTGCGTCATCTATGTCGGCGATCATATTCGTGATATCGAAGCAGGCAATGCTGCTGGTATGCCAACAATTTTGGCCGCTTATGGTTATATCCCGAGCGATGAGCAAAAGTCCCTCAAAAAATGGGGCGCAGACTACATCACTGATACGCCGAAGCAGTTAAATAAGTTGCTGCTTTCTTCTGGTAAATTTGAATATTTATAAACGTCTATTTTATGAGTAGTAAATAGATTAGCAGCATTAGTAATACTAAATTCGCAACGATAAGCACCTATCCCCAACGATTCAATGATAAGTAGTGAGTAATGCCATGAGTGACAATATTAATCAGCTGGCCAGTCAGCAAGACAACCCAAAAACCGTTCAAAGTCTTACACAACCTTTGACTCATGACGATATTCGTAACTTTGTACCACCTGAAAACTGTCTAGATGGCAAAACTATCTTAGTGACTGGGGCAGGCGATGGTATTGGCCGTGTAGCAGCATTAACTTATGCCCGTTATGGCGCCACAGTACTGCTATTGGGACGTACCAGTAGTAAGCTTGAATACGTTTATGATGAGATCGAAAGCCTCGGTGGTAAGCAGCCTGCAATGTTACCCATGAATCTAGAAGGCGCCAGTTATGCTGAAATGCAGCAGCTAGAAAGACTGATCGATAAAGAGGTCGGTCAGTTAGATGGTATTTTACATAATGCAGGTGTGCTCGGACAGCTGACACCCCTTGAGATGTATGACATCGATACCTTTGCTCAAGTCATGAAAGTCAATTTTACCGCGACCTTTATGCTTACCCAAGCGCTGCTACCGTTGCTAAAAGATGCCGATCAGGGTTCTATCGTCTTTACCTCTAGCACGGTAGGCACACATCCGCGTGCATTTTGGGGTGCTTATGCACTGTCAAAACAAGCAGTGGAAGGGATGAGCGATATCTTCACTCAAGAGACGCAAAACACCACGAATCTGCGTTTTAATTGTATCAATCCTGGTGGCACTCGTACCAATATGCGCGCCCATGCATACCCAGGAGAAAGCCCGATGAGCCTTAAAACTCCTGAAGATATTATGGCAGGGTACGTCTGTCTGATGAGTGATGAAAGTATCGGTGTGCGCGGTCAAGTGGTTGAGCTACAGCCAAAAGGTTAATAGCGTCGGTTTGTTAGGGGACAAAAAATGCTAGTTGGAAAACACTAACAGTAACGTATTGATTTTATGCTTAATTAACCATGGTTTATATAGCCGTTAATCGCTTGTAATTGACTCAATATAACCCCATCTATCTGTTATTAAAGTAATTTATAATATCTAATGATAATAAATAGGATAAAATTATGGCAGGTGGTTGGTCAAGAGATGGTGCTGAGCATGAACAGATGGATGCAACGGTAAATGATGCATTGGAGCGGGCGAGACGTTCGTTACCGACGGGTGTCAGTGCCGAGTTATGTGATGAATGTGGCAATCCTATTCCGGAGGCACGGCGGATAGTGGTGCCTGGTATCCAGCACTGTGTTGGTTGTCAGACAGAGCTTGAACAAGAAGCAAAAGCCACTGAACTGTTCAACCGGCGCGGTAGTAAAGACAGTCAATTACGTTAATCAAAAAGCGACCCTGTTATGAAAATAACAGGGTCGCTTTTTTGTGGCAAATCTTATTTATACATTGATTTTAGCTATAGTTGATTCAGTTTAAAAGAGAGTCAAGGCAACCGAGCGCAGATGTATAGGTGATACCTTAAGTGAGGTTAACGCTGTCACTCTTTTATAGAGGATTGACTATAACCATGGCCATCAGTTCACGATCACAAACTTCCCAATCTATCGCAGTTGATGATTTAGGCGGATACTGAGAGTCTATGGTTTCCACAGCAGTATCGAAAGTATCCTCTAACTGCAAAATAATCTCTAACCGACTATCAGGCTGTGCGTCAACTGTGCTCGTGGTGAGACTATCGGGTGTGAAGTTGATCTGTAGCCAACCATCAGACGTATGTACCACACCCTTGATACGCTGCCAGTTTGGTAATGCTAATAACCAGTTTGGTAATTCATCAGCGTTTAACATATAACTCGCTGGCAGTCGCCATCCCGCCAAGGTCAAATCTTGCTGATTCTCATGGTAACGATAGGGCAGGTCAGTATAAGTGCTGATCTGAGTATCACTCTCATCTATAGAAGTGCTCGCTGATGATGCCATTGTGAGAGAGTGGATCTGCGGTTGTAAACTGACAGTAGACCGTTGAGGGCGAGCAATAGCCACTTTGCGCTGTGCTGAGATAACTTGGCTAGGTTTACTCAGTTGGGTACTTAGTGCTGCGGCATAAGCCTTTGCCAGACCAACACCTGATGCCTCGGTTATATCAGTGGTCATTGGCTCAGATACTGCCCAAATGATGCTTGCTTGCGAATTTAGCGTGGCTATCCATTCTATCAAAGCTTGTTTTTCACCCGCATTCAGTTGGTCATAGCGATTGACCACCAGTACATCGGCATCACGGACATGCGCTTGAAAGCCATCATGATGACGATACTTGACTTGTTGCCACTGTACGCCGCTCAATACGGTTATCACCGCCTGCATTTTCAGTGCAGTTTGCCAATGCGAGGCGCTGAGTTGTCGGATTAGCTCACGTGGATGGGCAAGCCCAGTCGGCTCGATGAGTAATCGCTGTGGATGATGGTCGCTCAGCAAACGACTGATTGCAATCTGTAGAGGCAATTGACTGGTGCAACAAATACAGCCGCCACTGACTTCTCGAATCGCAATGCTGTCTTGCTCAGCAGTGTTGTCTTGTGAGCTTGCTAGCAACGCGCCATCGATACCGATACGACCAAACTCATTGATGAGTAAAGCCCAGCGCTCATCAACAGGTTTCGTGGCCAGTAACTGGTTAATCACGGTGGTTTTTCCAGCACCCAAAAACCCTGTCACTAACGTGCAGGGTATGTTTTGAAAAATAGTAGATGTTTTCAAAGATAGGCTCATTCGTTTGGAGATATTAGGGCATGTCATTAACACGCCCTAATGACATGCTTTAGGTAAGACTTATAGTTGACGAGAATTACTCACCCTTAGCGGTCTCTACTTCGGTCTCGTCAGGAACGAACACATAGCCCACACCCCATACGGTTTGGATATAGCGTGCCTGTGAAGGGTTGCTTTCAATCAGGCGGCGCAGGCGTGATACCTGTACATCGATAGAGCGCTCCATCGCGCCCCATTCACGACCACGGGCAAGATTCATTAGTTTGTCACGAGTCAATGGCTCACGTGGGTGCTGTACCAGTGCCTTTAATACTGAAAACTCACCTGTTGTCAACGTGACTACGTTGCCATCACGTTTGAGGGTACGAGTCGATAAGTCCAATGTCCACGGACCAAATTCAACCACTTCTAGCTGATGACTTGGTGCGCCAGGTAGCTCACGGTTTTGACGACGCAATACTGCTTTGATACGAGCTAATAATTCTTTTGGATTAAAAGGCTTCGGCAAGTAATCATCTGCGCCAGCTTCTAGACCGGCGATACGATCGGCATCGCCACCTTTAGCAGTGAGCATAATGATTGGAATGTCAGCGTTGTCTTCACGTAGACGCTTACAGATGCTGATGCCATCTTCGCCTGGTAGCATCAAATCTAATACCACTAGTGAGAAAAGCTCACGCTGCATGAGTTTGTCCATCTGGCCGCCATCATGAGCAGTACGAACCACAAAGCCGTCGTCTTCTAGGAAGCGCTGTAACAAAGAGCGTAGACGGGCATCGTCATCGACGACCAAAATACGCTGGGTCAAGGTATCAGGGCTGTTATTATCAGGCATACAGGCATCCTCTTATAAAAATTATTGTTAGCAAAAACGGCGGTTAGCAGAGACTATAAAATAAAAATCCATGAGTAAAAAATGACTGCTAACCAAGTATTATTATTTAATAATTGGTCAAAAATAAGTACGTCATAAAATCAAAGACTATTGTTCAATATGGCAGCACCTATCAATATTCGCGCTATTGATACTTTAGTGTATAAGATTGCACGGCCAATTGCATCACTCATAAAGATAAATGCTGTATGCGTTTGTTTAACGATGCGATAGAACGCATGATATGAAATGATTTGGGCCACAAAACAGCCGATAAATAACGAAAAGATAAAAAGGATTTTTATTCATGCAGCTTTTGCTATAATGCAAAGCTACATTTCTCAACGATTGATACGTATATGAGTAGCACTGATACCTTAACGTCATCTCAAACCTCGACAAATGCACAGGTTTTGGATGCAACCACACACGCGAATATTCACGACAAGCTTGCTCGCGCGCTTGGCATTAAGACTGCTCAAGTCAATGCGTTTGTCAAACTTTACGATGAAGGTGCGACTGTTCCCTTTATTGCGCGTTACCGCAAAGAGAAAACCCAGAATCTTGATGATGCGCAGTTGCGTGCTTTAGAGAAGTCTCTTAATTATGAGCGTGACATGGCCACACGTCGTCTCAAAATCACTGAGCTGCTGAGCACACAGGGCAATATGACCGATGAGCTACAGACGCGTATTGATAATGCGACCTCTAAGCTTGAGCTTGAAGACATCTATCTGCCATATCGTCCACGTCGTCGTTCGCCAGCTGCCAAAGCTCGTGCTGCGGGTCTCGATGTTGCTGCTCAGGCAGTATTGACGCAAGAGATTACGCCAACAGAAGCACTGGCTGATTACCAAGTTCAGTCAACGATTACTGACGATAGTGGTAATGAGATCGAGGTTGATTTTAGCGATATCGAAAAACAACTGGCCGGCGTGCAAGCCATCATCGTTGATGAATGGACACAAGCATTGGGCCTATTGGATAGCTTGCGTAATGGTTTTGCCAAAACGGCCAGTATCGTATCGAGCGTTGCCAGTGATGAAAAGCGTGAAGTCGGTGAGAAATTCAAAGACTATTTTGAGCATAGCGAAAGCTTGGCTCGCTTGCCAAACCATCGCCTATTAGCGATGTTACGTGGTCGTCAAGAAAACGTCTTGGGTCTAAAGATTGAAGGCGAAGACGCCCCATTTATTGACAAAATCATTCAGCATTTTGAGATTACTGCTAAAGCACCTTCTGAACGAAGTGAGTTTTTGTCAGAGGCAGCCAGTAGCTTGTGGAAAGACAAGTGGCGCCCGCATATCGAGCACCGCCTGTTAACTGAAAAGCGTTTGGCAGCAGAAGCCGATGCCATCGATGTGTTTGCTAGTAATTTACAGCATCTACTGATGTCAGCACCTGCAGGCCCCAAAGTCATCTTAGGTGTTGATCCTGGTATCCGTCATGGCGTAAAAATGGCCATCGTTGATGCGCAAGGTCATGTCATGTCAGATAGCGAAGAAAAGCCTGTCATCGCGACCGTTTATCCGTTCGCCCCTGATAATAAGATGGATGAAGCCAAAAAAGTCATCGATGAGCTATTAAGCACTTACAATGTGGATCTAGTGGCTATCGGTAATGGTACGGCAAGCCGCGAAACAGATGCGATGATCAAAGAGATTTTGGCCACGAATGATGCATTAAAAGCCAAAGCCGTCATCGTCAATGAGTCTGGCGCCTCTGTTTATTCAGCTAGTGAGCTTGCCACTGATGAGCTTGGTAATTTAGATGTGTCTGTACGTGGAGCCGTCTCTATCGCACGTCGCTTGCAAGATCCATTATCAGAATTGGTTAAAGTCGATCCAAAAGCCATCGGTGTGGGTCAATATCAGCATGACGTGAACCAAAGTCAGCTGGCAGACAGCCTCGATAAAGTGACTCAAGACAGCGTGAATGCCGTTGGTGTCGATGTAAATACTGCGAGCCCTGCTATACTAGCTCACATTGCTGGTCTTAATCGCAATGTGGCACAGCAAATCGTCACCTATCGCAAAGAGCATGGTGCCTTTGATAGCCGCGAATCGCTCAAAAACGTGCCGCGTTTGGGTGCTAAGACTTTTGAGCAAGCAGCAGGTTTTTTACGTATTCATAATGGTAGCAATCCACTTGATGCGACCGGTGTGCATCCAGAAAGCTATGCATTAGTGGATAGCTTATTGGTACAAGCTGACAAGCCATTATCAGAAGTGATCGGGAATGATAGTGTGCTAAACACTATCAATACCACGGCACTGGCTGCTAACGATGACAATGTCAGCGTCAAAGCCATTATGGAAGAACTTGCCAAACCTGCACGTGATCCACGTCCAGAGTTTAAAACAGCTAATTTCCGTGATGATGTGAATAGCATCAAAGATTTGAGCGAAGGCATGACTTTGGAAGGCGTTGTGACAAATGTGACGGCCTTTGGTTGTTTCGTCGATGTTGGTGTCCATCAGGATGGCCTAGTACATATCTCACAAATGGCCAATGACTTTGTCGCAGATCCAATGAATCGTGTCAAACCAGGCGATATCATCTCAGTCCGCGTCATCTCTATTGATGAGAAACGTGGTCGCATTGGCTTTAGCATGAAGCCTGAGTCAGAGAAACCAGTACGTCCAGCAGCAAAATCGACTGTCGAAGATACGGGTTCTGACGAGAAGGGCACTCGCTCGCGTAGTGACCGTCCAAGTAGCAATCGTCCAGCTGCTGATAAACGTCCCACTAAGCCACGTGGTAAGCGCCAGGATAAAAACAACGCTAATAGCAGTCATGCTAAAGCACCAAGAACTGAAAAAGCAGAAGCCCCTAGCAAGTTGGGTACGTTTGGCGCCTTATTACAAGAAGCTGGCGTGACCAAAAACAAAAAATAATCATTAGTAGCATACAAAAAAGGCAGCCATATGGCTGCCTTTTTTTATGCTAAATGTCCCGTCCTGAAATAAGTTTACGAAAAAGGAGCTTATTCATGGACAAGTTAGAGACTACAAGGGTTAAGCGTACGCAAAAAGATTACACGCTAGGCTTTAAACTAGCCGTCGTTGACAGTGTAGAAAAAGGCGACATGACCTACAAACAAGCGCAAGCGATTTATGGCATACAAGGACGCAGTACCGTATTGGTATGGCTGCGACGTCATGGTAAATTAGACTGGATCCACCTACCTAAGAGTCAGACTATGCCATCTAAAGAAACCCCAGCGCAAACCATAAAACGTCTAGAACGTGAACTGGCTGATGCCAAAGCGCATAACCTTATTTTAAGCAAAGTCGTCGAAGTATTTGAAAGCGACTATGGAGCACATGCTAGAAAAGAGTCTGCTACGGCATCCTCTGGCAGCTCAAAACAGACAAACAAATAAGTTTAGCCCGAGGATGCCGGTTGCTTAGTGTTAGCCCGCAAGCGGTGTATCAACACCGTATCCGGCAGCATGACAAAGCATGCAGGTTTGCAGTCATCAAGGACTGGGTACAAGCGTATCGAATGCTAATGCCTCGTATAGGAGGTCGGAAGTTATATTGGCTCATTAAGCCTAAGCTGATAGCGCATGGTATAAAGATTGGCCGTGATGGGTTCTTTGATTATTTAAGAGCACACCGCTTGTTGGTTAAGCCCAAACGTAACTATACCAAGACTACCTTTAGCAGACATTGGTCGCCGATATTACTTATGTCACCTCTAAGCAAGGGGTGCACTATTTATCTTTAGTGACAGATGCTTATTCAAGACAGATTATGGGCTATCATTTAAGTGAGAGTATGCCAGTGACTGAGGTTGTAAAAGCTCTCAAGATGGCGGCCCAAAGGCGACGTTATACTCATGAAGTGATTCATCACTCTGATAGAGGCCTTCAGTACTGTGCATCAGAGTATCAAGAGGTGCTTAGAGTAAATAACATCACACCGTCTATGACCGATGGCTATGATTGTTATCAAAATGCGTTGGCTGAGCGGGTCAATGGTATTTTAAAGAATGAATTCTTATTGTATGAGTGCAATACGATGAGTGAGCTTAAACAGCTCATCGATGAGTCTGTTTATATCTATAACAATATCAGACCTCATTTAAGTTTGAATATGAGAACACCTGCCCAGGTACATGACCGTTATTTATGTCCTGCTTAACGTAATGAGCCAGATACTCAGGGTATCTGGCTCATTAAAAAATCATCAATCTATTTTAGGACGGGACAAAATAAAGCGTTAAAACATAGCGCTATAAAAATTATGCTTTATAAAAACTGCTTTTAGCGTGATACAGCAATACGGCGGTTTTCTTTAAATTGTACATTGGCTGGCTGAGTGGCTAACAATTCACCACGCTTGTCTTTTGTTTTCTCTTGCAAGGTACTAGCAGTATTGGCCATTTTGTTTTCGGCAGCAGCTTCGCCTGTAATTAATGGCTGATAGTCTGCATTGCTATGCTGCATATTAGGTGCTTGAGTGTTTGGTGCAGACGCTCGAGCAGTGGTAGCAGTATTGGTTGTTGCAGTGCGTGTCATTGCAGCGGTATTGTTATTCATAGGGCTAGCTTGCTTATTCATATCACGAGGTGCATTTTCCATATCACCAGATTCATAATTCATGTCGCTAGTGTCTTCGTCCATATCACCTGATTCGTCATCCATCTGCATATCATCAGATTCGTCGATCTCGACTGCATTAGTCTGGTGAGCCATTGGCTTGGCATTAGGGCTTTGCATATCAGCCTGTGCTGTACTCTTAGCAGAAACGCTTGGCATACTCGGCGGCATCATGTCGCCATGACTGGTTGGCATAGCCATAGCCATCGTTGGTAATACAAGTGTGGCACCCATGATTAACGATAAGATATTTTTCTTCATGATAAAACTCCAAAACATATAAAATTGGTAATGATTAAAAACTGTGATTCAGCACTTAAATAATAATGCTGACCTGTCATCAGTTTTCTATTAGGATTATTTATTATTGCGCTGTGCAAAAATGCTGTAGGGGAAAGTACCAGTTATATGTCTTGTGATTCAGTAGTAAACTCATTGCTGTTCTAACAGCTTGATGTTTTATTGTGATGTTGTGCAATCGTCCACTATCGGCTTTCGTTTTAGATAGCATCGATATTAATCTGTATATTTCAATTGACCGAACTATATCTGCCCGTATTAAATATAAACGACTGTTTATATTAGACATACGCTTTACATATAAAATTTTTATATATTTCATTATTTGAATAAATTTAATAATGACTCGAGTCTATATAGCGTGCCAATAGATATTATTATGTTGCGACAAAAAATTCACAGCACAACGTATTAAAAAGTCAGAAAAGCGCAACACTATTCACCAAAGAAATACGATATAGAGCTTTATTAACTTCTGCTAAAGTCATGATAAGTATAATCCAATAAAAAACCGTGCCTTATTGCTAAGACACGGTGTTCAAAGATGGAAAAGGAAAGGCTAACCAGTTAGCTGTCAATCACCTCAAAGCTGAGACCAGCATGTGCTTCTAAGCGAGTAATGAGCTTGTCACCCATGGCAGCAGCAGGTGTCCAAAATCCACCGCCGACCTCTTCTTTGCTGACATCTAGCGCGAGACATAGTGCTGCTTGTGACAGCATACGAGAGGTGCTGCCATAACCAGGATCTCGATCGCCTGTCACTTTAACGGTGATGGTGTCATGTTTGGTGGTTTGACCAAAATGACGAATATCAAAAAAGCCATTTTCTTGATCGTCTTTAGAGGGGCCTGATCCTGCTTTGGGCAGTACATGATTGGAGAGTAGCTCACGACTCGGTTTGATCATCATGGCCGTGGCAAAACCCAATAAACCTGCACTCATGGCATAGCTTGAGACTTTTCCTTTGATACCATCCGGCATCCACATGGCTTCATCGTATTTAAAATCGCGACCATAGTCATACCCTAGCAATTGATTGCTGCGATGTACGATACGCGTATTGATGGTTGCCATGACAAAAGGCGCCAGCCAGCGTTTATGCTCGCTGTCATATAACGGTTTGCTGACATTATCCTGACGCACGCTTGGCGCATCGGTGTCGTCATTCAGCAGATAAGGATTGGCCACTTGTTTGCGGCGTGCTTTGTCTTGACCGGCTTCTTCAAAGATAGTTGCCATCGAGGCGATAGTGCCGCCAGAGATGCCGCCTTTGGCTGCTTTGACACGCATGTTAATCACATTACATCTCTCACCAAATGCCTCTTCTGCTTTGGCTTGCGTAAAGTAAACGCCCAAATCAGATGGAATAGAGTCAAAACCGCATGAATTGACGATACGTGCACCGCTTTGCTTGGCAGCGTCTTGATATTTGTCCATCATATCTTTGATAAATATCGCCTCGCCAGTCAGATCGACATAATCGGTACCATTTTTGGTACAAGATTTAATCAAAGGCTCACCGTATTTAAGATAAGGCCCTACGGTTGAGATGATGACTTTAGTTTTTTTGGTCATGTCATCTAGACTGGCCGTGTCTTTACTGTTGGCAATGATCATATCGACTTGGCTATCAAGCTTGGACTGCAATTTATTCAGCTTGTCTTCGTCACGCCCTGCGATTGCCCAGGTGACAGCAGAGCCATCTGTATTTTTGGCATCAGCCAAAAACGTGGCCAAATAATGAGCAGTGATTTGTCCCACAAAACTGGTTGCACCGTATAACACAACGGCATAAGGGCGCGTTTCACTAGTGTTCTGTGATGTTAAGTCTGCGGTATCCGTCTCGGTATTCATAGGTATTGTCCTTAATAAATGTATGATGAATAGACAGTAAACTATAAACCAAGTTGTTTGGATACGTTAGGAGTTTATGGGGTCGCTACAGTTTCCATTGGTAAACTTCTGTCTCAAAAAATGTCATCGTGATGCTAAATTGTTGATAGACAATGATAGAGTTATCTATACGACATTATAAAATATAGTTAAATCCACATAAATCTGCTAAATTATCATCCTCGCTAAGCATACTAATGTTCAATTTGCACTCACCGAGACAAGAAAAAATAAAAGGTATGACGACTTGCTACAAAGTTTACATAACCTACCGACATCATTACTAAAGTGCACGTTTTTTAGAAAAAAATATTGCTACTCTATGTTTGTACACAGATATGACCAGTATTAAAAAAACAAAAAGTTAAATGGATACTATATAAGTTCACTACCTGGTTTTTTAACAATTATTTGAGGAGAATACTATGTTTCGATGGGCTATTATTTTTGCAGTGGTTGCGCTGTTGGCAAGTTTCCTAGGTTTTGGCGGCGTAGCTGGCTTATCTGCTAATTTAGCATATATCTTTTTAGCAGTTGCAGTCATCTTATTCATTGTCGCGTTTGTCAGCCGCAAAATGTAATTTGAAAGGCGCTGTTAAAGACAATATATTTCAAGCAAAAAAAGTCCTCAATCGAGGACTTTTTTTTGTGCTTAGATTTTATAGGCGTTTTGGCTGAACGATATGCTCCATGCGCTTTGCTAAGCGAATATCCAAACTAGAGATACCGCCTGTATCCTGATTGGTTAAGCGTACCTCTACTATGTTATACGTATTACGCCATTCAGGATGATGTTCGATTGCTTCAGCATGGAATGCTGCTTGATTCATAAAGCTCATGGCTTCAATGAAATCGCTAAAGTGATAGGTTTTGACAATACTATTGCCATCACGCTGCCAGCCCGGCAGATCTTCCAGCTGCATATTGATTTGTTTGTCAGATAAACTACTCATATTAATAACCTTTATTGTTATGTCGATTGGTTTATTAAAAGTGCTACTAGGGTAGTGCTACGTGTCTCTCCTAATCTAAGATAGATATATTATATCTCTAATGTGCTCAATGTTGGGCTTTCTCGATGCTATTAAATAATGAGCCGCGACAGTTTAAACCAAATCCTGGTATTCAGGGTGTTTGCTGATATACGAGGCAACAAATGAGCACTGCGGCACGACCTTTTTATTTTGCTCACGTGCATAGTTCAAAGCATGCTTCACTAATGCCGAACCAACACCGCGTCCGCCCAATTGCTCGTGGACGATAGTGTGGTCATATACCAGCTTATCCTCATTATTCTGATAGCTGATATAACCTGTCTGACCGTCGATGGTTGTCTCAAAACGTTTTGCTGACTCATTGTGAGTAATATCTAGGTTTGATTTAGAATCTTGATTGCTCATTGATAAACTCCACTTATTATTATCGAATTTTTATTAGTAATTGAATATTTTAATAGTGCTAGTTTAGTATGTAGCATCAATGCCAAACAATCTAGACCCTTACCGTAATAACGGATAGGGCAATCGTTAATCTCATCCATACCTCAAATACTGATTTTTTGTCCTAACCCCATGCATAGGATATGGCTTTTTGAACCACTGGTGGCAAAAACCGACTGAGGCCGCCTTCAGCTTGGATTTCTGTCTGGGCATTGTGGCGGACAGTATTATCAGCATTCGAGATAGATTGTTCATACTCTTGCAGCTGTTGGACGCTAGGTTTGCTAAAGTGGTGAATACGACCAATGACTTGTCGAAGCTGCGTGCCAAAGCTGCCTGTGTTGTACGTCAGACCATATTTAAGACATAGGGCTCGCACTTGGGGCGCAATCTTTGCATAGTGGCGGGCGGGCATGTCAGGGAAGATATGGTGCTCAATCTGATGGGATAAGTTGCCTGTCAAGATATGAAACCATTTGCTGCCTTTGATGTTGCTCGAGCCCAGTATCTGGCGTACGTACCAGTCGCCTTTGGTTTCATCAGCATCGAGGTGAGTGTAGATATGTGCCTGCTCTGTGAAATGACCACAGAAAATCACTGCCCACGTCCATAGATTACGGACAGTATTTGCCGTCATGTTTCCGCTCAATGTGCTGAGTGCGCTGCGACGACCTAGGGTTATTGCGGCTATCGCTGGCAATGCAACATAGTCTTTGCCTACTTGACGTCCAATCTTGGCGAATAAGGCGCGAGATTTCTGCTGCATGATGTCATGCAAATCAGGTGAGTCCGCATACTCATCGGCGCTGATCTGAATATCATGAAAGGCAACGGCCCACTCAAAGCCAAGTGCCAATCCTGCGGTACTGAGCAGGTTATAACGGTCTTCTGGTACCCAAGGCTGCTCATCAGTGACCCGAATCAAATGGTAACCCACATCATGATCTCGGCCTACGATATTGGTAAAGGTGTGGTGTAAATAATTATGTGAGTGTTGCCATAACGGGGCAGGGCAAATGATGTCCCAATCAAACTTTTGACTGTTGAGATGAGGGTGCTGCATCCAGTCATATTGACCATGCATGACATTATGCCCCAGCTCCATATTGTTGAGTATTTTGCTAAAACTAAGTAATGAAGTACCAAGAAGCCAAGTAGCGGCCAGACTGCGTTTCAATGGCATGCGCCCGGCTGCTGCGAGCAGGCCACGAGCGATAATTTCACTATAGACCACTGTGGCATAAACCCGCTGAATGTATTTGGTATCGTCGTTACCTAATGAGTCCATCACATTTGCATATATCTCGTTTAGCTCTACGGCTAACGCATCGCTCTGTGCTTTGGTCAAGGGTGCACTTGTCAGCGTTGGATACCGAACTGAAGAGAAAGCCTGATCGGACTTTGTGCTGTCATTGGCGGCATTATTATCATGAGCGTAAGGTGCTTTTGGCGCGAGCGGCACACGTGCTTGACTTGCCAGTTGATTGCCTGACAACGGAGTAAAAATCGGTACAGCAGATTTCGGCGTCATAATAGGGGGTAATAAGCGCATAAATAAATCCTTAACCGACATGGCACGAATAAGCAGTACTGAGTTCGGTTTAATGAGTCGGCTGAGTGTTCACACAGACAGCGTTGATACAAAATTTGGCACGTAATACGAAATAGCAAAGGGTTGTTAAACTGGCTAGCGATTAATCAATCGTATATTTTAAATATCTAATACCACGTCAGTCATTGCAACGTTGATACAAGTCTGAATCGGCTCATAACCATCGCCACTTAGCCGACCGGTTTGAATGTTTTTGACCACACCACTCACTTTATTGCAGCGGCATAATTGACACACGCCTTGCCTGCAACCATAGGCTAAGCGTATATTTTCACGCTCAGCTGCCACCAGCAATGTCGTGTCACTGCTAAACTGCCGTTGTCGCGCTCGCAGATAAATAGTGTGTTCTTGTATATCGACTGCTTTATCGCCAGTTTGGTGACGGTCAAAACTAATATCAGCCAACGCACTGCCGAAGTTTTCTATCGTAATGCTGTCGCGTAGAGACTGGCCCTGCGGTAGTGTGATGTCCGTCGCTGCTTGGTATAAACCAGCCAATAATGCCTGTGAGCCGCACGCAAATATCTGCGTATCTGCCCATGGTAGGTTTAATGATAATAAGCTGTCTGTCGTTAAATGTCGACTACCTGACAAGTAGCTGTTTTGGTCTTTCGTATTAATCAGATGATACCTAAATGAGTTTGGATATAATGCAATCAGTTGCTGCCACTGCTGAGTGAATGCAGCCAATGCACTGCGGTTGTAGTGCAGCAGTACGACCTGATGCTGATCCTCTAATGCTTGAGTAATGAGCCCTAGCATGGGGGTGATACCGCTGCCACCTGCGATGAACAGCAACGTGTTTTTCTGAAAATTTTCTTTGTCTGAGTGCTCTCTATCCGAAGCTTCTCTCTGCGCGGTCATCAATGACTGTGCCAACGTAAAATGACCACGTGGGATGCTCGTGTTAATGGTCGCGCCAATCGGTAGATGCTTGGTCGAGTAATGGGAGACCATACCTTGCGGCTTAATCGCAAGCGTCACCGTATGGCGCTTGGATTTGATAGGATTATTATCGACATCGACATCGACATCGATATCGACAGTGGCATCGTGCCACCATAGGGGCTGATTGGCCAAACCAACCAGCGAATAACTGCGCTGATGATAAATGCCATCAATCAAAACACGCAAATCAATATACTGACCGCCTTGCCAGCCTGATTTTGCACCATTCGTTTGCTGTCTAAAAGCACGGTTGGTTTCAAATCGAAGCGCTATCAGGTCGTCACTCAGATCATACCGCTCAACGAGGCGCAGCTTTGGTGTGGTTAGTGACCGAAACGGGTGCAGGCGCGACCCGATAAAATCGACAAACGCACGTTGAACAATTTCAGGGCGATAGCCGGTGGCCATATAATTGATACCTTTATGAATGCTATTAAAGGGTGTACGTCACAAATTTTCAGTCAGAGTATCGATGGTCTTATTGATGGTTTTATCGACTGTATCTCAACTCAATCTGCTCACGTCTATTAAGTTACCCTAACATGCTAACGGCTATTGATTAAATTTGCGAAAGTTTTGATGCTATTTTTTGTGGGCTTTATAAAACAGTATTGAATCAAAATGTTAACCATGTCATTGGCAGCATACATTTTTAGTGGCTTTTAGCGTTAAAGTATCGCTGACGGTGACAAAACTAGCAAAACAGGTGTTAAAACAACCTGTCAGCTTGCAGGGTATGCGCCACAATGCGATAATGACCTATAATTTGTAACCCTGATTTTGAGGTACGGCACGCTTGGCATCATCGCCGAGTTGCATTTGCTGTTCTCTTCTATGCAGTCTATCGGAGTGTTAATGGCTCAATATATTTACACGATGAACAACGTGTCAAAACTTGTTCCCCCTAAGCGTGAAATTTTAAAAAATATCAATCTGTCGTTTTTCCCTGGTGCCAAAATTGGTGTCCTAGGTATCAACGGTTCAGGTAAATCAACGTTGCTACGTATCATGGCAGGCGTCGACACTGAGTTCAGTGGTGAAGCACGCGCGCAAGCTGGTACCAAAGTCGGCTATTTGCCACAGGAACCACAGCTTGATGACAGTAAAGACGTTCGTGGTAATGTCGAAGACGGTATGCGTGAAGCATTAGATGCGCTCGCACGTCTAGATGCTATCTATGCAGAATACGCAGAGCCTGATGCTGATTTTGATAAATTGGCTGAAGAGCAAGGTAAGATGGAAGACATCATCCAAGCTTGGGATGCGCATAACTTAAACAACCAGTTAGAAAAAGCAGCCGATGCGCTACGTCTGCCACCATGGGATGCGGACGTTAGCAAACTCTCTGGTGGTGAAAAACGCCGTGTGGCACTGTGCCGTTTGCTATTGTCTCGCCCTGACATGCTATTACTTGACGAACCGACCAACCATTTGGACGCAGAATCCGTCGCATGGCTAGAGCAGTTCTTGCAGAACTACAGCGGTACTATCGTTGCCATTACCCATGATAGATATTTCTTGGACAACGTTGCTCAGTGGATTCTAGAGCTTGACCGTGGCCATGGCTATCCGTATGAAGGCAACTATACTGAGTGGCTCGAGCAAAAAAACACGCGTCTAGAGCAGCAGAACAAGCAAGAAGAGTCATTTGCTAAAGCGCTGAAAAAAGAGCTTGAGTGGATTCGTAAAAACCAAAAAGGCCAACAAGCCAAGTCTAAGTCTCGTGTACAGCGTTTTGAAGAGTTGAACTCAACTGAGTTCCAGCAGCGTAATGAGACGGCTGAAATTTATATTCCACCTGGTCCACGTTTGGGTAACAAGGTTATTGAGATTAACGATATCTCTAAATCATTTGGCGATCGTTTGCTTTATGAAAACCTCAGCTTTAACGTGCCAGCTGGTGCGATCGTCGGTATCATTGGTCCAAATGGTGCGGGTAAAACCACGCTATTTAACATGATTACTGAACGCGATACGCCAGATACTGGAACTGTTGATTTGGGTGAAAGTGTTAAAGTTGCTTATGTTGGTCAGGTACGTGATCACTTAGATGATAGCAAAACCGTTTGGGAAGAAGTGTCTGACGGTCTTGACATCATCACGGTTGGTGATTACACCACGCCGAGCCGTGCGTATATCGGCCGCTTTAATTTCAAAGGCTCAGATCAGCAAAAACGTGTCGGTCAGCTATCAGGTGGTGAGCGTAACCGTCTGCAACTGGCAAAAACCCTAAAGCAGGGTGCAAACGTATTGCTACTCGATGAACCATCAAACGATTTGGACATCGAAACCTTACGTGCACTAGAGGATGCGATTCAAGTATTCCCAGGTACCGTCATGGTCGTATCGCATGATCGCTGGTTCCTTGATCGTATCGCCACTCATATCTTGGCATTCGAAGAAGAAGGCCCTGTTTGGTACGATGGTAACTACTCTGAGTTTGAAACCTATCGCAAAAAGACCATGGGTGATGACGCCAGTCCTAAACGTGCCAAGTATAAGAAAATTACCAACTAATACGGCTTTTTAGACTATTCAAACGCAATAAAAAAAGACCTCTAATCATTAGAGGTCTTTTTTTATTTGTCTGACTTGGCGAGACGTTAGCGTTAGTTAGAGGTTATCGGTTAAGCGGCAATTAATTAAAGGCCTACCACTTAATAGATTAGCGCTTAAGACCAAATTTACGCTGCTTTTTATTGCTAATCTCAGTAATCGCGTGAGTGATTTCCTCTTCATCTAAGCTCGCAACTTGCTGCAAGATTTGCATCATATCAGGCGTTAGGACGTACTTGGCATGATGCGCAATGTCGTTGATACGATGATCAAAGGTCAGTACACCAGCCTCGTCTTTTTGTAGATAATCAAGACGGGTCAAAGCGCCGATGAAACTGGTGAACAAGGCGCGATCAAAGAAATCAGGAATATCATCTGCATAGAGCACAGACAAACGCTGTCCAAGCAAATGGCACAGATCAACGACTTCGTTTTCGGTCAAATTACCTGAGCCTTGCTGCGCGAGTAGGGCAAGCGTCATAAAGTAACGCTCAAGACTCTGTCCAACGGGTGTTGCTAGGGCTTGTAGCTGCTGATAAGACTTGCTGTTCGATTCAGGAACGCTGAGCACGCCATCACCCAATTCAACGATCAGTCCATGAGAGAGTAGGCTATCGACTTTCTTATTGAGGGTTTCAGCTAGACCATGCGCTGGATAATACAAAAACAGCTCGCTTTGCAAGAACGGATATAACTGCTCGGCGATACTATCTAGACGACTGCGTTTGATACGGCCGTTACGTGCCACGAGCGCTGATAAGAAAGACAGCAGAATAAAGACATGCAAAATATTATTACGGAAGTAGCTCAGCAGTGCCGCTTGCTTGCCTGCGACTTGAATAATATCACCTAAAATATGCGGGGTGCGCTCGATAAGCTTGAGCTTGATACCATAATCAATGATTTGCTGCGGCGTCATATCGGTGATGACAGTATCATCTGAATAAGCAAGCTGCTGCGCTAGACCTTGGTACAATGCGATTTGCTCGCGGCAGCTATTTTCATCCAGTGCTGCTTTCGGTGCTGATAGTAGGACCAATGATAGCAGCGATACAGGAGTCACAACCGCAGCTTTATTGATATGCTGCATGATTTTTACGCCGATGTTATCAACCATGGCGCTGGTTTTTTCATCGAGCGGCGAGTCCGTGCGGTCTGAGGGCAAACTACTGGCAGGCACATCAAACTTTTTCATAAATTCGGTGAGGTGCAGTGGTGTCCCGAAACTTAAATGCACATTGCCAAAGATACGCTCAATCTTACGACCCACTTTGAGCAGTCCGATCAGAGACTCTGACTCTTTTGGCTTGCCTTTGAGCTCACCAATATAAGTGCCACCTTCCATGATACGCTCGTAACCAATATAAGTTGGAATGAACACCACAGGCTTATTGGTTTGGCGCAATTGGCTGTGTACCGTCATCGCCAGCATACCCATTTTAGGTGGCAGCAAGCGACCCGAACGTGAGCGACCACCTTCGATAAAGTATTCAATCGGCGTGTTACGTGTGATAAGGGTGTGCATATACTCACGCAATACCGCGGTATACAGCGCGTTACCACGGAAACTGCGACGTATATAAAAGGCGACGGCACCGCGCAATAGTGGCCCTAATACAGGCACATCTAAGTTATCACCTGCTGCCACATAAGGGATGCTCAGGCCGCGCTTGTAGATGACATAAGACAGTAGTAGATAATCAACATGGCTACGATGGCAAGGCACATAAATCAGCTCATAATCGGTTGCAAGATCACGTACGCGCTCAAAGTGATGTACTTCGACGCCATCATATAACTGCGTCCACAACCAAGTCAAAAACTTATAAAACCCGCGGATGATAGAGTGCGAATAGTCATTGACCATCTCATTGGCATAGCCTCTGGCCTGACTGCGAGCCTCTCGAACGCTGGTACCGGTCTCGGCGGCTTCCATCTCTATCGCATGCTTGATGGCAGGCGAGTACACCAATTTGTCTACCAAGTTGCGTCTGTCTGATAGATCAGGGCCGAGCATGCTGGCACGCTGCTTATCCAAATAAGTCGATAGCTGCTGCTGTAGAGACCGAACCAGTTCACGGTTGCTATCCGCTGCTGCGACTAATGCATAGCTGGGTAACTTATCAGCTTGCACTGATGAATCAGGATGCGTACTGGTTGATGCTGTCTTTTGCGTGTCAGACGCAACCGAATCAAAAATAGCAGGCCCTTCTACGTCACCGCTCAGATGACTATTAATAAGCGTGCGCAAATCCTGCGGTGGATGAAACTGTACAAAAGTATCGCGGCCCATCACCCCGATATTAAATAGCTGTTTTGTGATACTAGGATCTTGCCAGTTGTCTGCCGTCAGTAGTTTGAACAGCGAGTCCTCTTTTTCAGGTGCGCGACCCCAAAGAATAGATACCGGTACCAGATGTACCTTTAGTTCAGGGTTTTGCAGTACCGCAGAGACCAAACGAGACAGGCGAGGTGATAGCTGGCTGTCTTTGGCGTGTGGATGATTCAAAAATATAATGGCCGCATTTTCTTTGATATCGTGCGCGGCATCATATACCCCAACCAAGGCGGGTGGTAATTTATGCTCTTGGGTCTGTAAGTCAATCAAGATACTGTTGGAGCGAGAATAATCTTGCAACACATAAAATCTGATTGTCTGATCGTCATTATCGAACTCAGGCAGCTCACCTAATAGCTTGGGCTTGACGGCGACGTCGAGTAGCTGACCCGACAGCTTACGGTAGAGCTGATTGATCGGTGCATTAGCATAAGGCTTGATGGCAGCTGAATCAGTCGCCGTTTCAGCCGTGCTATCAGTTGCCACGGGCGCTTTAAAAATCCGTTTTTTTAGGAACTTATTCTTTAAGAAACTGGGTATCATAATGGATATCAAAATTAGTCAAATATGTTGCGCTTATGATGCCATAAAAGCTATCAAAGCGATATATAGTGTCTGTACATACTGCCAATATTAATACGTCCTAGTTACGCTGCAGTGAGTGGTCAATCTTACACATGCTCAGGTGTTTGAAAGTTAACGCGTTTGGCGCAATAATACATTTGCATAATTGCTGATTATTCAGTTTAATATCTATTTTTTATGTCTATTTGATGAAGACAAAACCTTATGACGCCAGCTATCGACCTTGCCAAAAAATCTGGGCTTGATTATCAAGTACACGAATACACTCATGACAGCCATGCAGCCTCGTTTGGCTTAGAAGCCGCCGCAAAGCTTGGCGTGGCTGTGACACAAGTGTTTAAAACGCTCGTTGTAGCGACGGACACAGGCGCGCTTGCGGTGGCGATATTGCCAGTGGATAAAACGCTTAATTTTAAAAAAATGGCCAAAGCCTTATCTGCTCATAAATTGCTGGCCTGCAAAAAAGTACAGATGGCAGATCCCAAACAAGTAGAGCGTAGTACAGGCTATGTGCTGGGCGGCGTCAGTCCATTGGGTCAAAAAAAGCGTCTAAAAACAGTGATAGATATGACTGCTCAAGAGCAGCCAAATATCTATGTGAGTGGTGGTCGCCGCGGCCTAGAGATTGAGCTGCCACCGATGCAACTGGCCAATACACTGGCTGCTGTCTTTACAGATATTACGGACGAATAACCTCTTACGGCAGTGAGAGTAAACGTAAACTGCCATACCCGATTATCTATTACTTTTTATTTATACTTAATAAGGACATACCGATGCCGCATTTAACCATTCAAGTGACGCCTAACGTCAGTATTGCTCATGAGGAATCATTGCTCAAATCACTCAATAAAGTGCTATGGGACAGTGGTCAGTTCAAACAACAAACTGATATCAAAGCGCGTATCCTACCTATCCAGACATTTTTGGTGGGTGTGGAAGATGATGAGCAGGCCAATGGATTTATTTATGCCCATCTAAAGATGATGACGGGACGCGATATCGCCGTTCGCAATCAGTTGGCAGAGCTACTGACGACAGCCATAGAAGATATACTAGGTGCCGAGCAGTCAGGCCGAGTCGCATTGCAAATATGTGTCGAAGTCGAAGAGATTAGTGCGGTCTATCATAAGAAAATGCTCTAATAAACGGCCTTAATAAAAAATACACCTCACTCTAATGATCTGCACAGCCCAAAAGTAGCTTGACTGGTTTTGGTCAGACAATAAAAAAGCGCCTAAATGATAGGCGCTTTTTTATTGATTAGGGCTACAATTTTAGTCAGTTTTAGTCT
Organism: Psychrobacter sp. NG27; assembly: GCF_016106655.1. Taxonomy (NCBI): domain Bacteria; kingdom Pseudomonadati; phylum Pseudomonadota; class Gammaproteobacteria; order Moraxellales; family Moraxellaceae; genus Psychrobacter; species Psychrobacter sp. NG27. Next base: position 253,310 of record NZ_JADGIN010000002.1, read on the forward strand.
AAGAAAGCGAAGTTCTCAATTTCCATAGAGGTCATGCTGTCGCTTGGTGCGACCATAGCTTCGGCATGGCCTGAAGTGCGTGGCAATAACTTATCAAAGTAGAATTCAGCTGTTTGAATTTTGGCCTTGTAGAACTCTGGTGATTCAGTGCCACCATTTTTGAGTTTTTCGTACGACACTGCTGCCATACGTGCCCAGTGATAACCCATCATCACATAGCCTGAGTACATCAAGAAGTCATCTGATGCAGCTGAGATAATTTCACGATCTTTGCGTGCCATTAGCATCAAGCGTACGGTCAAGGTGTTCCATTCAGCACACAGCTTAGTCAGTGCCCAAACAAATTTACGCATGTCTTTATCAAGCGCATACTCGCCACACCATTTCATGATGCTAGAGGTGTAATCACGGATGATTTTACCTTTAGATTGCAAGATAACCTTACGACCTAGCAAATCAAGCGCCTGTACGCCAGTGGTACCTTCGTACATCGTTGCGATACGCGCATCACGAGCGATCAGCTCCATGCCCCATTCTTTGATATAGCCGTGGCCACCATAGATCTGCTGGCCATGTTTGGCCGCTTCGATACCTAGCTCAGTCAAGAAGCCTTTTAGGATTGGCGTATAGAAGCCTAATTTATCATCCCATTTTTCAAACTCTTCATCATCGCCGTTGATGATGCCCTGTGCCATTTTATCGGCGTAGCGCGCTGAGTGATAAATCATCGAGCGACCGCCTTCAGCAAAGGCTTTTTGCGTCAATAGCATACGGCGTACATCAGCATGATGGATGATGGCATCTGCTACTTTTTCAGGATCTTTAGTACCAGATAACGTACGCATAGAACGACGTTCTTTTGCATACGGTAAGGCGTTTTGGAAAGACAACTCAGTATGCGCCAGACCTTGGATACCAGTACCGATACGAGCAGTGTTCATAAAGGTGAACATGGCTTTTAGGCCTTTGTGCGGTTCACCAATCAGGTAGCCAGTCGCACCATCAAAGTTCAATACACACGTTGAAGACGCGCTGATACCCATTTTGTGTTCAATCGAACCACAGACTACCGCATTACGCTCGCCAGATTCGCCTTCCGCGTTTGGCGTGAATTTCGGTACGATAAATAGCGAGATACCGCGCGTGCCTTCTGGTGCGTTCGGTAGACGTGCTAAGACAATATGAACGATGTTGTCTGTTAAGTCATGCTCGCCGCTTGAGATAAAGATTTTGGTACCACTGATTTTGTAGCTGCCGTCATCTTGTGGAATGGCTTTTGATTTAACTTGACCCAAATCCGTACCACATTGTGGTTCAGTCAGACACATAGTGCCAGCCCACGAGCCTTCGATTAGTTTTGGCAAATACAGCGCTTTTTGCTCATCACTTCCGTATTGGAGTAGGGTGTTGATACAGCCTGTTGATAGGCCAGGGTACATCGCCCAAGGCCAGTTAGCCGTACCTATCATTTCAGCTTTGATTAAGTTGATTGACGTTGGCAGGTTCATACCGCCGTACTCTTCAGGGTATGAGATACCTTGCCAGCCGCCTTCTACAAACTGGGCATACGCTTCTTTAAAGCCTTTTGGTGTGGTGACTACGCCATCTTCGAAATGACAGCCTTCTTCATCACCTGATTGATAGATAGGGGCAAGGACGTTTTCAGCAAAGTCAGCCATGCCCTGCAAAATCATATCGATTGTTTCAGGGTCAGCGTTTTCGCCGTTATCTAGACTTTTATAGTGGGTTTGAAAATCAAATACATCATTAATCAAAAATTTGATATCACGTAGAGGTGCTTTGTAAGTTAACATAATCGCTCTCTTTGGTTGGTTCGCTATAATAGGCTTATGGCGCAGTATATGAGTCACAGCTTAGGTAAACGATGTTCACTTATTTTGGATGTAGTAGATAATAAAGATTATTATGTGGCTGGCTAAAACACGGCGCTTCTGGCTATTAGCATTAAGTGCCATGAGGGTTAAGGTGATTTTAGTCATCCCAGCTATTATGGTGTTGATATGATTATAAATCTTATAGAGTGACAAATATACAATTAATAACTATTATTCATGTATAACAATATTATACATTACATTTAGTTTTAATTTAATACTATTTATCAGTGCTCTTCACTTATGTGTCATAGACGATAATAAGCATTCAAAGCGTCAAAAGAATGGACTTATCATACAAAGGAAGCCATTTATGACTGTGATAAAAAAACAGAGACGAGGGTCATGGTTATCCATGTTATTAGATCGTATGGCATTGCTTATCGGTGGTGAGCTGAATCATTTACTGACCGTCAATCGTAGCCAAAGACCATGGCATATGCCGATTATTGCGGCGATTGCTATCAGCTTCCCAGTGTTCGTGGGTGCTTACTTTGGCGACTTATCTTCTGGCATCAAAGCCTCGCTTGGGTCGATGATTATTTTGAACTTGCCATTGGTCGGTGCCCTACCTTATCGGTTAGTAACGGTCATGGCGTGGGGGTTTGCCATGATACTCAGTTTTGCACTGGGGCTTATGGCACAGCAGTTGCCGGTACTGCGACTACCTGTATTTATGCTGATTGGTTTTGGTGTGGTGATGCTGGGTCGTTACTATCGACAGCCGCCACCAGCCGGGTTGTTTGTATTGATGGCGGGTGCGATTGCGCTGTTTATCCCTGTACCGCTTGAGGATGTGGTTTCAGCGATCGGGCTTGTGTTGTTGGGTAGCGGCTCGTCGATGTTATTGGCGCTGCTCTATACGCTATTTTTACTCGCGACACGTCCTATTGTTTCTGCACCTACCTATCGCTATGAGCCAGATATGCTCAGTGATAGTTTCATTGTGGTGAGTTTTGTCAGTCTGGCACTGGTAATTGCCGTATTGTTAAAGATGCCTTATCCGTATTGGGCGGCCATGAGCTGCTTTATCATTATCCAAGGCATGCAGATGCGGACAATATGGATCAAGCAATTACATCGTCTTTTGGGCACGTTGGTTGGGATGGGCGTCGCTGGTTGGATGCTATCGTGGGGGTTGTCAGTATGGGGCGTTGCCATTGCGATACTACTTATGATGCTGTTGATTGAGTCGTTTGTCGATCGGCATTATGGCATCGCCGTGATATTTATCACGCCTTTGACGATATTTATCGCAGAATACGGCAGCACGATGCTTGCACCGCCTGTGGCTGAATTTATCATTCACGCGCGAATGATCGATACCGCACTTGGCTGTGCGATTGGTCTGGGCGGTGGGTTAGCGATACACTCCACGCGATTACGTGTACCGCTACGACGTCTAGAAAATTGGCTGCTAACACGCTTTAGCTGATAGCCAGTCGCTGCTTGTTACACTGAATGTTGCTCAATAGTCTGCGTTATTTGTTTTGACGCAATGTTTCGGTGGCTGTTGCAACATCGATTTGGTAGCCAGTCCAGCGCTCAAAGCTCAGCGCTGCCTGTCCGATAAGCATGCCGTAGCCTTCTGATGTTTGCGCGTCACGCGCAGCAAAGTGCTGTAAAAATGGTAGCGGACGTCCGTACATCATGTCATAAGCGTATTGGCAGTGTAGATTATCATCCAGCGGCAATGTGTCGCCTGATAAGCCGATAGACGTGGCATTGATAATGATATCAAATTGTCCGGTCAATTCACTGGTCGCACAAGTTTTGATACTGTGTTTACCGATAGTCTCACTCGCGGTACTCAGCTCATCTACTAAATTGGTCGCTTTGCTCTCTGTGCGATTGGCGATAGTGAGCGTACCTATACCCGATTCAATAAGCGGTAATATGACACCACGTGCTGCGCCGCCTGCGCCAATCAGTGCCACACGAGCACCAGTCAACGGCCAATCTAAGCTATTTATATGATTGATAAGCCCTTGTCCATCGGTATTGTCACCGTATAGCGCCTCTGTTAACGAAGCGCCTTGTTGTAGCATCGCTTGATTGATCGATAACGTATTGACGGCGCCTGCGGTTTTGGCATGCGCTGATAGTCCGCCGCGTGCCGCGCAGCAATCATAAGCGAATTGTTTAAATGGTACCGTCACATTCGCACCCACACCGCCACCATTAAAAAAAGCTTCCACCACTGCAATAAAACTGGCAGTATCATCAGGACAGTACTGACGTTGATAACTGATATCGATGCCAGCTTGTACCGCGAACTGCTCATGAATCTCAGGAGATTTGCTGTGGGCAATGGGGTTGCCGATAACGATAAAGTGTTGGGTCATAGGAAGTCCAGTGGCGAAAGGCGACAAGAGAGAGCAGTAAAAAACAGATACGCGGTCATCATAAGCGATAATGTGATGATTGACAAATCAAGCACGCGTCCAAGTAACCTTCTATGAAAGAGGGTTTTTGGCCAGTGATATAGTTAACAAATCTGTACTCTCTGGGCGTGTTCGGTGTAACGTAAAAGCTAGTCAAGTGCTAAGCAGTTGGGTAAACTATAAATCATAAGCCTTCTACATTAACGAGCGCTAACAACTATCAGGTTACATCCTTTATTGAATTTTTGGTTATCAGCGGCATTTTGCCAGCTTCTTAATATTTTGAGATCAACTAAAAGTGTGAGTAAACTATTCATGTGGAATCATAATCTACAAACCCTTCTATCAGCTACGATCATAGCAGTTGGTGTATCACTCAGTGGCTGTGACAGCACAAAAGAAGAGGCTCAAAACCCAGATGCAAACGCTGAGAGTAATGAGCAGGCAGTGACGAATACACCAGTGCAAGACAGTACTGCCGATAACCCTGATTTGGACGGGGCAACGGCGCAGCAAGGAACGCCTGTCAAATATGATGTCGCAGCATGGGGCACTAGTGCGGCCGCGCCACTGAACACCACTGAGCTAGACAGTATTCAGTCCGCATTTGGTAAGGTCATGAGCACCGACGAAAACAGCCTAGACTATGCCAGTAACCCTGCTGCCAAATATCGCTTCATGAAAAACGATGCACCATATTTGGATATTATTGATTCCGAAAAATATCTAGAGCTTGGCTGGTATTACGCCAATCCTACCGACTCAGACAAAGAAAAAGAGCTCAGCCAAAACCATGCCAAAAAGTCCTACCAGCTATCACGTCAGCTGATGGGTGATGACGGTGGCAAACTGGTGGCTGATATGCTCAATAGCCAAATCATCAAAAACAGAGTCGTCGGTGGACAAAAAGTCGAGCTGGCCAAATGTGAGTTTTATAGCTGTATGCTGGTCATCAATAAATCCGCCGCTCAAACAGATGACAGCTAATCAGTGACCGCCACGATACCACTGCCCAACCACTGGGTCTGTCTATATCCACAGAACGATAGGGTAACAGCCGCAGCCTCGGCAATAGTAGCCGTGTCGCCAGACAACCGTGGATTGGCCTATGCTGATGGGTTCTTTACCACCATAGGTGTCATCGATGGACAGATACTGTGGGACGATTATCACTATCAGCGCCTTGTCTCTCATGCTGATGCGCTACAGTTTGATATAGACGCTTCAGAAATAATAGCCGTATTAAAACTGTATGCCGAGCAGTTAGAGCAGGGTATGCTTAAGCTGATAGTGACTCGCGCTGCGCAAGATATCAGAGGGTATGGCTATACGCCAAGCGAGTCTGGCAGTGCTTGTGAGATATGGCTAAAGCCTTCTGTGATGCGAGTGTCTACTGCGCTGCAATTGACTTTGCCTGATGGGGAGCTGGTACCGATGCAGCCCGTGGCCGCCGCGATATGCCTGTCGTCTCAAATTGCTTGCTTGCCGCCCACGCTGGCAGGACTCAAAACCCTCAGTCGCCTAGACAATGTGCTTGCCAGTGGCGAGTTGCAACAGATTAAGGCTGAACCACTAGCGTCTGCTATCGCAAAAACCCTCAGTGAAGGACTGCTACGTGATATGAGCGGACACTGGGTGGAAGGGACGATGAGCAATGTGTTTTATCAATTAGCTGATAAGCCATTATCAGAACCTACAAAACTCTCTAACGATTATGAAAATAATGACAACTATCTAACTACGCTCACTACAGGTCAGTGGTACACACCATCTATGGCGAAATCGGGTGTCGCTGGTGTCATGCGCCAAGTCATTATCGATGCTTTATCAAGTACGGAGTGTCCAGTTGAGATCAGACCGTTAACAGATGAAGACTTGCCTCAATTAACGCAGTTATTCTTTTGCAATGCGCTGCGCGGCATCATGCCGATGAGCAGTTTGACGTTGCTGTCAGGTGAGGTTGTGAATTTTTAATCCGTTTAGTTTTTATCTTCTTTGTTTAATAAACGATAAAAATGTTGTTTGAAAAACTCTTTCCTACCAGCGCCTTGTAGATCTTCGTAGCGCGCTTGGCTAAGTTGCAAATACTCAGTTTCTTGCTCAATACCAATAAAGCGTCTTCCTAAGACGTTGCTTGCAACACCTGTCGTCGAAGATCCAGCAAAAGGGTCGAGAACCAAAGCATTTTTTTTAGTGGATGCTAAAATAATTTGGGCTAGTAACGCTAGCGGCTTTTGCGTTGGGTGCTTGCCACAAGATTTTTCCCATTTGGCAATAGCGGGTAAACGCCATACATCTTTCATCTGTTTATCATTATTGAGCCGCTTCATCAAATCATAATCGAAGTAGTGGGGTATTTTAGGGTGTTTTCTTACCCAAATAATAAACTCTGTAGAATGAGTGAAAAACCGACAGGAAAAATTGGGTGGTGGGTTGGTTTTTTCCCAAGTTATAACGTTGAGTATTTTGAAACCAAGCTGCGGTAGGATACGTCCCAAGGTAAAAATATTATGGTGCGTACCGCTGACCCACAAGGTTGCATTATCTGCCATTTTTTCACGTACAGCAGAAAGCCATTCATAGGTAAATGTATAAGCGTCATCGTCACTGACAAGCTTATCCCATTGGCCTTTATTGACTGACTGGATTTTACCGTTTTTGACTGTTAGACCGTCATTAGACAAGAAGTAGGGTGGATCAGCGAAAACCATATCTACTTTTGCATCTATCTGAGGAATGATGGACAAGCAATTACCTTGGAGCAAGCTAAAATCTAAATTGTTACTTTTAAAAAACGAATGACTTTCCATGTCTATTCCAGCATATCGGCTAAGAAGTAAAGAAGCTCAGGTAAATTAAATACTCCCTGTACAAAACCATACTGCCCGCAATCATCTGGAATAACAACAGTTTGACCGACAAACCTTTTATCTTCACTAATAATGCGAAGCATGTTTACTAACTCATCTCTCACTACTACAGAGTCTTCAGTATCTAATAGTTCATTAGGTACTGTTGAGCTGGTGCCAATGTTAATAGTCATGTTTTCGATATTTATCACAGGAAGTTCCTTATCTAACACACTCTGAAAATATTAAAAATGACACTTATTGTGTGTATTTAAAGGATACCTAACTCTTGAGAATAATGCAAATGAAAGAAACAGTTTTAATCAAGTTTGGAAAACGTATTCGTGAATTGCGAAAAGCGAGGAGTCTTAGTCAAGAGCAGTTGGCTGAGCTGACAGGCTTTCATCGTAATTATATTGGAATGATAGAGCGAGGCGAGCGTAATCCTGCATTAGTGAATATAGAAGTATTCGCTAATACATTTGAGCTCAGTTTGTCAGAGTTACTTATACTATAAGGTAGCAATATATGAAGCTAGAAGAAGTATTTTCAAAGTTACCAGCACTTTATAACAAGAAATTTGGAGACTTGAAGTTACAAGAAGATATTTCAGGTTTTACAATAAACAAAGGGAACACTGGGCAGTTTCTGCAACAGTTACTTGGTATGCCGAATAACAGCAATCTAACGGACTTTAGCGATGGAGAATTAAAAACAAACAAGTCACACCCTAATGGTATGCCGCGTGAAACTATGTTTATCACTCAAATATCAAAAGATTTTGATAGCTTATTTTATGAGAACTTAGAAGCTAACAGGTTACTAGATAAAATTGATAACCTTCTTTATTTACCTGTAGTAAAGCCTGATGGTAGTTCTCCTGAAGAATGGTATTTCTTACCAGCACATCATGTAGACTCTGAACAAAATCGAGCACTAAAAGAAATGTACTTGCAGGATTTCCTTAGTATCAAACAGCAGATATTAGATCATCTTGACAGCTCAGATGATGGGTACATCCATACCTCGAATGGAAAGTACATTCAAATTAGAAGTAAAGACGCTAAAAGGAAGGATGGTAGCTATAACCCTATATATTCAAAAGTCTTAAATAGATATGTCTCTAATAAAAACCATGCATTTTACTTTAAAACTGATTTCATGAAAGCAATTCAAAACGGGGAAATTCCAAGTAATATCATTCTCTAGTAATTCCTAATTAGTAACTCGTTGATCTGACCACGTTTTGAACCTTTTGAGTTAATACTTCGACTAGCTTTGACTCTCTCTATTTTGTAGTCTGAATATAGAGTGTCAAAGAACTTATTTTCAGCATCGAGATTGGTTGTATCAGAATTACTAAGCAGCCACTGATAGCCTTTTTTGTCTATCAAATCACAAAAAGATTTTAATTTTTCCTGATCTTCATCATTAAAGCTATCTTTAGAGTAAGAAGTGAAACTAGAAGACTCGCTTATAGGTTTATAAGGTGGGTCAAAATAAAATAGAGCAGGCAAACTACTTTTGTTTGATTGTTCTAAATGAGTGAGTGTGTCCTCATAACTTTGATTGTATATCTCTACCCTGCTCAGCACTTCTGAGGCCTTCAAGATAGCGTCTTCAAATATAAAATTAGGTTTCTTATAGCTACCGATAGGGACGTTGAACTTGTTCTTACTGTTTACTCGATACAAGCCATTGAACCCTGCACGATTCAAAAAGATAAATAGACCAGCATGCTTGATATCATCAGCTTCTCGCGTGTTAAATTCGTCACGTTTGGCATAATAATAAGGCTGCTTAGCTTCCTTATCTTCAAGTTGGTCATATTCTGATTGAAGTAATCTTAGATATGCTAACAATTCATGAGGATAGGACTTTATAACTTTATAAAGATTAACGAGATCAGTGTTTATGTCGTTTAAGATAACGGCAGTAGGAGGGTGCTCACTATCTAAAAGATGTAATGCGAATGCAGCGCTACCACTAAAAGGCTCGACATAAATATATGGCATACCATTTTTCACATATTCAGGTAAACGCTGAGTGATCTCTGGTATTAATTGGCTTTTACCGCCCACCCACTTTATAAATGGTTTTGCCATTCCTAATAACCTTCTTTACATGGATTTTATTGCAGAATTTGAGCGCAAAATTATAGCATTTTTCACTCATCAATTCACAAGCTAAGCAAATACCATTGAAAATCGCACGGTTCAGTGCTAAATTCTAGCAAACATCTGCCTCGCGAGTTGCCATGAGCACACCTACACCCAATACACCACCTGAACGTCCCAATGAGTCGCCGTCAAATACCCAAGATGGCACAGTTGAGGAGCGTGTCGACACCACATTGCCAGACACGCAGCCAGTGGTAGATGAGGTGGAAGAAACATCAGTAACGCCAGCGACCAATGTCTCACTCATCAGTGGTGAAAACAAGCCTCGTCGTTATAGAGTGAACAACCCTTCGTTTTTTATGCAGCGCGGCTATCAAGTGTTACTCGTGCTGGGGCTTATTGCTGCGTTTTTATTAGTGATGGTCTATCAGACATTGTTTGGGCGTATTGAACAACCCAAGCAAATGGTCACTATCGAAAAAGGGCAGACCTACTATGGTCTATTGCCGCAGTGGCAGCAGCAAATCCCGCTGTTTTCAGCAAGTGTGGCTAAGCTGTATATTAAATCACAAATGGATGGGTCTTTGCATGCAGGGACATATCAACTACCAGAAAACCCTACCATCACAGAAGCGCTACAGATACTAGGGCAAGGTGCCAAAGCTGCCGTCATAAAGGTACAGATTATCGAAGGTAAAACCTCTAAAGATTTGTATCAAGTGCTGCGCGATAATGACAAGATCAAAAAAGAAGTGCTGACCGCAGATAGCGACAATGCCAGTATTGCTAGCGCATTGGAGTTGGTGGGTATATTGCCAGACAGCGTGACGAACAGTGGCGACCCTATCGTCAATTATAATCTCGAAGGCTGGTTTGCTCCTGATACTTATTACTATAGTGAAGGCACTACGGATAAAAAAGTGCTCATTGACCTATACAAGCGCCAGCAACAAGCACTGACCGATGCATGGGAAAATCGTGCGCCAAACCTACCTTATAAGACGCCTTACGAAGCACTGGTCATGGCCTCTATTATCGAAAAAGAAACCAGCGTATCAGATGAGCGTCCTATCGTTTCTGCGGTGTTTAGAAATCGTTTGGATAAAGGGATGCGTATGCAGACTGATCCGACTATTATCTATGGTATGGGCAGTCGTTATGATGGCAATATTCGCCGTAGAGATATCGATGAAAAAACCTCTTATAACACGTATCAAATCGATGGTTTACCGCCTACGCCAATTGCTCTACCGTCTGCGGCCTCTATCGAAGCGACGCTACATCCTGCCGATAGCGACGCGCTTTATTTTGTGGCAACCGGTAACGGCGGGCATAAATTTACCAACAGCTTGGCTGAGCACAATCAAGCGGTCAAAGACTATTTGAGCGTCATGCGTGAGAAAAAATCTCAAGCAGCAGCGCAGTAACTGTCTATAAAAGCAGCACCTCTACTTTTTCTTAAAAAACCTATCGTTTATTGAGCGCTATAACCTAATTGCTATAATCTCACTATGGCGCTCATCGATGACATAAGGTCATATCATGTCAGTACCCGTGCACACCAACGTATCATCTTCGAATCCAGAACAATCAAATACCTCTCCTATGATTAGCACGCCCAATACAGGGCGTTTTATCAGCTTTGAGGGCACAGAAGGCGTGGGGAAAACCACTGCGATTGAGCAGCTGTGCTTGCGACTAGAGGGCAGTGGTATTCCCTATATTCGTACGCGTGAGCCAGGTGGCAGTCCGTTTGCGGAGCGTTTGCGTGCTATATTATTAGACCCTGCAACGGATATCGAAGATGATACCGAGCTTTTGCTGCTGTTTGCCGCGCGCTGTGATCATATGCAGCAAGTGATTCTACCCGCGCTACAGCAGGGTACATGGGTGATATGTGACAGATTCACGGACTCAACGATCGCCTATCAAGGATTCGGACGTGCACATGGTGATGTCGCCGCCCGAGCTAAGATTGACACGCTTATTAATCAGTTCGTACCGCAGTTGCCTGAGTTGACTTTATGGTTAGATTTACCGATATCAGAAGGCATGGCACGTGCCAATAAGCGTGGTACCGCCGATCGTTTTGAGCAGCAAGCGATTGAGTTTTTTACGTGGGTGCATACCGGTTTTAGTACGCTTGCCGCCCAGTACCCTGAGCGTATACAACGTATCGACGCCTCTGGCAGTGCCGATGAGGTCAGTGCGCGTATATGGCAAGTGGTACAAGATAAGTTAGATATTAAATAGTCTGTTTGCTCAGAGCGCTCATCCACTCACTGATGACACGTGTGCTTGGCGCGTTATAGATGACAATAACAAAAATAAAAAGCCCCAACATCGTGTTGGGGCTTTTTTATGAGCGATTAAGATAGTAGCAGCTACTTCATAAAATTGAGGTATTTTGCAACTGCTCCGACTGTATTAGCTATCTTGCTTCGTATCCTTAGCGATATCAGTGGTATCACTGTCAGGACTTTTATTAACAGCAGTATCCTGTCCAGAATCTGGCAAACGATTGGGGTCAAGCGCGCCCTTTTTGGTTTTAGGCGCACTGCCATTACCGTTTGTATGGCTGCTAGTAGAGGCTTGAGTCTTTGACACTGCTGTTGCGTTTGCAGACATCACGCCTTTATTGTTTGAGCTGGTTGTTGCTGTCTGTGATTCTGATACGACCGTTTTTGTAGCAAGTGCATCAGATGAAGCAGTAGATTCCTTACTGTTACTTTGGTTCTCTAACGACTTATTACTCGCCGCTGGATTGCTCGTATCTTGCTCTACAGTTTTATCACTCGTTTTATCAATGTCTGTAGAGTTCTCTGATGCGTCACTAGCATCATCCAGTTCTTTTTCTTTACGTTTGTCAGGGGCTTTTGAGCTGGATTCAAAGTTAGCATCTGCGGCGATACGTGCTTGCTCTTGCTTAGAAGTCACGTCGACTGGCTTTGGTTGCACCTCATCTTCTACGACCAATGAGATAAGTTTGCGATCACGGGGTACAGTGCCATCGAATTGGTCGGTGATGACATGTAGCTTGCCTTCTTTATCTATTGTATAAAGCGGTACAAACTGTTTGTTGTCCGCTTTGTACTGCTCAAAGCTATAGCTGTCCGTGATATTAGTGATTTTGATACGTGCTTTTTTGGACAGCATGCTGGCAAGCTTGGTGTAAGTAGCGTCTTTGCCAAACAACCACTGCGAATGAAAGTTTGATTGCTTGTCCTCGCGCTCACTTCTGACCTTTTCATCACTGAATTTGAGACGATATAGTTTACGCTCGCCAAACTCATGACGATAATGAATCTCGGATAAGGTGTTCATCTCCTTGTCCATACTCATGGCAAACAGACGACCGATACCGATGAGATCAAGGTGATGATCTGCATGATCCGAGATAGGGTTGCCAAAATAAGTACGCAGACCACTCATGCGTGCGCGAGCAATATTGGTATAGTTATTGTGTGCGACGATAACATCGAAGCCTTGATCTTTAAGCGACGTCGCGATGAGTAGGGCGATGGGGTTTGAGCCAACGATTAGAATACCATTGGTTTCAGGCTCACGAACACCCAGCAAGTTACCGACTATTTTTGCACCCAGACCCTGAATCATAACCGTACCGATGATGACCATAAATACGAGAGGCACAAGTAGCTCAACGCCTTGAATATCATACTCTTGCAGACGAATCGCAAACAGTGACGAGATTGCAGCAGCTACGATACCACGTGGCCCAATCCAGCTGATCATGAGTTTTTCGTTGGTCTTTAGGTTTGAGCCGATAGCGGATGCCCAGACCGATAGTGGACGCGCCACAAACATCACGATAGCGAGTAGCACCAAGCCTGCAAAACCCACACTCATTAAGCTTGCCAGCTCCACACGTGCCGCAAGAATAATAAAGAGGACGGAGATGAGTAGAACGGTTAATGATTCATTGAATTCTAAAATGGTCTCGCGCGGGAATTTTGGCCAGTTTGCCAAGGCCACACCCAGTACGGTGACCGTTAGTAGCCCAGATTCGTGCTCTAAATGGTTCGAGACCGAAAACAGTACCAAGACAAAGGCAAGCGTAAACACATTGCGCAAAAACTCAGGCACCATATGACGACGCATGAGGAACGCGAGCGCCCAAGCACCTGCCATTCCCATGGCTGTTGCCAATACGACGATTTTGGCAAACAGTAAGATACTGCTGGCTTCGCCGCCAGAGATAATGTACTCATACACTAATACCACGGCGATCGCGCCGATTGGATCAATGATGATACCTTCCCATTTTAGGATGTTGGAGATGGTTTTATTGGGTCGTACACTCCGCAGCAGCGGCATAATCACCGTTGGGCCAGTGACGCAGACCAGTGCCCCGAACAGCAGGGCAATCAGTGGATCGACATCAAACAATAAATAAGTCGATAACGCTACGATAGCGATCGTGATAAGCACGCCGACGGACACCAACATTTGCACGACGGTACCGTGTTGCTTGATTTCGTCAAACTCTAGGGTGAGCGAGCCTTCAAACAGAATAATCGCCACGCCCAAAGAGATAAAGGGGAACATCAGCTCACCCAATACCAAATCAGGGTCAAATACCCCCAGTACTGGTCCTATGACGATACCAATTAGTAATAAAAACAAAATGGATGGTTGCTTCAAATACCAAGCCAACCATTGGGCGGCAATGCCGATCCCAACCACGCCGGATAGCAGTAGGGCGGTATCCATAAATTAATCCTTTTATAATCTTGTCATATGTTATATCTAGCAATAGAACCTGTAAAATGGTCATTTATAGTCAAACCAACTATAAAACAGTGCACTCATTATGAAGGAGCGATCAGATTCATTTGGCGTAACGTTTCATAACTATATAGGCGCTCGATATAGGTGCTCAATGGTAATGACGCTCTTTATTATATAATCAGCGATAGTTTTCAATCATGAGCTGTTATTGAGAGCATTTGTCCATGACCTATGAGACGACCGACTATTATGAAATACAATATTCGCCAGATATGATATATGGTATAAAGTAGCAAAGACAAAAGCACCGCTAGATAAATAGCGCGGCTCTAAAAATACAAAAGAGAGAAAATAAAGCCGGTGACAATCAGTTAGATAAACGCATGACCAACCGCATCATTAGATAGCTGATTTTTGTTTATTCAATCAATGGTGTTGCTTGTCATCATAGCACGGTTTTATTTCATCCCTATGTAGACAGCGCTGGCCACGATACCATCTTGTCGCCATAAAGTTATACAAAGTCAGTATGAAATCGCTTTGCCTTGGGTTATTCTGCATGATGGAGAGCAGTTCGAGATAACGTTTTTATTCATCATACAGTAGCGGCGTTTGTCATGCACGCTGCAAGCGATGACTGTCAGTAAGTAGCAATCAGTAAGCCAGTAAGTAGCAATCAGAATGCCTATCGCTATCAATAGAGCTGTGGCTATCACCCATAACAATGATGACTCATAAGGAAGACGAGATGCCTATCAATACGCCTAACAGACAGAGTGCTGTCGGAATACAGCACTGGCTACAACGCAGTATGCTGGCACTTACTGTCAGTACTGCGATGATTGCTGGTATCAATGTCACGACAATAAACAGTGCGCAGGCAGCAGTAACCACAGCTGACTTCTCTGGTCTGGTTCAACAGGTCACGCCCGCCGTTGCTCGCGTGAACGTCACTAAAACTGTGAGTGAGGCTGAGCTTGCCAAAGCGCAAACGGCAGAGTTGTTAAGACAGTTTTTTGGAGATCGTGTACGTATCCCTGATCGAGCGGCCACCCCAGCGATTGAGCATGCTTATGGGACGGCTTTTTTTGTCACAACGGATGGTTATATGCTGACCAATCATCATGTGATCGAAGGCGCTGACAAAATAACCGTCACCCTCAATGACAGAACAGAGCTTGATGCGACGTTGGTCGGGAGCGATGAGCGCTCAGATGTGGCTGTATTGAAGGTTGAAGGTAAACAGTTCCCGGCATTACCAATTGGGGACTCGAATGTCTTAAAAGTAGGGGAGCCAGTCTTAGCGATTGGTTCACCTTTTGGTTTTGACTACTCAGCATCCGCCGGTATCGTGAGTGCAAAATCTCGTAGCTTCTCGCGCGAGACCAGTGTGCCCTTTATTCAGACGGATGTGGCACTGAATCCTGGCAACTCAGGTGGTCCCTTATTCAATCAGCGCGGTGAGGTGATTGGTATTAATTCGCGTATCTTTAGTGGAACTGGCGGATACATGGGATTGTCATTTTCTATTCCAATCGATGCGGCTATGGACATCTATGAGCAGCTCAAGACCAATGGTGAAGTGACCCGTGCCTATATGGGTATTTATCCACAAGATATCGATCGTAATCTGGCCGAGGCATATCAGTTAGATAAACCTCAAGGTGCTCTACTCACTCGTGTCTCGCCAGATTCGCCAGCCCAAAAGTCAGGATTGAAGCCTGGCGATATTATCTTGCAATACAATGATGTGCAAATCATGCAAGCCGCTGATCTATTAAATCTACTGAACCGCGCTCGTCCAAATGATGCCTTTCGAGCCTATATTCAGCGCAATGGTAAAAAAATGACAGTCAGTGGTAAGCTCACCTATGCCCCTGATGACGTCCGAGCACAAAGTGGCGATCAGCAGAGTAATGATGTGCAGCTCGGGTTACGTTTGCGTGATTTGACACCAGATGAGCAAGCAGAGATTGCTGTCGATAATAAGACAGGTATTTTGGTGACAATGGTCGATCCAACTGGATTGGCAGCACGCTCAGGCATTTTGGCTGGAGACGTGATTACCAATTTTCACCAAAAACCTATTAAACAAGTCACGGATTTTTCAGGCGCAATCTCATCACTGCCCCAAAAAGGCGTGGTCACCATCGAAATCATCCGCCAAGGCATCCCTGCGATTATTGGCCTGCGCATTGAATAGCGACACTGGTGAGTACACCATTTAGCAGCAATCATGACAGCAGCTATTAACAATTGTACTTGTCTATCGTAGAGCTCGACCTCTATAATGTTTGATTTTTTATAAAATGGCTGAGAATGTCCCTTACATAATGGCTCATTATTTGGGTGAGGTATTGCACATTCAACACGCTCTCATGTGCAATGAGTCTCTAGATAGGCTCATTGCACTATGCAACAGCTAGGTAATTATGACTGACCCCGCAC
The DNA here is from genome assembly GCF_016106655.1 of Psychrobacter sp. NG27. NCBI lineage: Bacteria > Pseudomonadati > Pseudomonadota > Gammaproteobacteria > Moraxellales > Moraxellaceae > Psychrobacter > Psychrobacter sp. NG27. The sequence continues at coordinate 269,755 of NZ_JADGIN010000002.1, forward strand.
TTCACACGCTCATTGTTTACACGTCAGCAGCATTGCTAGCGTATACCGTACTGTGGTCAGGGCTACAAACGTTCAATGCCAATCCGACCAACCGTTTCATGCGTATTTGGCTCAAGTTGGCATTGTATTATGCCGCCTATACCATGCCTTTTTGGGCGGTGTTATTAATGATGGTCTGGTCGCAAGACTCAGTGTCGGTATCAGTGTTAGGACAGATGCCATTATCGCTACTGCTGGTAGCCCTCTCACTGATGGGTCTGTACTTTTACACCGTGGTGATACAGCCCAATCGCTTACGGTTAAAGCATCATGCCATCGATTTGGATTTGTCGACCTCCCTTAAGGTAGCGGTATTGTCAGACTTACGCATCGGCATATATGGTGGCAAGCCGCGCCATATTCGTAAGCTTGTGACGACTATCAATGCCATATCGGCAGATGCGGTGTTGATTACTGGTGACTGGTTGTATTACCCAAGTGCCGATCTGGTAGGGCAGCTCATGCTGTTTAAAGGGGTGAATAAACCTGTTTATACCGTGATGAGTACTTCTGATTTAAACTATCAGTCTATAAATACGACCAAGCAAGGTCAGCCATTATTAGAAGATACCTTGGCCAGTACGTTTGATGTGTTAGATATCAACTATATTGGTCAGCAATGTACCTCATTGCCGCTTACGTCTGCTGGATCTGCCCATAAAAAATCAGCGGTGAATACACCTGTTAAATCAGATGACAAAGGTATCATCGAGCAGGGCAATCTAAATAGAGCGATGGTCGCGATACTGTGCGGTTGGCAAGATTTTCCGGATACCAATCAGGATAGTGAAGCGGCAAGCACGACTGACAAAGCCACGCTCGGTGCCGAAATTGCCAATGCGACCAATCCTGTCATTATCTTGGGCTCACGATTTGATAGTGTTAGCGATTTGCCAAAAGCTTTACAGCCACGTCCATTGTTGATTACGGGTGCTGCCAAAGCCATCCAAAAAAATATATGGCTGGCACATAAGCAAAAAGACATCCAGCGTAGTCATGAGCAATCGACCTTACTAAATAACAGTCGCATGGGTAAACCGCACGGTTTATATCAGCATGCCAGTGCACAAATATTTGTCAGCAGTGGCATTGGTACACGTGGTTTGCCGTTTCGTCTGTATCGCCCCACGATCGACGTGTTGACGATTCGTTAATCATATTCAAAAGTCTCATCAGAGATTGTGTATGATGCGACGTTGATACCCATGCATAAGTCCATTTAGCTATAAGGGTTTGGTCGAATATTTGTGGCTCTTGGTATACAGATCACTGTATGTTTTTTGCATGCAATTTATCTATTGCGCATCAATTGATTGATAGCGGTCAAACCAAAATATGCTACACTAACAGGCGTTTTTATGATTATGTTTTGGCCATCTGAGAGATATTAGCAGTCATCTATATAGACAATGCCGATATTGACGTGGATACGAAGTATCTTTGTCACTATTATAAATAGATATAAGTAAATAAAGACGTAGCATCATCATCAGGCAAGATATGACCATGACCGTTTATCAATGCATAAGCGACTGTTGGCACTTGCATACGACCTATCATGTGACAGCTTTGATAAAAGCTAGGATAATATAGTAAGGCACGGCTATGAGCACAGCATACGACGAGATCAAAACCCGATTACAAGGTTCAATGGTAGCCTTGGTAACGCCCATGCACCCTGACGGTAAGGTTGATTATAAACGTCTGGCAGATCTCATAGACTGGCAGATTGAGCAAGGCACCCATTCCCTTGTCGCTGTCGGTACTACCGGTGAGTCTGCAACCCTATCTATGCAAGAGCACAGCGATGTCATTCGCTACTTTGTGCAGCATGTCAAAGGTCGTGTACCAGTCATCGCAGGTACGGGTGCTAATAATACGATGGAAGCCATCAAGCTGACTCAAGATGCAGCAGACGCTGGTGCAGATTGTGCATTATTGGTTGCCCCTTATTATAACAAACCGCCTCAAGAAGGCCTGTATCAACACTATAAAGCCATTGCCCAAGCTGTGAACATTCCGCAGATGCTCTATAACGTGCCAGGACGTACAGTCGTTGATATCGCTCAAGAAACAGTAGAACGTTTGGCTGATATCGATAATATTGTGGCGATTAAAGATGCGACAGGCTCTGTCAGCCGCGGCGAACAATTGATCAAAGTCGTAGGCGATAGAATCGTCATCCTATCTGGTGATGACGGCACCGCACTTGAATTAATGAAAGTAGGCGGCAAAGGCAATATTTCAGTCACGGCCAACGTAGCACCCAAAGCCATGAGCGAGACTTTTTCCGCAGGCTTACGCGGGGATTTTGATACTGCAGATAGAATCAATGACGTGGTCAAGCATCTGCATCGCGATCTGTTCATCGAATCAAGCCCTATCCCAGCCAAGTACGCATTGCATAAAATGGGCATTATCGATAAAGGTATCCGTCTGCCACTCGTCTGGCTCGCGGAGCAGCATCATGCGACTATTGATGAAGCGTTGATCCGAGCAAATATACTATAAACTGATACTCAGCGATTTTAGACTTGCTACAAGCTCGATGGTTGATATTCAAGCCAGCAGCAAGTTAACTTATCATGATAAGTCAATCGCCCAAATGAGCCATCACTGCTAATTCAGAGAGACACTATGATGAAAACATCATCAACAACGGCAAAGATATTTCCTGCAATGCTGACCTTAGTTTTGGGTAGTACTTTAGTCTTGAGCGGTTGCCAAAGCACCAAAAACTTGCTTGGTAAGCGTGATAACGGCAGTCTTGATTATCAGCAAAGCAAAAAGCTTGCGCCGATAGAGTTGCCTGCAGCTCAAGAAACAGCGCCATTTGTCCCTTTATACTCAACACCCAATGCTGGGGCAAATACCCTCACGCTACAGAACGAATCAGGCAACCAGTACCAATTGCCAAAGCCTCAGCGTGCTGTGAGCAATCAGTAACCCTTCAAATTAAATTTATCCATACCACTGACGTAATCATTATTTATGACAATCAGATTGATAGCATCAAATAAAAGTCAGTGGTAGCTGCGCGTTTTTACCACATAAGCTTGAACGAACAGGAACCCCTATAATGCAAAAGCAACAAATGCTGTATAAAGGTAAAGCCAAATCTGTATATGAAACAGAAGACAACGATCTTCTGATTCTACATTTCCGTGACGATACCTCAGCGCTTGATGGCAAACGTATCGAACAATTGGCACGTAAAGGCGTGGTCAATAACCGCTTCAATGCGTTTATCATGCAAAAACTGTCTGATGCGGGCATCGAAACGCATTTCGAAAAGCAATTATCTGATGATGAAGTATTGGTCAAGCGTTTGGATATGATTCCTGTTGAGTGCGTGGTCCGTAACTTTGCTGCTGGTAGTTTGGTACGTCGTTTGGGCTTAGAAGAAGGCCAAGAATTGACGTCTCCTACCTATGAGCTATTTTATAAAGATGATGCTCTCGGTGATCCGATGGTGAATGAGTCTTTATCAATCTCGCTTGGCTGGGCAACCAAAGAGCAATTGGCTAAGATGGAAGAGCTTACCTATCAAGTTAATGATGTACTAAAAGCATTGTTTGATGAGGGTGATCTAATCCTAGTTGACTTTAAACTTGAGTTTGGTGTGTTCCATGACCGCATCGTGTTAGGTGATGAGTTCTCACCAGATGGCTGCCGTATCTGGGATAAGAATACTAAGAAAAAGCTGGACAAAGACCGTTTCCGTCAGTCATTAGGTGATGTGATCGAAGCTTATGAAGAAGTCGCTGACCGTATTGGTGTGCCACTGAGCTAAGCAGTCAATGTTTAGCGTAAAGCAAAAAAACTGAGCCATGTGCTCAGTTTTTTTATGGCGTCATATTAGTTTGGGTTTCCTAGTAGGAATTATTTGCATAACAGATGGTAAAAAAGAAAAGTAATACCCGCTTTTTTACAAATATTTTTATTAGGAAAGGTCATGCTTCTTCGTTTTATTGCACGTCATAGCACATTAATTATGCCAGCTTGTGCCATTGTGGGCTTTGTTTTTCCAAACTTGTCCAACGCAGTATTGGTATATTTACCCCAAATACTGTTCTTCTTGATGTTTTTTACGTTATTAGGTATCGATCAGTATGCGCTGTTAAAACGTATAGCGACAAGCTATGTGTGGGTTTTTGCCTTGTTGCAAAGCGGGGGTATGAGTCTGGTTTTAATACTAATTGCTTATGCGCTCGGTGTGCGTGGCGATTGGCTATTGGCGATTGCAGGTCTTGGTGCCACTGCCCCATTGTTTGGCAGTGGTGCATTGGTCAATGCAGTGGGGTTTGACGCACAACTGGCGACGGCAAAAACTATCGCGGCCACACTAATCATGCCCTGTACATTATTGTGCGTATTGTGGCTATTAGGCGATAAAAATGCGCATGTAGACATTGGCACTTATATCAATCGCTTATTGGTTTATATTGCTATGCCAATGGTGCTAGCTTTAGGGGTGCGTCGATTCGTTTCACCTACTATTTTGTCACGTTATTATCCTAAAATTGGACAGTTTAATATTTTACTGTTGATGTTGTTTCCACTGGGACTAATGGCAGGATTTCGTACTACCTTTGACCATAATCCGTGGCAAGCCTTGCTATTACTGGTGCTAAGTTCGGTATTGGCATTGGTGTTTTATTTTACCGCTTATATCATATATCGGCGTTTTGGCTATGAAAATGCCATTGTCGCTGCGTTGGTGTGTGGTGGCCGCAATGTACTACTTGCTTACACCATAACGGCACCCTTTATGGGTGCAGTGTTTTTACCATTACTGGGTGCTTTTCAATTACCAGCATTTTGCTTACCCTTACTGGGCAAATATATGGCAAAACGGCATACAACATAAAACTCTACCTATGGATCTAAAGTCAGGTTGCGATTCTTATCCATCTACTAATAATGCTTAGTGATAAAATCCTCTCTAGCCATAACTATTGATGTTCACTACACGCTGTGAACATCATACCTTTAGGCACAATTTTTTAGCTCAACTCGTATAAAAAATCAAACATAGTGCCAACATTGTCTTCAATACCTTGCCTTACTTTTATGCTAATTTATTGATACTAGTTTATTAAAATCTGGTCATATCAGTCAGATGGTAAAAATAAGAAAAGGTTTTGCTAATGTCTACTGCCTCATCAACTGTTTTAGACCCTAGTTGGTTTACTCGTCCTACCTGTGTGGTCGCGGCCGACTTGGTGGGCAAGGTCTTATGTCGAAAGCTGACCGACAGCGACGGATCAGAAAAAGTTTTACGCATGCGTATCTCTGAGACCGAAGCTTACATTGGTCAAGACGATCCAGCCTGTCATTCGCATGCAGGGTCACGAACGGCACGCACAGAGATTATGTACGAGCAAGGTGGTGTGTTCTACATCTATCTGACCTACGGTGTGCATCATATGTTAAATCTCATCAGTGGCCATTCAGAGTCTCCTGAGTCGGTATTGATTCGCGCTGGGTTTTTGACGGATGATAGTGATCGCTTGATTGAAGAAAAGCAGCTCATCTCAAATCAGCAGCTCACGCATCCTAAGCAATTTGCAGGTCCTGGGAAGCTGACAAAGCATTTGCAAATTGACCGTGATTTATATGGTAAGCCTATCACGCCAGCCTCAAACGTTTGGGTCGAAGATGATGGTTGCCAGCCACCCGTGTCGCTGCGTCCACGTATTGGTATTGATTATGCAGGCGATGCCAAAGACTGGCTATTACGCTATATATGGACCGATCATCCTTCTTTATCCAAGAAGTAGCAGTTTGATTGTTTTTTAAACCTATTCTATGAGGCAAGTTTTATGAGGCAAGTCCATGTATAAGCTCATTGTTTTTATTCCTGATGAGGCATTAGACAAAGTGAAGTCTGCTTTATTTACAGCTGGTGCTGGCAGCATTGGCGATTACGAGCAGTGTTGTTGGCAAGTTCAAGGGGTAGGGCAGTTTATGCCATTGGCAGGCAGTAACCCCCACATAGGCAAGCATGACAGTCTAGAAACTGTCAATGAATGGCGGGTTGAGATGGTCGTCGATGCCGCGTTTATTACTGCGGCTATCGCCGCGTTAAAAGCAGCGCACCCGTATGAGACACCAGCATATGATGTCATCGAGGTGCTGGATTTTTGAGTTGATAAAGCTAAAACATCAGCTGACAACATAAAAAACTGGTTATAAAAAGGCCCAACAAGCCATTAAACAACCTGTTGGGCTTTAAAGATTACGATGCCTTAACTACAAACTAAAAGAGATCATAAGTATTTAGAACGTCACTAATCTTTTTTGATCTTGATCACATTGTAGCTTGGATAGCCAAGCTCGATTTTATAATCATCGCGACCACGCTCAGCTTCGACCTTGATTTTGCGATCGCCTTTTTTATATTTCACGTCTTTGACACGGTATCCCATGCTACTAACTTTATTAGCAGCTCGACGCTCGATGGTAGCTGAGTAGACATTTTTATCCGCTTTCTTATGCTTGTCTTTGTGTTTTTTATGCTCTTTATCATCTTTGTGGACATCTCCATAGATGTCGTCATAGACGTTATAGCCGCTAGGTGTGGTAACACAGCCAGTCGTTACCGCCAATACGGCTGCGACAATACTGCCAGATACGACAGTTTTTAGCGTTGAAGCTGATAAAGTTTTCATAAAGATTTCCTCATAATATATGCACTGCCGCTAATCAGGGATTGAGCATTGCAAAGTAATTGGCTAAAGACATAAATAGATAAGCTCAACGAAGCACTATGGCCTCAAAGCACGGACTTGCAACATTGCTCTGATCAAAGAAGCTTTAAAGTAATCAGTCTTTTTGAACTCTGATAACGTCTAGATTTGGATAGCTCAGCAATATCTCATATTTTTGTGAACCGCGTTTTGCCTCAATCTCAAAAACACCGCGCTTATTTTTTTCTTCAAGGTCGATACTGTCGACACGATAGCCCATAGACCTTACTTTGCTGACAGCGCGGCGCTGAATCGCTGGGTAACGTGACTCTCTTTTGATACTGTCTTCTACATCGTCTTTTTTATAGCGCTTGTCATTCTTGTATTTGCCATTACCTTTATACTTATCATTCTTATCACGGTCATTATCTTGTTGATACTTTTTATCTTCCCAGTTATTCGACCATGCTCTTTTATTTGAGCTGATGAGTCTGAGAGCAGGGTAGGTATATTTGAGCTCATAAGCTTGGTTGTTCTTTTTGGCAAAGGCAGTGATGGCTCGATCGCCACGATAACTGTCAGATCTAATATCCATAACCTGATAGCCTTTACGGCGTAAGTCCTGACGTAACTGCTGGCTGACACGGTTAAAGCTATCGTTTTGGCGATTGTTATCACTGCGATACACAGACTGATTGTCATAGCCTGGCCCTACTACCGTACAACCGACAGTAGTACCCAATAATGCAATAACAAGACCAGCAGACACAGTCGTCTTAAATGAGAATGGCTTTAGAGTTTTCATAATGCAATATCCTGTGAGGTTTTCAGAGTGCATGCGATAGGTGCAGTAGTATCACTCGCCGCATGATAGGTTGTAGATTGTCTTGATATAGCAATATTTTGATAAGTCTCTATTGTTAATAATGTCAGAGATTATCTTCTCTGAAATATTTTCTTACATTATCCATAGTAAGACACAAAGCTTTATATTAAGTGTCTTTTACGTTAACAAGTTGTAATCATTGAGATAATTAAAACCGTGTAAGCATATGCTTACACACAATGACGTTTACGCGACTTAACATGGCAGTGATAGTTTGGCATTATAGTCACACGGCATTAGGGAATGTGACTCAAGGATTGAGTTAACCGCATTAAGGATGATGTTTCAATTACCAGAATCAGGATGACGATGGTAGCTGGAATACGGACACATAACTTGTGCTGATAGCAGCAGTTAATACTGAACGCTGTAGTGTAGTAAAAGGGCAGGATGCCCAGTATCACAACATACTGAATATTTATGCAAGGATGCATAGAAAGCAGTCGTGATAGGTAACATGGATAGTTAACAATAAAACCGCATAACAATTCATTGCTATGCGGTTTTATCGTGTCTGGGTGATGCTAATTTGCATATCCGATCATACCAATATCAAATTTATTGCTCAGTTGAATGTGTGACGTTATTAACCGCCCATAAAAAAACCACATAATATCCTATGTGGTTTTTTGCTTTGTACGTTAAACTTATTGTTTCAAACTTGACCTCTTAAAAGCACTATCCTATAAGAAAGCCTACTTAGTACTTGTTTTCTCGACGCCAGTCATCGACTTCACGTTCAGCATCATCCTTACTGTGGCCATAGCGCTCTTGGACTTTGCCGACTAGCTTGTCACGACTGCCTTCAACGTGTAGCAAATCATCGTCCGTTAGATCAGCCCATTTCTGCTTTACTGACCCTTTAACTTGGTTCCATTCACCTTTTAGCGTATGTTCGTTCATTTTTAATTCCTTTTTTGTTGGTTATTTTATTACTTTTATAGATACTTACTTCGTTATTAACTTCTGTGGAACGGGTGGAGCATATTTTATTATTGTTTATTATTTTTATAATCACATATTAAACAAAGGCATCTAGTGGGCATCTTACTGCCTTTTTATTATTAGCGCCTTTTTATTATTTTCACTAAGTATTGATCGCCTTGTGGTATTAAATATAGGCTCATTTATAAATCGTGTCTGTACATCCAATGTTTATAGTGTTGCTTAATTATGGTGAGCGTGCAGTGTGTGTTATCGGGAGGGTCGCTATAGTCATAAATCGTAAATTATGTCTATTGTGCGTTATGATGATGGACGAATTATCTCAACATTTTGACAGATTTTATCATTGAAAATGGCCAGTAGAAAAAGAGCAACTGTTTGCATATGAAGCAGCGGCTCTTTTTTTATTGGTCATCATTAAGAATGAAAGGATTTCGTTATTTTGCTAGAGTCGATAAGTAACGCTGATAACGTTTGGTCAGTCTCTTTATGCGAATACGATCCTTAACGAGCGAGAGTATCGGTGAAGCATTTGGTTTTGGTCGCTTGCCTTTACTCATACGCTGTAGTTGGCGTTTGATGACAGACATGGTCGCGAGTGCACTCATTGTCTTGTCTTTCCAGCGTACAACGGGGTCATGAGCAATCAGCGTGCTGTCTTTTTTCCAATCATTGGGTAAGGAAGGGTTCATGGCCAATGCCGTTCCCATACCGACGATATCAATTCCTTGAGCCAACACATCTTCTGCAACAGCCAATCGTCTAACGCCGCCGGTAGTCATAATAGGCATTGTAGCGACCTGCGCAATCTCCTTTGCAAAGTCTAAAAAGTAGGCTTCTCGCTGCAGAGTCTGTCCATCTGCTGTATTGCCTTGCATAGCGGGGCTTTCATAACTGCCCCCAGATAGCTCGACCAAATCAACCGCCAACTCATTCATCGCTAGAACAACCAGCCTTGCATCTTTGGTATCGAATCCGCCCCGTTGAAAATCTGCCGAATTTATTTTTACCCCAACCGCAAAACTGGCTGAGACTTGAGCACGAACTGCCTTGATAATCTCAATCAGTAGGCGCATTCGGTTTTCAATCGAGCCGCCGTATTGATCGTCTCGTTTATTGGTCAGTGGCGATAAAAACTGTGAAATAAGATAGCCATGGGCGGCATGAATCTGCACACCATCAAAACCTGCTTGCTCAGCCTTCAAGGCCGTATCAGCAAATCGTTGTATCAGCTGATTGATATCTGATTGGGTCATAGCACGAGGCTTGCTAAACAAATGAGAGTATTTGCCCAAATCCATAGCCACGTCAGAAGGGGACAACACATCACCGCCCATCGCCGCATACACTTGGCGACCCGGATGATTGAGCTGCATTAAAACGCGCGTGTCGTTTTGCTTGGCAGCCTGCGCCCACGTTCTAAAAGGGGCTACATCACTATCTTTTTCTAATACGACTCCACCAGGCCCAGTCATCGCGCGACCATCGACCATGACATTGCCTGTAATCAATAATCCTGTACCGCCATTTGCCCAGCTTTGATACAGACATAACAAATCTCCGCTTGGAACCTGCCCTGTGTCCGCCATGTTTTCTTCCATAGCCGCCTTTGCCAAGCGATTAGATAGCACTACGCCACACGGCAATGTAAAAGGTGAAAAAACGGGAGATGTCATAATAGTAACCTCAAAAATATTGTTTTGTGAAGCATGAGTTCTGCTATGGGTTTGACTATAGACTTATTGTTTAAATGACTATAATCTTATAGTTGAAATAATAGTTGTCAGCATTTGAGTATTATCATCACATTTTTTTGCTGCAATAGCACTGTAGATAAATTACTGACGTGTAGACTAAATGGCTTAACCAGTAGGGATACCTGTGTCGTGACTGTACTAATCCAAGAGACCACCGCACCCATAGAGTCAAAGCGCGAGCTGGCAAAAGCCAAGACGCGACGTGCGCTGCTAAAAAGTGCGCTACGACTGTACAGCTTAGAAGGTGCTCAGGGTATGAGTATGAATAAGGTGGCCAAAGGTGCTGGTATTGCACAGCCCAGTTTTTATAACCACTTTGACAGCTTGGACGCTCTACAAAACGAGCTGAGTGCTCAGCTAAAAGACAACTACCTATCGCCCATGCGCATGGCGTGGGTCAATATGCTCAAGGATTACGATGTCCTAAGCGAAGAGCAGTTTACTCAGCAGTGTCAGAACTGTCTGATGATGATTTTTGACTCTGCCTTTCAAAACATCGCCTTGTTTCAGCATTTAATAGAGGACCGTCCAAGGTTTAGCGCCAATATAGAAAACCAATCTTCGTTAAACAACGGATTGGGCAATCTAGTCACCGAAATACAAGCAGAGTGGACAGAGATATTTATTCAAGGATTGCAGCTATCGAATCGCTCGGTTGAGCGGACGGCTATCAATCTTTGTGTCGATATGGCAGCAGCACAAGTACACGAGTTGATATTGGGCTGTCATCAACAGCGCTACTCAAGGCAACAAGCGATTGATACGTTAAGCAGCAGCTTTGATACGCTGTTCGCCAATTTTTTGCACGGAAGCAATCAGAGCAAGTAACGATAACAAAGTAGTGATAATGAGCTTTTAGGTTTAGTCATTAAACTTAATCATTAGACTTAGTCATGATTTTTGGTGATGACGTCTGGTAATTATTTCCACTCATGACGGCTATCGTAAAAACTAGGATTAATCAAACACAACAGGGAGAGTTATTATGGCCACAACCATGGCTACACCAACGTTAGGCGAAGAGCAAACGCATTTTAGAACTTGTACATTGTGCGAGGCCATGTGCGGGGTTGAGATAAAGCACGACGGCGAAAAAGTCTTGTCGATTAAAGGGGATAAAAACGACCCCTTTTCTCAAGGCTATATTTGCCCAAAAGCAACGGCTTTGCAGGATTTGCATGAAGACCCTGACCGTCTGCGTCAGCCGGTAGAGAGAACGGCGGATGGTTGGAAAACGCTCAGTTGGCCAGAAGCGTTGGATAAAGTGGCCGCAGGTATTCAATTAGTCCAGCAAAAATACGGCCAAAATGCATTGGGAGTCTATCTTGGTAACCCTAATGTGCACAATATGGGCGGTATGTTGACTATTAAGCAGTTGCTTACTAGCTTAAAAACGCGCAGCCGATTTTCTGCCACTTCTATTGATCAATTGCCACACCATATCGTCAGTATGCACTTATTTGGCCATATGCTACGGATTCCTGTGCCTGATGTGAATCACACGCAATACATGCTCATTATTGGTGGCAATCCGCTTGCCTCTAACGGCAGTATCATGACTGCCCCGAATATGCGTCAAAAGCTAAAAGACATCAAAGCCCGTGATGGCAAAGTGGTGGTAATTGACCCAAGACGTACAGAAACTGCTGACATCGCTAGTGAGCACCATTTTATTCGCCCCGCGACAGATGTGTTGCTATTACTTGCCATGCTCAATGAAATCTATGCGCAAGGCTATGCTAAATTAGATGGCAAGGTTGCCGATTTGGCACCTGAGATTGATCGACTTGCTTTGTTTGCTAAAGAGTACACAGCTGAGTCAGTCGCTGCTATTACTGGTATTACCGCCACTGAAATCAAACGTATCGTCAAAGAATTCTGCGAAGCGGACAGCTCGGTCTGTTATGGCCGAATGGGCATATCAGTGCAGGAGTTTGGCCTACTGAGTCAGTACCTGTCTATGGTCATTAATATCGTTACAGGACGCTTAGACGAAGTGGGCGGGCTGATGTTCCCTAATCCTGCAATGGACGTTGTGAACAGCTCAGGCCCAGGCTATTTGGGCAAACGCCACAGCCGCGTGAGCAACTTGCCTGATTTTAATGGCGAGTATCCTGTGGTCGCGATGGCAGATGAGATGTTGGTCGAGGGCGAGGGGCAATTAAAAGGATTCGTCACCGTTGCGGGTAACCCTGTGCTGAGTACACCAAATGGTGAAAAGCTAGACGAAGCGCTGTCAAAACTAGAGTTTATGGTGTCACTCGATTACTTTGTGACCGAGACCAGTCGTCATGCCAATATTATCTTGCCGCCTGTATCGCCATTAGAGCGCGACCATTACGATGTGACGTTTAATGGTTTTGCAGTGCACAATGTCGCCAAATACTCGCCTGCTTTGTTTGAGAGATCAGAAGAAACGAGACATGATTGGGAGATTTATTTAGAGCTGGCAGCACGCTTGGACAAAGATGCACCAGAAGCAACGCAAAAAGAGCGTGCAGCGATAAAAGCATTTGGGCCGAAATTTGTTTTAGAGCAAGGTCTAAAGTATGGGCCTTATAAAGAGGTCACGTTAGATGTACTCATGGAAAACCCGCATGGTATCGATTTGGGGCCTCTACATAGTATGTTGCCAGACGCTATCAAGCATGCAGACAAGCAGATTCACCTTCATGTCGATTTCTATCAAGCCGATTTGGCACGGGTTAGAGAGATGGTACAGCAGTATAATGATGATGAGATTTTACTCATTGGCCGTCGTCATGTGCGTAGTAACAACTCATGGTTGCACAATAGCCATCGATTGGTAAAAGGAAAATCTCGTTGTACATTGATGCTGCATCCTGACACAGCGGCGCAGCATGGTATCGTTGACGGTCAATCTGTAAAAGTCACCTCACGGATCAGCAGTGTGATCATCGCAGCAGAAGTGACGGATGAGCTGATGCCAGGGGTAGTTAGTATTCCGCATGGCTTTGGTCATGGCCGTAAAGGCGTCAAGCAGAAAATTGCCCAAGCACACGCAGGGGTGAGTGTTAACGATTTGACTGATGATACCTTGATAGATCAGTTAAGTGGCAACGCGGCAGTTAACGGTGTACCGGTACAATTAGAAGCGCTTGAATCAGCAACGGATGATGCATTGGCTACGGCATCATAAACCTTGATGGATAGCGCAATCACTTAAGAATTGTCCTAAAATAAAAAGAAGGCGCTTACTATAGGTAAGCGCCTTCTTTTTTGCACGAAATCTTAACCTATCGCTTATTTGATTAAGTGCTCATACCGACAAAGTCAAAATCAACGTTAGGGGTTTCGCCTTGGATTAATAAACTAAGGGCTTTTGCAGAACCACAAGAATGCGTCCAACCCAGCGTACCATGCCCAGTATTGAGCCATAAATTGTCAAAAGTAGCTGAGGCATGATGGCTGCCGTGTTTGACTTGACCGCAGTGCGCACGGCCAATCAAAGGCACGTTCGATGGGGTCATAGGGCGTAGTCCTGTCCAATATTGTACCGAGTTTGCAATAATTCCTTTGGGGAACAACTGCTGTACGCGTCGAGTAATGGCTTCGCAGCGAGTGGTATTCAAGTCTAAGTTATAGCCATTAAATTCTGCGGTGCCAGCGACTCGCAATTTGTCACCCAATCGTGAGGTGACTAGCTTAAACTCATCATCAATTAAGCTCACAAAAGGCGCTAAATGTGGTGCTCGTGGATTAACGGTATAAGTGGCTGAATAACCTTTTGCTGGAAATATTGGCGCGTGTATCCCCAAAGGTTTTAACAATGATACGCTATAGCTGCCAAGCGCCAACACATAAGTACCTGCAGTAAAAGTCTGGGCATTTTCACCTGCTGGGCGAATGGTGATACTGTGCACATGCGGGCGCGAAGAGTCTGTATCGGTATTGAGTGCTAAAATCTCGGTATCATATAAAAACTGTACACCAGCATCGATGCAGCGCTGCGCCAAACGCTGGGTAAACAGGTGCGCATTGCCAGACTCATCACGACTGGTATAGGTAGCCCCAGTCAGCTTATGAGCAACTGGGTAGAGCGCTGGCTCTAAGCTGACAGCATTATTGATATCAATCACATGCCGCTCACAACCAAGCGCCTGCATGCGTTCGGTTGGTTCGATGGCAGCATCAAACTCTGCCTGATTGGTATAAAAATGCATGATACCGCGTGTTTGCTGCTCATAGTCAATACCGATATCCGCACGCAGCTGCTGCAAAGCATCTCTGGAGTACAAACCCAAGCGTACCATTTGTACGAGATTGGCATCGGCTCTATCGGCGCGGCACTCTTGCAGAAATTGCATCGCCCATTTGAGCTGTGCTTTGTCCGCACGCAAGCGATAGAGTAGCGGAGCATCTTCTTTAAACAACCACTTGAGCGCTTTCATCGGGGTCGCAGGATTGGCCCAAGGTGTGGCATGTGAGACAGATATTTGACCGCCATTTGCAAATGACGTTTGCATGCCTGCTGCTGATTCGCGCTCAATCACAGTCACATTATAGCCTGCTTGACGAAGATACCATGCGGTGGTCACTCCGACCACGCCTGCTCCAAGTACTGCAACATGTGTCATAGGATTCTCTACTGTGATTGTCTAATGGCTTGATAGCAATGGGTCAAACTTCTAACACCCTGTGTCAGGCAAGTTTTATTTGGCGCGGGCCACATCAGCTTGCAGGGCAGCTGGCAAGTCCAATGGCGTCAGTAGGCTATCCACAAGGTACTCTGGACGAGTAATCACCAATGCTTCAAAACCTTCAGCATTAGCAACTGCATTGACCACTTGGATTTTATCAATCTTGTCACCCGCAGCTGGTACCTCGCCAGTGCCTTTTACATAATGCAAAAATGCTTTGGGTGCTGATTTAAAATAAATACGAGCGATGACTTCTTGACCCAGATAGCAGCCTTTGTCGTAATCCATACCGCCGCGCTGATGCAGACGCAGCTCTTGCGGTTGGAACTCGCCTTGAGTGGCGGCTACGATCCAATAGTTACCAGTGGCAATACTACACTGCATCCAAGCTTGTGTATCCTCAGTCGTATTATGATCGTCTTTATGGCTAAAAGTCGGCACATTGTCGAGTACGCAAGGGTAAATCGCGACTGGTGCACTGGTTTCAAACTTTGAAAACGCTCCATACTTTTTAAGGTGTGCTTGCAATGACTCAGCGCAGTCGCTACTGATGACTACATCATATTGCTTCTCTGCTTGCTTCTTAATCCAAATACCAAATTCAATACGACCTTTTAAGTTACCGATGGCGGCTGCCTGATAGCTAAGCCCAAGTTTGGTAACATCACAGGTCAATTGTCCTTGAAAGAATTTTTCGGCGTCCTCGCCTTGAATGGTCAATTGTGAAAACTGCGGCAGTGCTGATGTGTCTGGAGACTGAGTCATTGTTATTATCCTTCTGGTGAGAGCTTATTTATTATTAATAATATGGTGGGTAAATCGAAGCGATAAAAAATTATACGGGCGCTTTTATCATTGACAATATATGTGCACATAAATCTAAATTAGGCTAAGAAGAGTACCACAAAAAACCCTGTCATAAAAAACGTCATCACTAAGTGGTAACTTAAGCGTTAAATTGGGCTCAGCACCCAGTTTTCAACCGTACAAATTGGTTAAAAATGATCAGTTGCGGTACAATGTTGGCTCTAGTAAAAACCTAATCTGTCATGGCTGCCGAGGAAATAATGAGCTTACCAAATTGCCCAAAATGTGATGCTGAATATACGTATGAAGATGGTGCGTTACTGGTATGTCCAATGTGTGCTCATGAGTGGACGGTGGCTGAGACCGATGCTGCGCAAGCTGAAGAGCAAGATGCAGTTATTCGTGATGCAGTGGGTAATGAGCTACAAGATGGCGATGCCGTGACTGTAATCAAAGACTTAAAAGTGAAAGGCTCTTCAATCGTGATTAAAGTCGGGACGAAAGCGAAAAGCATTCGTCTGTTGCCAGATGCTACTGACGGTCATGATATTGACTGCAAACTTGATGGCTATGGCCCGATGAAGCTCAAGTCTTCTGTGGTCAAAAAAGCCTAGTAAGCCAAACGTGCTTGAAAAATTCGATAATAAACAAATATAAAATAGATATTTGGTCAAAAAATATAGAATTTATAAAACATAGAACCTATAAGTAGAGAATAACTATGAGTACCAAAAACGAACAGCTCTTTGCACAAGCCAGCAAACACATTCCAGGCGGCGTCAACTCGCCAGTCCGCGCCTTTGCTGGAGTTGGCGGTACGCCAATCTTTATGCACCGCGCCAACGGCAGCAAAATTTATGACACAGAAGACAATGCTTATATCGATTATGTCGGCTCTTGGGGTCCAATGATTTTGGGTCATGCACATCCAAAAGTCATTGATGCGGTTAAAAAAGCTGCTGATGATGGTCTAAGCTTTGGTACGCCTACACCGTTTGAAACCACAGTTGCAGATAAGATTTGCGAAATCGTTCCTAGCGTTGAAATGATTCGTATGACCAGCTCCGGTACAGAAGCGACCATGAGTGCGATTCGTCTAGCACGTGGTTATACCCAACGTGACAAAATCGTGAAGTTTGAAGGCTGCTATCATGGCCATTCAGATAGCCTGTTAGTAAAAGCAGGTTCGGGCATGCTCGATATCGGTGAGCCAACCTCAAAAGGCGTACCTGCAGATTTTGCCAAGCACACGATTACGATTCCTTATAATGATCCGCAAGCGATTAAAGACTGTTTTGAGAAATGGGGCGAAGAAGTCGCCTGCGTTATCTTAGAGCCAATCGCTGGCAACATGAACATGGTCATTCCGACACAAGAATTCCATGATACGTTGCGTGCAGAGTGTACGGCCAATGGCGCGGTATTAATCTTTGATGAAGTCATGACAGGCTTTCGAGTTGGTCTTGGCGGCGCGCAAGCACACTTTGGTATTGACCCTGATTTAACTTGCTTTGGCAAAATCATCGGTGCAGGTTTACCTGTTGGTGCTTTCGGCGGTAAAAAAGAAGTCATGTCTTGCATCGCGCCACTTGGCGGTGTCTATCAAGCTGGCACGTTATCAGGCAATCCACTCGCGATGCGTGCTGGTATTGCGATGTTTGAAGACTTAACGGTAGATGGCTTCTATGATGAGTTAGCCGCGAAAGTTGATCGTTTAGTAGACGGCTTCCAAGCGGCGGCTGACAAGCATGGTATTAACCTTCGTACCAATAAATTGGGCGGCATGTTTGGTATGTTCTTCGTCAGAGACAATGCGACCACTGTGCCTCAGAACTTTGATGACGTGACAGAGTGTGACATGACTATATTTAATACTTTCTTTCATGGCATGCTAGATCGTGGTATTTATCTTGCACCCTCTGCTTATGAAGCAGGATTTATGTCTATCAAGCATAGCGATGAAGATATTGATATTTCTATCAAAGCGGCTGATGAAATATTTACTGAAATGGCCAGTGCTTAATTTATTCTGACTCAACGTCATAAGTAGCATTGATCAAAGCAATAAAAAACCAGTACCTCTTAAGGTACTGGTTTTTTATTGCCATCTATTTTTTATTGCTACTTATTTTCTAAAGTCATCTATTTACTTTTAATGTTTTTAATATCGGCATCTAACTGTACGCGTCGTTGTTGTGTATAAGTGGTCAAACAGTCATTTAGCACCATTGGATAAATACTACCGCCACGAACTGGACTGGCAGAAAACTGGCAAGCTTTGTCTCTAAAATCAATCCATGCCAATTGCACCGTTTTTAATTGTTGTTTCTCAGAGCTACTAAGCAAGCGCTGAAAATCACGGTAAGACTGGTTTAGCTTTTGGTCTTCTACGGCCAACTTAGCTGCAGCGCACTTATTCATATCTGTTTGAGTATAGGCGTTGTCGCAGGTGGTTGCTGCTGACGCTTGAGCACTGACAAATAGTCCTGTTGACAATAAAGCAAGACAGCTGACTTTTTTAATATGACTCATGATAAACATATAATCTCGTTATTTATATTATTTTTATGAAAAGGAAATGAGCATAACATGGTTATATCTCAGCTATGTCTCGAATTTATGAGGGATTTGGTAAATGTGTGTATGTGATTGCACCTATATTTTTAGGCTGATTCAGCTAAGTTTTTGACCTATATACTGGTCATAAAAGTCGATACATATGGCCCAAAAAATACTGCTAATAACAGAGCCCATAAAGTGACTCAGCCGCTTAAAAAATCGTTATTAGAGTGTGCTATGCTGAGAAAAACATACTCAGCAAGGACGCTAACTCATGACTACCAGCACCAATGATATGCCTAGCAGTAATACGCCACCGTTATGGCAAGCCTCGTATGAGAAACACGGACTAAGAAATAATCTAGATGTGTTAGAGGGCAAGCCCAACCTGCTAGATTTATTGCAACCCAAGATAGATCAGCATAGTGATTCTGTGGCTTTTAGTATGGGGCCTGCCACGCTTACCTTCGCACAATTGGATATTGCCAGTCGCCGCTTTGCTGCTTTTTTACAAGCAAAAGGAATCAACAAGGGCGATCGTGTCGCGGTACAACTACCCAACATATTGCAGTATGCAGTCGTGCTGCTTGGCTGTTTGCGCTCAGGCACCGTACTGGTAAATGTCAATCCGATGTACACCCATTATGAATTGGCACACCAACTGACGGATGCTCAAGTTAGCGTGCTGGTTGTCCTTGATGGAATGACAGCCGCTTTCGATCAATTAGACGATGCAGTGAAATCGCAGCTATCACTGGTGGTACATTGTTCTGTCAATCCGAATGCTGAACCTACTGATAACGATATTGCCTTACTTACCCAACTTGAAGCCTCAGCTGATACTACTCGTCAATCCAGCCAACCCAATCAAACCACAACCGATAATGCTACAAACGATATCTCAGAGCAGAGTATAAGCTTTGCGCATATTATAAATACATACCACGCTGAGCAATATCAGCCTGTGACTATCGAGCGTGAGGATTTGGCATTATTACAATATACGGGCGGCACGACTGGTAAGCCAAAAGGTGCCATGCTGACACACTATAATGTCATGGCTAATATCTGTCAGTGTTATGCGATGTTTGGTAGGGCGGTTGAAGCAGGTCGTAATGAGCAGATCAAGATACTGAATCCTTTACCGCTTTATCATATTTTCTCATTTACCGTTTGCGGTTTGCTCGGTATGTATGGTGGGTGGGAGGATATATTGGTTACCAATCCACGTGACATCGATGGGCTAGTCAATACTATTGAGCAGCATCGTCCGCATGTCATTCCTTCTGTGAATACCTTGTTTATTGGTATGCTCAATCATCCAAAATTTGCCGGCCTTGATTTTAGTCGATTGGCCTTGTCTATCGGTGGTGGCACTGCCATCATCAAAGCGGTCTCTGATCAATGGCAACAAGTGACTGGCATGATGATTCATGAGGGTTACGGGATGTCTGAGACCGCACCGGTAATCTCGTTCAATCCACCAGGGATTACGAATTTTAATGGTAGCGTTGGTCTGCCGTTAGCAATGATGAATATCAAAATCATTGGCGAAAATGGTGCTTCATGTGCGATCGGAATACCTGGGGAAGTCGGCATCAAAGGACCACAAGTGATGCAAGGTTATTGGCAGAAAGACAATACAGATACCTTTACTGAGGATGGTTATTTTAAATCTGGCGATATTGGCGTCATGGATCATGATGGTTTTTTGACACTCGTCGATCGTAAAAAAGACATGATACTGGTCTCAGGATTTAACGTTTATCCTAATGAAGTAGAGGCCGCATTAACTGAGCATCCAAAAGTGCTAGAAGTGGCCGTCATTGGTGTCAAAGACAAACACAGCGGTGAAGTACCTAAAGCCTTTGTGGTTAAAAAAGACTCAAGTTTAACGGCTGATGAGCTAGTGGCTTTTGCTATTGAGCGTTTGACTGGCTATAAGCGTCCGCAGTCTTATGTGTTTATCGATGAGTTGCCGAAAACGGCAGTCGGTAAAATATTACGTAAAGAGCTACGCTAGATTGGATTTTTAATTCGGGCATGTTAAACCTTCATAAGCTTGTGAGGTTCTAACATGCCTTTATTAGTTATAAAGCTATCGTTTATAAACTTGCGATTTCACATGTTTTTTATCGTGCTTTATCAAACTTACGATCTCTCAAGCTTAAGTTGCCGCGTACCACATCGCCATACATTCGGAAGTCGCTGGCAAAGCTTTTTAATGGAAATTTAAAAGAGGCCGGTTTGTTTTTTTCAAAGAAAAAATGACCCACCCACGCACAAGCATATCCTGCGGCAATACCTTTGAGTAACGGTTTGGGAGAACGGGTTTTGACAGACTTTGCGAGTCCCAATAATCCAAAACTGCTGCCTGCAAAGTGCAGGCGTCGGCAAGCCATGTTTTGATGCTCATTCAAATAGAAATCATAAAATGGCTGTTCCAATACTTTTTCGGTTTTTACCATGTCCTTTTTAGCGCTGCTGATAGGGGTCTCAGTATTTTGGGTGGCATCTTTTGTGGTGGTCTGATTCATGTGACTAGCTTCCTTGCTGGTGGGTTTGATAACTATTACTTACAGATGATTGTTAATCGATTAACTGGTGACTTTTGAAGTCAGTTGTACAGGTAGAACATCTGTAAATAACGGTTTTTTATCATGATATTGATAGCTTTCAATGTAGCAAACCGATATGAGTAACACAAGCGCTAGATGCTGAGCCGACACCTTTTGGATCATAGGTTATTTCTTGATGTCCCCGCTACAGGTTTGCATCGCTTGCGAGTGTTTAGTATAAATGCTTTAATGACAAAATTGCCCTGATTTCTGTGGTTGCTACTTTTCTCTGTACATGTGATTTTATAACTATATAGCACGTGATTTTGGTAAACTATCCACTCTCTCTAACACGGTGATGACTTGTCCTATGCCTATTGACTATCTTACAAATCCGCCTCTCAGCGATGATGAAATGATGGCAGCCATCGATATTGGTTCCAACAGTTTCCATTTGGCCATTGCTCGTCTTGATCACGGGGAAGTGCGAAAAGTAGTCTCTATGTCTGAAAAGGTACAGCTCGCCGCTGGATTAGATGAGAATAACATTCTAAACGCAGCAGCCGAGCAGCGTGGTCTGGACTGTTTGAGTCGGTTCGTGGCGCGCTTGGACTCAGTGCCTCCAGAGCGTATTCGTGTGGTTGCGACCAATGCGTTGCGTCAAGCCAAAAATGCCAATGACTTTATTTCCCGTGCCAATAAAATTTTGCCAAAGCCTATTGAGATTATCGCTGGTCGTGAAGAGGCGCGATTGATTTATTTGGGCGTCTCACATACCAATGAGAGTAGTGATAAACGCTTGGTTATGGATATTGGTGGTGGTTCAACAGAGTTCATTATTGGTCAAGAGTTTGACCCGTTATTGACAGAGAGCTTACAGATGGGCTGTGTGTCTTTTACCCAAAAGTTTTTTGCTGATGGGCTAATCACCAAAGAAGCCTTCAACAGTGCCATTTCAGGCGCCCGCAAAGAAGTCTTAGCTATCAATGGTCGTTACCAAAAGACAGGCTGGAGCAGTGTGGTTGGCTCAAGTGGCACGATCAAAGCGGTACGTAATGTCTTAGTGTCAAAAGGCTGGGCTGATGAGCAAGAACGCATTACTTATAAAGGCGTCAAAAAACTAGAGAAGTTGCTGATTAAGATTGGCAATATTGATGATATTGAATTAGAAGGCGTCAAAGAGCATCGTAAAGCTGTGTTCCCTGCAGGCGTAGCCGTTCTACGTGCAGTGATGAAAGTGTTGGGCGTTGAGACCATTATCTACTCAGATGGTGCGTTACGTGAAGGCGTCATGTATGACATGCTCGGTCGTTTTGCTAGTGAAGATGTGCGTGACCGCAGTGTGTTGGCACTCATCAAACGTTATTCAGGGGACAAGAAACAGGCCAAACAAGTGGTCAAGACCAGCCGCCATTTATTTGAACAAGTAAAAGAGAAGCTTGCGCTGACCAACGATGACTGTGATTTGCTCAGACGAGCAGCTTTTTTGCATGAGATAGGGCTGGCAATCAGTCACAGCAGCTATCACAAGCACAGCGCGTATTTGCTGGAGTATTCTGACATTCCAGGGTTTTCGCAAGTGGATCAAAAGCGCATGGCGCAGCTGATGCTCAATCATCGCCGCAAGCTCAAAGCCGATATGCTAGAGCAAACGTGTCAGATCGGTGGTGATCAGCTGGTTTATCTATGCTTACTGTTGCGCCTCGCCGTACTGGCGCATCATAGCCGCAGTGATTATGAGCTACCAGAGCTAGAGTTAAAGGTAGTGGCTGAAAACAGCTGGCAGATTACCTTGGCTGATAGCAGTGAGCATTACGCGTTCTTGCTGGCAGATTTGCGTACCGAGATTGACCAATTCGCTAAGTGGGGCATACAGCTTAGCGTGGTTGAGACGCCAGAGGTTGAAGCTCAAGGGATTGAGACTCAAGACGTTGATATGCAAGAGGCAGCAGCAATGAGCGCTGAGACGCAAGAGATTGAACAGTTACCATTGTAATTACCGAGTTAAAGGTTAACGTAACAAAAGCGGCGTTGTCGATAATGTCATGCTATATAAGATGTGCTACTATAGCTCCTATTGAGTTTACAACTGTACTTTCATTATCTGAATACAGATAACGATATTATTCTTAAACATAAATACATTAAGTATAATTATTAAAGGGAAGCGTCTATGAGCACTGTCTGGGATAGTGTGCAGCTTGCAAGGCACGCCAAGCGTCCATTATTTATGGACTATGTTAATCAGCTTTTTACCGAATTTGACGAGTTGCATGGCGACCGTGCTTTTGCCGATGACAAAGCAATACTTGGTGGTCTCGCGCGTTTTGACGGTCAGCCTGTAATGGTAATTGGTCAGCATCGTGGTCGTAGCACCCGTGAGCGTATTGCTCATAACTTTGGTATGGCCAATCCTGAAGGCTATCGCAAAGTGATTCGTTTGGTCAAAATGGCTGAGCGCTTTAATATTCCTGTAATGACCTTTGTCGATACCCAAGGTGCTTATCCTGGTATTGGTGCAGAAGAGCGCGGACAGGCGCAAGCGATTGCAGAGAGTATCGCTGTATTTTCTAGCCTTAAAGTTCCTGTGATTGTGACTATCATTGGTGAAGGCGGCTCAGGTGGCGCATTGGCGATTGGTGTCGGTGATAAAGTAAATATGCTACAAAACAGCATTTACTCAGTGATCTCTCCTGAAGGCTGTGCTTCTATCCTATGGAAAACCGCTGAAAAAGCACAAGACGCTAGTGAAGCGCTAAAGTTAAACGCCATCAACCTGTATCAAATGGGTTTGATTGATGCCGTTATCGAAGAAGGTGAAGGCGCACATATTCAGCCACAGCCGGTGATGAATGCGCTAAAAGCATTGATTACTGAACAGCTTAATGAGATTAAATATTTAGATCCTCAAGAGCGTTGTGAGCTACGTTATGAAAAGCTAAAGTCTTTCAATTCAGAAGTGATGTTGCCTGCTTAATTAGTTGTTGTAGCGCTATTATTGTTAAGTCTCTATTCATTAATAATGGGCTTTTCATATTAGAGTCTGAGTCTTAATGCTAAAATAAAAACGTGTCATTCAATGGCACGTTTTTTTATGGCTGTTAGTATATAAAGCACTTAACGTAACTAAAAATAAGGCTGAATATGACCAGCAGTGCAATCATCTCGCATCCCATTAAACCAATTGCTGATTTGCCAGTTGATGAGACGCTAGCGACAGCGTTATTGAGCAGCATGTCTGAGTATAGTGATCAGCTGCATGGTCGCCGTCTTTGGTTGGCCTGTAGTGGTGGGCGTGATTCGTTGGCACTTGCGGCGCTGTGTGTGCATCTCTACCGACAAGGTAAATTGCCATGTTTGCCGCAGCTATTACATGTCGATCATGGGTTACAATCGGATAGTCAGCACTGGGCCAAGCATGTTGCCAATTGGGCGCAAGCTCAGCAGATACCTTGTCGTATTTTACAGGCACAAGTGAACGGACATGATGAGCAGGCCGCACGGCAGGCACGCTATAATGTTATGCGAGCTCATATCAACCAAGACGATGTATTGCTATTAGCACATCATGCTGATGACCAAGCTGAAACGGTGTTGATGCGACTAATCCAAGGCGCTGGAGTCAATGGTCTCTCTGGTATGCAGCCATGGCGAGTGCAAACGCAGGACGCGCACCGCAATATCCTGTGGCGACCTTGGCTCACTGTCAGGCGAGCCACTATCAGCGCCTATGCCAAGCGTTTAGAGCTGCCTTATATAGATGATCCTACTAATAACAGCGGCGATAACGTACGTAGCGGACTGCGTCGCGATATCATGCCAATACTGGCTATGTATAACCCCAATGTGATTGATAATATCGCTCGCAGTGCGCAGCTGTTGAATGATGCACAGGAAACAGTCAGCGCTCAAGCTATGCAGGATATGCAGCAGACAGCTAATGCAGACCTGCAATTTTCATCCGCACAGCGTGTATTGAATATCGATGCACTACAAGAACTACCTATTTACCGCCAACGGCAATTATTGCACCATTGGCTGGGTCAAGATGAGCCGTTACCACCTGCTAAGCAGCTTGTCGATGATGTGCTAACGCTAAGCCAACGTGATGACCAAAATCATCAAACAGAACTATTTTGGCAAGGCCGTAAGGCGTCCTATATCATTCGCCGCTATCGTCAGCAGTTGTACCGTTTGAGTAGTGAGTGGCTATCTTGGCTAGAGATACCACTGATCGAGCATAAGCTAACACTAGCTAGAATAACTTTATCTAACCATTCAACTGATCATAATCTGGCATCACTCACTGTGCGTAGCAGTGATAGTTATATTTGGCAGCTGCAAGTTATGCCAGATGCACTGATACCATTTATAGAGCCGCTAAAAGACGATACAAGTGACATACCATCTCGGTTCGTGTTAAAAGTAGCGCCGTTAGATCGTAAGCAGCGTCTAAAAACGGCGATGGCTTCGCGTCCGCAAGCAGGCAAGAAGCTGTATCAAACGCTTGGGATCCCACTATGGCTACGAGAGAGCTTAGTCGTGGTTAGTATCGCTTTTTTAGATAGCGATGATGCTGAAGAGAATGTAATGAGTGACATACCTATCTTGTTACTATCGCCATTTAGTCGTTGGGTATTAGGTATCAGTCATTTAAACACTGAAAATGTAAATGCTGAGCAGGTAAGTATAACGATTGATACGGATCAGCTTGCCAAACAGATTAATAGCGTTGTTTATCCTCATTGAATTTTTGGTTCGATACTATAAGCGGTCTCTTGGATTGGCATCTCGAATTTATCAAACGAGGATAGTAGCAGTATGATAAACTGAGTGTCGTTTTATATATCAATACGTTAAGTTGAATACCTTTGAATTTTGTGACTAGGAGACAAGTATGTCGGTATTAGATAATAAGAAAATCAGTTTTATTGGTGGCGGAAACATGGCGCAAGCGCTCATCAGTGGTCTTGTTGGCTGCGGCATCAAACCGAGTCTCATTACCGTCGCTGATCCTAGCAGTGATGTACGTGAGCAATTGGCCGCTAAAGGCCTAAATACCGTTGACCCAATGGCTGATCCAAAATCTGCTGTGATCGGTGCAGACATCGTGGTGTTGGCAGTAAAACCACAAATGATGAAAGTAGTGGTAAGCAGCTTTGCCGACGCGTTAGACAACCAGCTAGTGATTTCAGTGGCGGCAGGCTTGTCGACGGATCTTTTATCAAACATGATGGGCGGTTATGGCAATATCGTCCGTGCAATGCCAAACACGCCTTCTATGATTCAGATGGGTGCGACGGGTCTCTACGGTACAGATAACATCTCAGCAGAGCAGAAAGCATTAGCAACTGCGGTGATGGAAGCGTCAGGTTTGGTCATGTGGGTCGATGACGAAGCGCATATGCATGCAGTCACTGCTGTATCAGGGTCAGCGCCCGCGTATATGTTTTACTTTATTGAATCGATGGTCGATAGTGCAGTGGCTTTAGGGCTGGACAAAGAGCAGGCCTCAGCACTTGCACTGCAAACCATGATTGGTGCTGCAAAGATGGCAATGAATAGTGATGATGCACCCGCTGAGCTGCGCCGAAAAGTCACCTCACCAAATGGTACAACACAAGCGGCAGTTGAGTCGATGCAAGCCAATGAGATCGGCCGCCAGATCGGTGAAGCCATGCAAGCTTGCTATGATCGCAGCCAAGCATTGAGTGAAGAGATGAGCAAATAGTTCACTATAAGACAGCTCATGTTACAAAATCCGTGAGCTGTGTTATAACGTCACCTATCGTATAGTCATCAGCATCTGGTCATCAGCAACTGATAGTGACATTCGTCATCCTATAACCTGTTAATAACGTCACATTGAGTAGCACTTCATGAACAACATGTTATTTCAAATTTTTGATTTGGTCACCACATTCGCTATGATGCTGGTGTTTATTCGTTTTATGTTGCAGTTTGCAGGGATGGACGCGAGCAATCCCATGATTGCACCTGCTTATAAAGCGACTCATATCGTCGATGTGTTTGGACGTATCTTTCCGACCGTAGCACAAGGTCGTATCAGTATTGCGGCTATTATCCTGATGTTTCTGATTCGTCTGATTGATATCTCTGGAAAAGCAGCATTGACGCATAAAGGCATTGCCCCTGTACCACTGTTCTTTACAGGTACGACCAGTTTACTGTTAGATTTTTTGCGTATGTGTCGCTACTTGGTGATTGGTTCTATCATCGTTAGCTGGATTGTGGTGTTTACCAGATCTGAGCATCCTATCATCGGTATTATTATTAATTTAGCAGAGCCAATTCTCGCGCCATTTCGTCGTATCACGCCAAATCTAGGTATGCTCGACTTATCACCTATGGTCGCTTTCTTAGCCTTTTATTTGCTTGAGATATTCATCGGTGGTTTGGCCGCGAGTGTGCTGCCAATGTTAGGTTAAACCTAATTAAATTTAAAAACTGTCATAAAAAAGGCGCTCTATATAAATATGGAGCGCCTTTTTTATATCTATCATTTATATCTTACGTTAAACATTTATAAATCGATTTGGTATCAATTGCGCTTTAGCATTGTCAGGATGCGGTGCATCAGCCGCGCGCAAGGTTTGAAGAATCCAGCTATCGGCAGCTTTTACCGCATTGATGAGCGTATCGCCCATTGCCAAGCGACCAGCGATAAAGCTGGCAAGCGAGCACCCTGAACCATGGAACTCGCCATCTAGGCGCGGTAGAGTGCTTTGGTGCACCATCTCGCCTTGTATATATAGGTACTGCTCGATATCGCCGTTATCAAAGTCATGCGAGGTTTTTACTAGTACAGCATTAACACCTTGTGAGCACAGTTTTTTTGCAGCAATATGCAGGTCTTGCTCACCGCTTAACGCTCGAAGCTCATGGGTATTTGGCGTAATCAGGGTGGCGTAGGGTAGTAGTTGCCTAAATGCACTGACGAGCGTTTTTTCATCACCCAAGCTGCCACCACTATTAGCTACCAATACAGGGTCTAAGACAAAAGGCGTCCCTTTTGCAATGATCTGCTCAGCAAATAAGCGTGTCAGCATCGCAATATTATCAGTGGTGCCCAGCATGCCTGATTTGATGGCATTAATAGGTAAGTCATCTAGCACTGCGGTGGCTTGATCTTTCACGAGGCTTGCCGCACACGCCTCAAAACCAAATACTTGCTGTGAGCTCTGTATGGTGACTGCCGTACAAGCAATGGCAGCATGAGCACCTGATTGTCCGATGGCTTCGATGTCTGCTTGTAGTCCAGCACCGCCTGAAGGGTCTAATCCTGAAAAGCACAGTACGACAGGTCGCATAATCATTCCTTTTTTAAACACTTTGATTTTTAAGTATGTTAACTCGGTGACAAATACTATAGACACCCGTTGCTGAAAAAGCCATAGTAGGTGCGATATCGTCTGTAGATAGCTTATTCATGAATGGATATTTACTCAGGATGTCTAAACAGGCTTAAACGCTATTTTTATTGGCTTTTATTGATATTTTGGTCGTTCAAAAGGGCATACGACTCTATAAAAAAATAAATATGATAAAAATCGCATTAAATCTGTAGACAATGCTTGCAATTCGTTTCGGCTTTGCTATAATACTCGCCCACGGGATAAGACGTATTATCAGCAATAATACTATTTTTTAGAACTTAAAAAGTCTTACGTCGTTTGGTGAAGTGGGTGAGTGGCTGAAACCAGTTCCCTGCTAAGGAACCATACGTTTGCGCGTATCGAGGGTTCGAATCCCTCCTTCACCTCCATTTATTCGGTTTTTAGTAGAGTAGTGACGCGATATAAAAGCGTTAATTATCCTCTGTTTTATTAAAGCAAAAAATATTTTGATTTTAATAAAAAAAGATATTGACACAAGCGAAATTATCTATATAATGACCAACCTAATTTGCTGTAATTGTTTTTAACAATTCAGTAAATGATGTGCAAAGTACGCGCTTGTAGCTCAGTTGGATAGAGCACTTGGCTACGAACTAAGGGGTCGGGAGTTCGAATCTCTCCAAGCGCACCATTTGCATCATCACTCTTTAGCCAGTCTAAAGAAAACATTAAATCAATCGCCTGTCTTATGACAATTGGCGGTTTTTTTATGTCTGCAATTTATGAGCTTGGACTCTACTAAAGACTTTCGTCTGTCTTACCTTGCTCTGTGCAGTCTCTCTTTACCTGATAGTCTTGTCTACTTTTATTTTATGACTGTCTGTTGTGATTCTCATTTGTGAATGGCCGTCAAGAGTTGTGATTCTCATTTGTGAATGGCCGTCAAGATTGGCGCTGATACGATTGAGCCATCGTTTAGGATAATGTACGATAAAGCTATCATTTACGGTACAATAGAGCCACTATTCATTGCTGGCTATGAGCTTGTACCATGTCAAAAAGTTTACCTAAACGCCCATCCAAATCTGCTACTAAGAAAACAGTCTCAGCGAATCATTCCTCTGACGTTGAAGAGCCGACGATTGCCAAAGCTGGTACCCGTATGGCAGCGATTCTTTATGATGGTATGTTGATTTTAGCGTTGTTATTTTTGGTAGGGACTATTCTGACTGTGATTGGCACATTGCTGACCATGAATACTGGTACAGACTCTTCTCAAGCCCAGTCGCTGCCAACCTGGTATCAAAACGTTATTATGACGCCGTCTTTTATACTGACGTTGGTGGGATTCTACGGGATATTTTGGCGCCGTGGCGGGCAGACATTGGGTATGCAGACTTGGAGATTAAAGACGGTCAATAATGATGGTCATTTGCTGACGTGGGGACAGTCATTCAAACGGATTTTGGCTGCCAGCATCATGCCAGTTGTATTTGGTGTCATTGGTAGTGTCGTTGATGGCTCGCGTGCTGTTTTATTAACCAGTGCTTTTTTGGGCTTCGTTTTTAATTATGCGTTTTGCCTCTTTAACCCTCGTGGCCTCGCAGTACAGGATATGTTATCGAATACCATCACATTAAAAATGCCAAAAACAGAGAATGAAGGACTATGGCGGGTGATTAGGAACCGCAAGCAAGGAAAGTAAATCGCATTGCCATTGCCATTGCCATCGCCATAGTCTTTGGACATATTGTCTTTTGATACCCTTTGTTCGTTACATATTAGCAGTCTGAATCAGCCATCCGGTGTAGCCCACAAAAAAAAGTATCAGCGTGGTGCCTGAAGTACGAGCAAATTGACGCTTGGTCATAAACGCAAAAACACAGAGGGCCACGAGTAACACCGTTATCAATCCCATTGCCAAGACATCACGTGACAAAATAACAGGACTAACAGTGATAGGGGCAATGACGGTCGCTAGTCCGACCACTGCTAAGGTATTAAAAATATTAGATCCGATAATATTGCCTAGCGCCATATCATGCTCGCCTTTACGTGCAGCTGACAAGCTCGATACCAGCTCAGGCAGTGATGTACCAACCGCGACAATCGTGAGACCAATGATAAGCTCGCTGAGCCCCCAGAGCGTTGCTAACTCAACGGCGCCCCAAACGATAGCACGCGAACTGAGTACCAGCATTAACATACCGAGCAATAAGCTTCCAAGACCACGCGCTATGCTCAGCTCTACATCATCTGGATCTGCATTTTCTATAACCACATCATCTTCATGCTCATGATAGCCTTCGCGGATACTCATGACGATCTGTATTCCCAATACGGCAACCAATAGCAGCAGTAGTACAATACCGTCAGCTTGGCTGAGTAAGCCGTCACGCAGTTGCCAAGCAGCTGTGGCGGTAACTAGCAGCAGCAGTGGCAGATCGCGCTTTACGATGCCCTTACGGATGATGATAGGACTGATAAGAACTGTTGCGCCCAGTACCAAGGCGATATTAATAATGTTTGAGCCATACGCGTTGCCTAGTGCCAGCTCAGGACTGCCATCTAACGCGGCTAATACCGACACCACCATCTCTGGTGCTGAGGTACCAATACCTAAAATAAGCACACCAATTAAAAAGCTGGGTACTCGGAACTTTTTTGCCAATGCTGTTGCACCATCGATAAAGACATCAGCGCTCCACACCAAAATTGCTAGACCAATCAAAATTGCAATGACTGCCAACCACATGTAGATAACTCCTTCGTTAGGGATAAAAAATAGCTATTGGGTTTTGAATAATCTTACATCGTATAAAAATGGCATAAAAAAAAGCTGAATCACAATCTGGATTCAGCTTCGATATAAGTACAAGTATTTTAATGGGATTTTGATAACAACGGCAATGGTATGATGACGTATTTACTCATACTTTATGTAACAAGCTTTTAAGTGGTTTTCTTAAGCAATGTTCTTAAGCCACTTGTACTGGAATGATATTGGCCGTGTCTTTTACCGTGTTGTCTTCGTTACAATAGACCAGTTTTGGCTGATAGGTTGAGGCTTCTACTTCGTCAAAATGAGCATAGGCACAGATAATGACGATGTCACCCAAATCTGCCATATGAGCTGCCGCGCCATTTAGTGAGATAATACCAGAGCCTGCTTCTGCACGGATAGCATAAGTGCGAAAACGTTTGCCATTGGTCACGTTGTAGATGTCGATAGACTCATTTTCACGTAGACCTGCAAGATCTAACAGGTCACCGTCGATGCCACATGAGCCTTCGTAATGAAGCTCGGCATGAGTAACGCGAGCACGATGTAATTTGCATTTAAGCATATTAAGTAGCATAGGTTGGTTCCTTGGCGTAACTGATATTAATTAACGAAATCAAAAGGTTAATGGGGACAAAGTTGCCAAAATAAAAGGCTATTATAATAGAGCCAGTATATTATTCAGGTAATTTAAAGCTATTGATTTGTGAGCGGGCTTTTTCGACATCACCATCTAACAATAGTGGCAGCGCCTCAAAGGCGGCTGTCAGTGCACTATCG
Organism: Psychrobacter sp. NG27; assembly: GCF_016106655.1. Lineage (NCBI taxonomy): Bacteria > Pseudomonadati > Pseudomonadota > Gammaproteobacteria > Moraxellales > Moraxellaceae > Psychrobacter > Psychrobacter sp. NG27. The sequence goes on from NZ_JADGIN010000002.1 coordinate 301,579, forward strand.
ATAGCAATTTGCTCATCAGGCGATGCTTTAGACAGCACATGTCCGCTGACTTTGGATTTGTGTCCAGGATGACCGATGCCCACACGCAGGCGATGAAAGTCGCTGCCAATGTGCGGTGTGATATCACGTAAGCCGTTGTGACCACCGTGACCACCAGCAGTTTTGAGTTTGATACTGCCCGCTGCAATGTCGAGCTCATCATGGGCGATCAATAGCTCATCATTTTGGATACCATAGAAATTTACCATTGGTACCACAGATTCACCAGATTTATTCATAAACGTCAGAGGCATTAATAGACGAACATCGTGTCCGTGAATTTGTCCGCGTCCAGTGACGCCATGAAATTTTTTGTCAGGCGCGAGCGTAATGTTGAACTGCTGAGCCAAATGATGGACGAACCAAAATCCTGCATTATGACGCGTAAACATATACTGCTGACCAGGGTTACCAAGACCGACAATAAGCTTTATGGCCATAAAAATACCTTGCTTGAATTTGATAAATGACGGGTAGGGTCTAAAAACATCGATAAATCGTTTGTTTTCAAACTTTACTTACAAAAACAGCAGGAGATATTCATCACCTGCTGTCTTGTTGACTAAACGAATATATGACTGTACGGCATTAGCCATACAGATATATTATATTACTCGTCGTCTTTTTTCTCTTCAGCGTCAGCATTTTGCTCAGTTGCTGGTACATCAGCTGCATCAACTTCAGCATCTGCATCAACTTCTTCAACTGTTGGTGGCATCATGTTAGCGATAGTACGGTCATGGCCATCTTCTAACTCAAGTTCGTTGATAACAACGCCTTCAGGAAGTTTGATGTCTGATAAACGAAGCAAATCACCGATTTCCATACCAGATACGTCTATTTCTAGATACTCAGGTAGTAGTGATGGAATGCAAGAGATTTCGATGTCAGATACTAGCGTTGACAAAACACCAGCTTTTGCAGTGCCTGGCGCTTCTTCTTTACCAGCAAAATGAACAGGAACGTTCATAGTGATTTTCTGACCCTTCACAACGCGCTGGAAATCAGCATGCATTGGGAAACCTTTAGCAGGATGGCGTTGCAAATCTTTGATAACAGCTTGATGCTCTACGCCGTCAACATTGATGGTCAAAATGTGTGAGAAGAACGCTTCAAATTCAAGCGATTTTACCAATTCGTTAATCTTGATAGAGATAGACGTTGGCTCTTCATTACCACCATAGATGATAGCAGGAACTAGTTTCTGCTTACGTAGGCGGCGGCTCGCACCTTTACCTTGTTGTTCAGCAGAACGATCAACTGCGTTTAGCTCAAAATGGTTAATGCTCATGGATGTAATCCTAATAAAAAGAATGGAGAAGTGTCTGGTCATAAAAAAGTGGATTTGCGACCAATCCACTAAGACGTGATGATGGCTAAAAAATGTCATTGCTCACATTCGTTATAGTTCATAACAGATACAAGGCACGACTTTAGCCGTTTGCTTACAATAATGCTTTTATGATAATTATAATCACTGTATGCATTATTTTGGGCATGATCAGCACTTCGAATGATGCCAACCTGATTGAATCAAACAAACGGTTGGCACAGGCGCGCATTATACGTGATTCTGTAGCAATAATAAAGACCTACGCAAAATGACTGTGCAACACTATCAAGAAAAACCATGACGCAAAAAAAGCGCCAAGTAAGGATACTTGACGCTTTTTCTTAAACTTAAGCAGTATTTTATAACGAGCATTGCCAAAAGCAAGTGTGACAAATACTCGATAAAATCTAAGCGTCGAACATGGCGCTGATAGATTCTTCGTTATTGATACGGCGTAAGCTTTCAGCAAGCATTGGCGCGATACTGACCTGACGAATCTTACTACAGGCTTTGGCTTCAGCAGATAGTGGGATGGTATCGGTCACAACCAATTCATCTAATGCAGATTCATTGATGTTTTTGAGTGCATTACCAGATAGGACAGGGTGAGTAATGTAAGCTAACACGCGGCGTGCACCATTTGCTTTTAATGCTTCAGCAGCTTTACATAGCGTACCTGCGGTATCAACCATATCATCAACGATGACGCAATCACGGTCACGAACATCACCGATGATGTGCATCACTTGTGATTCATTGGCGCGTGCACGGCGTTTATCAATAATCGCCATGTCGGTATCGCCCAATTGCTTGGCCATTGCACGTGCACGAACCACGCCGCCTACATCAGGTGAGACAACCATGATGTTGTCATAATCTTGTTTTTGTAGGTCATTTAATAGCACAGGCGTGCCGTAGATGTTGTCTACAGGGATATCAAAGAAACCCTGAATCTGATCTGAGTGCAAATCAACGGTCATGACACGATCGATACTTACGATGTTTAGCATATCAGCGACAACTTTGGCCGAGATAGGCACACGAGCTGAACGAGGACGACGATCTTGACGCGCATAACCGAAATAAGGCATGACAGCTGTGATACGACCAGCACTAGAGCGACGCAAAGCGTCTGCCATCATCATGATTTCCATCAAGTTGTCATTGGTCGGTGCACAAGTAGGCTGCATGATAAATACATCTTTACCACGCACGTGCTCTTTGATTTCCACGGCAATTTCGCCATCAGAAAAACGCGTGATGTCAGCTTTACCAAGAGGTATATGGAGATGATCGGCTACGGTTTTTGCTAATTCTGGGTGGGCATTGCCCGTAAAAATCGCCAAATAAGGCATGACAGAAGTCCTATTGATTGACTCAAGCAGCGACCGCTAAGCAGTGTCAAACTGCTCAAATTCAGAAAAGAGTGGTGAAAAAGATTGATGACTACTATTACAGTAAAAAATGGCAGGGGTAGCTGGACTCGAACCAACGGATGTCAGGATCAAAACCTGATGCCTTACCAACTTGGCTATACCCCTGTAATGTCTAGATAGTGTACGTCTATATTAACGGAAACTTTTGATAAAAGTCATTGTTAGTATAACGTCACAACCTGTTCGCTATTTTATAAATGGATAAACCATTTACAATATAACGTTTCCCTAGCGGTGCTCATTGCGAACTATACCGAAACTGGGATAACGTTGTCAATGTCAATACGATAAGCGGGTATGTATAATACTGCTTATGTTATATGCACATCAAACGCTTTTAGCTTAAAAATGGCAGGGGTAGCTGGACTCGAACCAACGGATGTCAGGATCAAAACCTGATGCCTTACCAACTTGGCTATACCCCTATTGAGGCGACCTATTATAGATAAATTTTCAGATTTTGCAAGTCATTTGCGCCTTTTTCTGCTATTTATTCTTAATTCATCAAGGACGATGTGATTTCGATAGGTATATGGTGAAAGTTGGTGATAAGAATTGATGCCTTACTTATATTCTCTTGTAGGGCTATATGAGTGAGCTTGAGACTAGTGTGTCTGGCACGAGATTTCCAAAATAGTCTTATATGTTCCAAGGAGTAGCGTAAGGCTCAACTGTATGCAACAGCTTGAGCAATGTAGCTAAGAACTCACTTTTCTTTATTTTTGAGGTGATAGTATTATTACCATCAAAAAATTTCCCAAAAAACATCAGACATTCATCTTCTTGGTAAACGTAAAATAGAGATTTGTTAGTAGATAAGTCGTAGAACAAAAAGTTATCTCTCTCACTACTGCTATCGTAAACTCCAGTTTCAGTTTCATAAAAAATGTTGTGTAGCTTGTTTAGTGGTGTATTGATCAAACTTTTATTTAGGTGAAATTCGCCATTAGTAATCAGTTCTATTTCTTTCTTAATATTTTTAACAAGTGGAAACGCATAATAACTATTATCTTGATAACTGATGTTTACTGAGTTCACAATAATATCCATCACTATGAATTGCTTTTCCATTTCGTGTATTTTAAAAGCAATCGTTTCTGTATTTCCGAGAGTGATCATATTTTGCTCTTAAATGCTTTAGGCTTGATAGTATTTGCGGCGCTTACCTTTTCACCTATCTATAAAAACTTGCGCAGTTATAAACTCCCAGCTATATATGCCGCACAAGGCGCATCTGTAACCCACTTTGCCAATAGCTTTTTATCACTGGCAATACTTGCATCTAAAGGCAAAAACACAGCGCTACCAGAGCCAGTCATGCGTGCTGTGCCAAGTGCTTGCCTCTCTAACCCTTGCAAGTAATCCAATGCCTCTTTAACAACAGGTGCGAGGCTCGTCACGACAGGTGTAAAGGCATTGTGATATGGCGCCGTAAGAGCTTGCATATAATCAGCATATTGGCTTTTAATGGTTTCAACTGATAATGCTGAGATATCTCGCTGTAATTTCGGATGTGCAAACAGCTTTGCAGTATTGACATGGGCGTTAGGCGTTAAGATTAAATACTGCTGTTCTGGTAAATCAATCGCGGTCAGCTCCTCACCAATACCCATCGCAATCGCATCTTGGCCAAATATAAATATGGGCACATCCGCACCCACTGTCGCACCGATTTTTATGAGCGCATCACAGGATAAATTAAGCAGCCAAATCTCATTGAGCGCAAGCATCGTCGTCGCTGCATTAGAGGAACCACCGCCCAACCCTGCACCCATTGGTAAATGCTTGTCTACAGTGATAGCTACTTGTGCCAACTGCTTGGGCACATGATTGGACTGTATGGCAGCGGAGAGCAATGCGCGTGCCGCTTTAAAGATGAGATTGTCTTCTATGATATCAGTAATAGCCTCTGCACCAGCCAATGTCAGTAGCTGATGACAAAGCTTGTTAGCATCTAATTTATCATTATCCGTATAAATCACTGCATCATCGGTCACCGAAAAATGCAAATAATCGCCCCAATCAAGCAAGCGAAACACAGTTTGCAAATTATGATAGCCATCATCGCGCTTACCCGTGATGTGCAAAAACAGATTAATCTTTGCAGGGGATAAGCGAGTAATGGTAGAGGCAGATTGAACGGCGAAACTTTCAGTCATAGCTGTTAACCATAAATTTCAGTCATAGACGGCTGTCTTAACAAGAAAAGGAGTGCAATCAAAATCTTATCGTTAATGATTAATGGTCATTACAACTTTGTTGCCTTGTGGTTGCACAGCACTGATTTTATTTGGTAATTTTTCATCACCTTTATAAGTGAAACTGGCACTCCAGTCGCCATTGACCGAGCTGACCAAACGGTTTTGACTATCTAGCTTTGGTGCACTGTCTGAAGGTGCGGGACGTCCAGATACCCAATACGGCATTTGTGAGATAGGGGCTTGCCAGCCAGTCGCTTTTTTAAGTAAAGTCTCAGGATCATCAGCAGTCAAGGTACCGGTCTTTTCGCTGACGAGAGTCGCTGTCTGACCATTGTATTCAATGTTGGTTTTGCCGATACCTAGTGCGCCAATCAACTCGATCGCAAAACGGTCGTTTTGCTGACCCCATGCATAAAACGCACTACCGCCTTGAGCACCAGTTGAGTCATTAGCCGCTGTCGTGACGCCAATCTTACCGGTGATATTGAAGCTCTCTAGCTTTTTGGGCTGCTCAGCGTTTTGAGCTTGTATGGTGGTCGTAGGCTGGCTAGTCGCGTTGGCTGTCTTTAGTGACTGACAGCCCGATGTGATGACCATCGCTGCAGCCATGGCACTAAATAGCGCCAGTTTATTTGGTTTATAGGCAATAATTGATGCTGACATAAGGTTTTCTCGCAAATAGAAAAAGGAGCGAATTATCAAAGCGTTTAGCTTAAGCGTTATTTGTTGCTCGGTTATGCCCGGCTGTTAGTGTCTTATAAGGGTATTGTAAACACGGATCAAAAGGCTGAGCAGGAAGGATTTACTATCAATAGAGTTGTATGCGGTCATTGATATTGTGCTGGCCAAATGAGAAACGCTGCTGCAAATCTGTCAGTAAAGCTTCGACTTCGTCATTATTGCCCAGCCCTTGATAAGCACGCAGTAAGAGCGTACCTGAGCGCAGCGTTGGTAGGACATCATAAGGCGTCTGCAGATAGTCAATGACTTGCTGATAGTTTTCTTTGGCCAGTGCGTTACCCGCCAATATATTAAGGGCTTGCAAATGCAGTTCGTTGTCGTAGCGCGGGTCATCGTAGCGAATTTTAATAATCGATGTCGCGAGTGTCAGCCCTTGTTCATAGCTGCGCTCATTGGCCAGTAATAACTCTGCATAGCTAAGCTGGTAGGACAAATTGCTAGGATCTAGTGCCTGCAAATGATTGAGCAAGGTGCGTTTGACGATATAGTCGTCTTTGTCATTCAAGAGCTGAGCACGTGCAAACATCAGCATTTCATTGTCAGGGTATTTACGAGCAGCTCGCGTGAGCAAGCGCAGCGCTTCTGCGGAGTCGTTTTGCTGCCATAGAATATCGGCTTGCATCACAAAGGTATCGGGGGCAAACACTGCAAAGTCTTTACGCAGTTTTTCTAACGTCGCAATGGCCGCATCGACATTGTCATTGAGCAATTCAAAAGCGACCACCTTTCTACGAGCCTCTAATACCAAATCCTCTTGCATGACACCATTGAAATAGTATTTGGCTTGCTCAAAACGCTGCTGACGCTCTGCACTGATACCAAGATAGTAATAAGCTTGGTTCAGGTAAGTCGGACTCTTGGCGAGCATATTTAGCAGGCTGTCAGCGCTCGCATATTCTTCGATATCTAGGCTTACCAATGCCGCAAGCAAGGTAATCTCGGCGTCATCACTGAAGCCGTCATGCGCCTCGAGTAATAACTCCCAAGCTTGCTTACTTTGTTTTAAGTCGAGTAGGTAGCGAATCTCGTATAAATACAGTCTTTTGCTATCAGTGTTGCGCAAACGTGCTTGACTGATATATTTGAGAACCGTCTCTGCTGTGACGATTTTACGTAATATATCGGCTTTTAAAGTGATAAAGGGTACGTAATCGGGCTGACGATCTAGCGCACGATTGATATGGACAATAGCAATCTCAGGCTCATTGAATTGATAGAGTAAGCCGGCTTTTAGTACAGATAATGACGCATTTTGCTCACTATCTAGAGGTTGCAAGGCGGCGAGTAATTCGCGCTTATCCTCGTCATCATTGGGATAAATACCAATCAAAATCTCACTCAAATCGGCACGCGGATCGTAACGCAAGATACGGTTTAATGTTTCGCCAGCTAGAATGTAATCGTGCGCCCGTAATGCCAAATGCGCGACATAAAACCAAGCAGGCACGTGATCAGGGTTTTGATCTTGCCATGACTTGGCAAATTGTAATGAATCCTCAACTCTTTCACTACGCAGCGAGAGGCTAAGGGCTCTCTCAAATACTGCAGTGGCATCCTCTTTAAAAGATTGCTGCTTATAGATCGCAATCGCACGTTGCTTGTCATTGCGATCAGCAGAAAACTCTGCATCCAATAGCGCATATAAACTAGGTTCATTGAGCTCTGGCTGCCATAAACTGGTGGGTGCTAAACCATCGATGTTGGTCACATAATCTTTGGCTTGGCTGTCGCCGCCGTCGGATGTAACAATATCATTACCGCTATCAGTTCGTCTAATAACGCTATTAGATACGGGTATCTTTGGGATTTGTGCTTCTACTGAGGTATCAGGATGACTGGCATAGGCAGGTACCGTCAGGCACAGGCAAACTGCCAATGATAGCGCCAGCTTATATCGTTGGCATAGACGCTCGATAACGACCTGCAACAGAGCACGGAGGCTGTGTTGCTCGCTATATGGAGGACTTGCTCGAAATAATGATCCGAAAAAAACCATAGACAACCGTATTCGCCCCTGATTTGCCTCTATAAAAAGCAATTTTATCTTAATCATTTCAAATAAAATGGTAACCACGATTACCCATGACAGACATTATAAGAGTAGACAGACAATCTATACAATAGTGTCCGTGTTACTCAGATAGTGGCAGCTATTTAGTTAATACTAGCCATCTAGTGACTAGCGTTGTTTTAAAAGCCTGTAACGATTGGCAGGGAATGTCTCAACATTTATAGTGATAGCAATTAAAAGACGATCAAAAACAGATAAGCATATTGAACAGAATATTATGGAAATATAACAAGTTATGGTTCAGTAAGCGAATGATTTAATGTGCTCTGACTGAGGACTTGCTCAAATTCAACCATTGGTTTTATCAATCACATGAGTAGTTGATTTGTTACAGTAATGCCCAGATACAGACAAATAGTCATCATAGCTGGGTGAGTGTTAATTAAAGCTAGCAATAATGATATAATAGGCGGTTTTTAGGGTTTTCCTTTTAACGCTGTCATCAAAGACTGTCTTTTAAAAATAATAAGATAGCGTCAGAGGCAGATGAGCATCATGTTTATGGTCTATCGATAATGAGATTAGTGGTCATTGGGGTCAATCACAAAACTGCACCAGTCGCTCTGCGAGAGCGCTTGGCACTTGTGGGTGACGATGTGAATGTCGCACTTGAGCAGATAGAGACCTTTACAGATGGTAGTGTGATTGTCTCCACTTGCAATCGTACCGAGATTTATGCGCTGGTACCGCAGAATCCAACCCATCAAAGCTCGGCATCACAGATATCGGGCTCGTCATCATCGGGCAGTCAGTCAGTAGATAGCCAAGCCGCCGAATCTGCTGAGCAGTCGTTGTCTAACTTTGTCAGCAGCACCAACGTTTCTGCTGCTGCTATGAGCAATCATATCACTAAGATTAAGACTTGGCTTGCTGATTTTAAAAAACTGCCGCTTGCTGATATTGACCCTTATCTCTATGTACACCGCGACACTCATGCATTAACGCATTGGCTTAGAGTAGCCGCGGGACTGGACTCCATGATATTGGGCGAGCCACAAATCCTTGGTCAGATCAAGCGTTCAGTACATCTGGCCCAAGAGCAAAAAGTATTGAGTAATCAGCTTGGCTGGATCGTCGACCAGGTGTTTGCCGCTGCCAAGCGAGTGCGTAACGAGACGCAAGTGGGGGCGCAGGCAGTATCACTCAGCTTTGCCGCAGCCAAACTGGTCACACAGATATTTGATGATCTGCCCAGTCGTACGTTACTGGTCGTCGCGGCAGGCGAGATGAATCGTTTGGTCGCCACCCATATTGCAGGTCTTGGGGTGGGGCGCGTTATTATTTGCAATCGTAATCCTGAGCGCGCGGAAGCGTTAGCGGCTGAACTGCATCATCCTGACCGGCGCATAGAAGTACACCCGTTGCAGGCATTGCCGCAATTATTATCAGAAGCAGATATTGTCAGCAGTTGTAGTGGCAGTATGGATCTATTGATTGATAAACCTATGACCATACAGGCATTGAAGCGTCGCCGTTATCAGCCGATGCTAATGATAGATTTGGCGGTACCGCGTGATATCGACTCGACCATCAGCCGTATTGATGATATCTATCTGTACTCTATCGATGATTTGCAGCACGTGATTGCAGGCAATATCGAACAACGTCGCCAAGCAGCAGTCGATGCTGAATTGTTGGTCAGTCAATTGATTGTTGAGATTGATCGCCGTTTTCAGGTGCGCCAAGTGGGCAAAGATATCCAGCAGTATCGTGCTTGTACTCAGGGTCAAGTCGAGAAACTGCTGCAGGAATCTATTGCTCAGCTGCAACAGGACAATACCAGCCCAGAAGATATCATTACCGAGCTATCAAGGCGTCTGACCCAAACATTGACCCATGCGCCGTCGAAGCTGATGCGCAAAGCGGCTCGTGAGGGAGATAGTGATCTGCTCGATTTTGTGGTATCAGGATTGCAAGACGCTCACCGAGGGCATTGACTGTCTCGCCGTAGCGGTCAGTTGATGTCTGTTAATCAACGTATCAATCAACGCTTCAAGTAGCGTTAACCACTCATACCTACTAGTATTTTCCTATTGATAAACTCCTTATCATCAAAAAGCTTCTTATCAATAAATGCCTAATAGCGCAAGCCATATCGTTGCCTGCGCGTGTCGTTGTCAACACTCAGCATCAGTGCTAATATCAAGCTCTCACAAATGGCTTGGTTAACGTATTGTAGTCAATCCACTATAAAAGAGTGATAGCGTCTATCTCACTTGAGTCATGACTGATACCTTTGTATTCGGTCGCATTCTCACTCTTTTACATAGACGCAAATCTTTTTCGTTAGCCTTATATTCTGTGTCCTTCAACCATCAATGATATCTGACAATATGGGTATTCCTATTATCTGCATGTTCAGACATCATGATATGAGATGTGAAGAGCCATTTATTATCTACCCATACACTAGGAGTGTTCAATGCCTGCATTACGTCAAGATATCGATCCAAACGGCTTATTAGAGTATTCAGTGGTTTACACCGATCGCGCGTTGAACCATATGTCAAAAGCCTTTCAGCAAGTAATGAACGATCTATCTAGTGACCTAAAATCTGTGTATAACGCGGACGCAGTGGTGATCGTTCCTGGTTCTGGTACTTATGGTATGGAAGCAGTCGCGCGCCAGTTGGCAAATGACGAAGACTGCCTAATTATTCGTAATGGTTGGTTCAGCTATCGTTGGACGCAGATCTTAGAAAAAGGCAAGATTGCAAAATCGACTACCGTTTTGACAGCGCATCGTGAAGAAGGCAATGCTGCAAAGCCGTTCTCACCTGTGGACATTGACGAAGCAGTTGCGAAGATTCAAGAAGAAAAGCCAGCTGTCGTGTTTGCACCGCATGTTGAAACCTCATCGGGCATCATCTTGTCAGAGGACTATATCAAAGCCTTGAGCGAAGCTGTGCATAGCGTTGGCGGATTGTTAGTCATTGACTGTATTGCTTCAGGCTGCGTCTGGCTAGACATGAAAAAATTGGGCATCGATGTGCTGATTAGCGCACCGCAAAAAGGTTGGAGCAGTACACCGAGCGCTGGTTTGGTCATGCTAAGCGATGCGGCTGTCACAAAAGTAGACAGCACTGAGTCTGATAGCTTTAGTATCGACCTAAAGCAATGGTTGAATATCATGCGTGCCTACGAGAACGGCGGTCATGCTTACCATGCAACGATGCCGACAGACAGCTTGCGTCAGTTCCGCGATGCTGTTAATGAAGCCAAAGCAATTGGTTTTGATAAGTTGCGTGACGCGCAGTGGACGCTTGGCAAACGTATTCGTGAAATGTTAGAAGCCAAAGGTGTTGAGAGCGTTGCTGCTGAAGGGTTTAAAGCGCCTGGCGTTGTTGTCTCTTATACCGATCGCGATGACATGCATAAAGGCAGTGCCTTCGCTGAAATCGGGGTGCAAATCGCTGCTGGCGTACCCTTGAAAGTGGGCGAGCCTGATAATTTTAAAACTTTCCGTTTGGGTCTATTTGGTTTGGATAAATTGACCGATATCGATGGTACCGTAGCGCGTTTTGAAGCGGCACTTGATAAAGTGCTGAGTCAGTAATTATAGTCATCAAGAAGGCTGATAAAGATATTAATATGATAGCTTATTAAGCCTTCTTCACAGTCTTTTCTAAAGCCTTTGCAGGGCAGTCTTTACAGTTATAAAAAATACTGGACCATTAGCATTATGCTAGGTTCAGTATTTTTTTACCTTTTTATTATATTTTATAATATAATGTGTTTTTATAAATTAATATCTAAACACGTATCTAATAAACCTAATTGGGTAGTCCGTTATGAGCATACAAATAGACTGGCAAGCATTTACACCGATCTCCTTAGTTGGTGGCCTAATGCTAGGTGTAGCGACGGTTATCTTGCTGCTGGGTATTGGTCGTATAGCAGGCATCAGTGGTATTTTTTCAAGCCTATTAAAACCCAAGCGTGTGGAGATGTGGCAGGTGCTATTTATACTGGGCTTGGTCATCTCACCACTGCTTTATAAGCTGGCAAGACCGCTACCTGAGGTAGCTATCAGTACCTCTTTGCCACTGTTAATTGGTGCAGGGTTATTGGTCGGCTTTGGGACGCGTTTAGGTTCAGGATGCACGAGTGGACATGGTATCTGTGGTAATTCGCGTCTGTCTCCACGGTCATTGGCAGCAACTGTCACCTTTATGTTGTTTGGTATTGTGACCGTTTATATCGGTCGTCATGTATTAGGCCTGCTATAGCTAACTCATGGCAGTCTGCCAGATGAATGCTAATAATTGGACTAACGCGCGAACGACATATGATGGTTAATAAAAGATAATAATAGCGAGATACGACGATGCTAAAAAATATAATCGGATTGCTGGCAGGATTGCTGTTTGGACTTGGACTACTGGTGTCAGGTATGACCGATCCTGTGAAGGTACAAGGGTTTTTGGACATATTTGGCGCATGGGATATCTCCCTTGCACTAGTGATGGGTGGTGGTCTGATAGTGGCGTTTTTTGGTGTACGATTGGCAAAGCGTCAGCAGACAAGCTGGATTGGCACATTAATAGAGATGCCAAGCAAAACCGTCATTAATAAAAAACTGCTAATTGGCGCGATGTTGTTCGGTATCGGTTGGGGGTTGGTCGGTATTTGCCCAGGTCCAGGAATCGTCTTGCTCGGTACGGGACAGTGGCAAGCTTATGTGTTTATTCCAGCGATGATTATAGGAATGTTAGTCTATCAGTGGCTTGAGCCTAAACTTGGTTGATATAGTTAGCTCTCTATAAATTGTAGCCGGTGTCTGCCTCGTTTAGTCTACTAGGTGTAGTACTTTTACTCGGCTTTCTTGTCTCCAAATTACATTGAGCCAACTATAGTATAAATAAGCTAGCGCTCCAAAAAAGGTCAGCTATACATCGCTGACCTTTTTGATGGGTGTTAATTGATGATATGACTTAACAAGTCGCTATTTTATTTCGCACTGGTGGTTACTTTTGGCGTTTCGTGTGCCAATGACTTTGCTGCTTGGCGTAGCTCAAATTTTTGCACTTTACCTGTACTGGTCTTGGGTATTTCTGCAAAGACAATGTATTTGGGCACTTTGAAGCCCGCTAAGTGTTTCTTACAGTGCACCATCACGGTATCGCGCTGTAAGGTATTGCCTTCATGGATTTCGATAAAGGCAACAGGCACTTCGCCCCATTTATCATGGGGTGCAGCGACGACCGCACAGCTCAGGATTTCAGGCAGTTTGTACAAGACATTTTCTACCTCGATACTAGAGATATTCTCACCGCCTGAGATGATGATGTCCTTGAGTCTGTCCATAATTTTGATGTAGCCATCAGGATATTTGACGCCCAAATCTCCCGTGCGGAACCAGCCATCAGCGAATGCATCTTCGGTCGCTTGGCGGCTTTTTAGATAGCCTTTCATCACCATATTGCCACGCAGTGCCAATTCGCCCATCTCCTGACCATCGGCAGCAACGGGTTCAGTCGTACCTTGCTTAAATACATTGAACCCTGCCATCAAATGTGACGTCACACCTTGGCGCGATTTCTTTTGAGCGCGTGTCGCCACATCGATTTCATTCCATTCTTCCTGCTCCGCGCAGACTGTCACTGGTCCGTACACTTCGGTAAGACCATATACGTGAGAGATATGAAAGCCCATGGCTTCCATGGCGGCCAGCATGGTTTCAGACGGCGGTGCACCAGCGACCCAACCTTTGACCGTATGGTTAATGGCTTCCTTATATTCAGGTTTGCCGCCGGCAATCATATTGTGTACGACTGGCGCAGAGCAATAATGGCTAACCTGATGCTTGGCCATCAGCTGTAGTATTAAATCGGCATCAATATTACGCAAGCAAACATTGACCCCCGCACGCTCGGCGATGGTCCACGGAAAGCACCAGCCATTGCAGTGAAACAGCGGCAGCGTCCATAGATACATTGGGTGCTTGGGCATATCCCAATCCAAAATATTGGAAATTGCATTGAGCGTAGCACCGCGGTGATGGTAGACCACACCTTTGGGTTTGCCTGTCGTACCAGAGGTATAATTCAGTGCAATGGCATCCCATTCATCTGTCGGCATCTCCCAATTATCCAAACTGTCTGAGCTGGCAACCAACGCCTCATAACTCATCTGCCCAAATTGCTCGACATTGACGGCATTGTCGGTTGAGTGAATGACGATTAAGTGAGGGAAGGTCTCATTAATGATATCGGCATAGTCAGCAAACTCGCTGTCCAAGATGAGAACCTTTGCCTCTGAGTGCTGCAAACAAAACGTCAGTGCATTGATATCGAGACGGGTGTTCAGGGTGCAGAGTACGCCGCCTGACATCGGAATGCCAAAGGCGCATTCGACCATCGCTGGCGTATTCGGTAGCATGACCGCGACCGTGTCGTTTTTATCCACACTCAGTTTACGCAGACCATCAGCCAGTTGTCGGCAGCGATCATAGGTCTGTTGCCACGTCTGAGTGAGGTTGTTGTGTGCTAGGTCGTCATAAATGATAGCAGTCTTGTTAGGATATACTTGAGCGCTGCGAATGATAAAATCGATAGGGGTAAGTGGTTGATGGTTGGCGGCATTTTTGCCAAGACCCGTGTGGAAGTCTGTCATGGTGATAATCCTTTATCGTATTTCTAATATTTGGTAGCACTATTATGTCGAACCGTGATTTCACAGCATCATTCGGTACTATAATCTAGCACAGAAACTATTTGGGTAAGTCGATATTTATCGATTAAAATATATCATCGTAATACAATATTTATAAGCATACTTATCGTATTATGACGAATAAGTAGTAGTCGTCTATTATAGGCAGTCATTTATTATAAACAGGCTGCCTATGATACTGGCCTGATTTTTAGTGCTTGTTTAATATTGGTTTAATAATACGCCATCCTTTAGTCTAATAGACCGCGCCATTTATTATTGCAATAAATATAGTGCTCACTCATCAGTCGCTTGTCTGCGTAGCTGACAATAATCGCGGTGTGTTACGATACCAGTAACGCTAAATCTCATAGCACAACGGTTCTTCAGAAATAGTCCAAAAAACCATTCATAAGGAAAATGATATGTCCGCCAGCCGCTCTGACAATACAATTGACACCGCCAGTACCAATGAGTATTATCCGCATTTATTTGAGCCACTAGACTTAGGTTTTACGACGCTAAAAAACCGTATGGTAATGGGCTCTATGCACACGGGTCTTGAAGACCGTTTTTATAATTATGGCAAGCTGGCGGCTTATTTTGAAGAGCGTGCCAAAGGCGGCGTGGCGATGATGATTACAGGTGGTATCTCACCCAATCGTGAAGGCTGGTTGCTGCCTGCTGGCGGGACGATGAATACCAAAGCCGACGTCATCAATCACCAGCGTGTCACTCGTGCCGCGCACAAGCACGACAGCAAAATTATCATGCAGATATTGCACAGTGGTCGTTATGGCTATCATCCTTTTGCTGTGTCCTCTAGCCCGATTAAGTCACCAATCTCACCGTTCAAACCGCGTAAGATGAGCATCAAGAATATTGAGCAGACGGTCAAAGACTATGCGCGCTCAGCCAAACTTGCCAAGCAAGCAGGCTATGATGGTGTCGAAATCATGGGCTCTGAGGGTTATCTACTCAACCAGTTTTTATCAAGTCACGTCAATAAGCGTAAAGACATTTATGGTGGTGATATTCATGGTCGTATGAAATTTGCCGTTGACGTGGTTAAAGCGGTACGCGAGGCGACTGGCGCAGACTTTATTATCTTATTCCGCCTGTCAGTGATTGATTTGGTCAAAGATGGTAACGTTATGGATGAGGTCATCACCGTAGCTAAGGCGCTAGAAGAAGCGGGCGTGACCATCATGAACACGGGTATCGGCTGGCATGAAGCACGTGTGCCGACTATTGTGACCAGTGTGCCACGAGCAGCTTTCGTTGATTTCACCGCTGAGATCAAAAAGCACATCAATATCCCAATGATGGCGGCTAACCGTATCAACATGCCAGAAACAGCAGAAGAGATCGTCGCCAATGGTCAAGCTGATATGATTCAGATGGCGCGTCCATTCTTAGCGGATGCACACTGGGTCAATAAAGCCAAAAACGGTCAGACAGATCGCATCAATACCTGTATCGCTTGTAACCAAGCGTGCCTAGATCATACGTTTGAAAATAAACGCTCGACTTGTTTGGTCAACCCACAAGCTTGTTATGAGACTGAACTGGTCTACAAAAAAGCGAAGAAAGCGAAAAAAGTCGCCGTCATCGGTGGCGGTGTCGCTGGTATGTCAGCTGCTCATGTCGCTGCCTTGCGCGGCCATAAGGTGACCTTGTTTGAAGCCAAGGACGTGCTGGGTGGGCAGTTTAACTACGCCAAAGTCATCCCTGGTAAAGAAGAGTTCTTTGAGACCGTTCGCTACTATATCAATGAGCTTGAGCACTTAGGCGTTGAGATCAAACTGAATACTAAGGTTGATAAGGACATGCTTGAAAAAGCCAAGTTCCATCATGTCATCGTCGCAACTGGCGTTGTACCTAGAAGCCTAGAAGGTAAGCTCGAAGGTGCTGATCTACCACAAGTGATCAGCTATGCTGAGCTGCTCTCTGGTGAAAAAGCAGTGGGTAACACAGTAGCAGTCATTGGTGCAGGTGGTATTGGCTTTGATGTCAGTGAATACTTGACCGCCAATCATGGTCAGTCGCTTGATGAGATCGGCCCTGATGGACTAAAAGACCCAAGCTATCGTCCTGAGCCGCAGTCAATCAGCGAGTGGCGTGAGGAGTGGGGCGTGACCAATGATACCGACTATCAAACTGATGGCGGTCTGGTCAGACCGCATGCGATTAAGCCAATCCGCCAAGTCTATCTGATGCAGCGTAGCAAAGGCCGTCTGGGCAGTGGTCTAAACAAAACCTCAGGCTGGGTACATCGCGCGCATATCAAATCTCACGGCGTCATCCAAGTGGCTGGCGTGCAGTATGACAAAATCACTAACGAAGGCATCTGGGTGACTAATGCACAAGGTCAAAGCCAGCTGTTACGTGTGGATAGTGTCGTTGTTTGTGCTGGTCAAGAGTCTGTGGTTGAGCTGATGCCAAATGTTGGTGATGCACCAGACGCGCAATATCATCTAATCGGTGGCGCTAAGCTAGCAGCAGAGCTAGATGCCAAACGCGCAATTCGTGATGGTGCAGAGGTTGCAGCCGCGATCTAAGGTTTCAAATTAAATATCAAAGCGGCGAGATTGATTATCTTGCCGTTTTTTTTAGCTTGTAAGCTACAGCGTAACTTTAGAAACTATTAATATCTACACCCTTAGATATATAGTAATGGGATGCTAATATATATGGACAAACTTAGAGAAGTAATTAATTCATTCAATAACTCAATTACGATTTTGAATAAGTCTTGCTATGACAAACAGGGTTTGCTCTTGTTCTTCACTTTCATAGATCAGCTAGGATGGTTAATATCATCGACTGAATATTCAGACGGGTCTGACTTTAGGAATTGGCTTGAAACTTACTGTGACTTGACTCAATTGAGATGTACGTCAACTGATATATGGAACACTAGATGTTCTTTTTTACATATGGGAACAGCTGAACATAAGCACTTCAATAGTGAAAAACACTTTAGATTAGCTTTCTATCAAAATATAGAATTTTCAGAAAAAGAACTGATTAGTGAAGAAAAAAATTATTCAAATCCAACTAAACTGATTGATATATCAGTCTTGTATAGCTGTCTTAATGATGGAATCGAAGAATTTCTCCAAGATATAGAACGTGATCCCATTTTAAAGTCGTCTGTATTAAGTAAATGTGAAAAAATGAACAATTTATATTCAATATCTAAGTAAGCTGGGTTCTTAGCCGAGCTCTAACTATAAAATATAAATAAATTTATAGTCATAAAAATATCTCAATTTAGCATAGTAAAATATAGCTTTAGTTCGTTTAGTTCTTCAATTCGCTGGGCTAAAAGCCTAGCCTACAATCTAAGATCACTACCTAAAAGACTACCTCCCAAAACCCCACATCCATGCTAAATTAAACCTTACCCGCGATACTCAATCGTACGCACCAACCACGCCATAAAAAAGGATTTTATAATGGTAGTGTTAAAAAAACTCTTCAAGTGAATGATGCTACCTATTTAAAAGTGTTCAGCAAATTCTATTTTTCAATTAGAAAAACTAACGCACCTCACGCTCTAATACAATACCGTCAAAATATCCTCGCGCACCACAACGCCCCCGCCTAAACTGATCCTCAACATCTCTTAATAACAATTGAGTCCTACCTTTATAAAGTGCTGGATATAAACGCAGCTCAACAGCTTTATCTGGCTGATCATCGTTGATGACCCAATGATTTTCTGACCATATGGCTTTACTCTCTCCCAAATCGCAGGTATGAGCATTGGTAAAAATCAAAACACCCTCGATAATGGAAAGATAAGGCTTATTAGCGACACTATGAATCGATACCGTGTTTTTTGCCTCTCCTGAATCCTCCCAACGCTGAGTATCTGAATTATATAGTGAGATTTGAGAAAACTTACCAAAAGCACTTTTACTCGGTAAATCAGAACGACTTAACTCATCTGGAAAATTCCAAGCCACACCGTAATTGGCTTGCGCTTCGATATATTCTTTATACTCACGTATCAGACATTCTTCACTTTTACAGGTATTCCGTTGAAAATTCAGCCATAAGTTTTGATCTATAATCAAATTGTTTTTATAGCTTTTGCTGTCTTCTTCGTTAGCTGCATCATTGAGATTAGTTCTATATTTCTTTGCCATTACGTCATCAAGCTTAGAAAGCTCAGGACTGTCGCAAACGGTTTTTTCTACCCAGCTAGCCGCTTTGTTGCAATCAAAACTTGCTGCATTGGCATAAATGGAGAGTAGACAAGCGCCTAAAATACTGATGGTAGTGATGCATAACTTTTTCATATCATCCTCGTTTCTAGCGCTTGATTGTATTTTAGGGAAGCCATAACTGCGATATACGTGTCATCACTTTCTACAAAAAATGAATCAGTCCATCCATCCTAGCCCAACTAGCCAGCCTCACTCATTTACCAACTACCAATATTTTCCATCGAAATCCAAGGCTCAATAGGCTCTAAGTCTTCGCCACTTTGTAGCAGTTCAATCGAGATATTGTTAGGGTCTTTCACAAAAGCCATATGACCATCTCTAGGTGGTCTTAATATCTCGACCCCTGCCTGTATAAAGGTGTCACACTGCGCGTATATGTTGTCGACTCTAAAGGCAAAGTGCCCAAAATTATCGCCATTGGAATACTCTTTTTCATCCCAGTTGTGCGTTACCTCAATCTCTGGCGCACCCTCATGCGTTGCTAAAAAATATAAGCTGAATCTGCCAGATTCAGAGTCTCTCTTTCTTAGCAGTTGTAAGCCCATAAGATCACAATAGAAAGATAACGTTTCTTCTAATTTTTTGGTTCTAATCATTGCATGTAAGTACTTCATAAAAATGCCTTAATGTTTTTTTCATAAAAAATGGAGTAATGGTAGGGTGCTTGTCATGCATCATTAATATAGTCGAACCACTCTTAAGGTATTACGGCGTTAGATTCGCTTAGCGTACCACTGTATAGTCAAGTCTATATAAATCCGCTACATCGTCATCCTCGCTAAGCATACTAATGTATAACTTGCACTCGGTTTCCTTGTATCGAAATTATATTGAACTGACTATAGTACTTGCGCTCGTCTGCCTTGTATCATTTTTAACATTGATTGACTATAGGCAAAATCTCAAATAGTGTATTGATGATATCAATACCATTAATTACATAAAGCGCATTTGTGTCAGTAATTTTTTATCAAGCAGCATCCATTGCAATACTTGCTAGATTAAATTTGACGTCGCAAAATCTAACCCTGTATTTCTGCTACCAACCATTCTTTAAAACCTGCAACTTGCGCCACTAATTTAAGTCACTGGCGTGCAGTATGACAAGGTCACCAATGAAGATATCTGGGTCACCAACAACCAAGGCCAGAGCCATCTGCTACGTGTCGATAGTGTCGTGGTCTGTGCAGGTCAAGAGTCAGTTTGCCGTCTTTTTTTATTTATGTGCTTTTAAAATAAACGCTTAGCTCGCACACTGGCTCTAATTGGTTGATGTCAGATAAAATAAAACTTTGCCATATAAAAAGGATTTTACAATGGCTGTATTAAGAATATTATTTAAATGGATAATACTGCCTATCATAGGGCTGTTAGTGGTTATCAGCCTCGGCTTAATGGTAACAGGCAATGCCTACATTTTTCGCGGGCTACAGCTCACTTATTTTAAAGGCGAAGCCACGGCCAATATTGACGATTATGTTGATTTTGATAATCGGACGATTCGTGCCAGAGATCCTATCAAATGGGACAAAGCCCCCAGCTTAGAGCAAGTTGAACTCACACCTACCTTACAAAATGCCTTGGACACAGACCAAACGGTTGCTTTTGCCATTATCAAAGACGGCAAGCTACTGTACGAAAATTATTGGCAGGACTATGGCAGCGACTCGCATACCAATAGCTTTTCGATGGCAAAAACCGTCACGACCATGCTATATCTTAAAGCGGTAGAAGACGGCTATATCGACAGCATTGATGAGCCAATCACTACTTGGCTGCCTGAATATGCCGACAATCAATATGCACAGAACTGCACGCTTGCAGATTTATCAGCGATGACCTCAGGCTACGATTGGACAGAGGATTATTACTTTCCTATCAATCCCACAGCAGAGTCCTACTATGGTCATGACTTGGTCAAGCAAATGGTCAATCGCGATTTTAAAGAGGCATGCGGTGGCCAATTTGAATACTCATCAGGCGACACACAGATGCTTGGTATTGCACTGTCGCGAGCGTTAGAGCCACATGGCTATACTATCTCTAGCTATTTAGAAGAAAAATTCTGGCAGCCACTAGGGATGGAGGGTGATGCTTACTGGTCGCTTGATGGTTCAAAAAATATTGAAAAGGTTTATTGCTGCTTAAGTGCCAGTGCGCTGGACTTTGCAAAATTTGGACAATTGCTATTGAATGGTGGCGAGTGGCAAGGCGAGCAGCTACTGAGTAAAGCGCATATTAAGTGGATGGTCACGCCCAATGCAGCCGCGTTCACAGAAGGACAGGCGCAGGTATATGGTCATTCGGTATGGACAGATATGGACAGTCCGATTCCTTTTTATGCCATGCTCGGTCACTTGGGACAGCGAGTGTTAGTGCTACCAGAAGAGAACGCGATCATCGTTAGATTGGGTAAGCAAAAAGGCCTGCCTACGCCCGTAGAGGGTTTTCATCTAGAGCCAGATTTGGGTCAGTACGTCACTGAAGTAAAAACTATTTTAAATAATTTACCTGCTCAGACTACATTGCCCAAAACAGATTGAGCTTGTTGTTAAAGGGATGAATAGGATGACTCTATAAGATAGCTATCTTATAGAGTTATAGTCAATCCTCTATAAATTGGATACGGTGTCAGTCTCGCTTAGCCTACTAGTTGTAATACTTTCACTCAACTTCCTTGTATCCAAATTATATTGAACCGACTATACCTCTTATTTTTGGATGCATATCTCACTTAGCAATGACTCAAAAGGACTAATTTAGACATCAACCTTCCATCTCGCCAACCAACCATTTCTCAAAGTCATTTACTTGCGCTGCCAACTCAGGTTGCGCTTTTGCTAATTCATTGAGATTATTTTGAATCTTGCTCTTATTATATTTAACACCCGTCAGTCTCTCTTTGAGCAGGTCAATCAGCTCAACATTTAGCGCATCAGAGAAGATGACAACCTCTGCAATTGTGGCTTGCTTCACATCCATATGTACATCCATCATGCCCCAATCAAAGCGCGTCTCGATATGATGAGTGAACTCAGGTGTCTTGCCAAAACGCCAATCCCAATCCGCCATCTGCTGATAGTAGGTGTTTAGCGTCGGCTGCTTGGCAAGGCTAGCTTCATCCAACTGCTCAACTGCCGCAGTCTCTCCATAGTACTCACAAAATGCCTCGATAATCGCATCAGATAACGTCTCATGATTGATGGCATCATTGAACTCTACCAAATTTGCCACGCGAGCACGCACCGACTTAATGCCTTTTGCTTTGAGTTTTAATGGATGCGGGTTTAGGTAGTCGCCAAGTTTTTGCATATTGGCATTGACCAATAATGTGCCGTGATGAAAGCTGCGATCGGCAGCATGTTTAAAGGCGCTGCCTGATATTTTTCGGTCACCCACTTGCATGTCATTACGACCAGATAGGGTGGCGTCTATGCCCAATTTTTTCAGCGCATTGATGATGATGGTAAAGTTGGCCGTCTGATCATAAGCGTGCTTTGGGGACAGGAAAGTAAAATTGGTATTGCCCAAATCATGAAACACCGCGCCACCGCCACTCTGTCGCCGCGCCAAAAACACATCGTCGGCCTCCATCTTATCCGTCTTGCATTCTACCCATGGGTTTTGTGAGCGCCCAATAACGACGGTCTCAGAGTTACGCCATAAGAATAGGGTATGCGTGTCTGGTGCTGCTTGCTCTGTACCTTTCTGTTCTGTCCCTAGCGCTTGAAATATCCAGTCCTCAGTCGCAAGGTTAAACCAAGGATTGGTCACGGCAGATTTTAAGATGCGCAGTTTCATTACTGATCCTTTTTTAGAATAGTTTTTATAGATTGAGCGTTATAAATAGATATAGACATTCTTACCGATACGGAGCTGGAATTCAATGGCTGTCTGATAGGGAGGGAATTTTTATACTTTGAATAAGTTGAGCGTATTTTCAAAAACTAAGGTGTAAAGCTTAACAAGCTGATAAAGTAGTTAGAAGTTAAATTTTTTCTATTAACGTTGGTTTTTTTGAGGTCATATTCATGCAAATAGAATGGGTGAATTGGATATCTGTGTTTATGGCGTTGATAGCGACGGCGTCGACTATTATTACTTATGCTGTCTATCGCTCATCAACTGATCCAGAAGTTATCGTTTATGCTGATACAGATAACAAACGTCCTTCAATTATAATTCTAATTATTGAGAATATAGGTAAAGGCCCAGCAGAGAATATCAGTTTTAAAACATCAAGAAGCTTACCTGAGAAAGCATTTAGTATAGAAGAACCTCGAAATATGCCAAACACGATGTCAACTGGACCTATTATAAATGGGATACCTTTTTTAGCTCCTAATCAGAAAATAATTCTTACTTGGGGGCAATATGGAGGATTAAAAAAATATATTGATGGAAACAGCATTGTAGTAACAGCTCAGTATGGAAGAGCTAATGCGAAGTTCTGGTTTAACCAACTGTCTAGCTCGTCCAAGCTTTCCGTTGAAGCCTTTTATCAAACAGATATTTCTGACTTGAATTGGGATAGAAAAATCTCAGAAACTCTAATAAAAACCAATGAGCAATTACAAAATATTGATAAGGCTATCAAGAAATTAGGTTCAGAAGAGATTTGAATTTCATTTATAAATGTCAGATATCTTGCATGAGTAATTGTTAGCCTTCAAAACTACTGTTCAGCACAGATTTCCCATTTTGATTTTTTACTGACATAACAGGTTAGTATCTCTTTGCCAGACTGCGCGTAGGCCTCACTGACGATGCTTCGATTGGTTGGCAGGCGGTATCTGATAATCGCTGGCTCATCATTGACTGTGGTTGTCCATCCTGTCACATCACCACTATCGTTATAGTTTGCACTGTTAGAGGTTGCCATCTTGCCAAACCCTGGCAGGGTGTAAGAAGCCTGTCTAAACGCATAGCTCATTGACGCCCCCTCAACCACATCGTACTGACAGTTTAGCTTTTTCTGCAGTTTATCTTGCTTATAAATATAGCAAACGGTCGAATCTGAGTATTGCCCAACCCCGCAAAATCCTGCCGTCGCCACTGACATACTACCGATGAATAACGCTATCCTTTTCATAATGTTCCCTCAATAAATGACAAAATTAATAGTTGACAAGTAAATCCGTTATAAGCGGATATTTGCTGTGTATACTTTTGCACCACCAGCAATAAACCATCAGACTCACAAACTATAGTTATTTAGTAAACAAAAATCAACTAATGGCGTTGTAAATATTATTATAAGTAAAAACATAGATATCACCGATAAGAGCCTGCCTAGTCATAGATATTATTGAATTAGACTGCCACCGCACCTTATTATAAGAAGCGCTCAACGTAAAAATATTGTTTTGTATAATACGTATTGGTAAACAATAAACGGTCAGAAATCTTATAAAATACTCCCCATCGCACCATTTAAAAGTTATCATCGTAAGATTTTATAAATTGCTAATTTTACGACTGACCAGATGCCTATGACCGACACGAGTTGGCAGGTTTAGTCGATACGCTTAATAGGATTGCCCAATGACCAACCGTGACCTCATCATCTTTGTGACGCTCTCTTTTATGTGGTCACTCTCTTTTGTGTTTTATCGCATTGGCGTGCCTGAGTTTGGCTCATTGGCTTTTGCCAGTCTGCGCGTGATATTCGCCGGACTGGTCATGTTGGTCTTTGTATTACTAAATAAGAAAAACAGAGTCGGTATCAAGGAGCACTGGAAAATGCTCGCGCTTGTTGGTTTGTTTTCCGCAGCGCTACCTTTTGTGTTGTTCTCATTTTCTGCGCAATCAGTGAATGCAGGTGTGCTTGCTGTGTTAAATGCTTCTGTACCAATGATGAGTGGTTTTATCGCCCGTGTGTTTTTTAAAGATAGACTATCGAAAAAACAAGCGCTTGGGTTGGTCATCGGTGTGGTTGGAGTAATCATACTGATGAGTGAGAGCTTGTTCGGTGGCGGCGAGCAGGGCAAAGGCTTGGTCGAGGGATTGTTACCGATGGGCTATGCGCTATTGGCCTGTGTTGGCTATGCCGTCGGCGCTAATATCACCAAAAACTACTTATACGATGTCTCGCCTGTCGCTATCACAGCAGGATCGCTCATCATTGGTAGCATCATCATGCTACCAGTGGCCTACAATGAGTTCCCTTATGGTCAAGAAATCAGCATCAAAGCATGGGTGTCAGTGATTTGCATTGGGGTCTTTTCGACCGCAATTGCGCTTATTTTTATGAATCAATTGATCAAAAATATTGGGCCGACGCGTGCCACCAGTATTACATTGGTGATTCCAATTTTTGCCATTATTTTGGGATATCTGCTGCTTGGTGAAGCCCTAAATATCCAAGCTATTATCGGTTCGGTGGTGATATTGTTCGGGACATATCTGTCGTTAGAGCTGTCTATCAAAAAGATGCTACAGTCCAAAACTGGAACTCGAGCGAAAAGTGTTTAAGCGTTGTTAAATAGTATTAGTAGTAAGGCCTCACAAAGATTTAATTACGTGAATATTGGTGTTTCTGTTTGTAAATATTGCTTGGAATAATCATATCTGCCCCCTATAAAGAACTGGCTTATGAGTAATGTGCTTAGTAAATTAAATCAATAAAACCAAGCGCTATTGACCAATAAATATTAAACCTATCATTCAGGTTTAAAACGACAAACAAGGCTTTTTATGGCACACGATAATTTATTTGAAACCGTAGAGATGGGTAACCAAACCCTAAAGAACCGTATCATCATGGCACCGCTAACGCGTCTGCGTTCGGTTGAGCCAGGTGATGTACCAACAGCACTTGCTGGTGAATACTACTCACAGCGTGCAAGCTCGGGTCTTATTATCACTGAGGCAACACAAGTCTCGTTCCAAGCAAAAGGCTATGCAGGCGCGCCAGGCGTCCATACTCAAGATCAGAGCACTGCATGGAAAACCATTGTAGATAATGTCCATGCCAAAGGCGGTAAAATCGTTGTACAGCTGTGGCATACCGGTCTGGTTTCTCATGAGAGCGTGCAGCCTGATGGCAAAGCGCCGATTTCTGCGTCAGATGTTCATGTTGGTATCCGTACCTCATTGCGCGATAGCAACAATCAAGCCATCCGTGTTGAAGCAACGACACCGCGCCCAGCCACACTTGATGAAATCAAACAAGTCATCGCTGACTTTGCCCAAGCAACCAAAAATGCCAAAGAAGTAGGGTTTGATGGGGTAGAGATTCACGGTGCTCATGGTTATCTGTTGCATCAATTCTGGGTCGAGCAAACCAACCAGCGTGATGATGAGTACGGCGGTAGCCGCGAAAACCGTGCACGTTTGACGCTAGACGTTATCGATGCCTGTGTCGATGCTTGGGATGCTGATCATGTCGGTATCCGTATCTCGCCACTTGGTACATTTAACAATGTAGAAGCCGGTTACAATGAAGAAGAAAACATTTGGATGATCGAGCAGATCAACAAACGTGGTCTGATGTATCTGCATCTGTCAGAGCCAGATTGGGCAGGTGGTACGCCTTATAGCGAAGACTTCCGTAAGCGTGTCCGTGCTGCGTTTGATAACACCATTATCGCAGCTGGCGGCTATACAGCCGAAAAAGCTGAGAAAAACGTAAAAGCGGGTTACATCGATGCCGTTGCATTTGGTCGTGACTATATCGCCAATCCTGATCTGCCTGAACGTATCCGTGAAAATGCTGCACTGAATGAGCAACATCCAGAAAGCTTTTATGGTGGCAGCTCAGAAGGTTATACCGATTATCCGTTTCTAAAGCAGGCACAGTAATTCAGTCATCAGCTTTGATGATTGAGTAATCACTGACGTACAAAAGAAGCCACCTGACGATAGACGTTAGGTGGCTTCTTTTTGCGTGGGCGTTAGGGTTTATCAGAACATCTTATTTATTAAGAGTGTTTATTTACATTGGGTTTTTACTCACCAAAATTACCGATCTGATAGTCGCGAAAGGCCTGTCGTAACTCTTCCTGTGTATTCATCACAAAGGGACCATAACCGGCGACGGGTTCTCCAATGGGCTTGCCACTTAGTAGTAGCAGTTTGACGACTCCCTGCGCGTCTCTAGAGTAGGTGAGCTCAATGCTATCAGTAGTCGTATGAGGGGCGGGTTCAGATTCTGCATCGATATGGATAGGCGCTGTAAACTGAATCAAGTCGCCCGCACTGACGGCTGTGCCATTGACCAGTAGCTGACCTTCTTGTACCAGTAGCAGCGTATTGTGTGTATTTGGAACTTGTAGCGAGGTCGTGCCTGCGGTATGTAGCGCGATATCCCACATATTAATTGGGGTAAATGTCGTTGCTGCACCTATTATGCCGTGCCAATCACCGGCAATGATAGCGACTTGACCGATGATGGTTTGTTTCTGAACACCACTGTCATTTATCAATTCAATGATAGGCATGTCAGCTCGTTTGATAGATTGATATTTGGGACCGGTCAGCTTGTGCTTACTTGGCAGATTGACCCACAGCTGCACCATACTGAAAATGCCACCGCGCTGCCCAAATGCCTCAGAGTGAAACTCTTCATGCAAGATACCGCGTCCTGCGGTCATCCACTGTACATCCCCTTCCAAAATATCACCGCGACCGCCTGTCGAGTCTGCATGACTGATCTCACCATCATAAGCCAGCGTAACGGTTTCAAAGCCTTTATGCGGATGTTGTCCGATGCCATGCGGCTGCAATTTATAATCAGCATTGGGCGAAAACCTCGTCGGCTCGCCATAATCAAACAATAAAAAAGGATCGGTATGGTTATAGTTAAAGTCAGGGTTATCCTCGAGATGATTGATTAAGGTTTTGACATAAAAACCATCACCGACCCAATGCGGTGCTTTATCACCATGAATATGTTGAATGGCACGCATTGAGATACCTCACAAATTTAAGTAGCCAAAATTTCAATAAAACAAATACTGCTTAGTAAGTCTACAGTGAAAGACGCTTACGTTGCGCGTTATCTCACAATTGGCGAGCTGCTATTAGACAACCTCGCCACTCACAAAACCACTGGCCCATGCCCATTGGAAATTATATCCGCCAAGCCAACCTGTGACATCGAGTACTTCGCCGATGAAATACAGCCCATCCTGCAAGTTGCTTTGCATGGTCTTTGACGACACTTCATCAGTGGTGACGCCGCCGCGTGTGACCTCAGCAGTGCGATAGCCTTCAGTACCAGAGGGTTTGAGTCGCCAGCCATTGATTGTCGCGCCCAATTCAGTGAGGCGCTCGTCTTTGATGTTGGCAAGCTCGGTATCTTTGATGTCTTCCCACAGGTGCGTCTGTAATGCTGCTAGTAGTTTTTTGGGTAGGGCATTATCGGTGTTGTCTGCCAATACGGTACGTATCAGTTGGCGTGGATGTGATTTTTTGCGAGCAATCAACAAGTCAGTGACATCAATGTCAGGCAACAGATTAAGACTGATGGTTTCTCCCGTCTGCCAATAGTTTGACAGCTGTAGCATGGCAGGGCCAGAGAGTCCGCGATGGGTAAATAGCACAGGCAATTTAAAAGAAATCCGCTCATTACTGGCAATAACGGGCAGACTGATACCGGCTAATGCACGGATAAGCTCACCTGTCTTGTCCGTAAAGGTAAATGGCACGAGGCTGGCATCAGTGGACACGAGCGTATGACCAAACTGCTGCGCCACTTCATAACCCAAGCCGCTTGCCCC
Organism: Psychrobacter sp. NG27; assembly: GCF_016106655.1. NCBI lineage: Bacteria > Pseudomonadati > Pseudomonadota > Gammaproteobacteria > Moraxellales > Moraxellaceae > Psychrobacter > Psychrobacter sp. NG27. The sequence continues at coordinate 330,014 of NZ_JADGIN010000002.1, forward strand.
CATGGTTGGAATGGACAAACCACCCGTTGCAACTACCAACGACTCACAGCGATAGCGTGTTTGCACAAGCTTGGTTTGATTAGCGGTTTCTTTTCTTTCTTGCTTTTCTTTTTTACTGAGTTGTTTGGTGGTCAATAATTCAAAACGCGCATTTTTATCATTTTCAATGGCTTGCACGCTTTCAATTTGAGCATTCAGTTTTACTTGCACACCGACCGCCGCGCACTCGTCTAGCAGCATAGTCAAGATGTCTTGTGCCGAGTCATCACAGAACAGTTGGCCATGTTCACGTTCATGATAAGCAATTTTGTGCGCCTCAACCATACCGATGAACTCCCAACTTGGGTAACGACTGAGGGCAGATTTGCAAAAATGAAGATTATTACCGATGAAGTGCTCTGGCTCAACGAAGTAATTGGTGAAATTACAGCGGCCACCACCTGACATCAGGATTTTTTTGCCTGCTTTATTGGCGTGGTCTAGCACTAGTACGCGGCGACCGCGGCGACCAGCTGTAAGCGCACAGTACAATCCTGAAGCGCCAGCACCGATGATGATGACATCAAAGTGGTTATTATTGGACTTTTTGATTAACGATGGATCAGCCACTGACGGATTGGTTGGCTTCACTGATTTTGCTTGTTTTGGCATTTGACTCATGATGATGACTTATAGAATAGGTTTGGATAAACGATATAAACTATCCCAATTATACCATGGCAATAATGGCAGTGTTTTTAGGTAAGTAATATAAATAGCTTTGGCCTAATTGCTATAAATCATTGAATAACTTTACTTTTTATGTAGACAATAATTCATAGTTAGTATAATGTAAAAATATGAATATTACCCGCTGCCACTATTGCCGCGTTGATGACTGATTACAATTTTAGTCGTTTTATTTGAAGAAAACGAATGTCTTCAAAAGTAGTTGCATTAAAAAGCCAACCGACTGAACCGCTTATTCAAACATTGTCATGGATGACAATGTTAAGACAAAAGGGAATTTATGGATATCCTACAACTGCTCATTAGCGGGATTGCTAATGGTTGTATATATGGGCTATTAGCGCTAGGTTTTGTACTCATCTACAAAGCCTCAGAGGCGGTAAACTTTGCCCAAGGCGACATGCTTATGCTCGGTGCCTTTTTAGGCATATCTTTCATTAATGCCGATCAGGCAAACTTTCCCTTCTTATTAGGTATCACCTTTGCTGCTATTATCATGGGCGCATTTGGTTACTTACTCGATCGCTTTGTCCTACGTGGTATTTTTGGTCAACCGCAATTTGCGATGGTCATCCTGACCATCTCACTTGGATTCTTAATGCGCTTTGTCGCAGGTCTCATCTGGGGACATAGCCCAGTCTCACTACAGACACCATTCTCAGGCAAAATGTTGGCATTAGGCTCGCTGAGTATCGCTTATGTTGACATCATTATCATCATATCTACTATCGCATTAACCTCCATTTTATACTTCTTTTTTGCCCACACTAGGCTCGGTATTGCGATGCAAGCCAGTAGTCAGAACCAAATGGCAGCCTACTATATGGGCATTCCCGTTAAGCGCGTCAATGGTATCGTATGGGCATTGTCAGGAGTGGTTGCTGCGCTTGCCGGCATACTATTTGCGGCCAAAGGCGCGATCGAGCCCTCTGTCGGACTACTTTTCGGTATCAAGGCCTTTGCCGCTGCTGTGATTGGCGGATTAGGCTCATTGCCTGGTGCGCTGGCAGGCGGGTTGCTGGTAGGGGTAATAGAGCCTTTTGCTGGTCGCTATCTACCGCTAGGCCTAAGTCAAATTGCGCCTTATGTGGTTATGTTGATCGTACTAATTGTACGTCCAGGCGGTATTTTTTCTCAGGTAAAACAGAAAAAAGTATAGAAGCTTTGATTCAAGGATGACAAAGCGGCCTCCAAACCTTTTCAAGGATGAGTACTGCCCATGAAAGCCCAGTTTAAACACAGTTATGATCAAGATATCAATATCTTCGATGACAAACGCCAACTCATAAAGTATGGCGTACTCCTCTTATTACTATTAATGGCGCCTTGGCTACTGAGCAACTATTACATTAGTGAGCTCAGCGCCATATTGATTTGGTCTATCTCTGGACTGGGTCTGATGCTCTTGACAGGGCACACCGGACAGGTCAGCTTAGGTCATGCTGCCTTTATGGCGATAGGCGCCTTTAGCCACATGGCACTGATGGCTCGAGGGTGGAATTTTTTCCCTGCCTTGATTGCCTGCGCGCTCATCACTGGAGTCATCGGCGCTATCATTGCCAGACCGATCTTAAGAACCAGCGGTATCTATTTAGCCATCGCGACTTTGGCGCTTAGTATTATCGTCGAAGACATCGCTATCGTGGCTGAGCCTATTACTGGCGGCATCTCTGGTACCTTTGCTTCTCCTATTAACCTCTTTGGATACACCATCGATCGCTATATCACGCCAAAGGCATTTTACTACTTGTGCCTTGCGCTCGTGGTGCTGGTGACCTTGGGGTATATCAATTTGCTCAGAAGCGGCACTGGACGCTCGTTCTTAGCCATCAGAGACAGTGAAGTCTCCGCCCGCGCGCTTGGCGTTAATGTACCCCAAGCCAAAACACTCGCTTTTAGCATATCTTGTGCGATTACCGCTGTTGGCGGCGCGATGTACGGGCACTTTGTGCAAGCGGTCAATTATGAAAGCTTCACCGTTATCATCTCTATCACTATACTACTGCAGATTGTCATTGGTGGTTTAGGCTCCATACACGGTGCGTTTTTTGGTGCTGTCGTCGTTGTTTTATTACCACAAGTGATTGCTATCTTAGGCGATGTCATCGGTCAAAGTACGGGTTCTAGTATCACCAGTGTTCCTGGGATTGATACGGCGCTATTTGCTTTAGTCATTGTCGTCATGATCATCTATGAGCCACGCGGTATATACGGTATTTGGATAAAGATAAGGACTTGGTTTCAGATGTTTCCGTTATATCGAAAAGGACTATTTCGCCGTTCTAAAACTTATCTGAAAACGGAGCGTATGCGATGAGCTTATTAAAAGTTGACTCCTTATCTATCGCGTTTGGTGGTGTCAAAGCCGTTGATAACATTAGCTTTGAGGTAAACGAGGGCGAGGTATTCACGATCGTAGGACCTAATGGTGCTGGTAAATCCACGATTTTTAACTTAATCAGTCGCTTGTATGAGCCGCTCAGTGGTCGTATTACCTTTGATGGTACTGATATTACCAAGCTACCCGCTCACGATATCGCAAAACTGGGTATTGCCCGTACGTTTCAAAACATCGAGTTGTTTGATCACTCAAGCGTGTTACAGAATCTGCTTATCGGTCGACATTCGCAGCGCAATACGTCGTGGATACAGGACTTGCTGTTTTTACCAAAAGTGCGCCGTAGTGAGCGCGAGCATCGTCTACAAGTTGAAAAAATTATAGATTTTTTAGAGTTAGCGCCTTATCGAGATAAGCTGATCGCAGGTCTGCCTTACGGTATTAGAAAGGTGGTTGAGATTGCACGCGCATTAGCCGCTAACCCCAAGCTTATTTTGCTCGATGAGCCTGCTTCTGGTCTCAGCGTGGAGGAGACGTCCGAGATGGCATGGTGGATCGAAGACATGCAAAAGGATCTTGGCTTGACTATCTTGATGGTAGAGCATGACATGAGTCTTGTGAATCGGGTGTCAGATCGAGTGTTGGCCGTCGCTGAAGGGAAATTTTTGGCTCAGGGCACAGCAGCTGAGGTGCAAGCCAATCCACAGGTTATTGAAGCCTATCTTGGACAGGAGAGTGTGTAATGTCAGCTATTAAAAAATCACTATCCTCTGCCGCGCCGGCTACTGAAATGAATTTGGTCGACTCTGAAGTAAAAAACAATGTGCTTGAGGTGCGAAATCTAGAATCTGCTTATGGTCCGGTTATGGCATTGAGAGGCGTAAGTCTAGAGGTACCCGAAGGTAAAGTCGTCACTATTTTGGGCGCTAATGGTGCAGGCAAGACGACGTTAATGAAGACTATCTCTGGTGTCATTAATCCTCGCAAGGGCGCAGTGTGGTTCCATGGTGAGCGTATCGATGGCACTGAACCTGATCGCTTGGTCAAAAAAGGACTGTCGCATGTACCTGAAGGGCGCGAGGTGTTTCCCTTTTTGAATGTCGCCGAAAATTTGGCGATGGGCGCTTATACTCGGCGTGACAAGTCTGAGATACAGCGTGATGTTGAGATGATATATGAGTATTTTCCCATTCTAAAAGATCGTCGTACACAAGCAGCGGGCACGATGTCCGGTGGTCAGCAGCAGATGCTCGCTATCGGTCGCGGGCTAATGTCACGACCCTCTCTCATGTTACTTGATGAGCCGTCTCTTGGATTGTCTCCCTTATTGGTACAGGAGATATTTGCGATTATTCGCAGGCTTAATAAAGAGCAAGGCGTTACGATTCTACTGGTTGAACAAAACGCCAGAGTTGCCTTGGCAGCAGCGGATTACGGTTATGTTTTAGAGACAGGGCGTATTGTCATGGCAGGCTCAGCGGACAAACTGATGCACTCTGATGATATTAAAGAGTTCTATTTGGGACAAACCAAAGACAACACTGCGGAAGCCACTCGGTGGAAACGCAAAAAGACTTGGCGATAATAATCATGACGACCTCTATTGATGTTCCTACTGAAAAACACACTTCACTTTCTACTACTGATGCGACGGTCACGAAAGTCACATCTGCTGCGCCAGTATCGTCTCACGATTACTCCAACAATCATGATGATGAGACTGGTCAACAGATACGCAATGCACCTTTCGATCATCCGCCCCAAATCCTAGAAGGGTGCGATACGCTGAGCAAACTCTGGCGACAGGTTTGCTTGAGCCGAGGCGATAGGATTGCGCATCGCGAAAAAAGCTTTGGTATTTGGCAGAGTTATAGTTGGCTTGACTATTATCATCATGGCTGCGATATCGGCATGGCACTCATCGAGCTTGGTCTGAGCAAAGGCGATACCGTCTCTATCTTAAGCGAAGACAATAAAGAATGGCTCTATTGTGATATGGGTATTTGCGCCGTCGGCGGGATACCCAATGGTGTTTATACGACAGACAGTCCCGAGCAGCTTGCCTATATACTAAATGATAGCCATTCTAAGTTTTTGATCGTAGAAAACGATGAGCAATTGCATAAGTTTTTAGAGATTCGTGAACAGACGCCTAACGTTAAAAAAGTTATTGTCTTTGAGCGTAAAGGTTTGCGTAGCCTAGAGGATGATCAGGTTGTTTTCCTTGATGATCTATATACGATCGGTCGAAGTGTTGAAAACGCCAGAGAGCGTTTTGGCGCTTATATCGATCAAGGTACCGCGAACGATATACGCACCTTAATCTATACTTCTGGCACGACAGGCAATCCAAAAGGCGCGATTTTAACGCATGCCAATGTCCTCTTTGAGTTAAAAACAAGCATTGATATCCTCCCTATACTGCCCACTGATGAGCAGCTGTGTTTTTTGCCTTTATGCCATGTGCTTGAGCGTCTAACGTCAGTGGACCTGCCTATCCATCGAGGCTGTATCGTCAACTTTGCTGAGAGCACAGAGACGGTATTTGAAAATATGAAGGAAGTCTCGCCTGATACCTTTACCGCTGTGCCTAGATTGTGGGAAAAAATGTACGCCTCCATCAGTAATATGCGTAGTGACGCGAGTGCACTCAATGGCTGGGCATTTGATCAGGCCATAAAAGCAGGTCATGACCACGCTGATATCGTGATGGCAGGCAATACGCCCACAACAGGTCAACGACTGCGTTACGAGTTTTGGAACAAGCTGGTGCTACATAAAATTCGTGACCTGATAGGCATGAGTAATATTCGCCGTGCCACCACTGGGGCTGCGCCCATATCGCTAGACATTATCCGCTGGTTTCATGCGATAGGGGTGCCTATCTATGAAGGCTATGGCATGACTGAAAGCGCAGGCGTGATATCGGTCAATACGCCTGAAGCACAGATGGCCGGTAGCGTAGGTAAGGCATTGCCCGATTCTGAAGTCCGTATTGCCGACAACGGGGAGATACTCGTAAAAGGGGCGAATGTGTTTGCAGGTTACTGGAACAAGCCCGAAAAAACCGCTGAGGACTTACGGGATGGCTGGCTACATACTGGTGATGTCGGCGAGATAAAAGAGGGCTATATCTTCATTACGGGCCGCATCAAGGACATCATTATCACCGCAGGCGGCAAAAACGTCACACCCGCTGCGATTGAGAGCAAGCTTAAATTCTCGCCTTATATCTCAGACGCCGTCATCATCGGCGATAGACGCAAATATCTGACCTGCCTGATTATGATAGATCAGGAAAATGTCGAAAAGTTTGCACAAGACAATCAGGTAATGTTCTCAGATTTTCGCTCGCTATGTCATGCGCCAGAAGTCATCGCCTTAATAGACGAGGTTATCCAGTCTACCAATCAGACGTTAGCTCAGGTGGAAACCATCAAGCACTTCAGGCTCATTGATGTGCTGCTCAGTCCTGAAGACGATGAATTGACCGCCACCATGAAATTGAAAAGAAGTTTGGTTGAGAAAAAGCATCACGCTCTTATCGATTCTATGTATTGATTTAATCTAGGGCGTGTCATCAATTAGCACCGTTCAGATTTTTGACGTTACCTCAACCTTGAAAGCATCAATCTCAAAAGTATCAATCTCAAAAGCATCAAACTAACAGCGACTGAGTCGCAAGGAGAAAGGCAATGAAATGGACATTCAAGACGACGCTACTGGCACTATCTGTTGGTACGATAGGTTTAGCAGGCTGTAGTAATTCCGAAGCGCCCGTCGAAGCTGGTACAGATACTGAGGCCGCTGCTGCTACTAGTGATATGCCGGTACAAGGTGTTACGGATACGGAGATTCTACTGGGCGGTGCCAATGATCTATCAGGCCCGTTTGCAGGATTCGGTAATCCTGCGGTCGCGGGTGCCAATATGTATTTTGATGAGGTTAATGCGGCAGGCGGTGTCAATGGACGAAAGATTCGTTACATCGTCGAGGATCATTCTTATCAAGTACCAAAGGCAGTACAGGCTGCTAATAAGCTCGTCAGCCGCGATAAAGTATTTGGTATGCTGATGTCGCTTGGTACGCCGCATAACTTAGCAAGTTTCCCTATCATGGATCGCGCCAATGTCCCTAATATTATGCCGATCACTTTTGCAAAACCAATGCAAGAAGAAGGGGCTTTCAATCGCCGTTATACGATGGGTAGTACCTATTACGACTCCATGAAAATGGGTATGGAATACCTGATTGCCGAAAATGATATTAAAAATTTATGTGTCATGTATATCCCATCAGACTATGGTGAAGAGACCAATGAGGCGGCTAAAGATATCAGCGATAGCAACCCTAACGTCACGCTGGTTCAGGCCAGCTCGCATCGTCCTGATGAAACAGACTTTGCTGGTGCAATCGCCAAATTAAAAGAAGCCAATTGTGAGTTAATCGGCCTATCTCTTACGATACGCGGCGCTATCACTGCGGTAGGGACAGCGAACGCTATGGGCTGGACTGACGTAAAATTCATCGCTCCTGCAACAGGTTTTCATCCCGCAGTGGCTGAGGCACCGGGCGGTGCAAGTGAAGGCCTATATGCAGTTTCTTACTATAACGATTTGGCTTTGAGAGCAAATGAGCCTGAGACCAAAGCCTTTATTGAAAAGTATAAAAAAGCCACAGGGGAGGACGTATCTGCAGGTGCTATTCTTGGTTATACTTCAGCAAGAATCACGGTTGAAGGACTTAAAGCGGCAGGCAAAGATTTAAATGCCGATACCTTCAATAAGGGTATGGAAACCGTTAGTTTTGTAGATGGAATCACAGGATCTACCGTCGCCATCACGCCTGAGAGCCATGTTGCCTTTAACGATGTTTACTTATCGCAAGTACAAAGCGGCGCATGGAAAACCGTCACACAGCTCAAATAAGTACGCATTATTTATTTAGTGAAATTTTTATAGCAGCAAGCCATACAGTTGTATGGCTTGTCTCGCTTATGAACTTTGTATCTTATATAGTCAAGTCTATATAAATCCGCTACATCGTCATCTTCGCTAAGCATACTAATGTATAACTGGCACTCGGTTTCCTTGTATCGAAATTATATTGAACTGATTATAGTCTATCGTTTTTTATAATTCTAAAATCCGTATCTAATATAAAGATAAGCAATAAGCTGTAGAGAATCGAAATTAACTGGGATGAACAAACTAGTCGCTTTGTCAGGATGGGACTATCTGTGCCTAAGTATACAGACGTGCAGTAAAATTGTTATGTTTGGCGTTTGATGCCTTGCAACCGTCACGCTTATTTGTCAAACTATAAACGAGTGTCACACATTATGGAAGATGACTCTTATTACCTATATAGATGATCGTGTTAGACAACTATCTACTTAGGTTGTAATAATTAAAAAGGACGAATACTATGACGCAAAAATCATTTCCAATCACAGCCGAATTTATGGCTGCTGCCAATACTAACGCTGACCAATATCTTAAAGATTACCATCACTCTATCAACTCTAACGAAACCCGCGATAACTTTTGGGCGAAACGTGCTGAGCTTATCGATTGGATAAAAAAACCCACTAAAGTCAGCGACGTCAATTATGACTTAGACGATTTTCGCATCAAATGGTTTGAAGATGGCCAACTGAATATCTCAGTTAACTGCCTCGATCGTCACCTCGAAAAAACCCCGTACAAACCCGCCATTATTTGGGAAGGCGATCATCCCTCATTGCACAAAATTATCTCGTTTAAAGAACTGCATGAAGCCGTCTGCCGTCTAGGTAATTCGCTGCGTAAGCTTGGGGTCGGGAAAGGCGACCGCGTAACGCTATATATGCCGATGATACCGGAAGCCATGGTATCGATGCTGGCATGTGCTCGTATTGGCGCGGTACATTCAGTGGTGTTTGGCGGATTCTCTGCCGAGAGCTTGGGCAATCGATTGATAGACAGTCGCTCAAAAGTGGTCATTACTGCGGATGAAGGCCTGCGCGGCGGTAAACACACACCGCTCAAAGCCAACGTCGATCAAGCGCTGGACATGGATGGTACTGACAGTGTCGAAAAAGTCATCGTCGTCCATCGTACGGGTAACTCGATACCGATGAGTGGTCGCCGTGATGTTTGGTATCATAATCTAGTCGATGGTCAGTCGGAGCATTGTGAGCCTGAGGTGATGAATGCCGAAGACCCGCTCTTCTTATTATATACCTCTGGCTCAACGGGTAAGCCAAAAGGCGTTGTACATACCACGGGTGGCTATATTACTTATGCCTTGTCTACCTTTCGCGATGTGTTTGATATCAAAGAAGACGATGTCTACTGGTGTACAGCCGATGTAGGCTGGATTACAGGGCACACATACTCGACCTATGCACCGCTTGCCAACGGTACGACGACGGTAATGTTCGAAGGGGTACCTGAGCATCCAACATGGGCACGTATCGGTCATATTATTGATAAGCATGACGTGACTATTCTATACACTGCACCGACAGCCATTCGCGCCATGATGAAAGAGGGCGATGCTTTTGTGCGAGAATCAGATCGCTCTAGCCTACGCTTACTTGGTTCGGTCGGAGAGCCAATCAATCCAGAAGCATGGGATTGGTATCATAATGTTGTCGGTGACAGTAAGTGCCCAATCGTTGATACGTGGTGGCAGACTGAAACGGGTGGTATTTTGATGGCACCGATTCCAGGTACAGTGGATCTCAAGCCGGGTGCTGCGATGTTGCCACTATATGGTATCAAACCAGAAATCGTGGACAGTGAAGGCGCAACACTAGAGGGTGCAGCAGAAGGTAATCTGGTGATAAGCAGTAGCTGGCCTGGGCAAATGCGTACCGTTTATAATGATCATCAGCGTTTCTTGAAAACCTATTTTAGTGATTATCCAGGTCGTTACTTCACAGGTGATGGTGCCCAACGTGATGAAGATGGACATTACTGGATCACAGGTCGTGTCGATGACGTGCTCAATGTCGCAGGACATCGCTTGGGTACGGCAGAGATTGAGAGCGCTGTCGTGGCTCATCCCGCCACCGCTGAGGCTGCAATCGTTGGAATGCCGCATGAGATTCGCGGTACAGGCATCTGTGCCTTTATTATTCTAAAGTCTGGCGAAGAAAAAACAGACGATCTAAAGGCCGAGCTAAAACGCCATGTGCGTGCTGAGATTGGCCCGATCGCTACTTTGGATGCCATTTATTTGGTGGATGCACTACCAAAGACGCGTTCAGGAAAAATCATGCGTCGCATCCTACGTAATCTTGCTGCTGGGCAATATGTCGGATTGGGTGATTTGTCCACATTGGCAGATAGCTCAGTGATTAATGATTTGGTCGATGCCGTCAAAGCAGGTCGCGGAGACTAATATTAGTTTGATTGATAACCTGATTGATTGCCTGATCAATGGGTTGTCTATTCAGATTAAGGGCAACTATTAATCTATGTTCATAGAAGTCCAAAAAGCCATGCTATCGAGAATAGCATGGCTTTTTTTACGCAGACGATATTGATATTAAGTTGTTTTGACGGTTCAATATCCATCATAAAACAACATTCAACACACTACACTCGCGATTCATAAATTTCTTGCCACATACCTAATAAGGCTTATTGTGATTATGACGGACCACGCTTTATACCCAGCTGACCAACTTTCTCCCAAGATTGCCATCATCGGTGGCGGTCTAACAGGACTGCTCACCGCCACTTTACTAGAGCGCGCATCGAATCAAACCCAAATACCCTTTAATAATCCGCAAGTCACTATCTTTGAAAAGTCGCGCAGTGTCGGTCGTCTGGCGACGCGCTATCGCAGCGACAGTGAGACTAATAAAAACTGGCAATGGTCGTTCGGCGCACAGTTCTTTACAGCCAAGACGGACAGCTTTCGACAGTTTATTGCGCCATGGTTGCAGACAGGTTTGCTACAGCCGTGGTGCGCCAAGGTGGTTGAGCTCACGCCAGTGGATGCGAATATTCCATTGCTTGATATCCAAGCGCCCGATATCCAAAACAAGGAGCAGTGGGATACTGTCCATGCCCGTTATATCAGTACACCCAAAATGACCAGTTGGGGGCGTGAGCTTACCGCTGCGCTTAAGCACACAACCATCGCGTTTAAGACTCGTGTGGCACCGCTCGCTCAATACTCTCATTATCAAAACATCCAGCATCAAAACACTCTTCATTCGGACAGTCAAAAAACAGAGTTATTCGATGAGGCAGGAACCAGTCTTGGATGGTTTGATTGGGTGATCTGTACAGCGCCAAACGGTCAGGCAGTGGAGCTAATGGCAGACAGTGGATTTAGTGAACAAAACAAAATTACGCAGCCGCAAATGCAGGCTTGCTATACGCTGATGCTTGGTTGGGATAAATCACAACCATTGCCTGAGACATTCAATCATCAGGCAATACCACAGTGGGATGTGGCTTATGTGGATAGTGCTATCATCGATAGAATATTTATTGAACATCAAAAACCCGCCCATGATGACCTGCTACCCAGTGTCACCATTCATGCCCGTAATGACTGGTCGCAAGCGCACGTTGACGACGATATAGAATTAGTCAAACAACAACTATTGCAGGCTGCAAAGCAGTCATTAAACTGGGACGAGGACAGCGCACCTAGCCAGACAGATTGTCATCGTTGGCGTTATGCAGCTACTATCGTACATAAGGACAGGGAAGAGCTAGGCATCTTGGTCGATGAAACCAAGCAATGGATCGTCAGTGGCGACTGGTGCGCAAAAGGCAATATTGAAAGCTGCTATCAAATGGCGCAAGAGACAGTTGATGCTATTTGGAAAACGAAATAACCCCAGTGCTGTCTATAGCCTCAGTATTGTTTATAACTACAGTACTGCCCTATGATATTGGTTGTCCAAAACATATGTGGGTGCTTCAGAGTTTAGGCAACCAGTTTTTGAGTAAGTAAAAGACACCTTCATAAAAAGCACGCAAAAAAAGGCCCACAGAGGAGGTACTGTGGGCTGAGGAAAACGGATAGTGTAGGTGACTACAGAGGCCGTGGGCGTAACTTGTTATAATTATAGGTTCTACAACTAATATCTATTAGGGCGGTTTTGATAAGTACAATGGGCGTACATGTTTGCTTACATATTTAAGTGTACAAGTGTTTTTTCTAGTCACTATCATAGCGCAACTGCTGCCCGATAAGGGGCTGTTGTTACAGTACATTACGTTATAAATGACGTAAGCGCAGGCCAACCTTTTGCTGGTATTATCGATGATAATGTCTCTAGAGAGCTGTCAGTGTTTGGCAGTATCACTACGGATATGAAGAGCGGAATATTTTCAATAGCTTAGATAAGACTATCTTTTACTTTGTACAGACGCTCCATGTTGATATTATTAATAACTGAGCTGCTACAGAGATGGCATGACGCCTTGCCCGAAAAATGCTAAGCTATCTGCCATTATTACGTCTATATTAAACTGGGTTTGCCATGACTGACAGCACGCATTTGCATACGCAGGAGCCGCCAAGTTCACAAAATACCAAGAGTATTTTTAACTTGCCTAATAATCTGACTATTGCACGTATCTTGATGATCCCATTGTTTGTCGCGATTGCCTATTGGCCACCATCTATGGGTATTGGCATGCCAGCCATCTCAGACAATGTGATCGCTCGAGTAGGGATGAGCGAGTTCAGCGACAGCTTATTACGCCATTTGCTATTGACCGGCGTCTTTATCATTGCCGCGATTACCGACTGGCTCGATGGGTATTTTGCTCGTAAGCTCAATGTCATGTCAGCCTTTGGGCGTTTTTTGGACCCAGTCGCGGACAAGCTAATGGTGGCGGCAGCGCTGATAATCCTAGTACAGTGGCATCCCAACATTATTATGGCGATAGCCGCTATCGTCATCATTTCGCGTGAGATCGCAGTATCTGCACTGCGTGAGTGGATGGCAGAGCTGGGCAAAAGTACCAGCGTGGCAGTCTCCTATGTGGGTAAGCTAAAAACCACGTTTCAGATGGTTGCCATCACGGTGCTATTGCTCAATTGGCAATCGCTCGAAATGATTGGCTATGTGCTGATGGTTGCCGCTGTTATTTTGACATTATGGTCGATGATTATTTATCTCAGAGCGGCTTGGCCATATTTAAAGCAAAGCGGATAGCGTGCTAGTGCAACCTACCTTAACAGGCATAAAAAATACCAGTCGCATGAGCCACTGGTATTTTTTATGCCTGACTGTAAACAGTAGTTTTTGGCCGATTTATTTTAGCCATTGATTGTTTGCATCGTTTCTATATACTCAGAAATAGTAGATAAATACAAAAGAGCAGACACAGGGAAGTTGATTAAAGTATGGCCATATGTCATTTAAATAGGGAGATCGGTATGACGTTACATCAGAAACAGTCAGGTGCTGCCATTTTATTACTGGCATTGCTAACGGGCTGCTCATCAGGGCCAAGTATGCAGGAGTCGTCTACCCCAACGATTCAGCAAGACAAGTCTATCCAAGCAGAGTCGTCTAAAATGTCGGCCACTCAAGACGCGACAGAGTCAGAACGTTTGGGTACCAAATGGGGCGATGACGTTGATTCTCAAGTGACAACGGTTGATTTGCGTCGCATGAGTAGTCAGCCTATCGAGCAAATGCAGGTGCGTTATGCAGATAAGTCTTACAAGGGACGTGCGGTTAATAGCATGTCGCTGCTGGCAGGTAAGGTTGATTTTTCGATAGAGACGGATACGGGTGAGTTGTCACTATATCGAGACTCAGGCAATTATTATGTGCAAGGTCAAGCAGGGCAGGCCTATCGTTTGGTGTACAACAATAACAGTCCCAACACGTATGAGATTGTCGCTAGTGTGGATGGTATAAATGTCATCGATGGTAGTGCTGCTAGTCGTCAGGACAGCGGATATGTGCTACGTCCAAATGATGATTTGGTGATTGAGGGTTTTCGCAAGAGCCAAAGCGCAGTGGCATCCTTTATATTTAGCAAACCAGAAAGTGCTTATGCTGCCAATACCAGCTCGGGTTCTATCAACAATACAGGTGTGATTGGTACGGCTATCTATAAACTATATGATCCTGCTAAGCAAAAGCAACCGCAAGCGTATCCAGCAGATAATGGCTACGCCAAACCACCACAGTAATGCCTATAAATAGATAATAGATAACGCATAAAAAAACGCCAGTCGCATTAGCCACTGGCGTTTTTGTTTTCGCTATTTACAGTTTAGATAACTTATAACGTCACTGAATTATTTTCGCCTAGATTAGTTGCTTTTTTACCATCCATTACTGCAGCAGTCGTCATCTTAAACATATTGACCACTGAGCTGCCGCTTAGCCAATATTCGGCACCATGTGGTACGACTTTGATTAGCTGGACGTTTGGATCTTCTTTACCTTGCTCATAGAATGCATTGTAAATTGGCGACCATAGCTCATCGAGCTTCTCTTGGTCTTCAACTAGCTCGGCTTTACCGTTGATTGAGACATAGTCTTTTGCATCTTGGCTTACATAGGCCAAGTTCACTTGTGGGTCTTTTTGGATATCGCTGACGGTTTCAGTGGTCTTATCACCGATGAACCAAATCTCTTTTGCACCAATGCTCGTCTCGCTCGTTGTCATTGGGCAGGCATGTAAATGGCCTTCATGAGTGCGAGTGGTCATCATGGCAAATTTCACTTCTTTTACCAATGCTTGTACTTTATCGATATGGTCTTGTCTGCTCATAATTGATTTCCTTTTCTTTAAAATATTTAGGTATTGATATGATAATGCTTAGGTAGTTGAGTTCTTATAGTAGTAATTCTTATTCGGACAAAGCGTATTTGAAATATCAAAAACGATTGTCGCCTTAACAACTGAGACTAGAATACCGAGTTGTACCCATAGATTTATATAGGTGCCCAGTAAGGCGATGTGAGAGTTTGTAAGGAGTATGAGGGTTAGGTAAAAAGTGTGACGCTGTGTATTTTTGCTGTCTGATTATCCAGTGCAAAGTTGAAAGGGTAGCGATTAGACTTTAGCGCAAGCTCGTTATTCTGCAAATATCTGATAGTAGCAGCGCGCAACTTATCGGCAATTTATCTCGGTTTAGACCTGCTTATTACAGGGCTTCTTGTTATAATACGCAGACCATTTACTTAGCATGGCAGAGATGCCTTGATCTTACGGATTATGCCTTTATGATGACCATCGCCGGACAACCGTTTCTTACCGATTTTCAGACGCAGCAACTCATCAGTCAGTTTCAGCAAAAAACCGAGCTCAATGTCAGTCAAATAAGTACCCAGCAAGTGTATGTGCTATCACGCAAGCTCGAAGGTGATGAACATAAAAAGGCGTTAGACCTACTCGCTGTTGACAGTGCGACAGTGCTCGCTGACCCGCAGGACAATCAATTACAAGTCATCGTTGGTCCACGTTTTGGCACGATTTCGCCATGGGCAAGTAAAGCGACTGATATCTTTAATAACTGTGAAATTGAAATCAATCGTGTTGAGCGTGTGGTTGTTTATACCTTAACAATTGATGGTGAAGCAGGCGAAAAACTACCAGTAGACGCTGAGCAATTATTGTTTGACCGTATGACGCAGAGCTTGGTTTATGATTTGAATGATTTGAACAAATTGTTTGATGATGAGCAGCCAGCATCATTGAATCATATTGATGTTATCGGACAAGGTCAATCAGCGCTAGAGTCTGCCAATACCCAGTTTGGTTTTGCGTTATCTAGTGAAGACATTGATTATTTGATGAATGCGTATGTCAATGAGTTGAAACGCAACCCAACTGACGTTGAGCTGATGATGTTTGCACAGGCAAACTCAGAGCATTGCCGTCATAAGATTTTTAATGCTGAGTGGACAGTGGATGGTGCAGTACAGCCAAAGTCACTGTTCCAAATGATTAAGAATACTTACCAGTCTAATCCACAAGGTATCTTGTCTGCCTATAAAGACAACGCTGCGGTGATGGCAGGGTCTGACGGTATGCGTTTTTACCCGATTCCGACTGATGCGATGGACGTAAACTCTGCCCATCCTTATGACTTCCATCAAGAAGCAATCGACATTTTGATGAAAGTCGAAACGCATAACCATCCAACGGCTATCGCCCCGTATGCAGGTGCTGCGACAGGTGCTGGTGGTGAGATTCGTGATGAAGGCGCAACAGGTCGTGGCGGTAAGCCAAAAGCAGGTCTAACAGGCTTTCACGTATCACACTTGCATATCCCAGAGCTCGCTGAAAAATGGGAGCAGTCAGGTCAGTTGAGTACTCAGGCTTATGGCACGCCAGATCGTATGGCAACCAGTCTTGAGATTATGACGGAAGCACCACTCGGTTCAGCCAACTTCTCAAACGAATTTGGTCGTCCTAATCTATGCGGTTATTTCCGTAGTTTTCAGTTGGATACGTCAGCGGCAAAAGACGGCAGCGAAATGCGCGGCTATCATAAGCCAATCATGCTGGCAGGTGGTTACGGCAATATCAAACGCAACCTCATTGAAAAAAACGCCATTCAACAAGGTGATTTATTAATCGTCCTTGGTGGCCCTGCCATGCAGATCGGTCTAGGCGGTGGTGCAGCGTCTTCTGTTGATAGTGGTTCACTTGATGAAGGCTTGGACTTTGCCTCAGTTCAGCGTGACAATGCTGAGATGGAGCGTCGTTGCCAAGAAGTAATGGATCGCTGCTGGGCACTAGCCGGTAGTGATGTCGATGCCAGCAATAATGGCAAAGACGGCAACCCTATCGTGTCATTGCATGATGTGGGCGCGGGCGGTATCTCTAATGCAATGCCAGAACTGGTCAATGACCACGAGATGGGCGCGGTACTAAACCTGCGTAAAATCCCATCGTTAGAAGCTGGCATGTCACCAATGGCCATCTGGTCAAACGAAGCGCAAGAGCGTTATGTCCTCGCGATTCGTCCAGAAAGCGAAGCCCAATTCGATGCGATCTGTGCGCGTGAGCGTTGCCCGTATGCCATCTTGGGAACAGCCACGGATGTGCGTCAGCTAGTCGTTGATGATACATTGCTCGCTGAGCAGCCTGTTGATATGCCGATGCAAGTGTTGCTCGGTGGCACGCCGAAGATGAAGCGTAGCTTTGAGCGTCATGACACCAGCTTACCTGCATTAGAGTTAGGCGACGTCAATTTAGCTGAGTCTATCAAAGACGTGTTGCGTCACCCAACCGTCGCTAGCAAATCATTCTTGATTAGCATTGGTGATCGCTCTATCACTGGTATGGTCGTGCGCGATCAGTATGTGGGTCGCTATCAAGTGCCAGTATCGGATTGTGCGGTGACAGCGTCAGGTTTGATTGCGCTCGATGGTCAGGTGATGAGCGGTGAAGCGATGAGTATCGGTGAGCGTACGCCAGTTGCGCTAATCAGCCCTCAAGCCTCAGCACGACTTGCAATTGGTGAAGCGATTACCAACATCGCTGGTGCGCGTATTGCTCAGTTGTCTGATATTACGATGTCAGCGAACTGGATGGCAGCCTGTGGTGATGATGCAGAAGATGCAGCATTGTTTGATGCGGTCTATACAGTCGGTGAAGAGCTGTGCCCAGCATTGGGTATCGCGATTCCAGTCGGTAAAGACTCGCTATCGATGCGTGCCAATTGGACAGACAGCAGTGAAGCAGGTGAGACGGATAAATCAGTCGTATCACCAATGAGCTTGGTAATTACTGCCTTTGCTCCTGTGGTTGACGTCGCAAAAACGCTAACCCCTGAGCTAATCAATGGCGATAGCGCGTTCTACCGTATTGACTTGTCTAAAGGCAAGCTACGTCTAGGCGGTTCAATCCTTGCGCAAACGCTGAGCCAATTGGGTAATGATTGCCCAGATTTAGCCCAGCCGAGCGACTTGGTCGATTTCTTTAACTTTATCCAAGCGGGCAACGCGCAAGGCGTCATCAGTGCCTATCACGATATCGGTGATGGCGGTCTACTAGCGACCATCGCTGAGATGCAGTTCACCAGCCGTCAAGGTATCAAGCTGTCATTGACCGATGATAACTTACTCGGTCAACTGTTCAGTGAAGAGCTGGGTGCCGTCATCCAAGTATTGCCAGAAAACGTCGCGGCGCTAATGCAATTGGCAGAAGAGTTTAACGTTGCTGATATGCTTAGCCTCGTTGGTCAAAGCTCTGAAGAAGACAGCCTACTTATCCAAACGCCAACGCTAATGGGTGCCGATGGTATTAATGAAACTTTACGCTTTAGCCGTACTGAATTACAGCAAGCGTGGACTCAGGTCAGCTATCAAATCGCTCGTCGCCGTGATAACCCAGCGTGCGTACAGCAAGAGTATGACTTAATCGCTGATGCGAGCCATCAAGGCCTGATCGCTGCGCCAAACTTTGATCTTAATCAAAAAGTTGAAGAGCCGTACTTGGCTAGCCGTGAAAATAAACCAAGAGTTGCTATCTTGCGTGAGCAAGGCGTAAACGGTCAGACAGAAATGGCAGCAGGCTTTACCCAAGCTGGCTTTGAAGCGGTCGATGTACACATGAGCGATCTACTCAGTGGCCGTATCAACCTACGTGACTTCGACGGACTGGTCGCTTGTGGTGGTTTTAGCTATGGTGATGTATTGGGCGCAGGCTCTGGTTGGGCGAACTCTATCTTGTTCCATGACGAGCTACGCATGCAGTTTGTCCGCTTCTTTGCCCGTCCTGATACCTTCTCACTAGGTGTCTGTAACGGTTGTCAGATGATGGCTCAGTTAAAGGACCTCATCCCAGGTGCAGATAACTTCCCACGCTTCATCGCCAACCAATCGGCTCGTTTTGAAGCGCGTACGGTCAATGTGAAAGTCGAGCGTACCAAGTCTATCCTGTTCAAAGGCATGCAAGACAGCATCTTACCTATCGCTGTGGCGCATGGTGAAGGCTATGCCACGCTAGACAACAACGAAATCGACGGTATGGCAAAACACGGTCAGCTTGCGATGCGTTATGTCGATAGCCAAGGTCATCCAACTGAGACGTATCCGCTCAATCCAAACGGTTCGGTCGGCGGTGTCACGGGTCTGTGTAGCACTGATGGTCGCGTCACTATCATGATGCCGCATCCTGAGCGTAACCTAAAAGCCTATAACCATAGCTGGAAACCAGAAGAGTGGGACGAAGACGGTGCGTGGATGCGTATGTTCCGCAATGCCCGAGCTTGGTTGCGTTAATATTTGCCAAAACAGTTTGAATTGTTTTAGATAATAAAAAAGGTGGGCTTAGGCTCACCTTTTTTTGTGTTTAAGATTTGGGTTTTTGGAAGTAAAGGTTAGCGCTTATATCGTGTTTTCACGAGTATAGGTGGTGACACCCATGCTAAAATTGTAGTTAACAAAGACTAAAAATAAGCAAAATAAGGAATAAGAACATGTCAGGAATTACAGATATCAATGAGCTATTGAGTTCGATGCAGCCAGCATTGGTTGATGAGTTATTTGTGTTTTGTACCGTAACAGGGCCGCTAGCAAAATACGTAAACTTAGCGCCACTGGCAACGTTTATGGAGAGAGAAGGGTTGACTTTGGTTTTGACAAAAGACAATGCTGATGAGGCAGGTTTGCATTACGAAGGTGTGTTTCGGCAAATCACTTTAATGGTGCATTCAAGTCTAGAAGCGGTAGGTCTAACCGCAGCCGTGTCAACCAAACTGACCTCAAAAGGTATCAGTGCCAATGTGATCGCTGCCTATTATCATGACCATATATTTGTGTCGAACGATAAGGCGGAGCAGGCGTTATCTGCGTTAAAAGAGCTGAGTAATATATAAATTTTTTTATAAGTAAGTGAGCTATTTCCCGCCTTCCGCTTGTATCTGCCAGTCTGAGCGCGGCGCTGGCTACGGTTTGGGTCGTCGCTTGCTTTGCGTCGCCACCCCAAAACCTAGCCATCGCAACTTGCCCAAACCAGCAGGATACCGCTACAGTCGGGGCTAGCGGTGACATCTCGTTCTTGCAAACATTCTTCTCAGTTTCAGCTGATAAATTAAAAGCTGGTAGAGTCGGTTAGTAAGAGTGTAATCTACCGTCGATATGGCAAACTGATATGATTTGTGGGCTATTTTTTACCTTGACTCTCTACAAAAAATTGAAAAAACTAAATTACTTTATAATGTTCAGTCATTTTGATTGCCAAACTGTTCTAATATAGGATCTAAAGTATATCTAGTATAATTGTCTAAAGCTTCTTTAACCATATTTGTAACTTCAGTTCCATCTTTAATTAGAATTTCAAAATCAGACCACTCACAAGTTGATTTAATTATCTTTTTAACATCCCATTCCTTAGTCTCATACATAAAATAGCAAACTAAAACAGCCATTTTTGTTTGTGATAAATAGGGAAACATCAAGCACCCAGTATCATTTATATTAGGATACTTAGACTCTAATTTGATATAGACTTGTTCGAACGGTAACTCTACAGAAGAGCTAGCACCAGTAATGGCTACGTAATCTTGTTTTATTTTAGGTAGATCTTCACCACTTAACATCCTAGAAACCACTGAGCCAGTGAATATATTGTGATTCGTAACTTCTCGTGTCCGTGTTTCTTTATGAATATTTACAAAGTAATTAGTTTCAACATTTGAAAAATAATTTCCAAGGTATTCTGTATTTATTTGAGCAGCAACATCATTTTGAAATTCAGTTTTATGGTCAAATATTTGGCCAATTTCGTTATCAAATTCATATTCACTTATGTTTTGGCTTAATATCTGTAAGCAGTTTAAGGCTTGCTCTTGATTACAATATAGAGAAGCTTGTTCTTCAATACGTTGAATAAGTGACTTTGGTTCGGAATTTTGCTTATGTTCGGGTATATGTTCCACAGTTATTACATCATAGATTGCTTTGGAAATATCCTCTGATATAAAACCAAAAACTTCTGTGTAATTTCCTTGCATCACGAAAAACGGTGTTTGTTTAGAATTAGAAGAAAAAGCGTCTGCTAAACTATCCATTATATCTTTATATCTGATCTCTTGATTTTCTCTATTAGCGAATGAATTTAAAAAGGCTAACGTAAAATCGCTTATTTCATCATTTTGATAAGAGCTTTGATTATTCTGAGAAGAGTAGTAGAAATAGCATTTATCAAAGTTCTTTTCTGACTCTTGAAGATACTTTCGAAAAACGTCTGGGTCTTTCACATACCTTATTCCAGATTGACAAGCATCTACAATTTTTACTGTAAGATTTGCTGACAGACTTCTTAGCAGATTATCTAGTTCGTCATTAGAGAGACAAGTTTGACGTTTTTTAGATTCTTCATAGTCGGATAAGACATAGTAGAACTGATTTTCTTCAAACAAACCATGACCAGTGAAATAGAAAATTACTTCTTCAATCTCTTCATTAGTATACTTTTGAACGAAACTAGTAAGCTTTGATTTTACAGACTTACTAGTTGTAGAAGTAGATTCTGTTAAATATAGTATATCTTCGCACTTATCTGCCATTTGTAGAAGCTGTTTTATAGCACGGGCATCATGTGCACAACCTGGCAAGCTTTGTACATTTTGATAATCACTGACTCCAACAACAATACCTATATTCATATCTTAATATCCGATTATTTTAAAAATTATGAGTAGTTAAACACTTTGTCCGTTGTTGAGTTTTAAATATAGAAGAAAATATGTTCGACTATAGTATTCTATCAAGAACCATGCGTTAATCTAATAAAGTATATATGTTATCTTAGAGGTTATGGTACTCAGCAAGTTTAAGTTAATAGTTTGAACTAATATTATGTTAGGTCTTGTTCCTCAACACTAATCTACGACATTTTTTCGACAAGATTAGTTACTATCATAAAGCTTTCTTAACTATTTTTTAATTATGATATGTTTTCATTTAACTAACTATTTACCTTTTTTAGCCTCAGCAATCAACTCATGAATCTTAGCACTTTCCTTTAGCACACAGGCATCATAAGCAGAGAGCGGCTCAGATTTCTGTTCACTTTCCTGATCTTGCTTGGCTTTTTCTGCTAAATACTTTGCAAGTTTATCAGCTTCGGAATCGCTCATAGTTTACCTCTATATAATTTTTACCCTATAAAAAACGGCACTGAAATCAGTGCCGTTTTATCAGTCGTGAGAATTTAAACTCTAACCATGACTCCTCAAATACTGAAGCACCACGTTATCAATCCCAGCTTAAAATCACCTTACCGCATTGTCCACTTTCCATGATATCAAAGCCTTCTTGGAAGTCATCAATGTGCATGCGATGGGTAACGATGGGCGATAGATCAATACCGCTAATCAGCATTTGCTCCATCTGATACCATGTCTCCCACATCTCACGGCCATAAATACCTTTTAGGGTTAACGCCTTAAAGATAATCTTGCTCCAATCCACCGTGGTGGTGTTAGGTAAAATACCCAAGAGCGCAATTTTAGAGCCGTTATACATATTACTAATCATCGAATCAAAGGCCTGAGGCGAGCCTGACATCTCAAGCCCAATATCAAAGCCGTGCATTTTTAACTCAGCAATGGCGCCTTCGATGGTTTCACCCTTGGCTGGGTTGATGGTCATCGTCGCGCCCATTTTTTTGGCAAGCTCTAGGCGATAATCACTAATATCACTGACCACAATATTACGTGCCCCTGCGAAGCGGCAAATCGCTGTCGCCATAGAACCAATCAGTCCCGCACCCGTAATCAGTACATCCTCACCAAGGACAGGAAATGAAAGGGCAGTATGCGTGGCATTGCCAAAGGGATCCATGATGGCTGCCATCTCATCGCTGATACGCTCATCGAGCTTGATGACATTATCGGCAGGTATCACCAAATATTCAGCAAACGCGCCATCGCGGTCGACGCCCACGCCGATGGTGTTTTCACACACATGCAGCTTGCCACGGCGGCAGTTACGGCAATGCCCGCAAGCGATGTGTCCTTCGCCTGTGACTCGGTCGCCTATTTCAAAGTGCTTCACGCCATCGCCCATTTCACTAATGATACCGACGTATTCGTGTCCGATGATCATCGGCGTCTTGATGGTTCTTTCTGACCACTCATCCCATTTATAAATGTGCAAATCTGTACCACAAATGGCGGTTTTTTTAATTTTAATTTTGACGTCATTGATGCCTACCGTAGGTTCTGGCATGTCTTGCATCCAGATGCCTTTTTTGGCATGGGCTTTAACCAGTGCTTTCATACTTTTCTCTTATTTAACGGTGTTGTGCTTAATGGTTGAATCTAGCGAGTGAATACCGAACAAATACCGAATGACGCTTAATCAATCACTTTCATTTGCTTGGCGACTTTGATAAATGCGGTGATACACTGGTCTAGCTGCTCACGAGTATGGGCAGCAGAGAGCTGGACGCGAATTCGAGCCTCGTCTTTGGGTACGACAGGGTAGAAGAAGCCAATCACATAAATGCCCTCGCTAAGCAGCGCATCTGCCATTTGCTGTGAGACGCTTGCATCATAAAGCATGACTGCACAAATTGCCGAGGCGGTGGGCTTGATATCGAAGCCTGCATCTTGCATTTTCTTCACAAAATAGGCGGTATTTTCATGCAATTTATCTTGTAGGGTATTGTCTTGCGATAGCATTTCAAACGCTTTTACCCCAGCGGCAGCCACCATAGGAGGAATAGAGTTTGAAAATAAATACGGGCGTGAGCGTTGACGCAGCATCTCAACGATTTCTTTTTTACCCGTGGTAAAGCCGCCAATAGCACCGCCAAATGCCTTGCCCAAAGTACCAGTGATCAGCTCAATATCACCACGTAGATTAAACAATTCAGTTACGCCGCCACCAGTGTGACCGACCACGCCTGCTGAATGCGACTCGTCAATCATCACCATGGCATCATATTTTTGTGCCAACGCATAGATCTCATCCATTGGCGCCACATTACCATCCATCGAAAACACACCATCGGTGACAATTAAGCGAAAACGCTGTGCTTGCGCCGCTTGTAATTGCGTCTCCAAATCCTGCATATCTGCATTTGCATAACGATAACGAGCCGCTTTGCACAGGCGCACACCATCGATGATTGAGGCATGATTTAATGAATCAGAAATAATGGCATCATCGCTGGTCAGTAGTGGCTCAAAGGCACCACCATTGGCATCGAAACAGGCCGCATAAAGAATCGTATCTTCGGTATTAAAAAACTTAGAAATTGCCGCTTCTAATTGCTTATGCAAATCTTGCGTACCACAAATAAAACGCACCGATGACATGCCATAGCCTGAGTTTTCGATGGCTTTGATCGCCGCCTTTTTAATCTCAGGATGGTCAGACAATCCAAGATAATTATTGGCACAGAAGTTAAGCATCTCACGGCCATCGGCGATCTTGATGAGCGCATCTTGCGGAGAGGTGATCACGCGCTCGTTTTTATATAGTCCTGCCGCGCGTATGTCACTGATTTCTTGTTGTAAGTGCTTCTGAAAGTCTTGATACATAAAGATTCCTTTTTTAATATTATTGGCGTTCGTATTGATAATGCAGACATTAGGACTGCTGATAGAACCAAACTGTAGTCATTTTAAAATAAAATTGATACGCCAATATTACCGTGCTACTGGTATAAATTTTACTTGCTTGCTGTGTCTACGCTGACAGAGGCTGCATAAAATATATTCCAGCACCACCGCATCGAGTGTAAAGTGAATAGACTATTTACTCATTAATATGAACTAACCACAAATTGCTAAATACTGACGCACGACATTATCCATGCCTTGCTCCAGTGATTCAATCGTAAATGCATGACCAATCGACACTTCAGCGATATCACTAAGCGCGAGCAAGTCAGCCAAATTATCCAAATTCAAATCATGACCCGCATTGACGCGGATACCGTTTTGATTGGCTAGGTTGATACAGTCGCTAAATCGTTGCTTGACCTCATCGAAATCAATATTGTCATCGCTCTTACCATTGCTGTAAGCACGCGCCCATTCTTCGGTATACATCTCGATCGTCTGTACATCGCTCTCGATTACCGCTTTGATTTGTTCGATATCAGGGTCGATAAACACTGCACAGCGCGTACCGAACGCTTCTAGCTCTTTGCTCAATGTTGATAAAAATTCGTGATGTGTGATGATGTCAAAGCCATGATCAGAGGTCAGCTGATCTTCGCTATCTGGCACGAGCGTGCATTGATGCGGTTTTACCTCACGGATAATCTTCAAGAACTGCTCGTTTGGATTACCTTCGATATTGAACTCAATCTCTGGATAGTCCTTTAAGAATGCACTGATATCATAGACATCTTGGTATCTGATATGACGCTCATCGGGTCTCGGGTGTACGGTAAAGCCCTTAACCCCTAGATCAATCAGCTTTTTCACGAAGTACAACAGGTTAGGGTAGTCAGTACCGCGAGAGTTACGGATCAAAGCCAATTTATTCAAATTTACGCTAAACAATGTGCTCATAAAATTCCTTGTACAGCTCGTTTATTATTGATGACATGAAAGGGTTAATAAAAATCGTTGGTATCAGCATACTTCTTATTCAATGCCTTTAAAATAGCATAAGTCTTTAAATCTACTTCGCCTGTTGGATTACGGGGTCTGAAGTGTAGCTGAAACGCATAGACGACATCACGACTGGCTTTGTCCCATTTTTCACTGCTATTAATCTGATAGCCATAGTCACGAAACTGCTGTTTGATCTCAGGTATCGTTGCCGCTGCAAACGTGTCTGCATCCATAAAAGCAAGCTTATCAGCGTCATCATACCAAGCGCCGATGCCATATTGCTTATACAGCTGCTGCCAAGGGAACTTTGCACCGGGGTCTATCTTACGTGAGGGTGCCATATCAGAATGACCGATGATATTCTTTGGTGAGATGTCATATCTGGCGGTGATATCTTGCACCAGCTCCGCGACTTTTTTAATCTGTAACTCATCAAAAGCCACATAATGCTCATAAGGATGATACGCCAGCTGGCCGTCTTTTAGGGCATTTTGATACTCAGGCGCAATCCCTGTATTGACGATTTCTATGCCGATAGAAGTATCGTTCAAGATTGTCCGTCCTGCAAAGCCGCCGTCACCCGCATGCCAAGCGCGCTCGTTTTCTGGTACGAGGTTATAAATTTTATCATCGTCATTATCTAACACTAGATAGTGGGCGCTGACCTTGCCTGTGGTCAGTGTGTTGATAGATCTGTCATTGTCTGACACCGTATAGTGCAGCACAATGGTTTTGATACGTTCGCTTTTGCCAGTGGCTTGATAGGTTTTACTATCCACGATGTAGCTTTCGGTGGTCGCTACTGGAGATGTCGTAGTCACGCAGCCAATCAGGGGCAGGGTTAGGCCAAATGCTAAGAAGATGTTTTTTACCATGAAATGCTCTGTGTGGGAATGATGTCTTTCCAAAGGGTAGTTCAGATTGAAGTGTTTTAAGATGCTATTAAATGTTTATAAGCATTTAAATAGTCCTTCCAGTTATGCAAGATATGGTCATAGCCTAGCTTTTCAGTATTACCATGAGCAGGCATATAACTTATGAATCTTTCCATATCTACAGGGTAACTAAAGTCAGCATAAACTTTATTGATTCTATCGTAATCAGCACTACTATTTTCTCTATTTTCATAGAGCCAAAGTAAGAGAATGTATCTCCATTTACTGCTGACTGATTTCAGCTCACAGTCTGCCTCACTAGATATTAAACTTATAGGTTTGATGTAGTATCTATATAAAAACTGTCTAACAACAGATTAAGAGCCAATTCTAATAAGCTCTCATCATTAGGGTGCTTAATTAATGACGTATCAACAATGTCAGCTAACTCTCTTAAATCGATTAGCTCATACCCTATAGCAAATCTGATTTCTTCTGCAGATAAAATAATGCTATGTTCTTGTAAGAAAGAGAAGGGAATACTAAGGTGTTTCATGATGATTCTAATCTCTAGTTAGTATTGATTAACTCTTAACCTTCTTAGCCAAGACCTTTTTCCAACTCTCTTCCAAACACTCAATCGCGAGCCATGGCTCAATCACATTAGCATCGTATTTCTCTTTAGAATTGGCCAGTTGCCACAGTGTCTCAAGTGTCGCAAACGGATAGGGACGCTCGATTAAATAAACTGGCAAATCCGCATCAATTAGACCATCATGCACGACTTGGAAGTACCAGCCAGAGATACCTTGTTTGCTGACCCATGCTGCGATATTTGGCACTTTGGTAAACTGTCCGATCTGATCATTGATCTTGTAGCAGGGGCGTCGCGGCTGGACGATGCGTAGCTGGACACTATCGCTAGTATCAGTATCACCATACTGAAAAACGTCGCCAATACATACGGCAGATTCGGTCATTTCAGGCAGACCATTGACGGCTTCGGTCGTGAGGTTTTCGCCCAATGTACCGACACGCACGTTTAGGCCAAACTCTGTATTGATTCTCTCATAAGTCGCAGGTGCTAGTTGATGCACCGCTTTTAGCGGGCCACCATGATGTTTGCGATCGGCTTGCTCATCAGTGGCGAGGCCCATGAAGTTGACCGCGACAGGCGCTTTAATTGGCGCCTTGTCAATGGCACTCAGTTGCTCACGGGTGAATGGCATGGACTTGCCAGCACGCACACAGGCTAGGGTAGCAATATGTAGCGGCAGGTCTTGGTTAAAGTCTTTTGGGGTTTGCTCAACTGTTGGCGTGACTGATGCTGCGCTCATAAGGTTTCCTAATATACAAAGAATTAGCAGGCGAGGACTGTCTGATATCCATTTTATTATACGGGTTTGCCACCTCATAGGTCACATAAAAAAAGACCAGAATAATCATCTGGTCTTTTTGGTAATACGTTTTTCAATGTTGAATGATTGTCGTAATCAACAGTCTTATTTGTTTTTGTTACGACGACCAGCAGTTTTCTTTTCACGTGGCACAGCGACCAGCTCAGCCAACTGCTCAGGTGATGACCATAGGCCTTCTAAGTCATAGAACTCACGAGCTTGTGGCGTCATCATGTGGACGACAACTGCGCCCAAATCGATCAACGTCCAGTCAGAGTCGATACCGCCTTCACGGCCAAGTGGCATAAAGCCCGCTTGCTTAGCTTCAGCGCCGACGCTATCAGCCATCGCACGCACATGGCGCTTAGACGTACCATCAGCGATGATGATGCGTTCGGTTACGTCAGTCAATGCTTCTACATTCATTACAGTGATGTTCTTTGCTTTCATATCATCTAGAGCGCTTTGTACAATGGTCAAACATTCTGTTAGGCGTTCTTCAGTCATGGTGTTGGTCATAAATTTTAATCTCTTGAATCGTAAATATATAAAATAAAGGGGTAAAACGTCAATTTGTCTTATCCGACTCATCATATGTCGTCAGTCACGCATAGAGACAGGATAGGCAAAATGACACAGATAAGGCGATTTTAACGGAATTGAGCAGCAGAATATAGCTGATGGGCGATAATATATTGATAAACAGCAGGATTTAGCCATTTAGCTAATGGATTGGATTCAGTATTGCTAATGATATCATTTATTGGTGCTATAGATGTGATTTGCCTTTGGGCGACTGGCATTTTATTTGTTTGATTGTCTATTCTCTGTAGTTGCTCACGTATTTGTGTGCTTGATACGGCAGTAATGGGTCGCGGATCTATATAAATGCGTCCTTGATTGGTGCTTTTCAAGTCAGCTTTCAAATCAATACTATTCGGATCAGTGATATTTGAGTTCGAGCTATCTGTTAGTTGCTGAGTAGTTAGGGTCAATAGCGCAATCGGTGAGTCCGTCATATAGGGCTGCAATGACAACGGCAGCTGCGATTTTAAAAAAGCAACATCTTGTGCAGTCGCTATATTTTTTTCAGCAGATATAGTGCTGTCAGACATTTCATCATCAGTATCAGTAATACTCTCACGATTAAACACCCATAGGTTGACATGGTCAGTGAGTTGTAATCCCTCTTTCCATTTATCCAAACTATGCGCGCTATCCATACCCATGATAAATATCAAACTGTCATGAGGATATTGCTGCCTCAATGTACGTACACTGTCGATCGTATAAACAGGCGGTGCTTGCCATAGCTCCAGCTCATTGATTTGTATCGGTGTCTCTTGTGTCGCGAGCTTCAACATGGCCAATCGATGGCTAGGATCTGTACTTTGTATTTTAAATGGCGAGCGTGCATTGGGTAGTAATGAAACATGCAGTGGACGCTGTTGTTGCTTGGCGATTGGGAGTAGATGCTGATAGACCGACATCGCTACTTCTAAATGACCGTTATGTACGGGATCAAACGAGCCACCAAGATAAGCGCGGATGGCAGGCGCAGGTGTTTTTTCTTGAGGGCTAGTGCTCGTATTTGGCATAAATAAATGTGTAAAAGGATTAATAATACGTTGGTTGATTCTAGAGAAGATAGCGCCATTGTAGAGGGCAAGCGCGCCTCTGTCATTAAATGTCATCAAGTGACATCAAATGTCATCAAAACACCAATAGAAAACCGACCATCATCATGACAGTCGGCTATCTATAAGTGTGCAGTATGCAAACGTGAAGATAATTAAATCAGGTCGCTGTGCGCTTGAATGGCGGTCAAGGCGATGGTATAGACGATATCATCAACCAACGCACCACGTGATAAATCATTCACTGGTTTGTTTAGTCCTTGTAGCATTGGGCCGACACTGACGACGTTGGCGCTACGCTGTACCGCTTTATAAGTCGTATTACCAGTATTCAAATCAGGGAAGATAAAGACATTGGCTTGTCCAGCGACAGGCGAGTCAGGCGCTTTTTGTTTGCCCACGCTCATGACGGATGCCGCATCATACTGTAGTGGGCCATCGACTTTGAGGTCTGGTGCACGCTCACGAACGATTTGGGTCGCACGGGCGACTTTTTCGACATCCGCGCCAGCCCCTGATGAGCCAGTAGAATAGCTGATCATCGCGACTTTTGGATCGATACCGAAGGCCGCCGCAGACTGGGCTGATTGAATGGCAATCTCTGCCAGCTCTTCAGCATTAGGATCAGGGTTGATGGCGCAGTCACCATAGACGACCACTTGCTCAGGCAACAGCATAAAGAATACTGACGACACGAGAGAGTATTGCGGCGCGGTCTTGATCAACTGAAATGCTGGGCGTACGGTATTGGCAGTCGTATGAATCGCACCTGAGACCAGACCATCGACTTCATCCATCTGTAGCATGATGGTGCCGAGGTACACAGTGTCTTTTAGATATTCAGCGGCGACATCTTCGTTGGTTTTACCCTTACGGCGCTCAACGACCGCTTTGATATATTTGCTCATATCGAGGCTGTCAGGGTCGATGATTTCTAGACCTTCAGGCAACGTCAAATCACGGTTTTTAGCGACTTGTTCAACATCACTACGCTTAGCAAGTAATACGCAGTTGGCAATACCGCGGCTTTGACAGATACAAGCCGCTTCCACGGTACGTGGCTCAGCGCCTTCTGGCAGTACGATGCGTTTTTTGGCTTGCTGTGATTTTTTGACTAACTGATGGCGGAATGCTGACGGCGACAAACGTGGCTCGTGATTGCGGCTGAAGTATTCTTTAATCCAGCTCAGATCCAAATGCGCGGCCACATAGCGAGCCACTTCTTCCGCTCGTTCGGTGTCGTCGTTTGGAATCTCAGAGCTCATGTGCATTAGGCTCTGCACGGTCTCATAGCTGTCGCTTTCGACACTCATGACAGGGATGCCTGTTTTGAGCGCTGACTGCCACAGCTCAGCCACGGTTGCACTTGGCATGATACCGCCCGTCAATACCAGTCCGGCGAGTGGAATACCATTGATACAAGCCAAGCCAGCAGCGAGTAATAAGTCATCACGATCCCCCGGTACTACCATCAACGTACCGCGCTTAAAGACTTCATTGACACGCGCTACTGAACGGGCAGTTAGGCTGATACGGTTGATACGACGTGTTTTTGCTTCGCCAACATTGAGCCAAGTCGCGTCCAGCTCGGTCGCGATATCCCACGTGCGAGGTACTGATAACGAGTCACTAAAGGGCACCACACCGATGAGGCGAAACGCGTCGGTATTAAATGAAGGCGATAGACGTTGAACTGCCTGCATAAAGTTCTGATCTAAGCTGACAACCGCTTCACCAGGGGCAACTGGTTGGTTTTCAAAGGTGTTGGGCACGTCTTGTACGCGCATCAATATCACACCGAGCGTACGTGCATCAATGACGCCGCCGAACTCACGTGCATGGACATCGAGCTTATCTGCTAAATAGGCAGGCTGATTGATATCAGCGGTACTGACAAATATAATCTTGGCATCTAGCGCATGGGCAAGCGCGCGGTTGATTTGTGAGGCATAAGAGGTTTCAGTAGTCGGCACTAGACCTTCGCAGATGATGACCTCATGACCCTCATCGATCGTATGATAGTTGGCGATCACTTCTTCCATTAAGTCATCAAGATTGCCATCGCCCAGCATGCGCTCGACGTGCTGACGGCTGATAGATTTGGGCGGCTTTAGACCAAACGCATGCATGGTGAGCGCATTCGAGCTGTCTAAGCTGTGCTGTTTATCGAGCGTGTCGTCTTGCAAAAACGGCTTCATAAAGCCGGCTTTTATACCGTTATAATCAAACGCGCGAATCAGACCGAGCGCCGCTGACGTCACACCAATACCGCGGCTGATGGGAACAAGTAAAATGGTTTGCATAAGGTTTCCTACGATTTATTTTGTTTTAGACTTCGATTTATTATTGGCAGCATAAAAAATACCGAGCGTTTTATTCTATGTTTTTTATAACCATCAAGAATGATAAACGCTGAGTATAATATCTAAATAGGCTTATACCAAATTCAAGGCCTGACGCGTCTCTTGCGCGATACGGTATTCTTCATCCGTTGGTACGACCCACAGCTCAATACTACTGTCATCTGCATGAAAGCTGCCTTCTTTGCCACGAGCTAAGTTGGCGTTTTTTTCCGCATCTATTTTGATACCAAAATGACGCATCACTGCCAGAATGCTGGCACGTGTGGTCACTGAGTTTTCACCGATACCACCAGTGAAAACAATGCCGGTAAATTCAGGTAATGCACAGCTTAGGCTGGCAAGGTATTTACCAGCGCGGTAGCAGAACATCTCAATCGCCAGCTGTGCGTCTTTATGACCTTCACTAGCGGCTTGTTCAATGGTGCGCAGATCGTTAGACAAGCCTGATATGCCCAGCAGACCACTTTCACTATTGAGCATTTTGTCCGTCTCTTCTAGGCTGATACCGAGATGACGCTTTAGATGCATGTGCAAGCTAGGATCGACATCACCACTACGCGTACCCATCATCAGACCTTCGAGTGGGGTCAGACCCATACTGGTATCGAGACTCTTGCCATCGTATACGGCAGCCACCGAGCAGCCATTACCGAGATGTGCTGTTAGCCAACCATGTGGCCCTTTGGCCTCCGTGATTTGGCTGGTACGCTCTGAGACATAGGCATGAGAGGTACCATGAAAACCATAACGACGGATTTTGTGTTCTTCATACAGGTACTTTGGCAGGGCATAACGAAACGCAACGGGCGGCATCGTTTGGTGAAATGCGGTATCAAACACCACGACTTGCGGCATATCAGGATAAATGGCTTGTACCGCTTCGATACCCAACGCATTGGCAGGGTTGTGTAGTGGCGCCAGTATCTTGAGGCGTTTGACTTCGGCGAGTGCGTGATCGTCGACTCGTACCGCCTCAGAGTATTCACGGCCACCATGTACTACGCGATGACCGACTGCGATGAAGTGATACTGCTCTAGCAGCTCAAGGATTTTTTGTAATGCCAGTTTATGGCGACCACCAGGGATAGATATTTCAAGCTTCTCACCATTTAAGGTGGTGTGTTTGATACGGGCAGTATCGAGGCCTAAGTTTTCGGCAAGACCGGTGATACGAGTAGAGTTGTCATCACTAATCAACGCGTATTTGATGGAAGACGAGCCGCAGTTTAGCACTAAAGTCGGACTGGTCAGGGTTGATGTTTCACTGTTCTTATCATCAAAAGTGGTGCTTAGGGTGGCGCTCATACTCTATCCTTAGATTGGTTTTTATGGAGGTGAATCAAATCGTTTGTGAAATATAGAAAATGTTTTTAGTAATATGTCTTTTATACTAGCGCGTTGTCAGTACAAATCCTTTTGGATGGCTGATATCTCATGTGCCACGCAGGTATGTGGCCGATTCTATTTATATTTAAGCCGGTACTTTTATACTATTATTATCGGCGAATGTCTATGAATCACGGGCCAAAACCCTATGATGAGAGCGAATTGCCAAGATATTGCTGTCTATTCATATATCTGTACTGCAATAGCCCAAATATTTGAGAATGTGATGTAGCAAGCGATTGGCCCAAAATAGGCTAATAACCATCAGCAATTTTTAAATAAGTTGGCATAGAATTAAGGCGTATGGTGACAGCGAATTATCAGTGGCACAAATTGTAAGAAATGTTGTCCAAATACCCATAAATCGCGTTTCGCAGTCGAGATATTCCTCGTTATCATGATAATAACTCAATCGAAATACAATAAAATGCTGAATAATAATCAAGTTTATGAGTCAATCATATTCAGTATGCGTACAGCTTTGTGTAATAATGCTATGATTGAAATGCTTATCTCAGCAGCGTTTTGACTGCCTTTTTAGCTGTTTATTTATCACAATTATTATTGCCCTTACATGGCTATATGCACACAGGTTGCCCATTCTATGTCTACTATATACCGCTCTCCAAAAACCGACGATAGCTCTTTATTGGTTGGCAGCCATTGCCGTACTATCGGCGCGTTCATTATTGGTAGTGCCCTTATGGCAGGGTTGTCAGGTTGCGGTCAAAAAGGTGATTTATACTTGGTAGATTCCGCTAGCCAAACGATTGAGGGTAGCTCGTCTATGCTCGACAGCACTAGCCATCCACAAGACGCCGCTTTTGCTGGTCTTGATGGTAATGACCAAGATACAGACGTGATGGTTTTGCCAGAGCCTAGTGAAGACCCGAACGATTATTAGCACTTAGCACTTAGCACTTGGCTACGAATGACTAACTATTAACGCTTAACTGGCTCAAATACTGATGCTTGAGTTAAGCCGCGTTCAGAGTCGATGGCGATATCCTAGTGGGCTTGATTAAACTGCTTGGATCGACAACCATATTTATTATTACCTTTTATAACCTGATTAGATTAGAGATTTTTATATGAGTTCTTCTGAATTAGCTACTGACGTCACTGAATTAGCCACTGGCGAATCAGTCACCACCCAAAATGAGCAAGGGTTGTATATTGACCCTGCAGCTTTGACTGCTCATTTACCTGCGCTAAATTATCGCGACGATGCGTTATATATGGAGCAGGTCAGTATCAATGTGCTGGCAAAACAATATGGCACGCCCTGCTATGTCTACTCAAAGCAGGCGATATTGGACGTTTACCAAGCATACACGGACAGCTTCGCCAGTCTAAATCATCAAGTATGCTACGCCGTAAAGGCAAACTCTAACCTTGCAGTGCTTGGTGTTTTGGCAGAGGCAGGCGCTGGGTTTGATATCGTTTCTCGCGGTGAGCTGATGCGTGTACTGGCTGCTGGTGGCGCTGCATCGCGTGTCGTATTCTCAGGTGTTGGCAAAACTTATGGCGACATCGAGTACGCACTGACCCAAGGTATTGGCTGCTTCAATGTCGAGTCGATTAGCGAGCTGACCTTAATCAATGACGTCGCAAAGTCACTTGATAAGCCTGCGCCGATATCATTACGTGTCAATCCAAATGTCGATGCAAAAACTCATCCGTACATCTCGACTGGTCTCAAAGACAACAAGTTCGGCATCACTCATGAGGATGCCCTAGCTGTTTATCAGCAAGCGGCGGCGCTATCGCATATCGATATCGTTGGTATTGATTGTCACATTGGCTCGCAGTTGACTGAGGTAGAGCCCTTTGTTGCAGCGTTAGATAAAGTCATTG
Organism: Psychrobacter sp. NG27; assembly: GCF_016106655.1. Classification (NCBI taxonomy): domain Bacteria; kingdom Pseudomonadati; phylum Pseudomonadota; class Gammaproteobacteria; order Moraxellales; family Moraxellaceae; genus Psychrobacter; species Psychrobacter sp. NG27. The sequence goes on from NZ_JADGIN010000002.1 coordinate 365,117, forward strand.
AGCTAATACATAGTCTGCGTGATAACGGTATTGAGCTACGTCATATTGATTTGGGTGGCGGCTTAGGCGTGCGTTATATCGATGAGACGCCTGTGACTATCGATGAGTTTGCCCAAGCCTTGTTACCAAAACTTAGCGAGCTTGGCTTAAAAGTATTTTTTGAGCCGGGTCGTAGTATTGTGGCCAATGCTGGCGTGTTATTGACCCAAGTCGATGTACTCAAACCGACTGAGCACAAGAACTTTGCCATCGTCGATGCGGCTATGAATGACTTGATTCGCCCTGCGTTATATCAGGCTGAAATGGCTGTTATTCCAAGCACACTGCCTAGCGATGGTATCAATACGGATGGTACGCAGCCATGGGATATCGTTGGTGCGATTTGTGAGACGGGTGACTTTTTGGCAAAAGACCGTCTATTGTCATTGGCCACAGGTGATGTGCTAGCAATCACTGGTGCGGGTGCTTACGGCTTTACCATGAGCAGTAACTATAATTCGCGCCCGCGTGCCAGCGAAGTGATGGTGGCAGGTGAGCATCATCAGCTCATTCGTAAGCGCGAAACGGTTGAAGCCTTATATGCCCATGAAACACTGTGGCAGGATAAATAGAAAGGTCAGAGCGGTACTTGATGCATAAAAAACCCACTGTGATGATAACAGTGGGTTTTTTTATGGCAAATGCTGACTGAATGCAGCGGTTTTGAGTTATGACGATAACTTGGTATTTGATAGCGGTGATAATTATGATTGTATCTGACAGCGTGCTAATATAAGACATATATAAAAATAGGATAGGACATCAAAAATATGCTAATAGAATTTACTAAAATGCATGGTTTGGGCAATGATTTTATGGTCATTGATTTAGTGACCCAGCGCTTAGAGTTGACCAAGGAACTAGTCGCGTTATTGGGCAATCGTCATTTGGGCATTGGCTTTGATCAATTGCTGGTGGTAGAGCCGCCCATGCGCCCTGATGTGGATTTCAGTTACCGTATCTTCAATACCGATGGTACAGAAGTCGAGCAGTGCGGCAATGGCGCACGTTGTTTTGCCCGTTTTGTGCAAGCGCGCAAACTGTCATTTAAGCAGCGCCTACGTGTAGAGACGGCCAGTGGTATTATTTCATTGACGACTGATCGTTATGGCTGGGTTGAGGTTGATATGGGCAAACCCAAGTTTGAGCCAGATGAGATTCCATTTAGCCCAAGAGCCACGACCAAAATCCAAAACACCTATCACCTCGATGTGAATGGTACGCCTGTACAGCTGTATGTTGCCAATATGGGCAACCCGCATGCTGTCATCAAAGTCGATGACGTACTCGATGCTGAGGTCGAAAAATTAGGCAAGGCAATCGAATCGCATCCCGCGTTTCCAGCTCGCGTCAATGTAGGTTTTATGCAGGTGATGAATCAGCGTCATATTAGACTGCGTGTCTATGAGCGCGGTGTGGGTGAGACGCAAGCTTGTGGTACTGGCGCTTGTGCTGCTGTTGCGGTCGGTATACGCGAGGGCTGGTTGGATGAGGGCGAAGAAATTCGCGCGCAGCTCTATGGTGGCAGCATGATTATCAAGTGGCAGCCTGGCTACTCAGTTATGATGACGGGTCCGACCGCCTTTGTTTATGAAGGTGTCTTTAGTCCAGATGGTTTGATGGCACAAGCCGGTATCAAGCCTAATACGGAAAGCTAAGACCTGACATTCTGACATTAGGCAAATGACATAAACGGCACAGGTGCTTCTCATATGGTGATGTCCACGGACAAAAGCAGTCAATCTGCACAGATGACGCCTTGGCTATCAGTTGAGCTGGCGGCAAATATAGAGGCAGACACTGCATTACAAGCGTTATTAGCACCTGTTCACCGTTGGCTTAATATTCTGTCTGTGCGTAACCACTCGCCGCATACCTTGACCGCTTATTTTGCGGGTGTCAATCAGTTGGCGCTGTATTTGCGCGGCAAGCGTTTGACATGGACGCGCTGCGATAAACGGCAATTGGCCCAGCATATCAGTCAGCGCCTTGATGAAGACAAGCTTGCATTGGCGAGTGTCCAGCAAGAGCTGTCAGCCATTCGTCATTTTTATGGGTGGCTGATAGAGGAGGAGCTGGCACGTATTAATCCAACGACGGGCTATCAGCTCAAGCGCAGTCCTAGACCACTGCCGTCTATTGCCGATGTGGATTTACTCACTCAATTGCTCGACCAAGCAATTCCGGACACCCCAGAGCAAGCCCGCTTATGGTTACGGGATAAGGCCATGTTTGAGTTGCTTTACAGCAGCGGTCTACGTGTTGGGGAATTGGTGGCGCTCGATATGGCAGATATGGACTTGTCTGATTTGCGGGTGCGAGTCACGGGCAAAGGCAACAAAACGCGTATAGTACCGTTAGGTGTAAAGGCAGCAGAAGCGATAGCACGTTATGTGCCACATCGCAATCTATGGGTTGAGCAGATGGATAGTGCCTTGTTCATCAGTGAAAAACTCGGCACCAGACTATCAACGCGAGCAGTGCAGCAGCGTCTCAAAGTCGCGGCGACTCGTGCAGGCATCGCGCAAAACATGTATCCGCATTTACTGCGTCACTGTTTTGCCTCACACATGCTCTCAGGTAGTGGAGACCTACGCGCCGTGCAAGAAATGCTGGGCCATAGTGATATCAGTACCACGCAGATTTACACCCATGTCGATTTTGCTAAGTTAACACAGGTCTATGATCGCGCCCATCCACGAGCGACTCATGCTCAGAATGATAGCAATTCTACCTAGCATTTGATAAAGCGACTTAATAACAAGGCAATTTGATTTATGCCAAACGATGGCAATCAAAGATCGGCATTTTTTGTCGACCTTGTATTTGTGCCTGCTTGTCTAATGATGCCATGACAATGGCGTATCCTTTATCTGGTTCGGCTGTGGCAGAGGTGTTCAGCTCACTACTATCGTGGCTTGCAATAATACTGCCATTAAAATCAGTAATGGTAGTATGTCCCCATGTCTGGCGAGTATTGCCGTCTTTATACGCATGATCGCCGCCTTGCGCTGCGCCAATGACCATACACTGACTGTCTAATGCCCGTGCCTGTAGCAACAGTGACCAGTGCGCTTGTCCGGTCAGATAGGTAAAGGCAGCAGGCGCACTTAGCAGGTCAGCGCCTGCTTGACGTAGGCGCTGTGCCAACGCTGGAAAACGCAAGTCAAAACAAACCATCATACCCAGTTTATACACCGCATCTTCTATCTCAAGTGAGGTGACGACAGTTTGTGTGCCTGGCTCGAAAGTCGCCGCTTCATTATAACTGCCTTGTTTGTCGGCCACAGTCGCGGTAAACAGATGAATCTTATCGTAGCGCGCTACCAGCGTGCCATCTGGAGCAAACAGCTGGCTGACTTGGCGCAGTCTACCATCTGGTACGATAACCCCATCAGGGCGATAAGGGCAGGGCAGTGAGCCTACTAGCAGATAAATACCATAGGTACGGGCATACTCTGCCATCGTCGCTGAGAGCGCATCAAAACGTTCTGCAGTGGCAAACTGCTGTCCCATACTACAGCAGTTTTCAGGTATGACCACGAGCTTAGCACCCTGCGAGGCTGCGTCAATAACGGCTGCTTTTATAGTGGCCAAATTATTTTCGATATCTTGCTGGCTATTCATTTGGATGGCAGCAATGCCAAATCCAAGATTGTTCAGTTGGTTATTCATGTCAGTATTCTCATTAAATGTTAAGACGTATTGGTGGTTTACTAGATTTTCTTTATTATAAAATTCTTATAGTTATGAACCTACTATTCATATTTGTGGGCAGGCTATGACGGGTCAAACGATAAAGGTGTCCAGTATTTATCACCATCATATCTGGACAGGGTATAAATTATCATAGCAAAATTGTGGCAAAAAATGCTATCGTCATGTCCTGATAAGGATAAATCACGGCCTCAATTGGCAGTATAAATATAATAGCATCAAGAATGGAGTGTAATAAGCCGACCATGAGTATGTCGTTCGGATTGGCGACCACGCTGAGCAACTCGCAAAAACTAACCCCGCAAATGCAGCAAGCAATCAAACTGCTGCAGCTCTCTAGTCTTGAGCTCGCGCAAGAGGTTCAGGCCAAGCTGGACAGTAATCCGCTGCTTGAACGTATCGAAGACGATGGCGATGATGACTATAGTGATGATAGCGACTATGAAAACTCTGATGATAAAAGTGATGCATCAAACGAGCCATTGACCTTGGATAGTTGGAACCAAAGCAGCAGTGATTTTTCTAATACAGCAGGGTCTAGTACGGGAACTGAGGGCAACACAGACTACGGTGATGAGGCAATCGATAGCTTGGATAAGTTGCAGCAGACCAGTATCGATGATGGCGCGATGGACAGTAGTACTGATAATTTTGATGCCAGTAGTGATACGGAGCACTTTGATTATAGTAACCATGCCTCTGCGTCGAGTGGCTCTAGTAATAATAACGAAGACTTTGATAGCTATCAAGGCGGTACTTCTTCGACCATTCAAGATCATGTGCGCTGGCAGCTTAATTTTAAACGCTTGTCGGAGACAGACACGCTGATCGCAGAATACCTCATAGACTCCATGGATGACATGGGGTTTATTCGGCTGGATATAGATGAGCTGCTACAGAGCTTTGATACCATGGCCAGCTTTTATCAGTGGGATGAGCGCGTTGAGCATGATGAGATTACAGCGGTACTACGCATGATTCAATCTTGTGATCCCGTTGGTGTGGGTGCACGGCACTTGAGTGAGTGCTTAGCGATTCAACTTTCCAAGCTCGATGCTCGCACAGCTTACCTACAAGAAGCAAAAGCGCTACTATCAGCCAGTGAGCATTTGGTCAGCAATAACATCAAAGCGCTGACGGAACTAACGGGTCTTGCCCCTGAATACATTACGCCTGCGATCACTTTGCTGCGCACACTCAACCCGTCACCAGGATTGTTGTTTCAAATCAGTCAACCTGACTACACTCAGCAGCCTAACAGTTACGACATACCAGATGTGTTAGTCTCGCCCATCAGGCACCATGACGGGACGACCAATGCTGCAGATGAAGGCTGGCATGTACGTCTCAATCCTGACACGTTGCCAAAACTGCGAGTCAATCAAGAATACGCCAATCTAGTCAAACGCGGTGATGACAGTCCTGACAATCAATATCTGCGAGAAAATCTCACCGATGCGCGACTGTTCATCCGTAGCATCGAAGAGCGCAATCAAAACCTGTTAAAAGTCGCGACCAGTATCGTACGTTATCAGCAAGAGTTTCTGCTACATGGTGCGACGGCTATGCAGCCGCTGATCTTAAAAGCCATTGCAGAAGAAGTTGATTTACATGAGTCAACGGTTTCGCGACTGACCACCAGTAAAACCATCTTGACACCGCAAGGGATGTTTTCGCTAAAGCATTTCTTTTCGTCACACGTCAGCAGCAACGATGGGGACATCTCATCGACTGCCATCAGCGCCATGATTAAAAAGCTCATTGCTGATGAAGATCCCAAAAAACCATTATCGGATAGCCGTCTAAAGAACGAGCTATTGGCTGATGGTATCGATATTGCTCGTCGAACGGTCGCAAAATACCGTGAAGCGATGAATATTGGCTCATCTACCCAGCGCAAACAAAAATACTAGTGATTTAACCGCAGAAATTTAAGTAGCTATTTATCTGAGTGAGAACTGAGAGGCTGCTGGATAATTAGCCTATGTTTCTATACAGTTATAAAAATAAAATTTTTTGATTATATAGAAACTTAGTAGAAATAATAGGTATTGTTACACTTAATTACAATTTAATGGCTTGCTACTATTTGGTTTTCATGACAAATTAGAGCCATACCAACCACAAAATCTTAATGCCGATTTATAGTATTTATTCATAACTGATAAAGGAGACGATAAAAGGATACGTCGACATGTTACTAGCGGCATTGGATAGATGATTGGTAAGGCAGGATGACAAGAGCAGGAATGCGACCTCATCTGTTGATTGTAAGTTATAAATAAAAGGACAATAATATGAATGTTTCTATCAGTGGTCATCATATCAGCGTTACTGAAGCTATGGACACAGCGGTTCGTGAAAAGCTTGAAAAAGTAGAACGTCACTTTGATCAGATACAGAGTATTCAAGTGATATTATCGCTAGACAATAGCGGTGCCAGTGACGGCGGCAAAAAGAGCCATAAGGCTGAAGCAATTATGCGCGTCTCAGGTCAAGAAATGTTTGTCCAAGCCCTTGAAGATGATATGTACAAAGCCATTAACGAGATGGCAGACAAACTTGATAGACAAGTGCGTAAGTATAAAACCCGCCAAGAGCGTAAAAAGACTCAGGGTGCTGGACGCGAAGGACGCTATCAAGATTTGACGCCCGCTGAAGCAGTGCCAGCAGCTTAGTAATAACGCCACACGGTGCTAAATAAGCAACAGCAGTCATCTGGATTGATAGATATATTAAAAACCAAAAAGACAACAAACAGTCAATCTACCAAGCCATGACTAACAAAAGAAAAAAGACCTCAAACATATCCTATGTTGAGGTCTTTTTTAATAGGCAGATAAAAATCGTATACAGGTTTAAAGCCGAATAAAGCGATAAACCATTTACAGCGAAACAATTCTTAACCGCCGCCAACTGCTTGTACCACTTCAATATTCATACCTTCTGCAATGCGCAATTGAGCCAATTCACTTTTGGGTATCAGATCCCCATCGACTTCGACAGCATAACGACCTTGACTCAGACCAAGTTCATTGATGACTAGTTGCACTGTCTGATGGGTGGTTTGTAAGGTTTTGCCATTGACACTAATATTGCTCATAATTGCGCTCCTTAATAATTTAGATTTCCTTGTACTCAAAAATATGAATGCTTGAGTAGATGACATCCTCTAGATTGATTAACTGGGTTTTGATTAGTTGATCGAGTCTTTTGATCTAAATGTCGATACTGCCAGCCATAGCCAACCTGCAATCATTAAGATACCGCCGATAGGAGTAATCGCCCCAAACCAGCGCGGTGCACCAAGTGTCATCGCATACAAACTACCAGCAAAAATCACGATACCGATTTGTAGTAGCCAAGCGGTGGTTTGAGTGGTGTATTTCAATCGAATCAGTAAACCCACTAGCAGCAGCCCAAGCGCATGTATAAACAGATATAAAGTTGCGGTATGCCACCATTCAAGTTGCTGAGGACTGACAATAGCCTCTAAGCCATGAGCACCAAATGCCCCTAGGGCAACGGCGATTGCCATATTGAGTGCAGCAATACCAATCCAATTCAACATGATAAAACTCGCAATGGCTTATGGGCGCTAATAACGTGATAGATATTACTGAATATCATCTGGCAAAATCACACTATCAATGGTCATGGCGTCACGAATTTTGTCCATCGCATTTTTTTCGATCTGACGCACACGCTCGGCTGAGATAGAGTAGACCGCTGCCAATTCATGCAAGGTGGATTTTTGCTCAGAGAGCCAGCGCTGCTCGACGATATCGCGTGAACGATCATCCAAGGTACCCATAGCAGCAATCAGAGCTGATGAGTTGTTTTCTTCCCAGTCTGCTTCTTCTAACTGCTCAGCAGGATCGATGCCATCTTCTAAAAACAATTGCGGTGCATAGCGACCATCATCATCGTCGCTCGACTGTGCTTCAAATGAGGCATCATAAGAGGTCAGACGAGATTCCATCTCTAGCACTTGCTTGCGCGTGACATTTAAGTCCTTGGCAATCGCATCTGCTTCTTCTAGCGTTAACTGATTGTTGGTTTTCTTTAGACTACGCAGATTAAAGAACAACTTACGATGGGCTTTGGTAGTAGCGACTTTGACAATACGCCAGTTACGAATTACGAACTCATGAATTTCAGCTTTGATCCAATGCACGGCAAAGGAGACCAAGCGTACGCCTTTATTGGGATCGAAGCGTTTGACGGCTTTCATTAGCCCCAGATTACCCTCTTGAATGAGATCGGCCTGCGGCAATCCATACCCTGAATAGCTGCGGGCAATGTGAATCACAAAACGCAGATGTGACATCACGAGTAGCCGCGCCGCTTCAACATCGCCTTCATCATGATAACGATGCGCAAGCTCTTGCTCTTGCACTGGCGTCAAAATAGGGATTTGGTGCACAGTATTGATATAAGCGCCTAAGTTGACCCCTGGTGCAGATAAATGCGTTGGCATGGCCGGTACTAAATCACGTGTACTGGTATCACCTAATGCACTTGCATCATAAGGCGGACGCTGTGCAGCAGCTTTGAGTGCCGCATCACGTGCATCGTTTCTTATAGGAGTTACGCTGTCTTTTTTATTTGTATCTGCAGCGTCAGTAGTAGTATTAGCCATATTCTTGACCTTGATTAAATGGTTGAGCAAATAGTCAGATAAAACGCTTTATGATTGTAATTGTAAAGGATAGCGCCGTTTAGTTGCTATCAGTTTTGGTAATGATGAAGTGATATATTGTATCGAAACGCTGTGATGATGTGCTATTTACGGCTGATAATTCGGTAATCTCAGTCGCTGCATTAACGATTAAGTTTAAATGGCTCGATGCGGATGCTTGCTGACTTTGTCGACAGAAAGCAGTAATGTCTGCTCGCGAGTTGGGGTCTGTTGCGACCACATATAGCGACTCCCCAACAGATACCCCTCGTAGCGCAACCTTGGTTTTTAACAATGGCATGGGACAAGCAAGACCACAACCATCAACGAAGGCTTTGATATCTAATACAGTCTGTTCTGTGCCACTCTTTGAATCAGCACATTCGGCTGGCAGCAATTCAATCAAACTGCCTACATTGTGCTGCTCTGTATCAGATAAGTTGGCTGATAAGCTGATAGCATGAGACATACGGTTTATGATTGACGGTGTATCAGCAGACATAAAAAACCTTGTAGATATCAATATATGGTTTGATGCTATTTTTAAGCAAATATTTTTTATGCAAAGAGTATCTGTAATCAGGCATGTTCGATCTAAGCATTGGCATTTGAGAGGAGCAGATTTATCTGATAGTTACTGCCATCTTAACGTCAGCGTACCCTTGCTATCCGTCATTATACCAAATAGCCGATGTATAATTGCAGTTGAATATAGTCAACGTTGTGTTCGGTTCACTAGAATCACACAACCATGTTGCACAATAATGACGGATGGCTGCGTGATTGGTAGTCAGAGGCATAGTAAAATTGACCACATGCCTGCAAGCCCGTATAGTCAAAAATACAGGGTAAACAATACGATAGGATACGCACTTGTCTCACTTTACTAGACCATCACGACTGAATAACTATGAGCCGCGCCAGACAACCCCATTGTCCATCAAGGCAACGCCATTTTTATCACAGCCAATATCGCAGCCAAAAATCTATCACAAATGCTCCAAGCTGTCTCTACTGAGAGCCGCTAAGCTGGGGGTGTCAGTCATGCTATTGGCAGCAGTGACCAGTGCTTATGGCAGTGATAACCAAGACGCTGGATTTGCCAATAGCTCGTGGCAAGACTCAGCTGCGCAAACGCTAGAGTTGCCGAACCTGCGCGGTCAAGGGCTGAGCTTTGCTGAGCAGTATCAAAACAAGATGCTGGGGGAATGGTCGCTACAAAACATCAATGGTCGCGTCAAAATGGAGCACGACCCTTGGGTACAAGAAACCATCAAAAACATGACATGGCGACTCAATGCCCAAGTGCGTCAGCAAGCCCCACTGGGCTTGGTTATCATTGATAATGCTAGTATCAATGCGTTCGCTGCACCCGGCGGGGTGATTGGCATCAATACAGGTACCATACTGGCCGCCAGTAGTATGGATGAGTTGGCAAGCGTCATCGCCCATGAAGTGGCGCATATCAGTCAGCATCACTACGAGCATAGTGCAGAGGAGAGTAAAAAGGCGCTACTGATGCAACTGGGCGGTATGTTGGCTGCGATCGCAGCCTCAGCAGTGGATGGTGATGCGGCAGCAGCAGTGATGATGGGTAGCCAAACCGCATTTATGAACAGTAGTATGGCTTTTAGCCGCAGCAACGAGCGTGAAGCCGATCGGGTGGGGATGCAAATCATGACCCAAGCAGGCTACGACCCTCGAGCGATGCCACGGTTTTTTGCCACGATGAATCAAAAAAGCCAGCTTAATCAGGTGAAAAATCAATTTTTACCCAGTTTTGTGCGCTCGCATCCGCTGAGTAATGAGCGTCTAAGTGAGTCGCAAAGCCGTGCGCAGCGTTATCCAGTACTGTCCCTGAGTCAGCAGCAGCGTCATCAAGCGCTATTTGATTTGCTCTATTGGCGAGTACAGATTATGGGTAAACACGCGTCTGAGACGGTGCTGACAGCAGCAGCCAAAAACAGTCTGGGTGCCAAACTGGCTCTCGTACGCTGGTACACAGAGCAGCAGCGTTTTAAGGATGCCAATGATATATTGACTCAGATGAACGCCTTACCCGTCACGCAACGTCAAAACTTAGAGCCGCTGCTTGGGATTACGCACAGTGAGCTGCTAAGCGAACAGCAAATGTGGCAACCAGCAGCAGAGATTTTAGCGAACCAGCAGCGTTTGTACCCTGAGCGTCGTGATTTGTGTCTCTATTTGGCAGAAGCGCTCACCAACAGTAATCAACCAGCAGCTGCACAAGCACTGCTAAAACCGTTGACTGAACAGCAGCCAAGCGATCGCTATGCGTGGCAAAGCCTGCAATTGGCGAATGAAAAAATGGCTAAAACCACAGCATCACCGCAATTGGCCAATATCGCAACCATCAATGCTCTGCGTTATCGAAGTCAAGATCAGTTATGGAATGGACGTTATGAGCATGCGCTGACATCCTTAACGCAGGCCAAGCAACTCGCCGAAAATCTGCAAACCACGGCTCAGGCCAGTAGTGCGCGTCCGTTATTGGCCAATATCGATGCTGAAATTAAAGCAATAAAAACCGCCCAAGACTTTAAGCCTTAGGCGGGACTTTTATAGCATTAGCTTTGCTTGCTATGACAGCAGGGTATCGTTTCTAAGTAAGAGGCGCTACTCAATAGCAAACATATTATTCACCTTACAAGCTACTTACCTTGTAAGGCGTCTTTGACCAATTTAGAGATAAGAGCAGGATCAGCACGACCTGCGGTTTTATTTTTTAGTATACCCATGACGCTGCCCATATCACGCATAGAAGTAGCGCCTTGCTCACTGATTTCAGCGTTCACCAATGCGATGATCTCGTCGTCATCCATCTGCTTTGGCATAAATTCATTGATAATATCAATCTCAAACTGCTCTTTGGTCGCTAAGTCATCACGGTTATTTTCAGTAAAAATAGTGAGTGATTCTTGACGCTGCTTAAGCTGCTTTTGTAAAACTTCTAATACTTGCGCATCATCTAGCTCTATCCGGCGGTCAATCTCGATTTGTTTGACGACCGCTTGCACGTTGCGCAGTACCTTAACTCGCTCAAGCTCACGCGCTTTCATGGACACTTTGATATTGTCTAATAAAGTCTGTTTAAGTTGGCTCACTGTTATTATCCTTATTTGTTAATAGTTATTTATTCAAATGTTCAACAGAACCTAATAATAAAAATTGTAGCATAAAAAACGCCACTGATATCAATGGATAACAGTGGCGTTAGTGTAGCGCTTGTACGTAACTAAATCAGATTACTGATTAGTACATACGAGTGGTACGAATAGTTTCGCGTTGTAATTTCTTTTTATAACGCTTTACGGCAGCAGCTTTTTTACGCTTACGTACTTGCGTTGGTTTTTCATAAAACTCACGCTTACGTACGTCTGATAATACACCAGCTTTTTCACAAGCACGTTTGAAACGACGGATAGCGATATCAACTGGTTCGTTTTCTTTAACCTTAACTGCAGGCATGAAGACTCCTCGATTAGGATGAGATATAAGGGCATTAGTTTGGCTGTGTATTAGTATTTAGCCGCGATATCTCAAGATCACAGGCATCAGCTCAAACTAGGATAATCTTGCGCACTAGCACAAGGGCAGGTATTTTAATAAAAAATATCAACAAAGTCAATGATTTTAGGTGTTTATTGTCTATTTATCATCTGTTTATCATAACAGTTGAGCTTAGCTGTGCTGTTTTAGAGCGAGTAAAAAGAGAAAAATCATCGTGAATAAAAAGTCCCTACGGTCTATAACGTTATAGCAGGAGTTTATGCTATGATAATTTCCATATTATAGGGTCTGTTTGATATTCAAATATTAGGGCTGCTGACGGCTAAAGTTACACCAAACTAGGCGAAAATCGACGATAATGTCGAGACCTTAGCTAGGTTTTCAACAACGGTTGGGGTGGTTTTAGCATCAGCCTTGTAGGGCAGTACTCTTTTTTACCAATATATGGCGAAATGATTTAACCTAGAATGACTAGGCTTCAAAAATTTCACTGCATATTGTCTAAAAAATAGTGACTGCCAGCACCACATTTGAATATCAAATAGACCCTAGTAAGCATATGAACCGGTTTGTGTGTATTTTATTGAGGATGTTGGAATGAAAAAAACAGTATTTAACGCGGTATTGAGCACAGCACTTATCATGGCGTTGGGTGTGAGCGTGAGCGCTTGTAGTGGCGGCGAAGAGCATGAAGAAGTAATGGCAATCGATCGCGTTGATGAAGCCGCAGCACTGGCCATCAAAAATGGCCCACCAGCTGAAGAGATGAAGTTTCCAGAAGCGGCACCAATGCCAGCAGCTGATGCAACCGCTACAGATGCTGACGGTACGGCCACTGCTGAAGCAGGTACGGCTGATGCTGATATGGCAGCAACGACCGATAGTACGGACACAGCTGCCGCTCCTGCTGCCACTGACAGCGCTGACATGGCGACTGCAGATGCTCCAGCCGCTGAATAATCTATCCGCTAGAGGTGAGAGATGATTGGTATACCGCAGCATATGTGTAAGTTGAGCTTGTCTATACTTAGTCTGAGTATATTATTCACATTGAGTGCTTGTAGTGATAACACGCCCACCGAAAAGGTGGTAGATATTGATGAGTCTACCGATGTAGCCACAGTGACAGAAGCTGCACCAGTAGCAGAACCTGCCACTGCTATGCCTGAGGCTGTTAGCCAGTCAGAGTCTGCTGCTGAAGAAGCAATAGTGCCTGAAGTAGCTAGCGAGCCTGAAGTATTGGCCGTAGATGCAGGTGCTAAGCTTTATGAGTCAAACTGTAAGGTTTGTCATGCGGCTGGTTTGCTAGACGCACCAAAATATGGTGATACGGCTGCTTGGTCAGCGCGACTGATTAAAGACAAAGAAACACTATATATGCACTCGGCTAAAGGCTTTAACAAAATGCCAGCACAGGCGGTAAATGACGTCACTGAAGCACAGGTTAAAGCCGCTGTCGATTATATGCTGGCGTCGGTAAGCTGATACGGTATATATAGCGTATATTGACCATTGAAATTTGTTAAACTGACCGTCATTGTGACTGACAATGGCGGCTTTTTTATGCATGATTTTTATCAGCGCACGCCCGAATAATATGGTTGAAAAGACAGCACGAAAACAGTATGAAAATAAAGGTATAAAGGCAAAAATATGAAAGTATTGGGTTTAGAGACCTCTTGTGATGAGACGGGACTAGCGATTTTTGATAGTGAGCAAATAAATAGCGACAATCAAGGTTTGGTCGGTCAGGTGTTGTACTCACAGATTGAGCTACATGCGCTCTATGGCGGCGTTGTCCCTGAACTTGCCAGCCGAGATCATATTCGTAAGCTTGTACCATTACTCAATGAGCTTTTAGATCAGTGCGACATGAAAAAAAGCGAGATCGATGCGATTGCCTATACTAAAGGGCCAGGACTCATCGGTGCTCTGATGACGGGTGCACTGTTTGGGCGCAGCTTGGCATATGGTTTAGATATTCCAGCAATTGGTATTCATCATATGGAAGGGCATCTATTGGCGCCGCTCATGGGTGCCAACCCACCAGCTTTCCCTTTTGTCTCGCTACTGGTATCTGGTGGGCATACATTATTAATAGCTGCACACGGTGTTGGTCGGTATGAGATATTGGGTGAGTCGATAGATGATGCAGCGGGTGAGTGCTTTGATAAAGCCGCCAAAATGCTAGGCCTGCCTTATCCTGGCGGCCCTAATATTGCCAAGCTGGCAGAAACTGGCAATCCTAACGCGTATTCGCTGCCAAGACCGATGCTACATCGTGGTTTAGACTTCTCGTTTAGTGGTATGAAAACTGCCGTACATAATCTGATTAAAGATACGCCACTGTCAGGCGGTTCTGGTCATAAATCTGATAGTGATCCACAAGTTCGCGCAGATATCGCTGCCAGTTTTCAGCATGCAGTGGTCGATACGCTAGTGAAGAAATGCGTCAAAGCACTCAAGCAAGCAGATATGAGCCGCTTAGTGATTGCGGGCGGAGTCAGCGCCAATACTCATCTGCGCGAGACGTTAGAGAGCGAGCTGGCTAAGATAAATGCAACCGTTCATTATGCACCGCCTGCGCTATGTACGGACAATGGCGCGATGATTGCTTATGCAGGTTTTGAACGTTTGCAAGCAGGGCAGTCCGATGATCTGGCCGTGAGCTGCGTTCCGCGTTGGCCGATGACAGAGTTGCCAGCCGTATGACCGTGCTATTGATTGGGCCTCATGCCCATCAAGTTTATACGAATTAAGGACAGTCTATGCAGTGGCTTGCTATTGGTTTGGGCGCAGCATTTGGTGCTTGCTTGCGGGCATGGCTATCGCGTTTTAATGCTTTGCACGGTTGGGTGCCACTCGGTACTCTGAGTGCTAATATCCTAGGCGGACTGCTGATAGGGCTCGCGCTAGTGTGGTTTGAGCGCATGGGAAGCAATTTATCCGATCATGTACGCGTGTTTGTGATTACAGGATTTTTGGGCGGGCTAACGACCTTTAGTACATTTAGTGCGGAGGTGTTTGGCTTTATCCACGATGGTCGGCTATTGGCAGGCTTAGCGCTCATCGGTTTGCATGTAGGACTGACGTTATTGGCAACTGCTATCGGATTCTATTTCTTTAAACTCATGTTATAGATAAATATTTATAGTTATATTTTTCACAGTCACATCTTTTATATTGGTTTGAGGATACCGTCGAGCAGGCTGGCAAATCCCTGCATATACGCTGTATCTCGACTTGAGGTACGCGTCGCGGCGTATAGCTGACAGCGAACGCCATCGCCAAGTGGCCGTGAGACGACCCAGCCTTTTTTCTCATATTCAGCAACCACCCAATCAGGCAATGCTGCCACACCGCGTTCACTAGCCACCAGCTGAATCAGCATCGCGGTCAGTTCTGTCGTACGAACACTCTCAAAACTCACTTGCGCTGGCGTCATAAAGTTAGCAATGATATCGAGACGTTTGGCTTCTACTGGATAGGCAATCAGCGTTTCATTGACCAAATCTGTTGGCTCAATAAATGTCTGTGCTGCCAGATCATGCGTGGGTGACAGCACCAAACGACTCTCATATTCAAACAATGGCTGATAGCTGATACCGTCTATCGGCAAATCACTGGTAGTGATAAGCAAGTCAATATCACCTTCCATGAGTAGATGATGCGGCTCAGGCTCAAACCCTGTGGCAAAATCTAGCTCAACATCCGACCATTCACGGCGATAGTGGTTCAGTATCGGCATAAGCCAATCAAAGCAGCTGTGGCACTCTGATGCTAGGCGCAACCTGCCTGCTTGACCATGCGCTAAGCGTTTAAGGTTAGATTTGGTGCGAGTAACTTGCGGTAGGATATTGTCTGCCAATGCCAATACTGCTTTACCTGCTGGTGTAAAACTAAGCGGGCGAGTGCGGCGATTGACCAAGCTGATGTCGTAATAGTTCTCAAGCTCTTTTAATTGATGCGAGACCGCAGAAGCCGTGACATGCAGCTCATCGGCAGCAGCAGCGAGTGAACCATGCGCTCGTAGCGCGGTTAACGTATTAAGATGACGTAGCTCAAGCATAATATAACCTAACCGCTAAGGTGAGAAAAATTCATTATAGTCAATATAGCGCTGACTTTCACTCATAGTCCATTTTAATGAGTAGTTAGTCAGCAATCAACATCTAGCGCTTGCGTAACAGTAACTGTGAGATAACGACCAGTACTAGTGAAGCAACCAGTAATAACGTACCAATGGCATTGACTTCTGGTTTGAGTCCTACACGCACCATAGAATAAATGCGCAGCGGTAAAATCTCATAGCTAGGCCCTGTGACAAAGGTCGACACCACTACATCATCGAGCGACAAGGTAAAGGCCAGCAACCAACCTGCCATGACGGCTGGCAAGATAACGGGAATGAGTACTGTACGTACCATGGTTGATTCATTGGCACCCAAGTCGCGTGCCGCTTCCATCAATCGCTCATCTAAACTGCTCAATCGTGCAAAGACGGTAATGACCACAAAGGGCAGGCAAAAAGTAATGTGTGCTAATAGTAGCGAGACAAAGCCCAATTGCAAACCAATCAGTAAGAACAGTGCTAGCAATGAAATAGCCAATACAATTTCAGGAGACATCATGAGGACAAACAATAGCCCGTTTAGCAAGCCTTTACCGCGAAAATTATAACGGTGTAGCGCTAGAGCAGTGAGCGTGCCTATCAAAGTCGAAACAGTGGCGGCGACCAATCCTAAGACAATAGAGTGCCAAAATGCATCGAGCATCGCTTGGTTGTTAAATAGCGATTCGTACCACTTTAAGCTAAAGCCGCCCCAGTTATAGCCAATTTTTGATTTGTTAAATGACATCACCACCAAGACAATGATGGGGAGATATAGCAGAGTATAAATCAGTCCGAGATAACCCTTGGCGGCGATACTGCCAATCTTGAGCGGACGAGTTTTTTTATTCGGTGAGCTGTAAGACATTAGGCCACCTCGTTGAAGTCGGTTTTTCCAATGCGGCGGCTACTGGCACGGTAGGCAAGTAATAATACCGCCATCGCTAGTGTCAATAAGACGCTGGCCGCAGCACCAAAGGGCCAGTCACGCGCATCCAAAAATTGGTTTTTGATGATATTACCAACCAGTAAATTGCGAGAACCACCCAAGATATCCGCCACGTAAAACATGCCCATCGCAGGCAATAGCACGAGCAGTACCCCAGAGATAATCCCTGGTGTCGTTAATGGCAATACCACATGCCAAAAGGTCTGTGTTCTTGATGCACCCAAATCTTGTGAGGCCAATAGCATGTCATTGCGTAAGTCAGTAAATACCGCATATAGCGGCAGTACCATAAACGGAAATAACAAGTAGGTTAAACCTGCAATCACCGCACCTTGCGTATATAAAATATCGATAGGGGTATCGATGATGCCTATAGCCAAGAGCAACTTGTTAATCAAGCCATTGTTAGCAAAGAGCAGCTTTAATGCATAAGTCCGCACCAGAGAGTTGGTCCAAAACGGCAGTATCAGTAACATCATGAGCAGTGGCTGCCAGCGCACTTTTGCTTTGGAAACCAGCCATGCAAAAGGATAGCCAAGCAGTAAACAGATAACCGTTGTGATACCTGCCATCCATAATGAGTGGACAAAGACCTCAAAATACAACGGGTCAATCATCCGCACATAGCTGTCGATGCTAACAGGTAAGCTAATAAACGCACTACTATCACGGGTCAGGAAACTGACAGCGATGACTAGGATATTTGGTAATAGTGCAAATATCAGTAGCCAACCCCAGATTAGCCAAAGTGTGGCGGTACGAAATGGACTTTTACTGCCTAAGTGGTTGCGAGCCATCAGCTACCATCCTTTTGTGCAGTTATGTCTGGCATAGTTTCAGAGTCTTCTGGCAATACCCACTCCCAGCCATCCACCCACGAAACTTTGACGCCTTCGTTTAGTTTGTAATCAAAGCTCGGATCATCCTCATCAAAAAACTCAGAGGCTTTGATGATATGACCATTTGCCAATTCGATAATCGAGTCTAAGGTGCTGCCTTTATAGTTACTCTCGATGACACGGCCTAACAGTCCGCTATGCTCGTTATCTTTTGGATCATATATTCGTAGGTCTTCGGGGCGAAGTAGTAAATTAACGATATCACCTACCTGCACGTCATTGGCAAAATTAGGACGACGTAAGTTACGTAATGTGGTTGGCCCTTCTTGCACCTGCGCTTCACAGACTTCGACCTCGATGCGTCCGTTGGTCACTTTACCATCACGATCTGGGTGATCGGGATAGACACCTTTGACCTCAGCTCTAAACAAATTGGTCTCGCCGATAAATTTGGCAGTAAATAGGTTGGCAGGGGTTTCATAAATCTCAATAGGCGTACCAATTTGCTGAAACGTACCGTCTTTCATTACGGCAATACGGTCTGACATCGACAGCGCTTCTTCTTGGTCATGAGTGACAAAGACAAAGGTAATGCCAAGCTCACGTTGCAGACGCTTTAGCTCAGACTGCATTTGCAGGCGCAGTTTATGATCGAGTGCAGATAACGGTTCATCAAGCAGTAGCAGTTTAGGACGGTTTATCACCGCGCGTGCAATCGCAACTCGCTGCTGCTGGCCACCAGACAAATCTTGCGGTTTACGGTTGGCCAAATGCTCTAGCTGTACCATCGCTAGCATTTCGCTGACGCGTCTTTGGATTTCATCTTTCGGGACTTTTTTTAGCTTAAGACCATAAGCCACATTTTGGGCGACGCTCATGTGAGGAAACAACGCATACTGCTGAAATACGGTATTGACCGGACGTTTATCAGCGGGCAAGCCTGCCATCTGTACACCATCCAAATATATCGCCCCAGCGTTTGGCTGCTCAAAGCCTGCAATCAAGCGTAGCAAGGTTGTCTTACCGCAGCCCGATGGCCCAAGTAGCGTCAAAAACTCACCGTGTTTGATATCAAGATTGATGTCTTTTAAGACCTCGGTTTGATCATAGGTTTTTTTGAGACCAGTCAGCTTTAGTAGCACCTGATCATCATGAGGTGACGCAGAGGTGTTATGCGTATTTGGAGAGGGATTGGCCATAATATCTGTTCCTAAGCGTCCAATATATCAATACAGTTATCGAGGTAAATCACTGTCATCAAAGAGATTGGCATGAGCGTAAGCATGATCTGATTGCTGCCTGAATGCTGCGTATTATAACAAACCCTTGATATAAGTCAGTGCAAGTTCGTTATAAGGTATGCGATTCATACGGTCATGGTCATGGTCGTGATGGGTACGGCTGTATTTTTGGTATCGACTATATTTACCTCACGACATTTAGACAAATTTTTTTACCGATTTTTGGCCTTTATTCCTATACAATCACGATATGGCTGACAAATATCACGAGCCTGATAGGTTGGTAGCCACTAGCCAATCTATGTTTGCATACCTAATGTAATGCCATTTATAACTCTCATATTATTGATGATAAAGGATCTCTCATGTCTACCGATACACGTCCAACAACAGGTCAAGAAGCGCTTGAGCTTTTAAAAGCAGGTAATGCGCGTTACGTTGATAGCCTCACCAGTACCGATCAATATATGCAGCGTCGTCCAGAGTTGGTCAAAGATCAAAACCCATTGGCCATTATTTTGGGATGTTCGGATGCACGAGTACCCGTTGAGATTGTCTTTGATCAAGGTTTGGGAGATTTGTTCGTTATACGAGTCGCAGGTAATGTGGTTGCACCATCGCAGATTGGTTCAATCGAGTTTGCAGCTGAAGCCTTTGGTACGCAATTGGTGGTCGTACTTGGACACTCAAAATGCGGTGCTGTCACGGCCTGCGTTGAGACATTGATTAATCCTGAACAGAACTATTCACCTAACTTGCAGTCCATCGTAGATCGTATTCGTCCAAGCGTTTATAACTTGCACGAATTGGCAACTGCCAATGGTCAAGACGTCGATGCAGACGAACTGGTCGATCGCTCTATCCGCGCTAACGTACGTATGTCAGTTAGTCAGCTAAAGCATGGCTCACGTGCATTAGAGGACTTAACCAATAGTGGTCAGCTGCTAGTAGTCGGTGCTGAGTATGATCTTGAGACAGGAAAAGTGCGTTTCTTAGACAGTTAGGATATGTCCTCAATTAAGCGATATTTAAGGCAGCGTTGAGCCATTTGTTAAATTTTTGACAGACTTTATGGTTATCGATAGCTTAACAACTCCTATTCAGCTTCTTACAAAACCCTATCAATTACCTCGCCATTTTTTATTATGATAAGTAAACGGCGCAAATCACGACAAGGTGGTTTGCGCGCCTATCAGCCTATCTTATGAACCCTATTAGGATAATTATGTCTAACGTATCTACCGATAATAAAAATGATTCAGTGATAGCTCAGCCTATCAGCAGTGTGCATACCGATGGTGTGCAGCCCATCGCCGCTCAGACGACAGGTTTTACTTTTAACCACACCATGCTCCGTGTCAAAGACCCAATCAAATCACTGGCATTTTATACTGGTGTTTTGGGTATGACGTTATTGGCGGTCAAAAAATTCCCTGACATGGGGTTTGATCTGTACTTCTTGGCACAGTTGACTGAGAGCGAGCACGATAACCTGCCTACAGGCGATGATTTAGAAATCTTTGCCTTCCGCCAACGCGGTATTTTAGAGCTGACCCACAACTACGGTACCGAAACCAAGGCTGATTTTAGCTATCATGATGGCAATCAAGAGCCACAAGGTTTTGGTCATATTTGCTTTAGCGTACCGAATTTAGAAGAAGCCGTTGCTTGGTTTGATAAAAACGATGTCGAATTTAAGAAACGTCCAGAAGAGGGCAGTATGAAACATATCGCCTTTATCAAGGACGCAGATGGCTACTGGATCGAAATTGTCCAAGCAAACTTGATGTCTTAGTTGGCATACTCTCAATGAGCCGCAGTGAGTCGCTTTGGCACTAAACCCGTTATCTATAATGATGCGCTAACATAGCAATAGGAGCAATCCCTTTATGCCCACCCCTGATGTGAGCCGCCTATCGAACACAGTCGCTGATGGTATGACCATCTATCAGCAAGTGGTCTATACCACCCAAGATTTGGCAAATGGCTTTATTGAGCGCATTCCATATTTTGTGGCGGCGCTCATTGTTTTGGGTATTTTTTGGCTATTGTCTATTTTTTTCAAAAAAGCGGTGCATAAAATCTTAGGATCGCGCGTACGTCATCAAAACTTGGTCAAGGTGTTTCAGCGGATAGGTGGGGCACTCATTCTGTTTATTGGTTTTATGATAGCGATGGTTGTTGCTGTTCCGGGATTCACACCAGCTAAGCTTATTGGTGCACTCGGGATAGGTTCGGTCGCGATTGGTTTTGCTTTTAAAGATATCTTTCAAAATTTGCTGTCCGGTATCTTGCTATTGATCTCAGAGCCGTTTCGTATCGGTGATCAGATCGTGTCTGGTGAATATGAAGGCACGGTCGAAGACATTAAAATTCGTGCGACCACCATCAGGACTTATGACGGTCGGCAAGTGGTGATTCCAAACTCAGACTTATATACCTCAGCACTGACGGTCAATACTGCTTATAAGCAGCGCCGTTTGCAAGTTGCGGTCGGTATCGGTTATGAAGATGACATCGAAGCGGCAAAAGCTGAGATTCTACGAGCGCTAGACAAAGTCGATAGCGTATCCAAAAAAGCGACACCAAGCGTGATTGCCACTGGGTTTGGCGGCTCGTCTATGGATCTGATGGTGCGCTGGTTTATTGAAGATGGTACGCAGGCCAATAAAGTCGCCTCAATTCATCAAGTTATTGTAGAGATTAAAAATGCGCTTGATGCAGCAGAGATCAATATTCCATTCCCGATACGCACGATAGATTTGAGTGATCCTTCGGTAAAATCCATCGTCAATAAGATAAATGAGCAACAAGTGATTGATGTTAATAAAGCTGCGACAGAGTGATTTGCTCAGTGCATTGTTTTGAAGGGCTGCTTTTAACGTGATATTTTTTAAGCAATAAAAAACCGCCATTTTATTTGATTTGGCGGTTTTTTTTACTTGTCGACTTACCATAAGTACAAGGTTTTATTCATCTTTTGCTCTAAAGTCGGTATGGCATGATTTACAGCTTGCACCCACTTGACCAAATGCAGGTTTAACATCGTCCATGCTAGTAGCGGTTTGTGCAGCAGCATTCAGTTCAGCAGTGACTTTTTGGAAGTTTTCGGCTTCTGCACTGAAGCCGTCAGCATTAGACCATACCGCTTCGGTTGCATTGCCTTTGGCTTCTGCATCTTCGAAATGACTCCATGGTGTAGAGGCATCTTCTGCCATAAACGCTGCTTGTTCTTTGAACACCGCTGCATCAAACGTATCAGGCGCTTTTGCCATATCGCCCATCACGCCCATTGAATCGCCCCAGTTTTTCATACTGTCTTGACGGGCTTGTACATCAGGGTTTGAGTCGGCATCATTGGCAGTACTACAAGCCGTCAGACCTAGCGCTGCTGCCATCAAGGTGACACTGAAGAAGGATTTTAAAAATTTGTTAGAATGAGCCTTTGTCATATAGATTATTCCTTTAAAATTTACTAATAGTATGCGCATGCAAACGCTGGCTTTGAACAAGATATAAATAGAGCAATTTACTCATACTATCTAGAAACGTATTCGCTTCTAAATAATTTTTCAAAAATATAATTTCTATTGTAACCACTATTTACGTAGTTATAGTTAAGATAGTTGTTATATCATCGTAATATTGTTAAATGACAATTCAAAACATAATGTTGAACTTAGACGTGGCCGCAATTCAACCGATCGTCCTTTCAATGGGCTTATATGAATAAGGCCAGCGATAGCAGCTGACCTTATTTGAATTTTCTAGATTATTGTCTAGAATCAACCACCCAATTTTATTATATGCAGATAAGCTATAGAGTCAACCAGTCACGTGGTTTTAGATAGAAATCGGTCAACTCAAATTCAGGCGTACCTTCAGCCGGCTCTAAACGATAATGCCAACTGGCAAGCGGCGGCATACTGACTAAGATAGACTCGATACGTCCGTTGCTCTGTAGGCCAAATAAAGTCCCGCGATCGTAAACGAGGTTGTACTCGACGTAGCGCCCACGACGATACAGCTGAAACTCACGCTGCGCTTCAGTATAAGGCGTGTTTTTACGCTGCTCAAAAATCGGCAATATACCGTCAAGATAGCCGTTACCGACAGCTTTCATAAAGTTAAAGCAGGTCTCAAAGTCCCAGCCGCGACTCTCAGTATTTACATCATCATAGAACAAGCCGCCAATACCGCGCTGCTCATCACGATGGCGTAGATGGAAATACTCATCACACCACTGTTTAAAGTCAGCGTAAATATTGTCACCGAAAGGCGCACACAGGTCATGACAAACCTGATGCCAGTGTACGCAATCCTCTAATACTGGATAAAAAGGCGTCAAATCAAAACCACCACCAAACCACCAAATAGGCGCTTCGCCTTCTGCTTCTGCGACGAATAAACGCACATTGGCATGGCTGGTAGGAACATTGGGGTTTTTCGGATGGACAACTAGAGACACGCCCATTGCCTGAGCTTTGCGCCCAGCGATATTAGGGTGGCGTGCCGTAGCAGAGGCAGGTAGATTATGTACTTCGATATGGCTGAACATCACGCCTGCTTTTTCGATGACCTTGCCACCTGCCAATACACATGAGCGACCACCGCCGCCTTCAGGACGCTCCCAATCATCAGGAGCGAAGGTTACATGCTCGTTGTTATTAGTGCCGCCGCCATCACGCTCTTGTGCTTCCAAAGCCTCACAGATACGTGCTTGCAAATCAACCAAAAACTCACGTACACGCATGATGTCGCTATGGGCTGGTATGGTCGTTGAATCTAACGGGTTTGTCTGGTTATCTGTATTTGAAATACTCATAAGATATCTATTTATTCAGGTGTATGGCGGTATTAAGGTCTGTATCGAGATGGAGTTCTGTATCAAGCGCGATATTTTTATCAAACAAGTGCCCCATGCGGTCACGTTTGGTCGCTAGATATTCAGCATTCATATCATTGACACCGACCAACAAGGGGACACGTTCGACAACGTCAATACCATGCTCAGTCAAATAAGCGACTTTGTTTGGATTATTAGTAATGAGTCTGACAGCATCGACACCAATATGGGCAAGCATCGGGCCACACATGTCATAGATACGGGCATCGGCGGGCAAGCCCAGCATAAGATTGGCATCTAACGTATCATGCCCCTGATCTTGGAGGGCATAAGCGCGAATCTTATTGGTCAGTCCGATACCGCGACCTTCTTGGCGTAGATACAAAATCGCACCGCAGCCTGATTCTTGTATGGCTTGCATCGCGGCATTTAGCTGCGGTCCACAGTCACATTTTAATGAGCTGAACGAGTCACCTGTTAGGCACTCAGAATGAATACGAATCAATGGCATTGGACGCTGAGATAAGGTATCACTTGATGGGCTCACTGCTGTGCTAGTTAAGTCTGGTTGAAATTCAGCTGTACTATGCTGTTCGACTGCAGAGAGACCTACAGTCAGCATGACATGCTCTTGGCCTTCGTCGTTTTCAAACACATGAATATCGAACTCGCCGTGACGAGTGGGTAATTTGGCACTGGTGATAAATTGATATGACATTACTGTCCTACAGAAGCCTACAGTTGTGGCGGTAGAGGGTTTGTTATAACGAATTGAGAGCGTGTTATCAGACAACACGCACCTACATTTAATGATTTCAAAAGGGCTCAACTTGACTAATGGTCATTAGAGACTTTTCACTAGTTTCATATTTGTGACGATCTATTCTTTGTTTTTCGGCCGCTTCTTTTATATTCAGCATAAGATTCTAAATGACGATACACCATCGAAGTGTTATGTCATCACAGCCTATTGCCAAAAAAAGAATGGCAGCAGTATAACCTGTTTACCAGTACCGCGTATTTATCGCATTTGTTATAAAAACACACAAAGTTCACAGACGATGCACGATGATTAAAGCGACAATTAAAAAAAAATGCTATTATGCCATACTATTTTGATGGATACAGTGACAAGTCTTTATCCTTGCACTACTATGTCGTCATTAACATCTGATATTGATGCAAAATAATAGGGCATAATGTTACCCCTTAGCGTTTCAGCGTAGTATTGGCGCGTCGGTTATCCAGACAGTGTCGCTGCTATGGTATGTAGCAACATTACATAGCTACATACTGCAAAAGTTGCATGAATAATTATATGGTCGATTACATCAATAATGATGTAGATATTATTGACATCCCTTGGCTATAGTGACCACTATACGCTGAGGATATGTCTTGTCAGCAGATTGGTAGGTATCGTACGGTTTATGCAGCAGTCACCTCATTCTTTACAGTCTCAGTCTCTATCTGCATCAGTGCTTGATTCTGCTGCCCAGCTATCGAGCTTACAGCAGACCTACACTGAGATTCCACGCGTGCGTCCTGATACGCCATTGCTGGATGCAATCGATACGCCCTCTAACCTGAGCACATTGAGCAAAGATCAGCTGATTACATTGGCTGATGAGCTGCGTCTTTTTTTATTGTATTCAGCCGGTCAGAGTGGCGGGCATTTC
Source organism: Psychrobacter sp. NG27 (assembly GCF_016106655.1). Lineage (NCBI taxonomy): Bacteria > Pseudomonadati > Pseudomonadota > Gammaproteobacteria > Moraxellales > Moraxellaceae > Psychrobacter > Psychrobacter sp. NG27. The sequence continues at coordinate 390,750 of NZ_JADGIN010000002.1, forward strand.
GGTGCCAACTTAGGTGTGGTTGAACTAACTATCGTACTGCATTATCTGTTAGACACACCAAACGATCAGATCGTATGGGACGTGGGTCATCAAGCCTACGCCCATAAAGTATTGACAGGACGCCGTGATCAGTTGAGCACCATCCGGTCTAAAGATGGTCTGACGGCATTCCCAGAGCGTGCCGAATCTGTCTACGATACTTTTGGGGTTGGACATTCATCAACCTCAATCTCAGCCGGTCTGGGTATGAGTTTAGCCCTGCGCTATCAGCGCCGCGAGCAAACCGTTGCTTGTATCATCGGCGATGGCGCAATGACAGGCGGTATGGCATTTGAGGCCATGAATGACGCAGTACAGCAGGATGCGGATCTGTTGGTCATCCTAAACGACAATGATATGTCAATATCATGCTCTATCGGCGGCTTTTCGCGTCATTTAGCGATGCTGTGGGAATTGGGCTATCAGGTGGATATCTCTGAGTCAGGCGAGCCTATTCTTTGCCAACGTCCTGACATGCAAGCGTTTGATCGACGCAAACGTCACAAAGAGATGCGTGACGTCCCGCAGCTAGAAGACAACTTATTTAAGGCCATTGGTTTTACCTACTTTGGTCCGTTTGATGGGCACAATATCCCTGAGCTACTGCGCGTGTTATCACTGGCAAAACAGGCAAAAGGCCCAGTACTAGTACACATCTATACGACTAAAGGTAAAGGCTTTGCGCCAGCAGAATTAGACCCAGTCGGCTATCATGCAATCAGCAAACTACCTGCTGACAGTAGTCATAGCGACTCTCAGAGTGCCACCACAACAGAATCAAAGCCTGTTATCAAAGAACCAGTTAAGAAGACTGCGTTAAAATACTCGCAAGTGTTTGGACAGTTTTTGTGTGACAAAGCGGCCGAAGATGATCAGTTACTCGCCATTACTCCTGCCATGGAAGAAGGCTCGGGAATGATTGAGTTTGCTCGTCATTTTCCTGAACGCTTTTTTGATGTGGCTATCGCTGAGCAACACGCTGTCACACTAGCAGCTGGTATGGCAACACAAGGCGTCAAGCCGATTGTGGCGATTTACTCGACGTTTTTGCAGCGTGGTTATGATCAGCTGATTCACGATGTGGCTTTGCAGAATCTCGATGTCATGTTTGCCATTGACCGAGCGGGCCTTGTCGGTGAAGACGGTGCAACCCATGCGGGCGTATTTGATTTTGGTTTTTTACGTTGCGTACCGAATATGGTGATTGCCGCGCCCAAAGACGAAAATGAATGCTACCACTTGCTCAATACCTGTTATGAATACCAAGGATGCACCGCAGTTCGTTATCCGCGCGGCCTTGGTACGGGGGCAGTTGTAGAACAGCCCGCTCAAAATTATAAAGTTGGCGAAGCCGTCATAGAGTCGGTATTGGGTAACGCAGATACTCCTAACAAGATAGCGTTACTGGCATTTGGTACGATGGTTGCCATCGCGCAGCGCGCTGCAGAGCATATCACTCAAGAGACAGGTTTGGATTGTCAAATGCATGTAGTCAATATGCGCTGGGTGAAGCCACTAGATACTGCAATGCTTGACAGCCTGTTAGCACAAGGCGTGACGCATGTCGTGACTCTAGAGGAGCACATGATTATGGGCGGCGCGGGTAGTGCAGTAAATGAGTATTTGCTCAATGAATCTAAGACTTATCAGCAGCATCGTCCGGTTATTCGCAATATTGGTATTACAGATCGCTTTATTGCGCATGGTTCACAAGCAGAGCAGCTAGCGGATTGTGGCTTAGATGTCGATGGTGTGATCAGACAAATTAAGTCACTCTGGTCATAGTTTATGCTTCTCAGATTTTTGCTATTACTCTGAACCGCTTATTTATAATAGATATTAGCTCTCTACGTAGAGCAAACACCTGCTAGCCGTAGGTGCTTACTTTTTTACAACTTGCGCAGTGTTTTCGATCACCAATATATTGGTTGGGTCAGCGTGACGGTTTTTTCGTTTTTATCGAACAATTTTAGTATAATGCGGTTGTCATTTATAAGTTTTCGTTTATAAACGACACGTTTTTTAAATCGCATAGATGTGGTGTGATGCGGCGGCTGATTGGCATGTTGTGGGCACAGAGTTGGTCTTATTTTTGGTATTTATTTATCAAGTAAATGTTACATTCATTCATCAAGCAAATAGGTTATTTATGGAACCCATGGTCGTCATCGCAGCGCGTACTGCTGAAAAAGTTGGTAAAGAGATTTTATATGCGCATCAAAACCGTCACAAAATTGAGCTAGATATCGAGTCTAAAGGGCTAGATGGTCTGGTCACTCGTATCGATCGTTTTAGCGAAGAGCTCACGATTGAGACGCTAAAAGCCAGCTATCCGAATCATTCGTTTTTGGGTGAAGAGTTTGGTATGCAAGAAGGTCGCGGCGAAGACGCTGACTGGTGCTGGATTATCGACCCACTAGATGGCACCAAAAACTTTGTCCATGGTGTACCGCAGTTCTGTGTGTCTATCGCTGTACAGCATAAAGGTGTCACGCAACATGGTGTGGTCTATGATCCAGTCCGTGACGAGATGTTCTCTGCTAGCCGCGGTAAAGGCGCGCGCTTGAACAATCGCCGTATGCAAGTGAGCGAACGCAAAACGATTGATGGTGGGTTTTTTACAACAGGTCATCCACTTGAGCGCAAGCGTAATGGCGAAGTCATCTCTTATGCCAAAGAGCATTTTGAGAGCTTACAAAAGGTCTCTGAAGCTGGTGGTCAAGTCCGTCGTATGGGTTCAGCAGCGCTTGATTTATGCTATGTGGCCGCTGGTCGTTTTGACGGTTATTTTGAGATGTCTATCAAGCCTTGGGATATCGCAGCGGGCGAGCTTATCGTGACCGAAGCACGTGGTGTGGTGGTTGATCATACTGGCGCGCACAACTCAGCGACGTCAGGCTCTATCTTTGCTTGTAATGTGAAATTGTTAAAGCCATTGATGCAAATGGTTGTCCCAGCATGGGGCGACGCGCTCTAATTAATACGCTGTCATTGATTGACTGTCGCTATTATTGATGAGACTCATCAATATCAAAAAGCTGGTTCCGTTAAGGAGCCAGCTTTTTTGTTTTATCATTACCCTTATTGCTGCCTTTATCTTCGACGGTAATGCCTTTGAATGCCAACTCTTTACTGACAGTCTCTAACAGTTGCAGCTCTTCTTCTATGAGCATTAGCATGTCTTGCACACGCGGCAAGGCTTTGCCACAAGCGGTAATGCCAAACTCAATCTTGTCCAAATAACTGGCTAAGGTGATGTTCATGGCCTGCCCATTAAACACGATTGACGCAGGATATAACGACTGCAAACGCGCCCCATTCCAGTATAAAGGTTTTTCAGACCCTGGCACGTGAGAGATAATCAGGTTAAAGGCTTGTTTTTTAGGAAACAATCCAGTTGCCAAGTTGATGCCTTGCCATGCATAGGCGATAACGCTGTAATTGATGACTTGAGCTTGATTCATACGGCGAAAACGACGCTTGCCATTATTCATACTGCGATGAATCAATTCTATTCTGCGTAATGGATTGTCCAAATGCGTGCCCAAGTTCGCCAGTACAAACGACAGCTGATTGCCCGATATGCTCTCATCTGTACGCAGCGACATCGGTACAAACGCAATCAAAGGCTTGCTAGGTAATGCATCCATTGATATTAAATAACGACGGATAGCACCTGCACAGACCGCCAATACCACATCATTTTTGCTGATTTTGAGCCTATCGGCGATATCATTGAATCGCTGTATGTCATAAGATTGCGCCGCTATCCGCCGTGATGCTGAGATACGTTTGTTCAAAATACTCATCGGCGCATCAAATGTGCCGACATAGCCCTCGTCGCCATGGTTTTTTATATTGTCCAGCAATTCTGTCACCACAGGTTTTATGGTAGAAAACTGCTCTTTTAACAGACGTCTGATGGATTTTTCCGCAGGCAATATAGCGTCGACCGGATTACGATGGCGAGCCATGAGTGACCAGACAGGCAGCGTGACGGGCTCTGTCTCTGATTGTGACAATGACTTTTGTACTAAGCGCATTGCGGCGATGCCATCCACCAAAGAATGATGGATTTTGAAATACCACGCAAACCGTTCAGGACCGCCTTCGACTTCTGGTTGGATGCCTTCAATCACATGACATTCCCATAGTGGCATGGCGCGATCAAGTAGACGACCATGCTCTCTTGACACGTACATGAGGAGCTCACGAATACGTCCAGGGCTTGGCAGTGCCACATGATGAAAGTGATGCTCAACATCGAAGTCTTTGTCTTTTTTCCAAAATACTAGATGTTCCAAAACCTGATTAAAAGGAAAGCTTGGCGGGACATCGGAGTCTTGCATCTGCTTTACCAATTGGTAGACAAAGTCACTATCCGCGTTCTCTGGCAATTCAAATAAGAACATGCCGCCCACATGCATCGGCTGCTTACGCGACTCAAGAAGTAAAAACAACTGGTCGACTGCGGTGAGAAGTCGCATAATAAATCCTTTTATGACGATAAGTAGTGAGTCAAAAGCGATAGTCAGGGTCATGCTTGAGTATCAAACACACCCTGAGCAATGCTTTATTTTATTATTTTATAAGTGGCGCATTGTTGGACGTTATCAGTTTAGCAGGTTACTGAAAAAAGTATCCTGTTTGCGGTGAACTGGCAGTGGCGATCTTACGCATCGGCATACGACCTGCCAAAAACGCCTCGCGACCTGCCCAAACAGCGTGCTTCATCGCATGAGCCATCATCACTGGATTTTGTGCGTTGGCAATCGCTGAATTCATGAGTACACCATCACAGCCAAGCTCCATCGCAATCGCTGCATCAGAAGCGGTACCGACGCCTGCATCGACCAATACGGGTACTTTAGCGTTTTCGATAATAAGGCTTAGCGTATGGCGATTGAGCACGCCCAATCCAGAGCCGATTAAGCTACCAAGTGGCATAATGGCGACACAGCCCATGCTTTCTAATTCTTGTGCGACGATAGGATCATCTGAGCTATAGACCATGACTTCAAAGCCATCATCGATTAATACTTTAGCTGCTTTTAAGGTCTCAATCACATTAGGATAAAGGGTTTTTTCGTCACCCAGCACCTCAAGCTTAACCAAATTATGACCACCCAATAACTCACGAGCGAGCTTACAAGTACGAATGGCAGATTCGGCATCGAAGCAGCCAGCGGTGTTAGGCAATATCGTATATTTATCAGGAGAGATGACATCAAGCAGGTTAGGCTCATCACGGTTTTGACCGATATTGACTCGGCGAATAGCGACAGTGACAATTTCTGCAGCTGATGCGGCAATGGCCGTGCCAGTTTCGGTCATGTCTTTATATTTACCAGTGCCGACCAATAGGCGAGAAGAAAACGTACGGCTACCGACAGTAAAGGTATCTTGCAAAAGTAGTGACGGGTTAGTAGTGCTAGCGTTATCTGACATAACTGAAAATCCTAATAGCAAATGAGCGAGGGAACAAACAAAATATAATGTGTCGTTTGAACAGTATAAAAATGAGCGACGAGAGTAATAATAACGTGCTGTCAACCAAACAAAAAAATAGAAAATAGTCTGATATAACTGGTTCTATTTAAAAAAGCGTCAACGTTGTTATTCTTCATAATGACTTAATTATAGACTGACTATTTATGCAATAAAACTCAGCGAGTAGCAATAGGTATGAGCGGCCAACTGCATAAAATAATACGTGTTTAAAACAAAATGCTATTATAACAAACTCATGCCCGCTTACTTGTACTCTTTTTTGGCTTAGCCAGTTAGGCAATTAGCTTAGGGCATGCAGCACGTTTGGCTATCATTCCCTTTTCTGTCACACTCTTTACTTATCAGGTCGCTCTTATGATACAGTTGCCGTACAGTTTTGCAAAACGCCATCAGATTTTGGTCATACTTGCGATTGATCCTGAGTTACCGCCGACATTGGTGCTGACCAAAGCCACGCCACTGTCAGCGATTAATGAAGCCGTGAGATTTCTGCAGCAGCAAGGCATTCGTAGCATACCCACTTATGATAGTGTCAGCTCAGACGATTTTGAAAAACGCATGAATGCTGCTTATGCGGGCAACACAGGCGAGTCACAGCACATCGCAGCTGGGCTAGAGGATCATCCTGATCTTGACAGTCTCGCCGATAGCGTACCTGAAACAGAAGACTTAATGGACCAGCAAGACGATGCGCCTATCATTCGCTTGATCAACGCCTTGTTGTCCGAAGCCATTCGTTTGAGTGCCTCAGATATTCATATTGAGACCTTTGAAAAGCGTTTGGTCGTCCGTTTTCGGGTCGATGGAGAGCTAAAAGAAATTATCACACCCAAACGCCAATTGGCGCCATTATTGGTGTCACGTATTAAAGTAATGGCCAAATTGGATATCGCTGAAAAGCGGGTACCACAAGATGGCCGTATCAGTCTCAGACTGGCAGGCCGTGAAGTGGATGTACGTGTGTCAACACTGCCATCGAGCTTTGGTGAGCGTGTCGTGATGCGTCTATTAGACAAGCAGGCAGGTCACCTTAATATGACGTATTTGGGGCTGTCTGATAATGACTATACTGAGCTAAAACGTCTGATTCATCGTCCGCATGGCATCATTTTGGTGACAGGGCCGACTGGCTCGGGTAAAACTACCACACTATACTCAGCGCTGACTGATCTAAATGATCAAACCCGTAATATCTTAACTGCTGAAGATCCGATTGAGTTTCAGCTCGATGGTATCGGACAAACGCAGGTCAATAATAAAGTCGATATGACCTTTGCCAAGAGTCTGCGCGCGATGTTGCGTCAAGATCCAGACGTAGTGATGGTGGGTGAAATTCGCGACTTGGAGACAGCAGAGATTGCGGTACAGGCCTCTTTGACAGGGCATTTGGTATTATCAACACTGCATACCAATACAGCGATTGGCGCAGTCACGCGCTTGCAGGACATGGGTGTTGAGCCCTTTTTATTATCGTCTTCACTGATCGGTGTGGTGGCGCAGCGATTGGTACGTACGTTATGCTCACATTGTCATAGCTGGCAAGATGCAGACACAGAGCAAGCCAAGCTCTTTACCGAAATCGGTATCGAGCCAGTTTCTGGAGATGCGGAAAGCATAACAAACGATGTGATTCATCTGCCTAAGCCTATTGGCTGTGATAAATGCAATCAGTCAGGGTTCAAAGGGCGTACGGCAATATATGAAGTTGTGCCAGTCGATGACACCTTGCGCCGTATGATTCACAGTAATACCGCTGAGTACGAGCTAGAAGAGTATGCACGTCAGCAGACACCGTCAATTCGTGCAGATGGCTTACGTAAAGTGATAGCAGGACGCACCACGTTAGAAGAGGTGCTGCGAGTCACCAAAGAAAGCGCACTCACGGGCGATGCGATACCAATCTAATCGCTGGAGTCTAAGCCTGGAGTGGATACAGCGCTTTATAACGCTATTACTTTGCCGCGATGCACTCAATCTCAACGCTCGCACCTGCTACCAGTTCTGCTACGCCAAAAGCGGAGCGTGCGGGGTAGGGCTTGGTCAGCTCTGTTTTATAGATTTTATTAAAATCATCAAAATCATCCATGTCCGTGAGCATCGCTAGACATTTAACGATATCAGATTTTTGATAGCCGTATTTTCGTAAGGTGTTGTGGATATTATCTAGCGCTTGCTTAGTCTCAGCTTTAATACCGCCTTTGACCAGTTTGCCGTCTTTAAAACCAATTTGCCCTGACATATATAGCGTATTGCCAACTTGCACTGCCTCTGAAAACGGATAATTGCCAGCATCACCCAAAAACACAGGGCCCGAGTTTGTGGTGGTGGCTACACTAGCACCAGCATTTATCGCAAAACCCAACGAGCCTATGGCCGTTAGGGATGCTATAAGTACGTAGCTGCTAAGTTTGGACATCACTATTTCCTCATTGATTTTATTGAGCGCAAATATACGGCACACGCTATAAAAAAGAAATGGCGTGTCCTATTTAAATTCAATCAATAATTTGCGCTTCGTGCTTTTAGGAACAGATTGAGGAGCTAAGAGATGCAGCGATTTATTCGGCTGTGCTCTTAGAATTGTCTATATTCGTATCATCTGCATTAGTATCTGCATGGGTATCGTTATCTGAAGTGACATCGTTTGCGCCAGCTTCCTCTGCACCAGTACGGTCATCTATAAGGTTGCCATCTACTGGTTTGTCGTTGGCTTTGCCTTGGCGACGAGCTTCTAGCTCAGACTTTGGAATCCAAGCCCATGTCATCTCGACCACGATGGGGTCGCGGTCACTGTCCGACTCACGATCTTCAATGATGCAGGGGATAACCATCTCACCTTTTGGCGTGTTTAAGATGTGTAGGCGCTGCTCATCAGATAGGCTGGATACGGCAGCAATCTGGCCTTTTTTGATTGGACGATAAAAATTAACGGAGTAAGACTTGATTAGCAGAATACGATCAGACGGCAAGTTTAGACCTAAAATAAAACCTGTTGCTGTTTCTGCTAGCAAGGTGATGGCGACAGCATGGATAGAGCCAATGTGGTTTTGGACAGCTTTATTATTGTTTAAACTGACGACCACTTGATTGGGTTCGACCATTTCATAATAGATACCTGTGGTACCTACATAGGGTACGACTTTGCCAAAGGCTTTGGACAAAATACTGGAGCGCGCACCGGCAGGCAAGTATTTGGTCACTGATAGCAGTTTGGTAAATTGATTGCTGATTGGTTTTAGAGTACTACTGGGTTTTTCGGTAGGTGCTCTTGTGCTGTCAGATGCTTTGGCTGGTCGTTTTTTGGTCAGCTTGGCGGGCAGTTTTTTTAATAGTCCTGACATACAAAATTCCTTAACATAAATGTGTTGAATGGCATTTTTAGCATGATTTTTATAGTGGTTGCTATAACCGCTATATAAGTTGAGCATGAGAGTAGTGATGACCAAAGCCATGATGACTACTATCATCACTATGTTACATCAACCATGATTCTACGACTATTATTAGCATGAACTGCTGCGATTACAAAACAGCCGCGTTATCATAGTATGATGACACGCCTTAGCACGACCTATTTTATGAATCTTAATGCTGGATGACGCTATGCCTGATACGACGACCCACAAGCCTATCAACATGATTTATACCGGCGTCGCGGGTACGGGTAAAACTTATCGATTGCTACAAATCGCTAAGCAATATACCGAATTCCTTCCTACTGCCAATGAAGAAGATCTGCTTGGACAACTGTTGCAGGAATTAAGCTGGCGAGAAGTGGTATGTCTCATATTCTTAGACTTTAAACGAAATAAGAAAGACTTGGTCAAAGTCCCTGAACTGGTCAATCATAACTTCTTTACGGCCAAAGCGACACAAAATGCCCGAGAGAAAAATTTAAGCAATACAGCTTGGTCGGTACTGCAAATGCACAGTCCAGCCACCTCAGATACCGTCAGTTATAAAAACAGAGCCAGCCAAGCTTATTTTGATAAAGATGATAGTGGCGGGTGGTACTTATTGCCTGAGAGTATGGCGCTTCTGTCAGAATTGTCGCAGCAGTTGGCAGAGTTTCAGCAGGCACAGCATGAGTGCAAAACTGATCAAAATCAGAATATTGCACAGCAGCGCTTTAGCATGGTGAGCTTTCACCAGGCCTATGGTTACGAGGAGTTCGTCGAAGGCATTCGCCCTGTGATGAACGGCGCTACTCAGACCAACCAGAGCCATTCTAACCACGCTCAAATGAGTTACGCTGTGCAAGATGGCGCATTTTTGAAGCTATGTCAGCGCGCCGCACGCGACCCTCAGCATCGCTATGCCATGCTGATTGATGAGATCAACCGCGCTAATGTGTCACGAGTATTTGGTGAATTACTCAGTTTGATTGAGTCAGATAAGCGCGCGGGCATGCCAAACGCGATGACGATCCATCTGGCCTATTCTGGACGGGCTTTTAGTGTCCCTGATAATGTCGATATCTATGCGACCATGAACACTCAAGACCATTCTCTAGCACCATTAGATATGGCACTACGTCGACGTTTTCGATTCATTGATTGTCCACCGCAGCCTGAACTATTACCCGTTATTGGCAGCGCTATGGGCTTACCAAAACAGTTAGGCACTAATAATGTCGGCACTGATGATTTTAGTACTAATGACAGTGACACAGTAGACTTGGGCAAACTGCTAATAGGATTGAACACTCGTATCGTACAGACGCTAGGATCAGAGGCGCAATTGGGTCACGCCTTTTTGCTGTCAGTGGATAGTCTAGAGCAATTGCAAACGAGTCTAATCGAGCAAATCATTCCACAGTTGGCGCAAGCAGCGGGTAATCAAGTGAGCGTCCTACAGTATATATTTAAGGATGAGTCGCAGCCGACAAGCTTGCAGTTTATTCAGGACAGCCAGATGATGGCTAATCAAGACACACATGGCTCAGCTAGCAACCATCATAATCCGAATGCGCACCATCAAATGTTTGCAGAGCCGGGCTTTTTGATGGGTCAAACTGTCAATATGGCTGGCTATAACGTGAATGCAGACCTAGTAGATAAGACAGGCGCGTTTAGTACTGCCGCTGTCTATCAGCGTTTGTATTAGCAGGGTAACTGAGGTGATAAACAATCAACGACAACAGTATGACGTTAACGATTCACACAGCCGTGTAGATAATGGGTTCATACACCCATCTAGTCAGCGTGTTATCACTGTGTTTGAGCATCAGCGTCTCACGGTCCATGATTTTTTGCAGGTGTCAGATTTTCATTGGCTAATGGCAAAAGAATTCGATGTATTTACTATCAAGCGTCAGCAAGGACAGTGGCAATTCAAAGTCGGGCACTATATTGGAATTATTTTATTGCCCAGTGGCATGACCTTAGAAATTCTACCAAAGCTGAACCAGTCTACCCAAAACGACGATATCGTACAGACGCGTCACTGGGTACAGAGCATGCTATCTGACTTGACCCGTCTTGATACGCATAAGAATCGCAAGCTGCCAAGCACAAAAAACTTCAATCAATTCAGCCATCAAATCGTGCCACTGCCGATAGAAGCACTACCATTGTCAGATTGGCTGGTCGCGCAGTTTTTGCAACGCGTAGCAGGCTATCAACCAACCAAACAGTATCAAACACACATCAATAACCGCTCCTCATTACAGGGCCGCTTACTCATCAAAGAGCAGCTGCGCTACAACACTATGCAGCCGCACAAGTTTGTCTGCGAGAGTAGCGTACTGAGTCCAGATATATTGGCCAATCGATTAATCAAAAGCGCATTGATGCACCTGATACCTTTATTGCCTCCACCTATGTTTACACGCTTGCAGCCGTGGCAACGACTGCCTACGCTGAATCAACGTGAGATGCTGCAACTAGACTCGACATATCATCAAGCAAAGCGACAATTGAGCATTCAGCCGTTGCAACGAAAACAACTACAAGCCGCTCAAGAGTTATTGGATTTGGCATACTGGATATTAAAGCAATCAAACACAGCGCCAGGCAATGGGATTGACCCTATTCAGAAAAGCCTATCTAAGCCGCGCTTGTGTTTATTGATTGATATGAATCAAGCGTTTGAGCAATGGGCAAGCTGGCGTATCACCGCGATGTTTCAGCAGGTCAGTGACACTTATCGTCCTCTGTATCAAACCAAAAGCGTGTGGCTAAACGATGATACAGGGCAGGCCTGCTTGTCTATACGGCCAGATTTGCTGATATATGACACTGACTGTGATGATAGTGCTCACAATCAGAGCAATAATAGAGAGCCTGTCGAAACAGATGCTGGTGTAAATATTGAAGCAAACATGAGAGCAAAAAGAGTCGGGCGCTACAGTCATGTCATTGATATGAAATGGAAGCATTTACCGAGTGCTGCGTCTATCAGTGCAAGCGACGCGTATCAGTTGACCAGCTATGCACAAGCGTATCGAGCAGGGCAGGTCTGGCTCGTCTATCCAGTGCTAGGAGTTGAGCGACAACCCGTTGCACTGAAGCAGCAAATCCATCCTGATGCTGATATCGATGCTTATAGCGCAACTAACAGAGATGATTCAAGCCCTGCACATTTATGGTTGATGCCGTTTAATGTGCTGACAGGTACGATCAACGGTGAATGGATATCACCGTTAAACAACGCACAATGATGTCGGTAGTGGCAGTAGCTGTTACTAATAAAGGGTTTCGATGTCGCTATTTTTGCAAAACTGACGTTAATTTAAAAAAAATCGCAATTATTTTAAATTAATTGAAAATAGGTGTTGACACCATCGCCGTTTCCCCTTAATATGTGCACCTCGATAGCGAGGAACATTAACAAGTTAGAGGCATTGCCAACGACGAGTTAATCAACAAATTATCGAGATAATAGAGAATTTCGGAGTGTGGCGCAGTTTGGTAGCGCATCTGGTTTGGGACCAGAGGGTCGTAGGTTCGAATCCTATCACTCCGACCATCTATTTTAAGAGCCTTACAGGCTTTTTTTTATGTATAATGATTTAGTTTTTGATATAGTGAACATTATATTATAAGCTGGATTTGGTATATAAAAGTCCTCTAAGAGCGCCTGTAGCTCAGCTGGATAGAGCATCTCCCTTCTAAGGAGGTGGCCGCAGGTTCGAATCCTGCCAGGCGCACCATTTAGCCTGAAGATCTTGCCTTTTCATTGGCAATAGTTATGGCGGTTGTAGCTCAGTTGGTAGAGCCCCGGGTTGTGATCTCGGTTGTCGTGGGTTCGAGTCCCATCAGTCGCCCCATATTTTATTCTGCAGTATCTCTCCTTATTATCCTGTACTACCCAAACTATTTAAGTAACTGTATTCGCCAACATTGGCGTTTTTTTGTGCCTGCTTGTTTTGTATTCTTCTGTGTTATGACGCTTTATCAAATGACTTTAACAGAACTTGATTATCTGAGGGTCAATTGACTCTGTGTGCCTCATTACTTCTATCCTAAATCCTTTAGAATTACTTCAATAAAATTATTAAGCATACTATTGTTTAGAATTTCTTATAAGTAAATAGACAACAGGTTTTAAATTCGGCATTATAAGAAGACGTATTCCTGACTTAGATAATAGTTACCTAAGTGAGATACTTATAATCAAAGGTTTTTGAGTAATACTAAACAACCTGATAGGTCTCATTTGATTGGCAAGTTTAAAGTCAGAATATGCTTTAGAAAATTAATGCATGCATACTATTGAAAAAAGAGTGATATACCACCCTGCATGATAAATAGTGCGTGATACTGTCGATTTGAATGACAGCCATCAGTATTTAAGTTATTTATCAGATAATTTTGAAATGATGACCTGCTCCAGTAAGAGTCAGCCAGGACGAATCACTGTGTCTATTGGGTAAGTTTGAAGCGATATGTTTAATACTGTGCATGTTTTTGTGAGATTGGTTGGTATCGACCCTGTATTATTGAGGAACTAATGGATGGACGCACTGAGCGTATTGCTACAAAACGTGCATTTATTTGAGACGAAGTACTATCGCTTAAATGGCGCTGGCAATTGGTCTTATTCAATCACTAGAAAAGACACGATTTTGTTTTATCTAGTGATGTCTGGTGGCTTTTGTATTGATGTCGGGAATGGTCTACGAGAGGCGCGTACTGGCGATATGATTATGATCCCGAACGCGCATAAGCATGTGAGCTATGCGCTGAATCATAATGGCGATGTTGCCGAATCGCTTGATGACTTATTGCTCAATTGCAAAGAGCGTACGCTCGATATCAATGGCGATGGTGATCCCAATTCCTCTTTGATATTGATTGAGTGCAAATACGATAAAGAGATGATTCATCCTTTATTGTCTGTGTTGCCACCTATATTGCCCGAAATAAATGATGCAGATGATGGTCGGTTTGAGGTCATCGATGTAGAGATTAAACTGCTGACACTCGAAGCTGAGCGTGAGCGTATGGGAAAAACAGCGGTCATCAATCATTGGGCGAGCATCATGATGATTGAATGCTTGCGCGTGTATATTGAGAGCTTACCTGAAGCCACAGAGAGTTGGCTCAAGGCAATGAAAGATCCATTTTTGACCAAGGCGCTTGCCGCAATGCATGGAGCGCCCGGTAAAAACTGGACGATACATCAGCTTGCGGAGGTAGCAGGGATGTCCCGTTCGAGCTTTGCGCAGCGGTTCAAAGACACGGTTGGTATGCCGCCATTGACCTATCTGATTGACTATCGCTTACGCTTAGCGGCGCGCTATTTGCGTTTGCAGCAAAATAGCATTTGCCGTATCAGCCAGATGGTAGGTTATGCCTCAGATTCTACTTTTAGCCAAGCATTCAAGCGGGTTTATGGGGTTTCACCAAAAGCCTATCGTCAGCAGTATCAAAAGCAAGTCCTTGCCTAGGGTAGCTCATATTTTTTTTATTCAAAGCGTTAAGGATGCCAATGTGTTCTTAACGCTTTTTTAGTTCTCAAGTATCAAAGGTTTATAAGTGTCGTATCACTGATATTGACGCGAGCTCTTTTGAACAGGTACAGCTGACAATGCGATTGGGTTCAGGTACTATGGGGTGATGAATCGTCAAGGTATAAGCGCGCGTTTTTGGCGTATTGATTGTCATTGATTGACAGTCCTATAAAAAACCTAGACGGTGTTTATTTTTGCTGCTGATGGTGTGTTATGACTGAACCGACCGCAAAGCCAAGTACAGAAGCCAATCGCCATCAAGGCACTACTGCAACTGCTAAAAAAGAAAACAAGCCTAATAAGCAAACTATCAGAGATGGTCAAAGCAGGAACGAAGCTGCTCAGATAGAAGGTGCAGTAGAGATGCCTGACAAAGCGGCCTTGCTGACATTATTTACATTATCAGACACTAAGGAAGTCAGCGCCGCAGAAGTCGCTTCTCCTGAACGAGCTGATGCGAACGCCGTAACAGTAACTCCTGCTAGTGAAGAGAGTATAGCCGCGCAGCGTGTGGCGCTTTATCGTACTCAGCATGAGCGCACTCGACTGCTATATATGGCATCTGCCAATACGCGTCCCACGTATCTTGTGCAAACGCTCAAGTCACAGTTTGTAGAGTATCAGCAGTATTTGCTGGCTCAGCAGCTTGATAAGCGTGGTCTTATGGACACCGAGGCGCTTGATAGACTTTGGCAGCAGCTGCACATCATCGACGATATCATTGATGATATTGTGCGTCATATGCCCGCTCAGCAGCCCGCAGGTTGGCAGCTGACTACTCAGGACGGACAAAACCCATTATGCTTTGCCACTGTCGGTAAACTAAAGCATGGTAAGCCAATTCAGGATCAAGGCAGTCTCAATAGTTATGTACTCGGTCACTTTGGTGTGAGTAGCTTTACCTATGATCGAGGCTATTATATTGGCCATGTGATTGGGTATTTGTTCAGCTGTTATTTTTGTGCGCACTTATCGATCAGCTATGGCGTTAGAGCGCTGGGTCAGCAAGTAATCACTGATTATGACTATGCCAGTCTTGAGACGCCGCATATGGTGAGACTGCTACAAGGGCTAGATGGTTATTGCAAAAAACGCATTTATCAGTTGGCTGTGATCTGTGCGCGTCTCAGTATGTTTGCCAGTGACAAACGTATCGAGAGAATGCTGATTGCTGAGGTCAATGATTTTGATAAAAAAATCCAGCAGCAACATTTAGATGTATTATTGTTGCAGGGCTTGATGCCTGACAGTAATGACTCAACACCGTTTTTTTAATAGGCCAAGTTCTGTATAAATGATGACACACCTTACGCAATGTGCTTTTTAAAGTATTGAAAGTTTTAAGCGTTTACGCTTTTGAAAACCTGAGCTTTTGAGTAAATACTACAACCTTTTGTCTGTGACCTTCTTAGGATATCCGCTGCTATGCCCGCTTATCATTTTAAAGCGCTTGATGACCATGGTGGTGTCCAAAAAGGTTTGCTAGAAGGCGACTCTGCGCGGCAAGTCCGTCAGCAATTGCGTGACAAACACTGGACGCCGGTTGAGGTCAGTGCGGTCAATGACAGACAGAGCCAAAGCAAAAACCGCTACAAAAAACCCTCTGCCTATGAGCTTGCACTGCTGACACGTCAGCTATCTGTACTGCTCGCCGCAGGCATCCCGCTCGAAGAAACGTTGGCTGCCGTCGCCAAACAGTCGCCAAAAACCCATATAAAATCTCTGATGCTGGCGGTACGCTCGCATGTCCTAGAGGGTTTGAGCTTAGCACGCGCCCTACAACAAGCTGCTAGCTTTCCGCCGTTGTATATCGCCACGATTGCGGCAGGCGAAAAATCGGGTCACCTAGACCTCATTCTTAACCAGCTAGCAGACTACACCGAAAACCGCTTTGCCCTCCAAAAGAAAGTCCAAGGCGCTATGGTTTATCCGATTGTGCTGATGGTCATGGCCATTGGGGTAATTATGGGACTGATGAGCTTTGTGGTGCCCAAAATTGTCAAAGTATTTGAGCAATCTGAGCAAGCGCTACCGCTGATTACCCAAATCGTTCTGGCTTTATCAAATATCATCACCCAGTGGTGGTGGTTAATACTATTGGTATTGGCAAGTACCGCATTTTTATTCTACCGTTTTGCCCAAACGCAAGCTGGTAAGTTGACGATAGACAGTACTGTCCTGAGATTACCTATATTGGCCAGACTGTCCAAAGGGTTGAATGCGGCACGTTTTGCGAGTACGCTTGCGATACTAGTACGCTCAGGAGTGCCACTGATTGAAGCGTTACATATTGGCGCTGCGGTAACGACCAATCTGCATATTCAAAAAACTATTATCACTGCGGCCGATAGAGTCACAGAAGGCTCTAGTCTGTCTAGCCAGTTAGAGAAATCTACTTACTTCCCACCGATGATGGTACAGATGATAAAAAGTGGAGAAAACTCAGGCGAGCTTGAAAACATGCTCAGCCGTGCCGCCAATATGCAAGAGGCTGAGGCGACCAACTTTATCAGTACCTTACTGTCATTGCTTGAGCCGTTGATGCTGGTGTTGATGGGTGTGGTGGTAATGATTATCGTCATGGCGGTGATGCTGCCAATCGTCAATATGAATGATTTGGCAGGTTAAATTAAAGTCAATGCCCTAGCTTCCTGTCTCCAAAACCTCTCTCTAATTTTCCTTTATTCTATTCATATCAGCTATCTTGCTTGCTAAACCATGGATTAACTTTCTTAAGGTTTGCTTACTGTTGTATATTGTTGAACGAACGCTATTTTTGCTATGGCAAACACAAGCGCCGCGCTATAGTAAGCACGGATTAATAGTCATACACTTGGTGTCGGCTAACAGTTAACTTTATCTAAAATAGCCAACCCAAACTCAAACTCAAATTGGGCGCAGCGCTGGATAAAAATAAAACCATGGTTTATAGTGACAATAATTTCAGAGCTCATTGATATATCATTGATGAGAGCCACGATAGAACGCCACTTTTACTATTTACATAACTGTGATGACCAAAGCGATGACTATGACTGACAAATTCCAAGTAAATATGACGCCAAAAAGTGCTGTTCAGAATACCCAATCCCATTCAAATATTGTAAATGACCCTAAGGTTGCTTCTTCAGCCATGCAGCGCAGTGTGGCAAGAAAATCTGGTCAAGCAGGATTCACTCTCATTGAGATTATGGTCGTTATTGTGATCCTAGCCATTCTTGCTGGATTGGTGGTACCAAAAGTAGTCGGACAAAGCGACAAAGCGCGTGTCAAAACCACTGAGACTGCGCTTGCCACCGTATCAAATGCACTAGATATGTATAAAATTGATAACTCACGTTATCCAACCACTGCTCAGGGTTTAGAAGCGTTGACCACACCGCCTGCTGATGCAAAAAACTATCCCGAAGGCGGTTATATCAAAGGCGGCTATCCAACTGATGGCTGGGAAAATGAGATGCAGTATGTTGCGCCTGGCAGTGAAGGTCGCCCTTATGATTTATTTTCGTTAGGTGCTGATGGACAACAAGGCGGTGAAGGTCAAGACACAGACCTTTATGCTCAGCTATAAGTCTCACTTATAAAGTTAAGCTACTCAAGCAGTCAGCACTCGTAAAAACATCAACCAATATGGCGTTATTGGTTGATGTTTTTTATCAATATATTTTATGAACACACTTTTATTAGTGTAGAAAACCTTCGTCTCACAGTACGATTTTATAGCGACTGTGCTTGATAATGGCCGTTTTTAATAATGACCGTACTTGATAGCTACTAGTTTTGATAACGGCCATGCTTGATAGAGGCCACGCCTGCATGTTCGTATAACCATCTTATATACCGATATAGTCGCTCTTTTATTCACAGCTACTACACCTGCCATTCAAGGTAATACTTATGTCAATCAAAATGCCAAATACATCGCCCATTGCTATCATAAAACCCACCTCTAAAAATTTACGCGCACAAGCCTTTGCTATTATTAGTGCCTCGTTGGTGGCTGGGCTGTCAATGATATCTATCAACGCGCAGGCTGCAGGCCTAAATGACTTGTTTGGCAACACCTCAGTCAAATCAAAATTTCTACCAGTCGATCAAGCCTTTCAGGTGGTCAGTAATACCAAAGCGACTTCCAAAGGCACACGGTTGTCGATAAGTTTTGAAATTACGCCAGGCCATTATGTCTATAAAAACAAGCTGACTTTGAAATTCCCCAAAGGCGTGAGTGCAACGCCTTTTACGTTTAATCAAGCGCCTGTCTCAATTGATGATCCAACATTCGGTCAAGTGCCTGTATTCACACAAAGGAGCGTCGTTGCAACCACGACGTTGACCACAAGTAATGGCAAGGGCGCAAAAAATGCACCAATGATTATCGAGTGGCAAGGCTGTGCAACAGCAGGGCTGTGCTATCCACCCGAAAAAATAAAAACCAAGGTAGATATTGCAGCGACACGAAAATAAATAGTATGCAGGTCGATTCAAATATTGGTAATAATAGGTAGTTATTTATGTCAATCAAGCCGCCACAACGATCTCAATCGCTCACGGCAAATAGTTATTTAAATAAGTCCTATGTTTTCGCGCTAGCGATTGCGAGTAGCTCGCTGTTTGCAGGGCTATCAGTGACTTCAACGACCGCTCATGCTGCAGGGCTAGGCGATTTGTTTGGCAGTAATCAAAGCACATCGAAATCGAAGTTTTTGCCAGTTGATCAAGCTTTTCAGGTGAGTAGTAGTATTACGCCAGTCAAGTCTGGTACACGCTTAGCGGTTAACTTTGATATCACGCCTGAGCATTACGTTTATAAGAAGCAGCTTAAACTGACGCTACCGGCTGGCGTGACGGCAGCCCCTTTCACATACAGCCAGACACCATATTCAATTGATGATCCTACTTTTGGAAAGGTACTGGTGTTTGATCAAGCCAATATGGTCGCTACCACCACATTGACAACTAGCAATGGCAAAAGCATGCTAGATGTGCCAATTGTTATTGGTTGGCAGGGCTGTGCCAAAGCAGGGCTGTGCTATCCACCAGAAAAAATCACAACCACAGTTGATATCAAAACTGTGTCAGGACAGGCAACGAATGCGACTGTCAATGCCGATGCGTCATCAGACAATGAGATTCGAGCAGACACTGCTATCGCTGACAGCACAGCAATTCAATCGGCGACAGCACTATCAACAGCCAATATTGACAACGCGGCATCTGAGTCAGAGCAGGCGCTCGCTGGTGATGTTAATGAAGATGTCATTGATTATGATTTAATCGATGGCGATAGCTTGGAGTATGAGTCACTAGACGGTAGTACGACGATAGACACGCTATCTGCTGAACAAAGCAGCGTAAATGGCGCAGCTAATGGCAATGAGACAACGTCAGAGGCGTTGGTCGATGGTGATCCTTTTGGCTTAGCCTCTCATCCATGGCTTGCCTTGGTATTATTGTTTTTAGCAGGTTTAGGCTTGGCACTGACCCCATGTGTATTGCCCATGCTACCTATTGTGGCCAATATCGTAGCTCGTGAACAGAACCCCACGGTCAAGCGAGGCGTCATTTTGACCACCAGTTATGCAATTGGTGTGGCGACGGCTTATGGTGTTTTGGGCGCGATCATTGCTGTATTTGGTGAGTCATTAGGTATTATTGGCTGGCTACAAAATCCCGTTATTCTCATTGGATTCGCTATCGTCTTCGTCTTGCTAGCACTATACATGCTAGGCGTTTTCACGGTTCGCTTGCCACAAGCAATCAGTCGCAAAATGCAAGGTTTGAGCCAAGCAGGGGATAGCAAGCTGGGTAGTACGGGCGGCAGTTTAGTGGCTGGGTTTTTGTCAGCACTCGTGGTGTCACCTTGTGTATCCGCACCATTATTCGGGGCATTGCTAGCCGTCTCTACTATTGGCAATCCGTTACTGGGCTTTGTGGCGTTATTTATGTTAGGGTTTGGTTTGTCCGCACCGCTCATATTAATTGGTGCGACCCAAGGCAAAATCATGCCAAAAGCAGGGGAGTGGATGAACTGGGTCAAGCAGGGCTTTGCTTTACTATTATTTGCCGTTGCATTGCTATTGATTGAGCGTGTCTTTATATCACCAGTCATGCTGATGGTATGGGCGCTGTGGTTTATGGTCGTCGCTACATGGGCATGGAGCTGGCTTGGCAAAGCGCGTATGCTGACCCAAGCGATCAGTCTAATGGCTGGTATTTGGGCGGCTTGCTTGATAATTGGCGCAGCACTGGGCAATGACGATAGCTTGCATCCTTTAGCATCATTGAGTGCCGCACCGATGATGGTACAGTCAGCCTCGGGTCAACCAGTGAATAGTGATAGCACCACTGATAAGACGATCACTACGCTGGCTGAGTTAGATGCCATTGTAGCAGCCAATCCGAATGTCATTGTCGATCTGACCGCAGAGTGGTGTATTGAGTGCCGCATTATGGACAAGAACCTGTTTCATAGTCGTCCAGTGCAGATGCAAGATTGGCAGCTAGTGAGGCTCGATATCACGGAGACAACTGAAGACTCAAAAGCTATTTTGTCACGTTATAAGCTGTTCGGTCCGCCCGCGCTGCTCTACTATCAAGAGGGTCAACTGACACAGCAACAAGTCGGTGAGATCGGTCGCGCAGAGTTTGAGCAGACATTGGATGCGCTGAATGATTGACAATTAGGACTTAAGAAAGTTATTAAGTCATGATTTTTTGCTTAACTAATAAGAAAGCCAGTGTACTGTTATGTCAGTACACTGGCTTTTTTGGTGCGGTTTATTCTTTTTTTGGAATATTTGCTAAGTATTTGGTTTAGTATGATTTATGCTGATTCATGCGTATTTTATCTATCAATAACGCTAGTATAGTGTTCATATTTTCATTACAATAACGTAACAATATTGAAGACGCATTACAGTCTGTAATGATTGTCTCTCGTATTGGCCAGTTATTGATTTTTCATCTAATTTTTAGCGGCAACGCTAATGGCTATATCAATTATCTTATATACTCTGCTGGCGGCGACGTCGGTTAGATAAAGGACATCTATGTTTGCCCATATCACTGCTCAACGTCAACCACAACGTACCAATACAATGAGTCGTAAAGCTGATGGCTCGCAGCAAATATCCTATCAAGGTATGCACACTCGTTTGAGTATGGCAGTTGCTATTGCCTTGAGTTTCACGGCAATACAAGCACAAGCTGCGGATACGACTCAAACTTATAATGAGATACCAGCACCAGAGGCTGCATTTGAGTACGAAAGTTTGAACGCGTCGCAAAAGAGTGGCGGTCTTAAAGCTGACTCAAATGTAGACATGCCAATGGAAAAGCTGAATGACAAAGCGTTTGTGGCACAGCAAGCCAAGCTGTTTTTGGAGTGTACGCAAGTACAGAGCAGTAGTGCTCGTTTGGCCTGTTTTGATAAGGTAGCTGAACAAGGTAAAACACCAAGCTATACCTCAACCAAACAACCAATTGATTTGGCAAAGACATTTCAAAGTACGGTCTCAGGTAATCCAAAAGTGATATTGGCTGAGGCTCAAACGTCAATGAGTGGTACGACAGTTGAAGATGCCGATACCATCTTAATGACCAATCAGCAAACAGCAGCTAGTAAATTGAAGGCAAATGACAACGTAGAAATAGATACTGAAACGAAGAATGAAGCACAGATTTTAGAAAGTGTAGGTGTCACTCAAACAGACATCGAAAAATTCTCGCCACTCAGTCTGTCTTATGACCTAGACAAAAACAGTGAGCGTGGTACATGGACAGTAAGACCGTATCGCCCTACTTATTTGCTGCCATTGTTTTATACTTTTGATCCCAATTTGAGTCCAGGTACACCATCACAAGAGACTGAATCGTTAACCACTAACGAGATGCGTGAAACTGAGCTAAAATTCCAGCTATCTCTAAAGACAAAAGTTGCAGAAGATTTATTCGATACCAGTGCTGATTTGTGGTTTGGTTATACCCAAGAGTCGCATTGGCAAGTGTATAACGAAGACAACTCACGACCATTTCGTGCCACAGACTATCAGCCCGAAATATTTTTGACACAGCCTGTGACGGCAGATTTACCGTTTGGCGGACGTTTACGTATGCTGGGTGCGGGTGCTGTCCATCACTCTAATGGACAAGACGACCCATTATCACGTTCATGGAACCGCGCTTATCTGATGGCAGGCGCAGAGTGGGGCAAGCTCTCAGTCATACCGCGTCTATGGGCTCGAGTAAATAGTGACAGTAATAGCGATGATGATAACCCAGATATCGAAGATTACATGGGCTATGGTGATATCAAGTTCTTATATGATTTGCCAGATCAGCAGAGCCTCAGTGGGACATTGCGCTACAACCCAAGCACCAACAAAGGCGCGGCACAACTTGACTATATTTACCCGTTGTCAGAAAACGTCAATGGCATGGTACAGTTGTTCCAAGGTTATGGCGAATCTATCATCGATTATAACCATGAAAATACCTCTATTGGCTTCGGTATCGTACTGAACGACTGGAAAGGGCTTTGATATCAGTAGCATCTACCCTGACTTATGACAGCTGATGCCTCGTCTAGCCCCTTATCAAACCGGAATATGGTTGGCAGAGTACCTATATGTACGCTGCCAACTATGCCGCACCTATCGTAGCATTCCACAATCTGAGCTACGAAAGCACGCTTCACCCTCTCATATCGAGCACTCAACCAATGCGTCTGCTACGTTTGAGCCTTCACTAAATAACAGTACGTTTGCCAATATTCGTCATCGGATAAGTCATCGCTTAAACAAAGGCTTACTCTGTGCTGACTGCCACAACAGTATTATATGGTTACCAAAATCTTTTGAGGTTGATATTGCCGCTGGCACCTCGTTGACGATTCAAGCGGCAACCTACTACGACTACCCAATGCGTCAGGCAATTCGGTCTTTTAAGCATCATGAAGACATGACTAAGCTGCCACTACTGTTACACGCCATACGTCAACTGCCACGTCCACATGGCTGCTACCACAATAATAGTGTCATTATCGCGATGCCAACCACGGATCAGAGACTGATTAAGCGTGGATTTGACCCTGTCAGTATATTATCAGCACAACTGTCGAAGCATTGGCATATCCCCTTATGGCACGGCGTTAGACGTATCGATGATACGATTAGCCAGCAGGGACTGACTCGCGCTGAACGCTTGAGTAATTTAGACAGTGCTTTTGCCCTTATCTCAAAACCTCCCGTAAAGCGCTTACTGTTATTCGACGATGTTTCCACCACGGGAGCCAGTCTACAGGCGTTAGCACGTGCACTCATTTCAACTGAAATAACAGAGACAATGAATCCTAAGCATCAAAATGGCTATCGTGTCTCTGCCTATGCGTTAGCACATGGTAGCCAATGATAAAAGCTATCTATAGAGCGCAATATATTGCTAATACATCACCTTAACGCTATATTAATAAAATAATATATATTAATTTGTTATCAGTAAAGTTGAGCTAACATGCTTTGAGAGGTGAGATGTCTCGTTAAGACAATAATTTTTAACGATATTGCCAATATGCTTATCATCAGCAATTTATGGACAATATCATTACTAAATATGATGGAACAAAAATTGCAGGTTATTTAGTAAGTCAGCATAAAAATAAGTAATACTTATAAAGTAAAACATGTTTGTTATTGGCTCTAAATCAATCACGATATCAGATACATAATGGCAGTTATAAATAGGAATATGATGTGAGCGCATCTTTAAACAATCGACCACTTAAGCTCCATGCAACAAGCTCAGGCTTTACTTTAATTGAGCTGATGGTGACGATTGCCGTGCTTGCTATTATTGTGAGTATTGCTGCACCAAGTATCAGTACACAACTTGCAAATCAGCGCGTGAAGTCGACAGCGTCAGTGATAGAAAGCGCCTTAAAAGAAGCGAAAGCTGAAAGCATTATTAAGCGGCAAAATATTGCTGTTATTTATAATAGTACTAGTACTCCTAGGACAGTTACGTTGCAAAATGGCGGTAGTACGTTGATTACTTACAATATAAATAGTCAAAACACTGTGGCGGTCACTACTATGGGTGCTTCTCCCGTTAATGTAACTACAGTTACGTTCCAGCCAAATAAAATCATTGCTAACAACGATGGTGTTATCTATACCATCTGTGATACTAACTCAAGTAATGAAACTCCTAGACAAGTGAGTATTAATAGAATTGCCAATATTAGTACTATAAACTCCGGAAGCTGCTAATGAGCATTGAATCTAAGCAAGAAGGCGTAGGGTTGATTGAGGTAATGGTAGCTATACTCTTACTAAGTGTTGCAGTGCTTGGCTATAGTGCCTTACAGGGTCAGGCTATCAAAGTGACTAACGAATCATTCGAGCGTTCTCAATCATTAATAATGATGCGAAACATAGCAGAAAAAATCCATTCAAATCCTTTTGCTGTTGAGACTTATGAGTCTGAAATTAATAATATGGATTCTATTACGGCCCCTACTAGTCAGTGCGGTCTAGATGGCGTAGCAGTAACTACATTTTGTACAGCAGCAGAGCTTGCAGTAGCCGAAAGCTACAAAATCAAAATAGATTTACAGAATTATGACTTCCAAATACAGATGCATCCTTGCCCGAATACTGGTGGTAATGGTGCTGATGTAGCAAGCAACATTATGTTCTCTTATTGTCTGATTTCAGCATGGGGCAACACGACAGCTACTATTGGTGAAGACGATACAGGTACAGATGGTAGCATGGACTGCTTGACTGCACGAGTTGTCGATGACCAAGATGTAGTCGAACAAGCAGGTGGTAATTATCATTCTGCAGCTACTTGCATGATGATGGAGATATGATATGAATCCACAGCATCAGAATTTTTTACACTTGTCTACGTCAAATAAAAGCACTCCTGCTATGCAGGCTTTGACTGTAGACAGAATGAAAGGCTTTACTTTAGTGGAACTGATGATCTCTTTGGTGCTAGGTTTGCTAGTTTCTGCTGCCGCACTGCAAGTGTTTTACACAAGTTCAGTCAATAGCCGTAGACAAGAAGCCAGCTCACAGATTCAAGAAAATGCTATTTTTGGTTTTTCTCAAATACAGCAGCACCTAAGGCGATCAAACTACGGCGCTAAATCAATCGGTGCTTATGATGAGTTCTTTATGAACCATCTGACGCCACAGGGCGGGTTGGTACTTACTGCACCAAGTGGTATGGGTACGCCAGTCAGTTGGTTACAGGGTAATCTATCTGGATTGGTATTGAATGGTAATGCTGTTCCAGCAGCTTTATTATCAAGTAATGAATCTGGCAATAGCATAAGTAATATAGATGGTATCGCCAATAGCGATCAGCTAACGATCCAGTATAGATCGGATAGAGCTGGTACTTTCGACTGTGAAGGTGCTGAGATACCAGAAGGGTTTTACGTGATCGAGCGGTACTTTGTGCGTATGGATACTACAGTTTCGCCTAATGCGCCTGGACTGGCTTGTGCATCGGCTATTTATGATTACAATGAAACAACTGCTGGACTCCCAACCGGTATAGATATTAAGGAATATGAAATACCTGCCGTGCCTGCCGTAACCACAGCCCCTGTTAAGGCGGCCATACCAGCTTCAACACAAGCGAATAATTTAGCTGGTATAGGTACTATTATTATACCTAACGTTGATTACTTTAGAGCAAAGCTAGGTATATCTTCAAGCAGAGATTTTGCCACAGATCCTCAAAACTTAGTAATCGCTTATATACCGATTCCTACTGCTACAAACCTCACTGCAGCTCTCAATGCTAGGCGTATTGTGAGTTTGCAAATCGGTATTTTAGCTCGTTCAGATAACCCAACAGCAACGGCGCAAGCGAATAGTGAATTGACATTTACGGTTCTTGATAAAGCCAATGTAGCTCTCAATAGCGCTGCTATAAGTGGGCCTACATATTTACGCAATGTTTATGAAACTACAGTGCTACTACGCAATGCTAGAGGAGGTTTGTGATGAAACCTAAAACTATAAGTCATCCTAAATTGTCGACTAATTCATATAACCAATCTGGTGCGGTACTGATTGTGGTGCTGTTGGTACTAATTTTAATTATGATCGTAGGAGCCATTGCTGTTAGACAAAGCACCACCGATCTAAAAGTGGCAACTGCTGATCAAGTAAATAAGCTTCTGTTTCAAGCCAATGATGCTGCTCTATTAAAAGTCGAAAAAGAAGATCGTATCTTGAGTGCTGATAGCCGAGAAAAGAATGATACCTTAAAAGGCTATATGTCTAGTAGTGAACGCGAAGGTCATAAGGTCAGTTTCTGTGTGAGACCACGTAGTACAAAGCTATTTAGTATTCTTGAAATCAGTGAAGTGAATCGTAACGACGCGCTATTGACAGCCAAAAACAATGGCTACTGTAATCCTGAGGATAGCAATGATTATGTCAGCGAGGGTCGAGTCATCACTCAAATGACCTTTGTACGACCTGAAAGTACAGGTATCTTGTCACAAGAAGGATCAGGTACCTCGTCCAATGATGTCGAGCCTGCCACGACAGGAGTCAATGCAGCTATTGGCTGTACTACTTTTATAGGTTATGTCACATCAGTTATACCAGCGTTGTCCAATGCATCGTTAGGAGATGCTAATAGCAGTGGCACTAGCTCTATCGCAGGCTGTTTTAAACAGTCACGTACAGGGACTAATACCGTAGACAGCTGCTTAACTGCACTAAGTGTTCCGTATCAAACGCAACAACAGACCTATATCAACCAGCCTGTTGGCGTTACTTGTGTATCTGGCAACTAAAAGTACAACTTTTCACAGCAATATAAAATAGTGATATCTTATTTATAACAGTAATTATTATATATGGGCGGTTATTATGAAAGTTTCGAACAGAATCAAGGTTAATAAGGCCCATCCTATTACTACAGGTTGGTCTCTAAAATTATTATCGACTGTCATATTAGGCTGTATGGCGAGTAGTGCTGGTCATACAACGGATCTAGAGATATATCAAGGGGCAACCTACGGTAATGCCTCTATCATGATGATGCTCGATAATTCAGGAAGTATGGATACAAGAAGTATTCGTAATGATTATTCAGCGGTCTTATCTGGCGATAGTACCACTTCGGGAAAGTTAACTCAGGATCTTTACGATGATAATGGTGCAAAAACAAATCAGGCTTATGAGTATGATGTAACTTATGTAAAAAAAGGCGATACAAAATACTACGACCGTATGTCACGTCTCAAAATGGCTCTGATGCCAATGTTTGCCAATCCGAAGAGTAGTACCGCCTTTGGTGGGGATGTTGATTTAAGTAAATATAGAATAGGACTGGGTAGCTTCTATATTAGCTCTGGAAAAAATGGCGGTAAGATTATTAATCCAGTGTTAGATTTGACTTTAGAAAATCGAAAAAAGTTACTTACGACAGTTAAGTCTCTGAGTGCCAGTACTAATACGCCTACTGCTGATGCCTATGCTGAAGCAGGTGCCTATATGCTAGGAACGAACACACAAAAAGTAGAAACCGAAACGCTATATGAAGAAGTAGGTTATTCTAGGTATCATAATGTTAATAAAGATAAAGTATACAAATGCACAAAGACTAGCTCAGTAATAAGTACATTAAACGGTTATAAATATTATTCATGCATTACATACGACGGCGGAACGAACGCTGATCAGAGTGCTTACTATCCTAGCATATTAGGTAATGTCATTTCTTATGCACCCACAGTAGACGGTAATACTTACTATTATAAACAGGTTTCGGCGGACGTGGCAGCCAATTCAGCAAGTGGCTTTTCGCAATCTTCTGATGATACTAAAGTAAAGCCAGGGTTATCAAAATACGATTCTCCTATCAAGGGTGAAGCCAATCAGTGTGACGGTTATGGTGTTTACTTTCTAACCGATGGCGAGCCTAATACATCAACTACTGATACTATTAACCTAATGGAAAATAGCTTGGCAGGTAGCTCGTTAAGTATGGGCAGTACATGTGATGTTGGTTTGACCAGTACTGGCACTACATTCGGGACAGCTTCTAGATGGGAATGTATCGGTGAGTACTCTAAATATTTATATAACAAAGGCAATCCTAAAAGTACTCTTATTGCGACAGCAACGGTTGGCTTTGGTAGTGTATTTAAAAAGCTCACAGATAAAGGAAAAATCACTAGAACTATTACTCGTCCTAGCGGTGTCGTTGAGAATGTAGACGTTTACCAATGTGATGCTGATGGTATTGGTCAAGATGCCAAGAATCTATGTAAACTTGGCGAAAAAGGCGAAGGCTATGGTAATGGTGGCTTCTATTATACCGAAGAGCCAAAAGATATTGCAGACAGTGTTAGACAGTTTATTGAAGATGTTAGCACTGCTGAGATTGATCCAATATCAGCAGGGACAATGTCTGTCCCGTTAGACAGCCTAGGGGGGCTCGAATCACGTCAATTCGCCTACCTACCTATTCTTGAGCCGATTCCTAAATCACCATTATTATGGAAAGGTAACCTAAAGAAATATAAAGTCAGTAATTCTACGTTACTTGGCGCTGATGACAAGTTTGTCTTTTCTGATAGCAGTGGGCTGTTTGCAAAAAACACTCATGATTTATGGAATACTATTATTGATACCAGTCGTCTTGATACCGCGAGACCTGACGGCGGTGCACCGCAAATTGGTGGTGCTTATCAAAAAGTATTTGAAAATGCGACTACAGGTATAGGCAACAGAAACTTATTTGTTGATAGCGGCAGTAGTTTGGTCAATCTCAACGTCGCTGCTAATAAACCAGTAAACTTCAACGATTTAGCGACAACATACAGTGATAAACAGAAAGTAACCCTGCTTAATTTTATGGGTTATAGCGAACCGGAAGACGCAAAGATTAAAGATAGCACAGCGCTCACCTCTACTCAAAATAAGGCATTAAAAAATATCGGCGGTGTCTTGCACTCCATACCGCAGCTCATTACCAAAAAAGTAGCAGTTGATGCTACTGGCAAGTTCGACACCAGTGAGCGTCAAGACTATATTATTTACGGCTCTATGGACGGCGCGCTACATATGCTCGATGATAGTACGGGTAAAGAAACCTTTACTTTCGTACCGAAACAAATCCTTGATTTGCAACCCAAAGCACTCACTGGTAATGGTTCTGCAGAAGATGGTAGTTACCCATACGGTGTCGATGCCCCTTGGTTAACTTATGCCTCTTATACTACTAAGTCTACTCCTACAGGTACCGGTGCTGCCGCAACCACTGTCAATACTTACGAATCTGATCAAAGCTTTGCATTAGGTGGACTGCGTATGGGCGGCTCTATGTATTATGCCTTAGATGTCTCGGAAGTCGAAAGCCCTAAAATAATCTATAGTGTTGGCTCTAACTATGCCAATAAACTGCAAGATAGTACGCTAAGTTTAAGTGGTATCAAAGATAACGTGGCGATCATCAACGCAGCAGAACAACAAGCTTTTGCAAAAATGGGTCAGTCATGGGGCAAGCCGGCGCTAGGCTATGTCAAAAGTGGCGGCAAGCGTGTGATGGTTAGCTTTTTACCCGGTGGCTACGATGCCTGCTACGAGAATCCAACGTTTAAATTAAATACTGTCTACTCAGATAATGTCCAATGTAGTGCCAAAACTGCTGCCCAGGGTAATAGCGTTTACATGGTACAAGTAGGTGAAGTGCAAACTAAGGCTAATAATGAAGAAGAAGTCAATGTATCTCAGGATAATGGTAAGCTTCTTTGGTGGGCAAATAGTGAAGGTACAGGTGATAGTAGTACTTCTCGCTCTAGCTCATTACAGTATTCTAAAGCTGCAGAAATGAAGCATAGTGTAGTAACACAAGTGAGAACTTTAGATCGAAACTACGATGGTCTTATAGATCATATTTATTATGCTGATTTGGGTGGTCAAGTATGGCGAGCAGATATCAATAACAATGCAGATACCGATAATTTCAAAGTAGATCGGGTAGTAAAAATATTAGACGTCAGTGATCAAGTTGATACTGGTGATGCTCCGCCACGTATTTATGAGCGTCCACTGATTACTTTCTATAACGGCAAGTATGCTTACAAGGATGCAGCAAACGTATCAGGCAGTGCTAGTGGCGTACAAGCTATGGTTACAGTAGGGACAGGAGATCGCAGTAATCCAGTAACCGCAACCAGAAATATGCCCGATGCTCTATACAATGTTATCGATAAGGATGTTGCCCGTAGCGATTTATTCTATTATGGAACTGGTACAGCAACGACGATTAGCATGCGTACACCTGTAAACAAGGTTGGAGTTGCAGCAAATGAAAATAACAAACTACAAAAACTGACGTTCTCAGCCACAGATATTGGTTCAAATGGCATCAAGACAAATATGCAGAACAATGCGGTCCAAGGATGGTACATGCCATTTAATACTTGGCTAAATGAGACGACACAAACTACTGGTCCTTACAAAATAAAAATGTTTAATGAACCCGATGCTCTCGCTGGGGTATTAGTGTCCTCTTCATATAACCCTGACAAAGGGCAAGTCATTCAAGCTTGTAGTGCTGGTGTGAAAGGTGAGACTCAACGCGAACGTACTTGCTTACCTTATGGTGCTTGTCTAGATGGTACAGGTAATGATGTGCTGACCAGTCGCTCTACGTTTAATGCGGGCTCAGGGATTGTTGACAATATTGTCACTCAGTTTAATGATACTAGTATTTTTAGCGGTTTAGTTAACCGGTGTGAAGGGGATTCTTGTGAGCCTAAAGTCATCTGTCCAAGTGGTGACTGTGATCCTGAACCGCCTACCTGTACGGGTCCTACTTGTAGTCCTCTAGACGGTTTTAATACTGACAAACGTATCAACCCATTGAGTTGGATTGAGCATTGATATGTCTAAACAATTGAACAATGACACTAGACAGCAATCAGGCTTTACTATTATAGAGTTGATGATTGTCGTGGCTATTATAGGCATCTTGGCTGCTATCGCGATACCGAGCTACCGTGCATATATCATTCGTAATGCAGAAGCCGATGCGCAGCGCAAGATGTTAGCATTGACCAACGAGCTTGAACAATGGCGAGCCAAAGCATTGACTTACAAAGGGTTTGAGCCTGATACCATTAAGGACACGACAGGTGAAATTAATTTTCCCACTACTGACCCAAATTATGTGATTAAGCTAGGACACCTTACAGGATCAACAACTTTTAGCACGCTACATGAAGGCAGCGGCCGCGCTAACAACTGGATTATGATAGCCACGCCCGTTGATCTAGTAGGTGCAGATAGCTTTTTACTTTCAAGCCAAGGGCTGCGTTGCTCAAGTAGTGAGGTCTTTGATATTACGGATGCTGACTGTACTGGAGCGACCCCATGGTAAGTATTACATTATCACAGGATGTGTCAAAAAAGCCTATTGCCCAAACTGGCTTTACATTGATAGAGCTGATGATTGTCGTGGCCATCATTGGTATTTTATCAGCGATTGCATACCCTAGTTATCAAGGCTATGTAGAGCGAACCAATCGTGCAGATATGATGAGTGAGATGCAGCAAATAGCCAGTCGTATCGAAGCCAATAAAGTCAATTATAAGCGTTATGACAGAATACCATTATCCTCTATATTGTTAGATACCCCTGAGACTGATGGTAGTATTACTTTTCCTATCTCTGGTAATGCTCTATATACAATTACAGTCACACCGAACGACACGGTGACTCTAAGTGACAAAGATTGGACTATTACAGCGGCTCCTTTAACAGGTCAACGAATGGCAAATGACGGTAGTCTGACTCTAAACAGTCTAGGTAGGAAGTGTAGAGACACATATTGTGGTAAAGGTGATGAATGGAACGATTAAGCCAGTTGTTACTCATAAACAAGTTGTGTTGTAACACACCTAATATTGTGTGTTAAATACCAAATCTGTTTTTAATCAATCAAGCAATATAGTTGAGCTATTCTATATTAATTTAGAGTAGCTCTTTTTTATTGATCTCAACATAAGAAATAGCCAGTCACCTGACAAAAAATGTCATGCTGGTTACCTTATATGCCTAATCATCACTCAAACTGACGATTTTTAGTAGGTCTTCAGTAACAATAATAAGTAGACAAAAATTGTCAGCAGCTTAACTATGTCAATTTATAGCCGTTCTATTTATTTTTGAGTTCATATTGAATGCTGTTCAATACCTTATTTATCGGATCTTTAAGTGCTATATACCAAGTAATCACAAGCGATATATAGCTTATAGTCTTAAATGGACGCTATTATCAGTAGCAATATTTTTGTAGTAAGAAATTAAGATGAACTGAAAAGTTGGCACGGTACCTGCAACAATAATACTAAGAAGGTTAGATGAGTAAGTCAATTAACTACTCAAACTAACAAACCCTATATTTATAATAGATGGCAGATAGTGATACTGCATAGCGTATCAATCGATTTGTTATCACCTTACTCTAAAGGACGTACTATGAACGCTACTACCCAAAAAGGTTTTACCTTAATCGAATTAATGATCGTTGTTGCGATCATCGGTATCCTAGCTGCGATCGCTCTACCTGCTTATCAAAACTATATTGCTCGTTCGCAATTTTCTGAGTCGCAGACTTTACTTTCTGGTGTAAAGCCTGTTATTCAGGAAAGAGTGGATCAAGGCACAGCGTATGCATTGGGTGATGGTACTGATAATCCTCTAGGAATAGCGGATACTGGTAAATATGGTAGTGTTACCTATCCTGCTTTTGCTTCAGACGATGATTCAGCAAGTGCGGTATACGAATTTGGTGATAACGTAAACAAAAATCTGCAAGGTGAAACCGTTACTTATACTTATACGCCTGGTGATGGCTGGTCTTGCAGTACATCAGTAGCAGAAGACTTCGCTAATAACTGTGCTACTAGTTAATGTTCGAGTTTTATAACGGTTTAAAAAATAAAGAGCTATTGATAGCTCTTTATTTTTTGCTTTTCTTTTTGGGATTTACCACAGGTCTCAGTTATAGTACCTATAACGAATTTAGAGTCTATGAAACTATAGCTCTATTAGCTTTTGGCTTCTATGCCTTTTTTGCTAAGCAATTAGCTGTTACAAGAGTAGAGTTACTGTTTTTATCATTCCTATCATTAGGTAGCTTTTTTTGGCAACAGCCTTTTTTTAGTATCACTGAATTACTGCTTTATTATTTGCTTTATAAGAGTTTTCAAGTATTAAATTATAATAACTCCATCACTAAAGTTATTGTTTTATCAACTTTTCTATTGTTTCTACTTTTTCCCCTATCCTTATTCGAATACGTCCAAACAGGTGTCTATAAAGCTATTTGGTATCCTTTACCTTTTAACATTAGAGCATATGATAGTTATTTCTTGATAGTATCTATTTTAGCTACTTGGCTATATTTAACTGAAAGTAAGTACAAGAGCAGTTATTTAGTACTTCTATTTCTAGCTTTTTTTGCCATTCTTTTAGATGGTGGGCGTTCTGCTACATTAGCTTATAATGCTTTTGTCGGATTTGTTATCATATTTAATAAGAGTAGCAGACCACCCCTTATTTTTACATACGCAATGTCTTGGTTAGCTTATATCGCTATTACTTATACAGCGAGCCTTGGGTCTAGTAGCTTACGTATAGCAAGAGAATCTTCTAATGGGCGTATAGACTTGTGGATAGATGCTTTGCAATGTTGGTCACAGCATCCCATTGTAGGCTGTGGATTTTATCAATTAGACAGTTCTCCGAATCTATCAGCTCATCCCCATAATATTTTTATTCAAGTATTGACTGAATTGGGGTTGGTAGGCTTTAGCTTTTTAACCCTTATTGTCTTCACAATAGCTAAAAATTTGAGTTGGAACCTTAAAAAAAATCACTTTGTTATTGCAGCTTTTTTAGCGGTAGGTATCGATTTATCGCTCTCAGGAATACATATCTATCCCGTCACACAAATAGCATTACTATGGCTATTTACTTTTTTATTAAAAAATCCTGAGTTTTCTCACGCTCAGTATTTCGTTAATAGAACAACGACAACTTCCCAGTTGCAACGTACAATATCCTATATAGTATTTATGGTATTAGCAATTTGGCTTATCTATGTAAGTTTTCAGGCTTCTTCTTTTAGCTCTGATATGCCATTAACACCTCCAAGATTTTGGGCATATGGATACCGATTACTCTAATGATATGAAAGTATTTGGCGTTTTTACTTATTACTCATATCTAAGGATGATTTTTATTTGAATATACTTGGCACAGTGTCTGCATTAATCAGGTATCAACTTTAGGCTATATGCTTATGCTTCTAATATCAGATCACTCACGCAGCTCTCAATCAGGCTTTACTTTAGTCGAGATGATGATAGTTATTACTATAGTTGGAATTTTGGCCTCTATTGCAACCGCTAGTTATCATGCCTATATTAGAAAAACTCAAATGATGACAATTTACCAAGAAATCAATCATTTTCGTATACCTTATCAAATATTGGTCAATGAGGGAGCGGGGGTGACAGGGTTTAGTCCAAACGGTCTAAATATGCCTGCGCAGACTGAAAATTGTCAGTTTACCGTTATTCCACCAGACGTAAATGCTGTCACTACTGATGCCGTAGTTTGCCAAATTCAAAATCTAAACTATTTAACTGATCAAACTTTGAGTCTGGATTTAAAGACAGATGGTACTTGGCATTGTAGGGCCTCTGATGACATATCAAAGTCTTATTTGCCTCAAGATTGCCAGTAAAATGGGACAATAAAAAACCACTTAGTAGCGAGATGCTACTGAGTGGTTTTTTATTGGTTTAATACATTGAACGGTTCTAAAGAATAAATCACTTTTCTAAATACTGAATCTTACCTTCTACGCCATCCCACTTAGCGGCTTCTGGCATTTGGCCTTTCATCTCTGTGATGTTTGGCCATTTTTGTGCCAGCTCTTCATTTAGCTGAGTGAACATTTCTTGATCTTTTGGTACTTCATCCTCTGAGAAGATGGCATTGGCCGGACATTCAGGCTCGCATAGTGCGCAGTCGATGCACTCATCAGGATCGATGACGAGGAAGTTTGGGCCTTCATAAAAGCAGTCCACAGGACAGACTTCCACACAGTCGGTGTATTTGCAAAGAATGCAGTTATCTGTAACGACAAAGGTCATAGTGAGGTCTACCTGTTATTTGATGGGGCTAAATAGAAGCGCTAGAAAATAACTCATATTTTAGCGCCTTTACGACGGTTTGACAATTCTCTTTAATGACTCATGATCTTTTTCAGATGATACAGTAAATCATGTGCTTGCTTGGGTGTTAAGCTATCAGGATCGATAGCGCTTATCTCGTCTTGTAGACTAAACAATTGATTTTGTTCTGAAATAGTGTAATTCTTCTGGCTTTCATTAACATTGATAGTATCTGATACTTGGCCATTATCTTGTCCGTTATATAGAGATGCTACCTGCCGTTTATCCGTTACTGACTTAACTAATTCATTTTTGTCATCAATGATTTTGCTATTTTCGGCGTTAGTCGTGTCTATATTTAAATTATCAGCCAAGTAGCGTTTGGCATCATCCAGCACTTGCGTGGGAATCCCTGCCATTTTTGCGACATGTAGTCCAAAGCTGGAGCTTGCTGCGCCATCTTTTATTTGATGAAGTAATAATAATTGACCATCGATTTCACTGGCTGCTACATGCACATTGCGAATGCTAGCATGATGATTTTCACCGTTCTCTGTTAAATCTTCTGCCAATTGCGTCAGCTCAAAATAATGGGTGGCAAATAATGTCAGGCAACCAATCTCCACCAAGCGATTGACACAAGCATGGGCAATGGCGAGACCATCAGTGGTCGCTGTACCTCGCCCGACTTCGTCCATCAGTACCAATGATTTACTGGTGGCTTGATTCAAGATATTAGCCGTCTCGATCATCTCCACCATAAATGTAGATTTGCCACCTGCCAAATCATCTGCTGAGCCAATGCGTGTAAAGATACGATCAATGTCACCAATATGCGCATGCTCAGCTGGCACAAAACTGCCGCAATGAGCGAGCAAGACTATCAGAGCCGTTTGGCGCATATAGGTAGATTTTCCACCCATATTAGGGCCAGTAATCATCAGTAGTCGCTCAAGGTTTTCGAGACTGCCTAGTGCACAATCATTGGCAACGAAGTGGCTCTTGTGCGTGGTATTCACAGTTTTGGTATTCGTATTAGCGGGGTTTAGCGCCGCTTCGACCACGACGTGACGACCTTGACGAATATCAATGCTGGTTTCATGTATTATCGACTCATTTTGATCTTTTGCTTCATGACCCATGATTGGACGCTGCCAATGATAAGTCGTCGCAAGCTGTGCCCAGTTGCTTAGTACGTCTATTTGGGCGATAGCTGCACTCAGCTGTTGTAGTTCAGCTAAGTTTTCGTTTAACTGGTTTAGTAGTTCTTGATACAGTTGCTTTTCACGGGCTAAAGCCAATGACTGTGCGCTTAGGTATTCTGTCTCGACGTCTTTTAGCTCATCAGTGATGAAACGCTCACTACTTTTCAGTGTTTGCCGACGGATAAAGTGAGCAGGCGCATTTTTTGCTTGCA
Organism: Psychrobacter sp. NG27; assembly: GCF_016106655.1. Classification (NCBI taxonomy): domain Bacteria; kingdom Pseudomonadati; phylum Pseudomonadota; class Gammaproteobacteria; order Moraxellales; family Moraxellaceae; genus Psychrobacter; species Psychrobacter sp. NG27. The sequence goes on from NZ_JADGIN010000002.1 coordinate 427,903, forward strand.
TCTTGGGCAGCTCAAAGTAAAAGCCGCTGACTTTATTAAAACCTACTTTTAAACTGGGCAGTTGACTGTCCTGACGGGCGCGTTCGACCATCTCATCTAGCGTCGATTGGATATTGTCATGCAAGTGGGTAAGACGATCGAACTCGTTATCATAGCCTGCCGCCAACATACCACCATCACGAATGTGTGCAGGTGGCTCGATGATAATGGTGCGCTCAATTAATTCGGCTACCGATTGGACGGCAGATAACTGAGCAGGTAATTGCTGCATGAGTATTGGCAACAGTCCTGACTGCTCATGGCTGATACCTGACTCATTGAGTAGGGTAGTAAGCTGCGCGCTGCTGGCGATACCGTCGGCGAGTTTACGTAAGTCACGAGGTTTGGCGCTCATGAGTCCGATGCGACTACTGATTCTCTCGATGTCACCAATGGTGTTGAGGGTGTCGCGTAGATTTGTGACTAACGAGCTGCGTGTTAAGTCTACATCCGTGTCGGCTGCCGAGCGCTCTGTGTGTAATAGATGATTAATCGCATCCAAGCGCATATTGATACGCGCATGTTGGCGCAGTGGGCGCTTCATTTGCTGTACCAGTAGTCGCTTGCCCATGGGTGTCTGACAGTGATTGAGCACAGATATTAATGAGGTGCCACTGCTACTAACGGGCGTAAACAGTTCAAGGTTTTGTTGGCTATTGGCATCGATAATGAGGTAGTCATCGCTGTACTCGACAATGAGTTGGTTCACTTGAGGCACGTGGCGTTGCTGGGTTTGGCGTGCATAGTGAATGAGCGCTGCGCAACTAGATTGTGCCAGTGGTGCGTTATGAATTCCTAATCCATCAAGGCGTTGAACTTCAAACTGTTGGCAAAGGGTGTCGCTGGCATGCTCGCGATGAAAGTCATTTGCCGCGACTTCTATGATAGGGCAGTCTAGATTTTGACGCAGCCACAGCAGCCACTCTGCATCAGTACCGCCAATATTACTGATACTATCGTTAAGTGCTTCGCTAATGATGCACTCACTGGGCGCAAAGCGCGCCAATACTGTGAGCATCTGGGCTTGTAGATCTTTAATATCATCACTGCTGGTAAGCAAGGTCTGTGTCGTCAGCGTGCCAGCTGCCAAGTCCAGTTGACTGATAGCCGCTTGCATGGGTTGTTTGCTATTTGCCTTAGGCATGGCAATATCAATGGCGACGACCGTAGGCGTATGATTGGGCGCAATTAATGCATCGTCAGTAATGGTTCCCGCTGTAAGTGTTTTGACCACTTCGCGGCGCATAATGCCAGCACCAGATTTGCTCTTGTCTTTCTTTTGCTTATCGCCCATCGCAGGGATATTGGGTTTATCACTCGTACTGTCAGTAGCTGATTCATCTATCTGCTCACAGACGACCACCGTTTGCCCAGCAGCAATCAGGCGTGCCATGTAACTATCGGCAGCATGAAATGGTACGCCTGCCATGGCAATCGTGTTGCCTGCTTTGTCCGTACCACGGCGAGTCAAAGTGATGTCTAATATCTGCGCGGCGCGTTTGGCATCATCAAAAAACAGCTCATAAAAATCGCCCATCCGGTACAGCAGCAGTGCTTGTGGATAGTTGGCTTTCATGGTCAGATATTGCACCATCATCGGCGTATGATCTGCTAAGTAATAGATGGTATCGCCGACACTTAAACGATCAGAGGTGTCTTGTTTAGATACAGCATTGTTTAAAAAAGTACCGTTTGAAACAGTATCGTTTGATGGCGCAGGATTTGCATTGCTATTTTGAATGGACGGCTTTACGGTCATGCAGAGTCTCTTTTGGTACTTAGATGGGGTTTTATCAATATAATATCTTGAGATTAACTGTGCCATTTTAACACGTCTTACCGCGTTTTTAGGGCGACAAATATCTACTCGCCGCCCTTGTATCCATCAGCGCCATAACCATATATAATGATGGCACACTTAATTGGGCGATACTAAATTAGGTAGTACTTAGTCGGGTGATGACAAGGCAAAGAGCTAAGCTTTGGCTAATGCGCACTAATTATCGAATATTCCATAGGTCAAAAAATTATGTTATCAAAGATTATAGGCAGTGTGGTTGGCACCAAAAATGACCGCGAATTAAAACGCATGCGTAAAGTGGTCAGCAAGATCAACGCACGAGAGGCTGAAATACAAGCTTTGTCTGATGAGCAACTACAACAAAAAACCGAAGAATTTAAAGCACGTCATCAAAAAGGCGAAAGCTTAGATGCGCTATTGCCAGAGGCGTTTGCCGTCTGCCGCGAAGCATCATTACGTGTCAATGGTATGCGTCACTATGATGTGCAGCTGATTGGTGGTATCACTTTGCACGAAGGCAAAATTGCTGAGATGAAAACTGGTGAAGGTAAAACCCTAATGGGAACCTTGGCCATGTATCTGAACGCGATCAGTGGTAAAGGCGTGCATTTGGTCACGGTCAATGATTATTTGGCAGCGCGTGATGCTGAATTGAACCGCCCGCTGTTCGGATTTTTGGGTATGACTGTTGGCGTGATTTATTCACAGCAGCCGCCACTCGAAAAAATAGCGGCCTATCAAGCAGACATCACTTACGGTACCAACAACGAATACGGCTTTGACTATCTGCGCGACAACATGGTTTTTAGTCTAAAAGAGAAAAAACAGCGTCCGCTAAACTTTTGTATCATTGATGAGATTGACTCAATCTTGATTGATGAAGCTCGTACGCCGCTGATTATTTCAGGACAAGCTGAAGATTCATCACGCATGTATGCGCTGATTAACACCATTATTCCTGTGCTTATCCGTTCAAAGGACGAAGAAGCAAACAAGAACAATGAAGAAGAAGACTTCTGGATTGATGAAAAGAATCGCCAGATTGAAATCAGCGAAAAAGGCTATGAAAAAATTGAGCGCTTCCTAATCGAAGTGGGTGAGCTGGGTGAAAACGAAAGCTTATACAGCCCAAGTCGTTTGCCACTATTGGCACACGTTCAAGCAGCTATTCGTGCGCATCATGTGTTTGTCAAAAATGTTCACTATATTGTCGATGAAGGCGAAGTGGTCATCGTTGATGAAAACACTGGTCGTACCATGCCGGGTCGTCGCTGGTCAGAAGGTCTGCATCAAGCAGTCGAAGCCAAAGAAAACGTTGAGATTCAAGCAGAAAACCAAACGCTTGCGACGACGACATTCCAGAACTTTTTCCGCCTATATGACAAACTGTCTGGTATGACCGGTACGGCTGATACCGAAGCAGCAGAATTTAAATCGACATATGATTTGGATGTTATTGTCATTCCAACGCATGAGCCGATTGCTCGTATCGATATGGATGACCAGATATTCTTAACCAAGTTAGGAAAATACAAAGGCATCATCCGCGAGATCAAAGACATTCAAGCCAAAGGTGCGCCAGTACTGGTTGGTACAGCAACAATTGAAGCCAGTGAAGAGCTGTCTTATCTGCTCGATCAAGAGGGCGTTAAGCATAATGTTTTAAATGCCAAGCAGCACGAGCGTGAAGCCGAAATTATCGCACAGGCAGGTAGCCCTAAGTCTGTTACCATTGCCACCAACATGGCAGGTCGTGGTACGGATATTATTCTAGGTGGTAACTGGCAGTCATTTATCGAAGATATTGACTCGGTCAGTCCAGAAGAGATGCAGCGCCTAAAAGCCCAATGGCAAATCAAGCATGACCAAGTCGTGGCGGCTGGCGGTCTACATATTATTGGTTCTGAGCGTCATGAATCACGCCGTATCGATAACCAGTTACGTGGTCGTGCTGGTCGTCAAGGCGATCCTGGCATGTCGCGCTTTTTCTTATCGCTTGAAGACGACTTGATGCGTATTTTCGCAGGTGATCGTGTGGTCAACATGATGCGTGCCATGGGTCTAAAAGAAGACGAAGCCATCGAGCATAAGATGGTGTCCAAATCTATTGAGAACGCGCAAGGAAAAGTAGAGAGTCGCGATTTTGATGCCCGTAAAAACCTGCTCAAATATGACGATGTTGCCAATGAGCAACGTAAAGTCATCTATGGACAGCGTGATGATCTACTGGCTGAGATGGATTTATTAAAAGCCATTGAGACCATGCATCATGAAATCTATACCGCCCTGATCAACCAGTTTATCCCGCCAGGGTCTATCGATGACCAGTGGAACGTCGATGGGTTAGAGGATGAGCTGGAAGATGAGTTTAAGATACCGATGCCGATCAATGATTGGCTAGATGAAGATCGTCGTCTAGACGAAGAAGGATTACGCGAAAAAATTATCCAAACCGCTGTTGCTCGTTATCATGAGCGCCGTGAGCAAATGGGTGAAAAAGATGCCGCACAGCTTGAGCGTCACTTTATGCTCCAAAGCTTAGACAAGCACTGGAAAGAGCATCTGACACAGATGGATCAGCTGCGTAAAGGTATTCATCTGCGCGGCTATGCACAGAAAAACCCTGAACAAGAGTACAAGCGTGAGTCGTTTGAATTGTTTCAGATGATGCTTGGTGCGATTAAGTCTGAGACCGTACAAGATCTATCACGTGTGCATATTCCAACCAAAGAAGAGCTAGAAGCGTTGGAAATACAGCAGCGTGAGAATGCAGCACATATGCAAATGCAGTTTGAGCATGATGATGTGGATAATTTGGACAGTGGTGCGAACCGTTCAGCTGCTCAGCCAAACCCACAGAATCGAGGTATCAATAGCGGTATCGCCGCAGCTGGCGTGAGTACAGGTGTATCAGGTAGTGGTGACAATGCTAGTGCTAGTGCTAGTGAGCCTAATCCATATGCAGGTATGAATATCAGTCGCAACGCCGCTTGTCCTTGTGGATCAGGTCTCAAATACAAACAATGCCATGGTAAAATCTAGTTTTTATTGCCATCAGTTTGTACTTATAAGCTGAAGAATATAAAAAGCCCTTGTCTATTCTAGATAGGGGCTTTTTATATTCATCGAATGATCTTTCTAGAAACAGAATATATAGTTGATTTGGTTTAATAGAGAGACAAGGCAACCGAGTGTAGATGTATATGCGATACTTCAAGCGAGGTTAACGCTGTCACTCTTTTATAGAAGATTGACTATACGTCTATAAAATATGCAAACCTGTTGTATTGATTGCTTACAAATTCAGCATAGGCGTGAATTTATGGACAGGCTATAGTGTTCAACATATTTATTTTGGAGAGTGTCATGAGTTTAGCGTCGTTAAAACAGCTACGTACTTCCGTAGCGTTGGTAGGGTTGCTTGCTGGTGCGTTAACGCTCAGCGCTTGTCAGCAGTCAGAAACGGAGTCAGGGTCAGAAGAGGGTGTCGATACCGAAGAGGTTGTACCAATGTCAGCTGAACCGGCTGAACCCAATGATATCATCGTCAATACTGAAGACACGACAGTCAGTGAAGTAGCGGACGATGAAGTAGTAAGCGATGAAGTAGCGAGCGATGAAGTAGAGAGTGAGACAGTGGCTCAGTAGATGGTAGCGAGACGCAAAGGTCTTATCTATGCACTCCTGAAGTAAAGGTCAGCGCGACTTAAACCAATAAACAGTAATGACCATGCGATGAGCAAAAAAAAGCAACGTGATACTCGCGTTGCTTTTTTATATCTGTACTATTTTATATCAGCGCCATTCTACATCAGTGCCATCTGATATCTATACCATAATGAAATATCTAATAGCTCAGCATTTTCTCATAATCATGGGAATAGCCATGTGTTCAGTTTAACCAACCTCTCATCTACTCTGATGGAGTCACGTCTTTACCGCGCGACCCATGCGCTAGAAACCCTTCTTCAGTCACATCTAGCTCCTCGTGCTTGAGTTCTACTTGGATGCTATCCGTATGTACGTGCGTGCTTTTATCAATATCAATTTCTTGAATGACATAAGTGTCTTTGGTGATGGTGGCTACTTGGCGCGAGACCACGATTTCGATAGGATCATCGCCGACTTCTATTTGTTTGCCATTGATGGTCACGACAGCTTTGCTATCTAATGACGGCTCGACATGGCGTAATATGTCTTTTTCGTCGTAATCACCAGAGAGTAAGTCTTGACTCTCCGCATCATGATAGTCAGTGCGAATGGTGATGTATTCTTCGACAAGCTCAATTGGGATATTTATGGTCTTGGTACGGGCATGTTTGGTGACGGTCACTTTACCAACATCCAATCGCTCTTTATTGATGACGGGACGCTCTTCTAATAGTTCGAGATGGCCAATATTGACCATGTTTTTCGTTTGGTTACGCGATGCGTCTTGTTCATTAATTAAGCTATTTTGAGGCAGATTATTTTCTTTATTGATGCTCATGGTTATCTCCTTATAATTATAAAATGTTGGATCATGAAAGCTAAAAAGGTCATACAACGAGATGTCTGATTCTCTATCTCTACTATAGACCATTTACTCAAACTACTGATACAAAAAAGACCAGAGACATGCCCTGATCTTAATCTAATAAATAAATGCGTTTAGCTAAATCTCAACTAACTAATAAATACCGTCACATTTAGCTAATAGTCTAAAAAATATCTCTTATTAACAATGTGACATATCGGCATATTACATACCACGAGCGTGGCGTACATCTTCAGCAGTGATATCATCACGGTCAACGATATTGCCTTCGCGATCAACTACGTGACCATCATCATTGACATCCAATTCTTCACGCTGGATAGTTTCAATGATGGTCTCAGTATGGCGTTCAGTTGTTTTGCCAACATTGACCTCTTCTGATACATAGGTTTCTTTACCAACACGGGCGCGTTCAGCTTGTAATTCAACTTCAATTGCTTCGTTACCGTTCACATCACCGATACGACGATCTGTTGGACGATCTACATTAGTACGCTGGATATTGGCATGTTCTTCTTCAAGCTCAACATCGACGTTGCGCTCTTCAGTGACTACATGCTTACCGACTTTAACTAAGCCTGCTACGATACGATCTTTATTGACAGTTAGACGCTCTTCTAATAGCTCCAACGTATTTGGTGCGTCATAGGCATGATCTGCAATTTCCATACGCTCTGTGGCAGGAACGATATCAGATGAGAATGCTTGACGGTCTTTTTCGTACTGATCTTTGTAACTGTATTGATAGTCGTGATCGTAGACTTCCATGGCCTCGACCTGTCCTTTGGTCAAGCTATCAAAGAACACATCATCACCAACAATACGTGCTAATCCTGCTGGTACCAATACTTCTTTTGAGCTAAACCAGCCACCTGCATCAACGATAAGGTAACGAATGCGACCAGTGGTATCTTCTACCAAAGCCCCTTCAATCTTACCGATTTTTTCTTCATTAACACCGTAAGCTGTTTTATTTGTCGGATCATAATAGTCATCACCGATTAGGTCATGGTGAGTTGCTTGAATATCTTTTAAACGAATTAGTTGGCTCATTATTGTCTTCCTTTTTTGTGAGTTAATTGCTTTTAATTATAATATTTAGTAGTTATTTTTTAATTTCTGGAAATAAAGTAAATCGAGTGCTAAACGATGTAGATAGTCTTTGCATCAACTTGTGGCTATCCTAACATCATGATTCTGAGTGATATATATGAGCAAGGTAGCGAAGTGTGCACTTGGCGTAATTGCGTGTAATAGGCTGTAAGCGCTATAACAGAGAAAGGGGTATAAGTTGACGCAGCTTTACAAAGAGAAATATTGAACGATTGTTTTCTATGATTAGACACAAAAAAACCGCAAAGCAAAATGCTATGCGGTTTTTAATACATACTAAATATTAGATTATCATCAAATATTTTGCACGTTATGTTGTCTTAAAACAATACGCTCAAAATCTATAGATATTTAAGGCAATTCAATAGCGACTGCTACCGCTTCACCACCACCGATACATAGCGTGGCGACGCCTTTTTTGCCGCCAGTACGTTTGAGAGAGTTGATGAGTGTGATAAGAATACGGGCACCAGAACAGCCGACTGGATGACCAAGCGCACAAGCACCGCCTTCGACGTTTACTTTGGCATGATCGATCTTTAACTCGTCCATAGCGGCCATTGTGACCATGGCAAATGCTTCATTGATTTCCCATAGATCAACATCTGCTACAGACCAACCTGCACCTGCTAGTACTTTTTCGATTGCGCCAATCGGGGCAATGGTGAACTCACTTGGGTGACGTGAGTTAGAGGCAGTCGCAATGATGCGGGCTTGATAATCCCGACCTTCAGCTTTTGCTTGTGACTCTTTCATCACAACAACCGCAGCCGCACCATCAGAGATTGAGCTGGCATTTGCTGCCGTAATCGTACCCTCTTTTGCAAAGGCAGGACGTAGTGTAGGGATGCGATCGGCATTGGCAAGTGCTGGCTGCTCATCAGTATCAACCGTCTGATCACCTTTACGGGTTTTAAAGGTAACAGGCTCGATCTCGTCTGCGAAGTGACCATCTTTGATAGCAGTGAGTGCACGGTTCAATGATTCAATGGCGAACTCATCCATTTGCTCACGGGTATAGCCTTTTTCATCTGCCATTTCTTGCGCAAACATGCCCATGAGTTTACCAGTTTCAGCATCCTCTAGACCGTCTAAGAACATATGATCTTTGACTTCTTTGTGACCCATACGGTAGCCGCCACGTGACCCTGGCATGAGATAAGGCGCGTTGGTCATTGATTCCATACCACCTGCGACAGCCACATTGAAGCTACCCGATTTGATACCATCATGTGCTTGCATGACTGCTTTCAGACCTGAGCCGCACAGCTTATTGATCGTCACAGCACCAGTTGCGTCAGACAGACCTGCTTTACGCATCGCTTGACGGGCAGGGCCTTGACCCAAACCTGCGGTCAAGATACAACCCATGATAACTTCATCAATGTTATCAGCGCTAACGCCAGAACGTTCGACAGCGGCTTTGATTGCAGCAGCACCAAGGTCTGTGGCGCTCATGTCTTTTAGGACACCTTGAAAACCGCCCATTGGTGTACGAGCGCTGTTTAAGATTACAATTGCATCATTTGACATCGTTATTATTCCTTTTCACGTATTTTAAATAAAAGTGTTTTATTTTGATTGGGGCGTGTTGAACATTCAAATGTGGTGCTGGCAGTGACTATTTTCTAGACAATATGCAGTGAAATTTTTGATACCTAGTCATTCTAGGTTAAACAATTTCGCCATATATTGGCAAAAAAGAGTACTGCCCTGAAAGGCTGATGCTAAAATCACCTCAAACGTTGTTGCAAGCCTAGCTAAGGTCTCGACATTATCGTCGGCTTGCGCCTAGTTGGGTGCAATTTTAACAATCAGCAGCCCTAATATTTGAATGTTCAACACGCCCCAAGGTCAAACGCTCGTTGGCCACCAAGCTTGTGTTATCTATGCCAGCTCATCTAAGCGAATGCGTACTACTTTATCAGTAATAGTCTCTAGTTTTTCGATTTTTTCAATCGCCAGATTCATCTGGCTTTCGACCACAGGTAGCGTCAGGATAATGACGGGTACTTGGCCCACTTTATGGGCAGGTTTTTGCAAAATAGCATCGATATTGATGCCAGCGTCGCTCAAGATACGAGTGATATCCGCGAGTACACCTGGATTGTCACTAGCATGTACACGTAAGTAGTATCCAGTGATCATCTGCTCAGCACGCAATATCGGCGTATCTGACAGCTGTTCAGGAATAAACGCAAGATGCGGCACATGATGACCATGGTTGTTTTGATTGCTGTTGCCTTGATCGTCACAGTCGGTATTGCCTAGGACACGGACCAAATCCATGACATCGGCCATCACCGCAGAAGCAGTTGCACCAGCGCCTGCACCATCACCGCAATACAGCGTCTGTCCAAGTGGATGCGAGTTGACCAGTACCGCATTCTTTACGCCATTGACGTTAGCAAGCAACGCATCTTGCGGAATCAGCGTCGGATGTACGCGCAGCTCGATACCAGCATCATCAGCATTGCCTTGACCATCACGGCGTACGGCAAACCCTAGGTGCTTGATACGGTAACCAAGCTCTTCGGCATAGTTGACATCTTGTAACGTGATACCCGTGATACCTTCACAGTAGACTTTATCAAACTGTAGCGGAATACCAAACGCGATCGAGGCAAGTAGTGCCAGTTTATGAGCAGCATCGATACCTTCGACATCGAAAGTTGGGTCTGCTTCTGCATAACCCAGCTCTTGTGCTTCGGCCAATACATCGGCAAATGGGCGACCTTTGTCACGCATTTCAGTCATGATAAAGTTGCCAGTACCGTTGATGATACCTGCGAGCCAATCAATTTTATTGGCAGCAAGTGCTTCACGCATCACCTTGATAATTGGAATACCGCCTGCTACCGCTGCTTCATAAGCGACATGGACATTGTTTTCTTCAGCGAAGGCGAAGATCTCATTGCCATGTTCAGCCAATAAAGCTTTGTTAGCCGTCACCACATGTTTGCCATTTTTGATGGCATGCATGATGACGTCTTTGGCTAGGGTAGTACCACCAATTACTTCGATAACGATATCGACATTGTCGCTTGCCGCAATTGCCATCAAGTCACTGTTTTGCGTGATATTTGAATCAATATCGTCACGCTGACGACGCGTACCAACTTCGGTAATAATAATATCGCGTCCGCTACGGCGTTTTAGCTCATCTAAATTGTCATGGATTAGGTTGATCACGCCCGTTCCGACGGTGCCCAGACCAAGTATCGCTAGTTTGATGGAATTACTCACAGTATCCTCAAGAGGTTAAATATAATGAAGCGAGTATAACGCTATAACAGTGCCAAATGAGCCTACAGTACTAAACCTAGAGGCTGTGCGCATTTTTTTTATCGCTGTTTCGTCTACATACTTCATTATAGTTGAATAAAAAATGCTTAGATAAAAGGGTGTTGCTAATTTTGTATTGCGCTTTATCGTATCATACCGACAAGCAGTTGTGACGTCTATACAATGTCGATAAGGTCATATCGTCTACTGACTATAAAACCACTATAACGTCAACCTCTGCTTGGCATACTAACGTATCGCACACGCTGGGCTTTCTTGTATTGATATCAGTTCAGATGAATTATAAATACCAAAAGACATCAAATTCTAAAACTAACAATTAGTTAGCACCGACTGCTTGAGCCAGTTGCGCCGCAGGTAAGTAGCCACCCACTTGCTCTCCTGTTTCGGTAAAGATAGCAGGGGTACCACGTACACCAAGTCTTGACCCTAGAGCCATATGCGCCTGTACAGGAGTGGCACAACTAGGGGCTTGTACATTAGCACCTATCTTTGCTTGATCCATAGCCGCATTGCGATCTTGACTGCACCAAATTGCTTCCATTTTTGGTACGGATTCTTGACTGCGTGGCCACGCCAAATAACGCACTTCGATACCGCGCGCATTGATATCGTCCATCTCTTCATGCAGTTTGCGGCAATAGCCACAGTCTGCATCGGTAAAGGCATAGACGACGGCTTTGGTCGCACCTTTTGCTGGATAAATAATCATCTCTTTTTTATCGACGGCTTTTAGCGCTTCTTGTGCTGTACTGGCAACCAGAGCAGCACTGATATCAACTGGAGCAGCATCACCAACAGCAATAATCTGCCCTTGGATAATATGCTTGCCAGATTTATCCGTAAAGAAAGAAGGCAGTCCCTCAGCAGTCACCCAATAAATACCATCCATATCTGTCGGCACAGCTGAGACGATTTTTTCTTCGATGCCAGAAGCCTTTAGGTTTGCTTGTAAGGCATTTACCACGGTTGCATCATTACCAGCTGAGGTCTTAGTAGGAGTGGTTTTAGTCTGGGCTGCGTTTACAACACTGGTATTGCTGGTTGCATCAGCGGCATTGTTTGAGCAGCCAGCAGCGATACCAACCAGTAGCGCACTCATCATAAAACGAGATAAAACAGTACGAGAAAGAGGGTTACGCAAGGTGGTATTTTTGATCGTGGGGAACGGCATACGGGTTTCCTATAGGCATCGCGCCTAATCATGAGTTCGTTATACAAAAGCGCTAGAAACTTTTCTATATAGTAATGTGTCTTGGCAACGTTTTAAAGGTCTAATAGTGAAGACGTTTTTATAACTTATTGATAATAAAAGGTGAAGAGTCATCTTCTCTATATTACCATATTTATGTCAACTGACAGCTCAAGTACATCATCCAATAAATGCAGATATTGCCAACTTTAAAGAATAGCTATCAATACAAATTCAAAAAATAAGATACACTTATACTATGTAATATATAGGCTTGCCCTTGTAATCTAATGCTAACAGCATATTTTTTATAACAATTTGAATAAAATGCTTTGTTTTAATTGTTTGAGAACGACTTACTTTAACAAATTTGCTTTAAGGAGCACACATGGCAGGTGCCAGTTTATTAACTCTACTTGATGATATCAGTGTGATATTGGATGACGTATCCGTCATGACCAAAGTCGCTGCTAAAAAAACCGCTGGCGTATTAGGCGATGATTTGGCGCTAAATGCTGAGCAAGTGACTGGTGTTAAAGCCAATCGAGAGCTACCAGTCGTTTGGGCGGTCGCCAAAGGCTCGTTCGTCAATAAGCTCATTCTAGTACCGGCCGCACTGCTGATCAGTGCAATATATCCGCCACTCGTTACTTTTTTGCTGATGTGTGGTGGTTTGTTCTTGGTTTATGAAGGTGCTGAAAAAGTCATACATCGTTTTTGGCCGCATGCACTGCCACACGATGAAGAGCAGAACGCACGCCGCAAAGCCAATGCGGATGAAACAGTAGATTTGGTTGCCTTTGAAAAAGAAAAAATTAGAGGCGCGATACGTACTGATTTCATCTTATCCGCTGAGATCATTGTGATTGCCTTAGGGGCAACCGCAGGGGCGACACTATTAGAACGCAGTCTGGTACTATCTATCCTAGCGATTGGTATCACGATTGGTATTTATGGTTTGGTCGCGGGCATCGTAAAGATCGATGATGCAGGTTTGCATTTGATGGAGCAGGACGGCGCCTTTAAACAAAAACTGGGCAAGTTTATGTTTGCCGCTGCACCTAAGCTAATGAAGTTTTTATCCATTGCGGGTACGTTGGCAATGTTCTTGGTAGGTGGTGGTATTTTAGTACACGGCATTGGCTTCTTGCATCATGGTGTCGAGGACTTGGCAGGTTTGACAGGCATATTTGAAAGTCTGACGACGACTTTGCTTAATGGTGTTATTGGTTTTGTTATTGGGGCAGCAGTTGTGGCACTTTTGACTGTTATCAATAAAATGCGTGGCAAAGATGATACAGCTTCTTCTGCACATTAAGTGATAGTTTCTGAGCGCTATTTGCTTGATGAATAAAACGCTAGTTCTATCTGTCTCAACATAAAAAACCCCAAAGCTGCTAGCAGCTTTGGGGTTTTGTTTGCATTCTTAATGATTAGCTTTCACTGTCTGACTCATCAGAGGCTAGCTTTTCAGCTTGGGTGGGTTTTTTATGCTCTGTCTTAGGCTTACGGCTGCGAGCCTTAGGTACTTTTGGCGTCGTCAAATTGAACATACCAGTTTGCGGCAGCAGTTGCTCAGCCACATTTTCGATCATGTTCTTATAACTGGCGATGGTGGTTTTGGATTTGGCTGCCTGACTCTCTTCCTTAGTCGGTTGCTCTAAGGTAGAGTCAATTGCTGGCTCGGCCTCTTCCACGTTCACCTGTGGCATGTCACTAGCTTCAACGTCTACCTGCTTGGCAGCTGATTGCGCTTGCTCAACTTCTAGCAATTGCTCGCTATCAGCACTGACATCGTCTGTCTGTACTTGATTGACCAGTGCACTAGCTTCCACAGCATGAGCGTCTAGTTCACTATCGGCTGGCTCAGAGTCTACTGCTGATTCTGCACTCTTTTCAGCATCCTGTGGTGCAGGTACGCTCAAGACAGCTGGTTCCTGATAGTCAGGATGCTGGCCACGCGGATCATTGGCAGCACGCTTACTGACAGTAGGTAATTCAACGTCTGTTTTACCTTGAGCCGCTGCGAACTGACTGACGGCTTGCGTCATCGCTCCAAAGCGTGTCAAGTAATCTGCCGCCAATGGCTGATAGCCATAGTTGCTAAAGTCAAAGCTCTCACTCGCATCATTATCGTTGTTGTCACTGACCACGCTTTGAGTATCATCAGCCGTTTGCGTTTGGTCTTTATACAAGGCAATCGCCGCGATGAAGCAATTAATAACGCCCTCAGCTTCCAAGCGATTTTGCGCGTCTGGCAACGTTGCGCGGATAAACGTACCAACACTACTGCCAATGGCTGCCATTTTCACAGCCGGTTGTGATTCAACTTTAGACGCTTGCTTTGTCTGCAATTGCTGACTACGAATCACGCGTGGATCGTTGCTGGCTTGACCGAACTTTTCTGCAGTTACGTAGCGTGTGCCAAACAATGCCTCGTGTGTCAGCTTAAGTGCTGAGCTACTGGTATTGCTGGCATCAACAGCCTTGGCGTTACTGTCATCGGCCTGAGCACTGACAGCATCACTGACTTTACTAGCTTGGTCTGGACTGCTTTCCTCTACGCTCTGACTGGCAATGCCTTCGTTTGAACTGCTTTCATCTGCAGTTGCCACTTCCGGCTGTTGCGCTGTCGCAGCAGTGGTCACGCTTGTATCAGTCGCTACTGATGGTACGTTATCTAAAGGCTTGTCTGCATCAAGGTCAGCACTGTTCATAAAGGCTGCTGGCGCGTCTACCGATGGTTTTTCGTCAGCAGTGTTTTGCTCACGCTTAGGTGCCTCGTTCTGCACTGGCTGTTTTGCATCACCTTTGGCGTCACTGGATTTGATTTCGCTAGTTTTCACATCAGGAGTTTTTACAGCACTTTTTTCCTGCTCAACCTGTTGGTCAGCGCTTTGCTCGTCAACATTGGTCTTTTGAGCAGGATGCGGCGCAGGGCGATCTTTCGAGCGCTCGTTTTTTGCCACATCGTTTGCTGTACTCTGCTTTTCAGTCGCCTGCGGTTTTGCCTGCGTAGACTTGCTATCATCTAAAGACAAGTGCACAACTTCGGACGGCTTTAGCTGATTCGGTGCTTCATTGACCTGAAGCACGACTTCGTTAGGGTCTTGACTACGGCGCGAGCTAGATTGGTTTTTGCTATTGGCTGCATCATGGCTTCTAGCTTGCTGCTGCTTGCCTTGCTTGACACTGTCTGCTGTCAGCGTCTCACCGCGCTCTAGCTTGCCACGTGAGCCACGTTGGCTATGCGATTTACGCTTAGCACGCGTTTGCTCATCGGTTTTAGCGCTGTCTTCGTTGTCAGCTTCATTACGCTCGCTTGTGTTGCGACTGCTATCCTGACGATTGGTGTCTTGACGGTTGTTGCGATTGCGATCGTTTGTGCGTCTATTATCCTGTTGACGCTTGTCTTGCTGACGTTGGTCTTGCGTGTCAGACGGTTTGTCATCAGTAGTGTTTGAGGTGCTGCTATTGCTAGTGGCACTGTCATCAACAGTATTACTTATCTCATCAGTTGCGTCTTTTCTTGGGCGCGGTTTAGAAGATCTAGATTTACGCGGTTTGCGTCTTCTTCTGTCTTCACTGCTACCCTCATCAGCATCGCCATCGTTATTACGACGGGCCTGTTGGCGATTGTTCTGATTGTCTGACTGCTGGCTGTCATTTTTTTGATTGCCAGTTGATTGGGTAGGGCTTTCATTGTTTGTGGCTGCATTACTTGAGCCTGCGTTATTGAGCGCATTGCTATCCACTTGACCGAATGAGCCTAGGCTTTGCGCGCCAGTATTTACCAGTGCTTCAATCGCTTCTGCGGCATCACGACTACTAACGTTAGGTGTCGTTGTGGCTTGCGGTGCTTGCGCAAACAGATTAGACAACCAAGCGACAGCTTGCGGCTGGGCAGGCGCTGGAGCGCTTTGTGGTTGCGTCGCTACTGGTGCAACAACACTCTGAGTGTTATTTACTTGCGGTGCTTGCACAGGCGCTGCTGCATCGGAGCTTTTATGATTGTTATGAGTGCGACGATCATTGCTATGATTGACAGTGCTGTTTTGCGAGGTCGCTGCGGTGCTCTGCTGCGTGCTTGCAGGGCTGTTTGGTTTGCTACTATTGTCACTCGGCTGCTGGCGTGGCTGGCGAGTAGGCTGCTGTTCTGGGCGCTCTTTTTCAGCCGTTTGCCAGTCAACATTGTAGCCAAGATCGCTGTGCTCTTGTTCCTGAGCATCGGTGATGCGCTCATAGCTCGATGGGGCAAAGCCATCACGGTTAAAGTGAAGCTTAAAGTTTGGTGACTCTAAATGAGCATGTGGCAAGATAGTGATACGCGTGCCACTGTCTTGCTCAAGATAAACCAAGCTGTCACGCTTTTCGTTTAATAAGAAGGCTGCAATGTCAGTCGGTACTTCTGCTTGTACTTCACCTTGACGCTCTTTTAAAGCGATTTGTTCAATCTGACGCATGATAGATAACGACAATGAGCGCAAGTCACGAATCATGCCATTGCCATGGCAACGTGGGCAGATATAACCCGTTGACTCTTCTAATGAAGGACGTAGACGCTGACGGCTCATTTCCATCAGGCCGAATTTAGAAATATCACCAAACTGCACACGTGCACGGTCATATTTGGTGGCGTCAATCAGACGTTTTTCGACTTCTTTTTGATGCTTGTTGTCATTCATGTCAATGAAGTCAATGACAATCAAACCACCCATATCGCGTAGACGCAGTTGACGGGCAATCTCGTCAGCAGCTTCTAGGTTGGTGTGATAAGCGGTCTCAGCAACGTCTGAGCCTTTGGTCGATTTGGCTGAGTTGATGTCGATAGAGACCAATGCTTCGGTCTGATCGATCACGATTGAGCCGCCTGATGGCAGACGAACTTCACGCTGATAGGCGGTTTCGATTTGTTTTTCGATATTAAAGCGCGAAAACATCGGCTCATAATCGGTATATTTGCGTAGCTTTTCTGCTTGCTTTGGCATCACAGCATCGATAAAGCCAGCGGCTTCGATATAAGCGTTTTCGTTATCGATCCAAATCTCAGCGATATCATCACGCAGGTAGTCACGGACAGCACGTGTGACAACGCCCGCTTCTTGATGAACCAAGCGCGGTGATGGATATTTTTGGTTTTGTTCTTGAATGGCTTGCCAGATGTTAAGCAAGTGGTTCAAATCGTGTTGTAAGTCTTCTTGTGTTTTACCAATACCAGCGGTACGAATGATAACGCTCATGCCTTTTGGCAAATCAAGATTGCCCAGCATACGCTTCATATCTTCACGCAGCTTGCCTGAGATTTGACGTGAGATACCGCCACCACGAGGGTTGTTTGGCATCAATACCAAATAGCGACCAGCCAAAGAGACATAAGTCGATAGGGCAGCGCCTTTATTACCGCGCTCTTCTTTTTCGACTTGGACGATTAGCTCGTCGCCTTCTTTAATCAGTTTTTTGATGTTTTCATCACGTGGATTGCCGCTTAGGTATTCGGCAGAGATTTCACGAATCGGCAAGAAACCTTGGCGCTGAGAGCCATATTCGACAAATACCGCTTCAAGCGATGGCTCGACACGAGTCACATGACCTTTATAGATGTTGGATTTTTTTTGTTCGCGGGTACGGTTTTCTAGATCGAAATCGTATAAATGGTTGCCTTTACATAAGGCGACACGAATCTCTTCGTTTTGAGTGGCGTTGATTAAAATGCGTTTCATATTTATATCCTATGAGTACGCATAACAACGATAAAACAGTCTTTTAGATCAAGGTAAAGTGGCAAGTATGGCTAATTCGATATTAGCAGTTGCAGATGTTAATTAACGATAGAACGTAAACCGTGGGTCTCATAAAGCACATGGGCTTTTTCAATGGCTTTTTTACCTGAAGCTGTCAGCGAGGACAACATGGATATAAACAGTATAGGTTGTAAGGCTATAGTACTCATACTTTATCATCAATAAACTCGGTACATATATGAATGTATCAGCGTATCGAGGCTCTCTTATAGTCAGTACATTCTATTGGTAGTGATTGTCAGCAAACGTTGTAAGCACCTGCGACGGTCAATTACGGGTCTAAAAAATACTGATATTAAAAAAGCATGGTGCTGCTTTTGTTCATCCATCAAAGTCTAACAATAATATCGCGGTCATGATGGCTATATATAATAGCGTCACTCAGCGATTTTTTACTCAGGTAAAGCGATTGCTGATTCTGTATTTATCGTTCTTTGTATAACGTCAATAATATCTTGGGTATTTCAAGGTTAGGTATCGCAGCTTGGTTATCAGCGGGGCGTACTTGGCAAACAGAGTAAAGGGCCAGCTTGTCAGCGTGGTAGTATAGTCACCTTTTTATCATCATCTGTTTGACCACCAATACTTAGGCAGCTATCGAGTTACTTTTCGATCCTAACGCTAAACTACCCATACTTGCTCAACTATGCTGGCGTAAAAGACCATTAGATAAGTAATCATTAAATAATGATTGGTTATCAAATAAAGTCGTTGTCATGCGATGAGTGAGTCAATGTTATGTTGTAATCGGTCAATAAGCTGATTTATCATCAGAGTTATTAACGCGATGGTATCTAGTGTCACTATTTATTTTATGGCACTGAAAAAATTCAGTACAGTTTTTTAATTTATGAGGCTATCTTTGGTCAGTAATACCTTTTTTAGGTAGTAGCTTTGAATAGACAGTACACTCAAAATCAGATGAAACGTGTCATGTCAGCAGGGTAGATAGAGAAAACCGCTTTGCTCGCCAGCAGTAAAGAACTGACAAGTGATAAAATGGTGGTCAACTATTTGGAACAACAATGATTATTGTTGTAACCTCTGCTTAATTGTCGCTCAACATGCTAAACTATAACAAATCTTTGTGTAAATACCTAACTAAAAATGACAAACTCAAAAATGACTGACGACGCTCCTACCCATGAAGCCCCTGCTATTTTTAATAGCAAAACACGCCCACAAAGCGCTGACGATGAGATCAGTAACTTCGGTAAGGTGAACTACCTTGAAGTGACACGCCATCAGCACGACCAGCGTTTGGATAACTTTTTGCTGAACCGCTTAAAGGGCTTACCAAAACCGCATATCTACAAAATGATTCGCTCAGATGAGATACGTGTCAATAATAAGCGCTGTAAAGCACACGATAGAGTGCAGCGTGAAGACGTCGTGCGTATCGCACCAGTGGTGCTTGCCACCCGCGAAAAGCCAATCATTAGCACAGAGTTTGCTAAAAGCTTGCTCGCCCGTGTGGTCTATGAAGACGAGGGATTACTCGTGCTAAACAAGCCATCTGGTATCGCTGTTCACGGCGGTAGTGGCTTGGACTTTGGCGTGATTGAAGCCATGCGTGAAGTGACCGGTAAAAAATACCTAGAATTGATACATCGCATTGATAAAGACACATCAGGTTTGTTAATGATTTCCAAAAAACGCTCAACGCTCAAAGTGTTGCAGCAGCATTTGGTGGATAAAACCATTCAGAAGCATTATCTGTGTCTGGCAAAAGGACAACCGACGCTTAATGAGCAGCGTATCGATGCGTCATTACTACGCTATACAGTCGCTAGTGGTGAACGCCGCGTCAAAGTAGATGCGCAAGACCCACAATCCAAAGAAAGCCAGACAGACATCGTCGTTCACGGTCGTTTTACGATTGCAGATCAGCCAGTGAGTTTGATTGAAGCCAAGCCATTAACCGGTCGTACGCATCAAATCCGTGTGCATTTGGCTCATATCGGTCATGCTATCTTGGGCGATGATAAATACAACGTTCATGACAAATCGGGCGTTCATCGTCTATGCCTACATGCGTGGCGCTTAGACATTCCAGGCTATAAGACCATCACTGCGCCATTGCCAGAAGAGATGGCAGATTGGTTGCCAGAGACCATTAAACTGCCTGAATAGGTTTTCAAATATAGGCTGTAAGCCAGAGCCTTTATGTTATCCCTAAACGTCACGATACCTTATTGAATCAATAAGCTACCGTGACGTTTTGCTATCTGCCATTTATTACTGTCATTCGTTAAGGTATATTCATGACTACACCCGCTACCGTTAATGCCTCAGAACCTACCGTAAACGCTCAGCCAGTAGCAGAGCACTGCTTGGCTAACAAAACCCTTATTATTTTTGATTGGGATGGGACGTTGATGGATTCAATCGGCTTAATCGTTGATTCTATGCATGTGGCTGGAGAAGCGCATGGGTTCGAGACGACGGATAAAGCCGTGCAGGATATAATCGGCCTAAGCCTAATGAAAGGTATCGAGATTTTATATCGGCAAGCAGATGAGTCACAAAAACTCGCCATTCAGCAAAGTTATGCAGACTACTATATTGCCAACAGTCACAGTACACCGCTTTTTGCACCGATAGAAGCTATGTTGCAGACTTTGCAGCAGCAGGGTAAAAAACTAGCGGTAGCCACGGGCAAAAAAAGAAAAGGGCTAGATCGGGTACTAGATGCTTCACAGAGTCATCATTATTTTGTGATGACACGCTGCGCTGATGAGGCAGGCTCAAAACCGGATCCGCAGATGCTGACTGATATTCTAGACTACACGCAGCAAAATGTGTCTGATGCTGTGTTTATTGGTGATAGCATTTATGATATCCAGATGGCAACCGCACTCGGCATGACCAGTATTGCAGTTGATTATGGTACGGCAACGAGTGCAGAGCTTGCGGAGCAAAACCCAACCTATCAGGTTGATACTCCACAAGCGCTAGTGGATTTGCTATGCGGGTAGAGCTGCTTTTATAATTCTTATTATTTTAATATCACACCGATGATAATAATGAGTGAATAAACAGGCAACCAAAAAGGGTTTATCGCTATAACGATAAACCCTTTTTGGTTGAAGACTTTTTAATAGAAGGTTTTTTAATAGAAGATTATGATCTCTACTTGTCTTCTTTTTGAGTGCTTTCTTGTTGAGCGCTGTCTTTTTCAATAGCGTCTTCTAACTCTTCGCCTTCTAATAACGCAAAAGAGGACTCAATAATTTTGTCGGCCTCAAGCTGGTATTCATACCAGTTGCCCATAATACCTGCCAATTCATCTAGACCTTCTTTTCTGAGTGCTGAAAATAGCTGAATGCTACAGTTCAATCCCAGCTCTTTTAGTCTTTTACGAGTATTAAGCAATGCATTTTTAGAGGCACCATATTTCAATTTGTCTGCTTTAGTCAACAAGATATGAACAGGCAGTTCACCATCATTTGCCCAGCGTAGCATTTGCTCATCAAAGAATTTGAGTGGATGGCGAATATCCGTCATCAATACCAAACCTGCAAGACTTGAGCGCGATACTAGGTATTCCTCTAGCTCTACCTGCCATTCTTTTTTCATCTCAAGCGGTACGGCGGCGTAGCCATAACCAGGCAAATCGACCAGTCTTCGGTCATTATCACCGATACTAAAAAAGTTAATCATCTGCGTACGGCCAGGGGTCTTAGACGAGCGAGCCAGTTGGCGCTGATTGGTTAAGGCGTTGATAGCAGACGATTTGCCCGCATTTGAGCGGCCAGCAAAGGCAACTTCTAGCCCCATATCAGGTGGGCAAAGACGAAAAGTAGGTGCTGACATCAAAAATTCTGTTTGCTGAATTTTTTGACGGGATTTGGTGTTGAACACCGCATGTTCGGCGGCAACATCTGTAAACGGGGTATTCATAAATGGCTCATTAATCTTAAAAAATTGGATACAGTTGTAACGTTTTAATCAGCTGATAATTCACGGTAGTGGTCTACATCAGACAGCTTATAAAAGCAGCTATTTTACAGTAACGGCTATTCTATACCATTACCTGTCTTACTTATTGAAATAACTGCAATTAGCATCATATAAATAGTAGGATAACATTAAAATTGCGCCTTCATCAGCACAAGTTTTGGGCATTAACAAAGCCTTATCCAATTTACCTATATTTGAATGACATATATTGTTACAATATTTGATAAGAGATACTTATTAGAACGATGGATTAGACACGTGAAATATCACGAGGAGGTGCTCCATGTTTGCAATCAATAAACTGCTTAGCAAAAGCTATCGCGCTGTCACCGCGGGCGTTGCTACGGTACTGATTAGTGGTGCTATGGCAAGCAGTGCAGGTGCTGCTGATATTGCCAAGACCTACGACAACTCATGCGCTGTTTGTCATGATAGCGGTGCGCTGAATGCCATCAAAAAAGGCGATAGTGCAAAATGGCAGCAACTTATCAAACAAAAAAGCATGCCAACCCTCATCAAATCCGTGAAGTCAGGTATGCCGCAGATGCCAGCGGGTGGTCTATGTAATAAGTGCAGCGACAACGATTATCGCCAGTTGATTGAATACATGAGTGAATAATTTAACGCTTGAATATACCTTTATAGAGCATCAGATTTATTGTTTATATATGATTTCGGCTTTCGCTTGGTAATGTAACGCATGTTGTTAGAAAACTGATGGATACTGCGATTAAGTAGGCAAATGATACAAAGTCTTGCTATAATAATCGAAAATAAACCCTGATATTAGTAAGTACTTTCAGACTGCTTGTGTGCAAGAGCCTAAAATATAATCCGTCCTATTCAATAAAGAGGGCGCTTTTACTGGGTATCTTATTAGTGCAACCGTTCTAGATAATGCTTACACCGAGCTAGTAGGATTTGTATCAATGAAAAAGTTAATCGCTGCTGCCAGCTTATGCGTTGCAAGTTTCAGCGTACAAGCTGCTATTGTTGTTCCTGAGTATGATGTTAATGCAGGTCAAAAAATTGCAGAAACTGTTTGTGCTGCTTGTCATGGTCTTAATGGGGTCAGTATTGTTCCTGCGCAGCCTAACCTTGGCGGCCAAAATGTAAAGTATCTCTACAAACAGTTGGTCAACTTTAAAGCAGGCTATCGCAAAAACGGTATCATGCAATCACAGGTTGCCAATTTGTCTCAGCAAGATTTGGCCAATGTGGCAGGCTATTATTCTAGCCAAGCGCCTTGGGGTGTCGGTTACGGCAACCCTGCGACCAACCAAGCAGCCACTAAGCTATTCCTAGGTGGTGATAAATCACGCGGTGTGATTGGTTGTGCTGGTTGCCATGGTCCAGATGCTGCGGGTAACACCTGGGCTGCATTTCCAAAGCTTGGCGGACAGCATGCACAGTACATCTCCACTCAGCTAAAGCTTTTCCGTGCCGCTGGGCGTGTTGATGATATCGCTAGCGATGATCAAAAACGAGTCAATGATGCTGCCAAGGAAGGCGAGATGGGCATGATGCAGACGGTCGCATCAAAACTATCAGACAATGATATTCGCATTTTGGCAGACTATGTGAGCGCCATTCATTAATTGAATAGCCTTGGTGATACCTATTTGGTGCGTATGTTGTCGGCAAAGCCACTAACTACCAGATCGCATATGAATCACGTCTGAATTACTAAACCCCGATTTCGGGGTTTTTTCATAACTGTATGTCCCTTATATTAAGCAGACAATTATTAATCAGGCAACATGCAGATGAATTCATTTACAGCGGTTAATGATGACACGCGTTAATCATTGCTCTGTATAATTATAAATTGTTGTTATTTACTTTAGATCGTTTGGATTGAAATTATGATGATCCGTTATGCTTCTTATTTTATCGCAGCATTATTACCGTTGCTGCTATTTCGTTGGTTTGCACCAGCATCGATCGGCGAGATTGATTTTTGGTTACTATGGCTAGTGGCAATGGTATTGGTCGCGCTGCCAGTTGTTTATGCTGAGATAGCATTGGCGTATCGCAGTGTCGAGGGACCTGTCGCTGGTATGCAAAAGCTGACTCGTGAAGCCGATGCAAGCCCAGTATGGCGCAGCTTTGGCTGGCTTGCTGCATTGGTGTCTATTACCATTGCTGCATTGGTCATATCGGGTGCCAGCACAGGCATCTTAGCTGCGTTGACTGATCTCAATAGCGCACCTAGTATTCCTAGCTTTGCAGTGGCAGCTGGCCTCATGGTTATTACGGTACTACTGAGCTTGCTTGGCGTCGCCCCTTTACCTATTGGGCTTGGGCTCATGGTCATAGGACTACTACTGGGCATCGCCAATGGTATACCCCATATTGGTTTTGCCATGACGGGTATTAGCTTGACCGAATGGGCACGCGCAGTCGCCCTAGCATTGGTCAGTGTTGGTGCGGGTACAGGGTTATATTGGTTTGGTCAAAACTTAGTCAGCAAGCACACCGTCACAGCAGTCGCAGACGATAGCCAACAAGCAAAAAGCAGGGCTACTACTCGTGAGTATCGCGCTACTAAGCTGGTATTACCGATTTGGATATTACAGCTGCTGATAGGCGTCGTGGCTTTATTCCTCAGTGGTATGGTATTACCACCGATTGGGCAATTGCTGTACTGGGTAGGGGTGTTATTCGTTGCCAGTTACTTATTACATTATAGTACCCAACAGTTAACGCATAAGTTTGGGCTATTGGTTAGCTTGATAATCACGTTTGCCTTAGCCTTGCTATTAGTGATGGCGATTCCAACAACATGGCTAGTCAGTCTCTTGGTTATTATTAGCAGCATTGCTGTACTACTGTTATCAGTGTTTACAGGGTGGCAGATGAAAATCAGTCATTTACGTAAGTCACTGAATTTTGGTAGTGAAGCGTTCTATAATCTGTGGCGGATAGCGATACGCTTGATTGTTCCGTTGGCACTTATATTGGCACTAATAGGCTGGGTGATGCAGTGGTTGAGCTAACGAACGTGAATAAGGCACAATATGCTGAGCAGAGTGCGCTGATGACAGTATATTTGGCATATGCTGAAGACGAGCAGCGCCAGCATTATTTATCCTTACAAGTCAGCCATGGTACCAGCTTATACGCAGCGTTGGTGCAAGCAGGATGGCTTGAGAAGTTTGCAGAATTGGCAAGGTGGTGCGAGCAAGTCATAGATATTGCCACACCAACTGCCAAACGTTGGCACGTCGGTATCTATGCGCAGAAACAACCGCTGAGCTATGTATTACAGCCATCTGATCGCATAGAAGTGTATCGCAGTTTGAGCGCTGATCCGATGTCTCAGCGCAAAAACAAATCTCGCAGTTGAGTCGCTAGATTGATAAGTAGGATTTGTTACGAGGCTGGTAGGCTTTCCATGCCTTCAACACGTGTCACCAAGCCATTATTATCAAAGTAGACCACCAAATGCTGGCTAGCATTTTTAACATCAGCAATGCCTTTGCGGCTACCTTCTGTTCCTGCTTTATAATCATAGATATAGTCCCAGCGCTTAGGTTCAAGTGTGTCTTTGATCGCTGGGCTACCCAAAATATAAAGCACTTGGTTCTGATTCATACCCACTTGCAGCTTTTGCGCTTGGACTTGAGTAATGGCCGTGCCTTGCGGCAAATCAATCTTATAAACACTCAATAATGAGCAGCCAGACATAGCGACAGTAGCGCTAAGCATACTGGTGATGGCAATGGTGCGCAATGTACTTGCATGGCTTAACGGACGAAAATTTAATGTCTTTATCATGGTAAGATGACTCATAAGAAATGAATTAGGTGCGGCCGAATCTAGATGGTGCGAGTGTGGCCGACAATCTTGGACAAATGATACGTCATTTACTTGCAATTGCCTACCACTTAAGACATTATTTACCAAACACCCTTTAATCGATTGGGTTATTTATATTTTAAATTCATGGGCTTGCATTGAGATAACTTGGAAAATAATAAAAGAAATGCTGGCACAGACTCAGTCGATTTGATGGCGTGAACACACGTGATATTTGTCAAAAAACAAGTATCAGTGATTATTTATCTCATATTTTTGGGTTTTTATTTATTAAGACTGTTACAGTCAAAAGGGATATTATGGCTTCTTTTACCAATCAAGATTTACGCAGAGCAGGGTTAAAGGTCACGTTACCTCGTATCAAAATTCTAGAGCTGCTTGAAAGTGCAGAGCTGCATCATATGAGTGCAGAAGAAGTTTATAAAGCACTAATCGAGCAAGGCGAAGACGTTGGATTAGCGACGGTATATCGTGTACTTACACAGTTCGAGCAAGCGGGTATCGTTGAGCGTCACAACTTTGAAAACAATCTATCTGTGTTTGAGATTACCCAAGAAGAACATCATGACCATCTGGTTTGTGATGTTTGTGGCAAAATTATTGAGTTTCACAATGAGGTAATTGAAGAAGAGCAGCTCAAAGTAGCAGAAAAACATGGCTTTAAACTATCAGGCCATTCATTAGTATTATACGGTATCTGTGCCGATCAAGCCTGTAGAGACAGTGCTAGATAGAGACACTTTTAGACAGAGGCATCTCTATATAAAGACAGTGCTAAAACAGCATGTGAAGTCATTTATTTTCCTGATACTATCTCTCATATGTCTTAAATTTCTTTTTATAGCAAAAAGCCCTCATTATTGATAATAAGGGCTTTTTATTGTTTTTACTAAAAGGCTGCGACAAGCTCAGTAGTCTAGCTGACATCTAATGACAAGCTGTCAGCACCCTCATCTAAATTGGCATTACCATTTTTGCTGCTCAGTTTAATCTTGAGACGTAAGTCGTTAGGGGAGTCCGCATGCAGAATGGCTTCTTTATAGGTAATCTCTCCTTGCTCATACAAATCAAACAGTGCTTGGTCAAAGGTTTGCATGCCACTATCTCGTGAGCGCGTCATGACGTCTTTGATCTCGTGCACTTCACCTTTGCGGATATAATCACTAATCAGCTGTGAGTTTAATAAGATCTCAATAGCAGCACGTCGACTTTTGCCATCAGGGGCCGGAATCAGCTGCTGAGCAATAATAGCCTGCAAGTTCAATGACAAATCCATAAACAACTGATTGTGACGACTGGTCTCAAAAAAGTGAATGATACGGTCGATCGCTTGGTTGGCATTATTGGCATGGAGAGTGGCAAACACCAAGTGACCGGTCTCTGCATATTGAATCGCATAGCTCATAACCTCACGATTACGAATCTCGCCGATCAGGATCACATCAGGGGCTTGGCGTAGGGTGTTTTTTAGACCCGCTTCAAACGAATGTGTGTCGATACCGACTTCGCGTTGGGTGATGATACAGCCGCGATGCTTATGGATAAATTCAATGGGGTCTTCTATGGTAATAATATGACCATGAGAGTTCTGATTGCGGTGCCCTATCATGGAGGCTAGCGTCGTCGATTTACCGGTACCTGTTGCCCCGACCAATAAAATAATCCCCCGTTTTTTCATAGATAAATCTTTGAGCGACGGCGGTAAGCGTAATTCTTCCATAGTTGGAATTTTGTTTTCGATTTTCCGTAAAATCATACCTGCCATATCACGCTGTATAAAGGCACTGACTCGAAACCGCGCTTGCTGTGCTTCATCAGCGATAGCAAACTGACACTCGTTGGTCTCTTCAAACTCTGTTCTCTGGCTTGGGGTCATGACACCCTTAACCAATCTCATCGTTTGCTCGGCACTCAGAGGCGTTTTACCAACAGGTAAAATTTTTCCATTTACCTTCATGGAAGGTGCTACATCCGCTGTAATAAAAAGGTCAGAGCCATTCTTATTAATCATTAGCTGCAATAGTTTATCAATGTCCATATCGTACCTACATGTGTCGTCAGTCGATCAAAAATCGTATTGGGAATAAAAGTAATTAATAGTAAAACACAATCCATTTTGTCTTTTCTAATATTTAAAACGGTCTCTATCTTTGATGCCAATGCTATAAAAAAGCCTCAGGCTGCTTGGCATAAGGGCGAGCAACGTCTTTACTAATCGTGCCTTTGGCTACTAGGTTTTTGAGGGTTTGGTCGAGCGTGATCATGCCATCGCCTGCACCAGTTTGGATGGCAGAGTACATTTGAGCAATTTTATTTTCACGTATCAAGTTACGGATAGCAGGTGTGCCTAGCATGATTTCGTGCGCTGCCACACGTCCTCCCACTTGACGTTTCAGTAGAGTTTGTGAAATAACGGCTTGTAGTGACTCCGACAGCATCGCACGGATCATGTCTTTTTCTGCAGCGGGGAACACGTCGATGACACGGTCAATGGTTTTGGCCGCTGAACTGGTATGTAGCGTGCCAAACACCAAATGTCCTGTTTCAGCTGCCGTCAGTGCTAAGCGAATGGTCTCAAGGTCACGCAGCTCACCCACCAAAATCACATCTGGATCTTCGCGTAGAGCTGAACGTAGCGCTGGTTCAAAGCCTAATGTGTCACGATGGACTTCACGTTGGTTGATCAGGCTCTTTTTGGATTCGTGGACAAACTCAATCGGATCTTCAATGGTCAAGATATGCTCTTTACGGCTCTCATTGATATAATCGATCATGGCAGCGAGCGTGGTTGATTTACCAGAACCTGTTGGACCGGTAACCAGTACCACACCACGTTTGAAATCCGAGACACGTCTGAAAACCTCACCCATGCCCAAATCTTCCATGGTCAATACTTTGGATGGAATGGTACGAAACACCGCACCTGCACCGCGGTTCTGATTGAAGGCGTTGACACGAAAACGTGCCAAATTTGGAATTTCAAAAGAAAAATCCGTCTCAAAAAACTCTTCAAAGTCAGCCCGTTGCTTATCATTCATGATGTCATAAATAAGCTGATGTACCACTTGATGGGTCATTGAAGGCATATTGATACGCGTCATTTCACCATCAACACGAATCATCGCTGGCATGCCGGCTGAAATATGTAAATCTGACGCCTTATGTTTGACCGTAAAACGCAATAAATCTTCGATGCTTAAATTGTTTTTCTCAGCCATAATCAGATATTCCTATCAATCAGTAAGGGTAGTACAGAAGCGCACAAGAGCACGTGGTAGACTATCAATGAACTATTTTGCTAGGCCCAACTTAGTATGGTGAGACCTTGAATACAATGTAGTCTTCACCATTGCTACCACATTTAGTGGCAAATGTTAAACCATGTAACAATATCATAACAAGACTGTAGAGATTTAACCATCTACCATATAGTCAAAATGCAAAATTAGTTTTCATAAGATTTATTTGTACAAGACAGCATTTACTGGGTATTGATGACATACTGTTGATGAGTAAGTGTTTTTATATATAAAGCGCACTACAACAGAACAGCTAAAAAAATGAATAAATTTTGAGAGTGATACAGATGAAAGACATGACAGAGACAGACAAGAATATCGATAAATTGACACTTATTGAAAATTGGCAGCGAGTCAAAGAGCAAATGATGCAAGCTTATGAGCAGGCACCTGAGAAAGCAGTTGCCGCTATTGATAACAGACTCTTATTGGCTGTTTCAAAAACCAAATCTGCTGAGATGGTGGCAACATTAGCCAAAGAGGGGCAATGCCACTTTGGGGAAAACTACCTACAAGAAGCCATTGAGAAAATCACTACTTTAAAGACGCAACCTGAAGGCAAAGACATCGTTTGGCATTATATCGGTAGTATTCAGCGTAATAAAACCCGAGATATTGCCGAGCATTTTGATTGGGTGCAAACACTTGAGCGCGATATTATTGCCAAACGCTTGAACGACCAGCGCCCGACAGACTTGCCTCCGCTGAATGTGCTGATTCAGTTGAATATCGATGATGAGGATAGTAAGTCAGGCTGTCTACCGGCTCAGCTACCAGAGATAATCAGTGCGATCAAAGGCTATGAGCGCTTACAGTTGCGTGGGCTGATGATTATACCTGCCAAGGCAGATACCGATGCTTTTGCTCGCACCAAAGCGCTGTTTGAGGAGGTCAAAGTGAACCACCCAGAGCTAAGTGCTTGGGATACGCTTAGTATGGGAATGAGTGGTGATATGACAGAGGCGATAGACAATGGCTCGACGATGGTACGTGTTGGCACTGCTATCTTTGGTACACGAAGCTAAGGCGTTTCTTCTTTATGACGTGGTCAATCACATTGTGATAAAGCAATACCTTAGCCTTAAGAGTACCTGAGAAATTAAGCGAATAGATACAAAGTTTACTTTCAGTAGATCAAGCTCATAGAGATAGCCTGTCTAACTAATGAATCAGATAGGCTCGTCTAATTTGGTTACCAGCATCTGAGTAATTTTGAGATTGTCAGTCGCGATAATCTCAAACCGATAATTGGCATACTCGATAGTATCGGTCTTTTTTGGGATTTTGCGCAGCATATACATCATAAAGCCGCTGATGGTTTCATAATTCTGACTGCGTGGTAAGTCGACGATATCCAATGCGCGAATCACGTCTTCAATAGGAGTCATGCCATCGATCAGCCAAGAGTTGTCTGTACGCTGGACAATAGGCTGCTCCTCAAGCGTCACAAGCTCTCCCATGACAATACTCATCACATCCTTTAATGTGATAACGCCCACCACTAAGCCATACTCATTGACGATAACCGCAAAGTCAGCGCCAGTAGATTTGAACATCTCTAGTACTTCAAACAAAGACAAAGTGTCCGGCACAAACAGCGCCGGTTTCAATAAGGTTTTGTCCGTTAAGCCAACTTTTTGCTGATTCAGAACGAGCGCTAGAAAACTTCGAGACTCTACATAACCGATAATATGCTCTAAATCATCATCATGACAGACCAAAAATTTATTGTGTGGTTGCTCAATCATGATTTGAACCACCTCTTCGGTACTGGTCTTGGTATCAAAATACACGATGTTTTCGCGTGGATTCATAACTGAGGTGACCGTACGTTCTTGCATATCGAAGATGTTTTCTATCAAATGATGTTCTTGCTTTTTTATCACACCCGCTTCAGCACCAGCATCCATGACGGCATAAATGTCCTCTGGTGTCATATCGTCTTGGCGAATGGTGGAGATACCAAGCAGTTTAAAGAGGGTATTTGCTGCCCCATCGAACACCCAAATGACGGGCTTTAACACAAAAATCAATATCATCATTGGACGCACGAGCCGTACCGCGATGGCTTCACTGTCTGACATGGCCAATCGTCTGGGCATCAGGTCGGCCAATAAAGAAAACAGGCTAGTAATGAGCACAAACGATATGACCGAGGCCACGGCTTCACTATTGAATAGTTTTTGTAAATAAGGACTGATGGCGGATTCGCCCACGGCACCGGCGGAAATAGCGACTGCGTTTAATAACACCTGTACCACAGTGATGAAGCTACCAGGATGCTCCTGCATTTTTAGGACATCAAAGGCGCGAACATCTCCTTCTTTTGCCATGATCTGTAGCTTAATTTTGCGTCCGGCAGCAATAGCAATCTCAGAAGCAGAAACACAAGCACTTAGTGCAAGCAATAAAATAAGAAAAACACTAGCGGTAAGCAAACTCATGACGTACTCGAAAAAAGAGATAGATATAATGAAAAGACAAAGGTAATAATAGAGAGAAGTAATAAATGAAAAAATATTGAATATCAGAGCATATTAAAGATTATTAAAGATAAAAACCAAAAAAGCTGGGCAAGCACCCAGCTAATCATGAACATTCGACTTCTTGTAGTACCAGCTAATCAGCACCTACTCACTTCTGACTTATATAAACCTGAGCCAGAGAAGTGAGTAGGCAACTAGAATTTACTAGCATTTAGCCTTTTATTGACCATTTATTAACCAATGGGTAGCGACGTTCGCGACCAAAGGCTTTATGGCTAATTTTGGTACCAATAGGAGATTGCAGACGTTTATATTCGCTATTGTCGACCATCTTGATGACTTTTTCGACCATTTCTGCATCAAAGCCTTTATCGATAATTTCTTGATAGCCCATATCTCCATCGATATAAGACGCCAAGATACCATCCAAAATATCATAATCAGGCAGGCTGTCTTGATCTTTTTGATCAGGGCGTAGCTCAGCTGATGGTGGACGAGTAATGACTCGTTCAGGAATAACTGGTGTGTCTTCTAAACGGTTGCGATAGCTTGCCAGTTTGTAAACTTGTGATTTGTATACATCTTTTAGGACATCGAAACCACCCGCCATATCACCGTATAGCGTTGAGTAGCCAACGGCCAACTCTGATTTATTGCCAGTGGTGATGACCAAATGACCAAATTTATTGGAAAGTGCCATCAAAATAACACCGCGCGCACGTGCTTGAATGTTCTCTTCGGTCGTGTCAGCAGGCGACTTGTTAAATAGTGGTGCTAGCGTATGACGAATGCCCTCAACCGCATCAAAAATAGGACAAACAGTATAAGAGACGTTGAGTCGACGCGCCTGTGCTTGTGCATCTTCTAGGCTGATTTGAGACGTATACTCGTACGGCATCATGACCGCATATACTTTATCAGCGCCTAATGCGTCAACAGCGATACAGAGCGTCAATGCAGAATCAATACCGCCTGATAATCCAACGATGATGCCTGAGAATCCCGAATGATTGACATAGTCGCGCAGGCCGACGACCAATGCTTGATACATCTCTGACTCACGGCTTAGGCTGAGAGGCGCTTTGGTTTGGTTGTTGAACTTCGCCGTTTTGACATCCAATGTGGCCAGTAACAGTTGATTCATAAAACGCGGTGCTTCATGTGCGATGCTACCATCAGCTTGTACCGCCATAGAACCACCATCAAACACCAAGTCGTCTTGGCCGCCAACAGCGTTGACATAGACGATAGGCAGTTTGTTTTCGCGGCTGCGTTTGGCCAACATGGTTTTACGACTGTCTTGTTTTTCAATCTCAAAAGGCGAGGCATTTAAGCTGACAATAAGGTCAGCACCTTGTTTTTTGAGCTCAGCAATTGGTGCTTTTTCCCATAAGTCTTCGCAGATGAGTAGGCCGATAGTAATGCCTTTATAATCAAATAAAACTTGATTACGACCTTTATCAAAATAACGACGCTCATCAAAGACGCCATAGTTTGGCAAAATTTGCTTATGGTAAAAGCCTTTTTGATGGCCGTTATGAAGGATAGCTGCAGAGTTAAACGTACCATGATGATCGACATGAGGGTAGCCGACAATCATAACGATATCGTTGATATCACTCAGCGTAGACAGGGCGCTTTTGACGCGGCCTGATAAGCTAGGGCGGAGTAATAAGTCTTGAGGAGGATAGCCTAATAGTGCCAATTCTGGAAACACAATGACATCAGCGCCTTGCTCACGGGCCTGTAATGCTAACGTACGCATTTTTTCGACATTGGCGGCAATATCACCGACCAAAAAATGGGATTGTGCTAAAGCAAAAGTGACAGTGTCTTGTGGTTTATTGGTCTTGCTGGTATCGCTTGACGGGTTTAGATTGGGGTTATCAGTGTCTTTTGACATTGTTATTGTTCCTATCGATATATTATTAAAATGTGGTGGATAAAGTTGGTTAAAGTAAATCCAAAATTGACTCAAAAAACAGCCCTTACAAATCAAGTTCGAATATTGAACCGATGTGAGGAGCCTAACACCTGCATACGCTTTTATGTGGTTTTTAAGATGACAGTGTTACGAGTACGGTCTTATAAGTACAATGTTAAAAGTACCATCTTCAAAATGGGTTTTTATAATAGTCTCAAAAACGACAATAAATGAGGGTTTTGGAATCCTATCAACCAATATAATGTCTTTACAACAGCGTAAATAAATACGATTAGATAAGCTTGACTACACTGAAAAGCTTAAAATAATGGTTTTAGTATAACATCAATTGTCGAGACAAATAGAACGCACCAGTGAATTCCCTTATAAGATAACAGTTTAATAGTCAGTCATAAAAGCAGTTTTTGTGGCAGTATTTTTACACACTAAATCCATGGATAACAGGCTAGTTATTATTGTCATCATCTAGTAAGCTTGCATAGACAAAGTTGTAAGTAAAGGTTACAACATAGCGTTATATAAGTCGCATACTTTATTGCATAATAAAACGTGATAGCAGCGTTGTTTACGGGATTTGTCGCTAGCGTTATAAGCTGCCACCACATGACAGGTATCATGTGACGATGCTATATGACAAATGATGTGATGACATCATATGTTCTCACAAATGAATCATATTTTTAGTTATATATTTAGAACCATAAGTTTAAAACCTTATCTTCAGAATTTACCACCCTCGTCAGTGGATATCGTTTATAGGCACGGCCTATAGACTGGTATTCATCGCATATTTGTAAACTGGCCAGTAACGTTATCGTTTGCTGTCCACTCTTGGTTTATACGCTATGATTGAAAACTGGACAAAAGAATTTATTATCCAACGCTTATTGGCAATTACATTACTGATTGCGCTATTTGTATTGTGCTTTCAAGTGGTGCAGTTTTTTATTGTACCGGCACTATGGGCCGCAATTTTGGCGTATGTTACGTTTCCGATTTATAACTTTTTTCATGAAAAGGTCAAGCTAAGTCCTAATTTTAGTGCTGCTATCATGACGATGAGTATCTCCTTGATAATAGGTGTGCCGCTTGTGATTGGGGTCTTTGTCTTGCAGCAAGAAGCGCTCAGTTTAATAAGTAATTTGGTTTATCGTATCAAAGTGGGATATTTGGATGTGCCTGATTCTGTCAAAGACTTGCCTATTATTGGGCAGCAAGTCAAAGATGTGCTATGGCGAATCAATAAAAACCCTGAAGGTACGTTAGAGGCCTTTCGCCTTTGGGTTCAGTCGCACTTATATTATGGCAAAGTTGCATTCGATGTGGTGTTCAGTAGTTTGGCAAAGCTTGGTATGGCGCTGATGACCTTGTTCTTTTTCTACCGTGATGGCACCAGTTTGGTCCGTCAGATTCGCCAAGCACTGCGTAATATCATTGGCAATCGCATTGATGGCTACATCGACTCTGTCGGTACGACCACGCGTGCTGTGGTATATGGTATTGGACTGACAGCATTGGCACAGGCTCTATTGGCTGGTGTAGGCTACTATTTCGCTAGTGCACCAAGTCCGATTTTATTGACCATTGTGACTTTTATTGTTGCCTTGATTCCATTTGGCACACCATTCGCTTGGGGTGCTGTCTCTATTTGGTTAATGAGTCAAGGGCATACCACAGAAGGTATTGGCTTGGCATTATGGGGCGTATTGGTTATCAGTTGGGTTGATAATTTGATTCGTCCTATCGTTATTAGCGGCGCGACCAAAATTCCCTTTATTATTATTTTTATCGGAGTATTGGGCGGCTTGACAGCCTTTGGTTTCGTGGGCTTGTTTATAGGCCCTGTGGTATTGGCAATCGGACTTGCCGTATGGCGTGAATGGATATCGCAGCACAAAAACGAGATATTCGCTCAGCAAGAAATATTGCTGTCTGATCCTCAGGCGCGGCCGCCATCGAGATCGCGCGAGCCAGAGCTAGAACAAAATACCAACGATGCCTGAGCCAGAGTCTGCCAATGACAGGTGCAATGATTGATAACTAATAAAGACGTTGAAATGCTATGAAAGATCAGACTAATATGGCCAACACCATAACTATTGTGGCGGATAGTAATATTGCTAGTTTAGAGGCGTTTTTTAATGCTTCAAAACTTGGTCAAATGAATGAGCAAACCGTTAATATTATCACGGTGGCGGGTCGAGATATTGATTCAGCATTACTTGCAGAACTGCAACCTAATATTTTGCTTATACGTTCTGTGACCCCAGTAAACGAAGCGTTGTTGGCTGACAATCGAAGCGTACAGTTTGTTGGTTCTGCGACTATTGGTACCGATCACGTCGATCAAGATTTTCTGACAAGCCGTCAGATTACTTTTGCTAATGCTGCGGGCTGTAGCAAGCACTCTGTGGCGCAGTATGTGCTAACGGCTATCTTGACGTTACGCCCACACTATGTACAGCAGCCATTAACACTGGGCATCATTGGACTTGGTAATATCGGCAGTACACTGGCTCAGTATGCTGATGATTTGGGCTGGCAGGTATTGGGCTACGACCCATTATTGCCAAGCTCTAATATTAATAATGCCAGCCTCGAACAAGTGCTGACCCAAAGCAATGTGATTAGCTTGCATGTGCCTTTGACAAATGCAAAAGAGGATAATAATCCTAAAGGTAGTGATTATCCAACCCGACATCTGATTGATGCAAAGACATTGGCAATGATGCCGTCCGATACCATGCTGATCAATAGTGCGCGTGGCCCTGTGATTAATGCAAAAGATTTAGCAGCAGATATAGAACGTACTGGTCGCCAAGTGGTGTTAGATGTGTTTGAGCACGAGCCACAAGTTCCAAAAAGCCTACTGTCCAAGCTTGCTATTGCCACGCCGCACATCGCCGGCTATACGCTAGAAGGTAAACTGCGTGGTACGCAAATCATTTATGATGCGTTGTGTGAGCAGTTAGACGTTGTACCCACGCAGTCTATGCATGCGTTATTACCGCTTAACTTATTTCTATGGTCTGAATTAAAAGCGCATCCAGATAGACTGATAAAGTTTTATGACATCATGCAAGATGATGCATCACTGCGAGATAAAGTATCTGGTGAAACACCTGAGCGGCAAGTCAGTGGCGCCGATTTTGATGGGTTAAGACGTACCTATCATCTGCGCCGTGAGTGGCAGTCTTAAGGTTTTGAGTACAGGGTTCAATCATTTTCTTTTAGTCATCGATGTTTAGTTATTTGCAGCGCATTAGTTGCAGCGAGTTATTATGAGTCAATCAAGCAGTATCCTAAATTCAGACGCTAAGCCAACGTATGCGCCAACCATGACACTTGCGATGGCGCAGCGCCGTGCACAGTTCATGAGTGAGATACGGCAGTTTTTTGAGCGTCGGCAAGTGCTTGAAGTACAGACGCCGCTGTTATCACAAGCGGGCAATACCGATACTTTTTTGCAGTCAGTGGCAGCGCAGGTGACCTATCAAGATCGACCACATACTTATTATTTACATACATCACCTGAGTTTGCGATGAAACGTTTATTGGCCAGCTGGCAAGTACCTATTTATCAGATTTGTCCTGTGTTTCGAGACAATGAAATAGGCGTCCGTCACAATATCGAATTTACGATGCTAGAGTGGTATCAGCCTCATTACAGTTTAGATAATATGGCTGCTGAGCTGAATGAATTACTAGAGACGCTGTATGGTCATCCGGTAGTGATGAGTCATTATCGCTATGTCGATGCCTTTATGGACTTTGTTGGTATACATCCACTGAAAGCGAGTCTAACAGCTTTACAAGCAGTGGCAGAGGATAGGGGACTGTTAGGATTTGATTTTAATGACATCGATACTAATGCTGGCACAGATACTGACACTGAGGAAAATCGCCGCCAAAACTGGCTGGATTTATTATTTAGCCATGCAGTAGAGCCAAATTTAGGTCATGATTTGCCAACGCTGATTATAGATTATCCGCCTGCGACCGCCGCATTAGCAAAGACTGCCATAGATAAAGAAGGCAATACAATCGCCAAGCGCTTTGAGCTATATATCAATGGTATTGAGATTGCTAACGCCTATGACGAGCTGACAGATGGTCAGACATTGCGGATACGTTTTGAACAAGACAATCAATTACGCGCACGTCATAATCTACCCCAAATGCCTATCGATGAGCATCTATTAGCAGCATCTGATGATTTACTGCCTGCTAGTGGCATCGCTATCGGTATCGATAGATTGCTGATGGTCATAACAGGCGCAAGCAGTGTAGAAGAAGTGATTCCTTTCCCTAGTGGCCAAGCGTAAGTTGTTAGAAGTTTTCAGTTTCATCTATACCTCTTTTATCCAGAAATCATTTATATAAGACTTATTTATAAATGACTCACTTAGCGACACAATGAATGAAAAAAGGTCGTTACCGATTCACCAGTTAAGTATTGGCGAATTGGTAACGACCTTTTCTATGAGCTGCTTCTAAAGTTCAATATAAGCAACTGAATACGCAGCTCGATTTTTAATACTGAATTTACTTATACAGTAGCAATTGCCTCACCGATAGCGATATCACCATTATGCAAGTTAAAGACTTTTCCTATGGTGTTATCTGCTGTTAAAACGGCGGCCAATGCAGTTGCCACATCTTCAATGGCATTTTCACCAGAACTGGTATCGTTGATAGTGATTTTGCCCGTACCTGCGCGTTCTTTTAAAGCGCCTGGCTGTACAATGGTGTAGTCAAGCGTGCTGTTGTTTACCAACCAATGATCTGCATAATGCTTAGCGATATAATATTCTTTCAGATCTGCGATACCAGGGTTATTTTCCCATTTTTCAGTTTCTAGCGAAAAGACAGAGCTGAGCATAATATAGCGTTTGATGCCTTTTTCTTGGGCCGCCTGCATGGTTTTGACAGCACCATGTAAATCAACTTCTAGCACGTTTTTGCCACCAGAACCGGCAACGAAATAAACGGCCTCTATGTCTTGATCAAGCTGCTCTACGATAGACTCTTTACTAGCAGTGATGTCCAAATCCAACTGACTGTAATGCTTATCCTTAAACAGCTTTTCTTTTTGACGGGTCGTACCAACCACTTGATGCTCATCAGCCAATAACTGCTTAACCAAATCTGTTCCCACGCGACCACTGGCACCGACTACTAAAATTTTCATAATCATTCCTATTCTTATATAAGTTTATCATTTATAGAAAACTACTATTTGAATTATCAGCTAAGTTAATTATTAACCTAAAACAATAGAGTAAAAGTATTTATCAACAATAGAGTAAAAGTATTTATCAACAATAGAGTAAAAGTATTTATCTCAAAATCTGGATATAGAGTAACAAAAAAATCGGCAGGCTTCGTTATGAAGCGTGCCGATTTAATAGTATTTGGTTATCAGTGTATACGGTTTGCAAGGAGGAAAAATAAGCTAAATATAGTTGAGAATAGACGTTAGCAAGGTAATAAACCAGATTCAGGATGTCAGCTGAATACTAGAAATCAGCGAACCAATTTGTTTAATCCATCAGCAAAGGCTTTTTTATCACGGTCACCATAAGGTTTTTGTCCGCTCATTTCTTGTAGCTCTAGTACACCAGTGCCACGCATCGTATCCATAAAATCACGCATATTGAGCTTTTGCTTAATGTTGTTTTTATCATAAACCACACCGCGTGTCGTCAGCACCATACCCCCTTTGTCCAAAATATCGTTGGCCAAAGGGATGTCGCTAGTAATGGCCAGATCGCCTGCTTGTATTTGCTCAACGATATAGTCATCAGCCTTATCAAATCCTGATGGTACCACTGTCATGACCAGTAACGGTGACTTTCGTAGCTTGATTGACTGGTTGGCCACGAATATCGCTACCGTCTTTGTCCGCTCAGCCGTTTTGATAATCAAGTCTTTGGCAATCAATGGTACTGAATCTGCATCCACCCAAATCTGCATTATTTCTTGGCCTTCTCAGGTTTCGATGAAGAAGCTGTCAGGCTGTCTTTATTGTCTAGATCATCAGCTATGGCACTGTTCTTAGCATCGTTTTCTGTCTCGGTAGCTGGTGTGCTAGGCTGTATATTGATGCTAGGATACTCTTTGTCCAAACCCACTTTATTTGGCAATATCGCCACTAGCTTGGTCATTGATTTTTCCAAATCCATGACGTCATTGGGCATCAAGGTAATATGGCCGATTTTTCGATTGTCACGCTCCGCTTTATGATAACTATGATAGTGAGCACCATCGATGTTTAAAACAGCGCTGATATCTGGATATTGGCCCAAGACATTCACCATGATTGCAGGATGCACGTTATCTGTATCACCCAATGGCAAGTTGACGACAGCGCGGATATGGTTTTCAAACTGGCTGGTGACAGCACCTTCAATACTCCAATGTCCAGAGTTATGAACCCGTGGCGCGATTTCATTGGCCAGTAACATATCATGACCACGCGCGTCTTTGGTCACAAACAGCTCAAGTGCCATGACACCCACATAGTCAAGATGATTCATGACTTTGGTGATGGCATCCGTGGCGTTTTTGAACAGATGGCTAGTACCGACGGCAGGTGCTTGGGTCTTAGCCAAAACGCCATGGTGATGATGGTTTTCGACTAAATCGTAGCAACGTACCTGACCGTTTTGCCCGCGTGCGGCGATGATAGATACCTCACGGCTAAAGTTTACGAACCCTTCTGCAATCAATGGTGCTGGCGTTGGCGTAAGTGAACCTTTTCCAGTGACCGCATCTTTAAGGTCTTGCCAAGCAGCTTTAATATCGCTGTCTTGTTTGATGACGAACTGCCCTTTACCATCGTAACCGCCGCGACTGGTCTTGAGTACGATAGGCAGTCCTAGCTCATCACAAGCTCGCTTTAATTCAGCCTCTGAGCTGACTTCCACAAAAGGTACGGTAGCGATATCAAGGTCATTAAACATCTGCTTTTCTTTGAGACGGTCTTGGGCGATATCAAGCGCAATCAATGGTGGAAACATGCCTTGCTTGCTACCAGATTTTGACAGTTCAGTCAGCTGCTCGACCGTCGTCGTCGGTGTGTTTTCAAACTCCAAGGTAAACACATCAGCGGCTTCGATAAAAGCCGCTAGCTGATCACTGTGGAAGACTCGGCCGTATAGGCTAGCAGGGCTGTCAGCACTGTCTTCTAAAAACACACATTGATAACCCAGTGGCATGGACGCTTCGGCAAGCATCATACCTAGCTGACCACCACCTAAAATACCGATGGTACGAATGGTTTGGGTAACAGGATAAGCGTTTGCTGTAGTCATGGCAGGCTCTTTAAATAAAAAGTGAATAGAATGTGTGGTGTATGAAACGTAAAAATTCAATTATATAAAATAGGAAAAGGTGCACTGTATGCACCTTATACTTTGTAAGATTTTTCTTAAAATAAAGCCAATTGCTTGCACCTAACCAGTGATATCAAAACCCTACTGTCACTTAGCATCAATCCATATTTATAAGCTCTTCATTACTAAAGATTGAGGCATCGACAATTAGGTGTTTATTATCCCTGGCGTTGGACTAGCAAGAATAATTTCAGTTTGAGACTGTCGCATTTGATCTAGCTTAGTAGCAATCGTGTCATCATGCAAGGCCAAGACTTGAATCGCAAGTAGAGCAGCATTGTAAGCACCTGCTGAGCCAATGGCCAATGTGCCAACGGCAACGCCTTTAGGCATTTGTACGATAGACAGGAGACTGTCCCAACCGCTGAGCATAGAGGATTTTACAGGGACGCCAAAGACAGGTAGTGGCGTTTGACTGGCACACATACCAGGCAGATGCGCAGCGCCGCCTGCACCCGCGATGATAACTTGCAAGCCATTGGCCTTAGCGTTTTTGGCATAATCAAATAGCCGATCAGGCGTACGATGTGCAGAGACCACCTCACAATCAAAGGCAATATCAAAATCTGCTAACAGCTGTGCGGCAGCGCTCATGGTTGCCCAGTCAGACTGCGAACCCATAATTATGCCGACTTTTGGCTGACCGTTCGGTGATGTGATTGGCGCGTTCTGATCGGTAGCAGTATTCGTGGTGCTCATGATTGGATATCCTCAAAAAGACCATGATACAAAAGTTTTGCTGCATTCGTAAAGCCAAGTTTGATGTTTAATGCATTCGTGATGCCGATAGAGCAGATATTACTCAGCGACGGTTTGGATATCATCATGACAATGCTGTACAAACTGAGTAGCGGTCAGCGGTAGTGGCTGCTCGGTGTCGAGCTGATAGCAAGTCAAATAGCCGTGATCCACCGCTGCTGAGTAATCAGTACAGGCAACTTGTGAGCTGAGTGGTTCAGGCGAACCCGTCAGCCAGTAGTGACCGACAAACACTGGCTTATCCGTTTTGAGAGCAAAATCGATATTACTAGCCAGTGCATCAGACGGTATCTGCGCCAGTGCAGAGGTTGGCGCGCGTGCTACCTCACGTAGCGTTCGCTCATTTAACTCATCAAGCCACCAGCGCACACGGACGCGTGTACGTTTAGTGCCTTCTTTGTCTACCATGACGATGCCATCAGGGAGCGGTGTTTCCACACCTTTCAACACCCGCTCTAACGCGTCAAACGCTACGGTATCTTCTTTGCCCGTTGCGATCAGTCCTTCGGAAGTCAGGCAATTATCATCAGTTAGCAATGGCTTTAATAAATTCATACTGTCGGTATCCCAACAAGCATGAACAAAGCAGGCGTAGTCGGTTTCAATCCATAATGGCAGCTCATATAAGCGCTGCAACCAGTACTGATGCATTGCTGAACCAAATGGGATCTCTGCCAAAAACGCCTCATGTTGGCGCCTATGCACCTCATTATGTGAGCGCAAATACTGCGTGGCCGTATCAATATCAGGATTAGGATCTGGAGTGGCATAAGCCAATGCATTGTATTCATGGTTGCCCATCACCGCATCCGCGACATCGGCATCGAGCATCGCAAAGACAATCTCGAGCGTGGCCAATTGCTGCGCGCCACGGTCAATCAAGTCACCAATAAACAAAGCACGATGTCCAGCTGGCGGGACAAAGTATTGACCATTATGCTCATAGCCTAACTGCTTTAACAGGCCTACCAGCTTATCTGCATAGCCATGGATATCACCGATAATGTCTATAATCATAACGAATTATTCAATCTCAAATATAAGGGTAATGTGGATAAAATATAAAGCTAATACAGGGCTATTATAACTTTGTTCAAACGTCAGGAAGTCTAAAACCCAGGGGAGAGTAGCGCATTGATAAAGTGCGGCAATACCTTTGGTTCTAAAACAATCGTCGCGATAATGCCGAATCCGCCGCCCCACAGATGTGCCATATGATTGACGTTTGAGCCACCTCGTCTGTCAGCATAGATACTATAAAACACATAGGCGACGGCAAATAATATCGCAGGGATAGGCAAAACCGCAAATAA
The DNA here is from genome assembly GCF_016106655.1 of Psychrobacter sp. NG27. NCBI lineage: Bacteria > Pseudomonadati > Pseudomonadota > Gammaproteobacteria > Moraxellales > Moraxellaceae > Psychrobacter > Psychrobacter sp. NG27. The sequence goes on from NZ_JADGIN010000002.1 coordinate 470,676, forward strand.
ATAGATTTTTTCCCATGGTGCTAACAAAATAAAAGCAAACAGTACCGCTGATACACCACCCGATGCGCCAAGGCTTAAGTAACTGGCATTGTTTTTATTTTTCAGATAACTTGGAATCATGGCAACAATAATCGCCAACACATAAAAAACCACAAAACCATAGCCAAATAGGAATGACTGATATAGTCCTTCGATAGCGCGACCAAAGAAGTACAACGTGAACATATTAAAGAGCAGGTGCATGCTATCTGCATGAATAAAGCCATGCGTCACAAAACGATCCCACTGGCCGTTGTTTACCGCTGGTGGGTAAAAAATCAATCGATTGAATAGTGTCTTGTTTTGCCAAGCCAATAAGCTGACAATAACCGTGATGATAATAATAAGGGTCGTATGGTTTAACAAAGGAAAATCCTTAGGCCATGCCTGGTATGTGACAGTGTTACAAATGACAATGTTCAAAGCCTAAGCGTTAGGGCGGAATGAAAACTAACATATGACCGATAATTGATAGGTTGCTACTATGGCTATATAACTTGTACTAAAAGGCTCGTAGCCGTTAACTAGTGGCTACTAATAAGTAGCGGCTGTATTACAAAGCAGTACAGATCATACTGAATACAGCGTATAAGCTTTTAATTAAAGTAATATTAACAGCAGTTATGATGGTACAAATAGTTATTGTGTGACAACACGATGCATTTTTATGCTTTTTTAGGGAATAATGTAGCAGTGTATCATGTACAGTAAGTGAAACTTATTTAGCGACGTTTATGCTGACATAAATGACGATACTATCGCAAGATAGGGTAACCATCTATCTGTTAGCAAAAATAAATGATTAATTTTTATGGATTTAAAAAGCCAAAAGAGGCCGTGATCTATGAGTATTATTGACCAGTTAGAAAAAATCGTTACGCCGGCAGTACTGGGCACGCGCAGCGATTTAGACAGTGTGGCATATATCAGTTTGCTGGAGCAGTTTTATGCCATCTTAGCGGCACGTTTGTCAGTATCGAAGGTTTACTCGCAATTACTCCGTACCGATCAAGTAGTGGTCAATGACAATATTACTGAAGCCCCTCTGTTTGAGCAGCTGTGGCAAGATCACAGCCAGCAACAAACCATTATAAAAGAGCTTTCGGCCACCCATCATATCGATGAGTCTATGACCACACAGCTATTGATAAATGCCGCACCCTTGGCTTATCGAGAGCTAAAATCCTTAGCCAATGGTCAGTTTTTACCAGCGTTTCTACAAAAAGAGCAGGCAGCACTGCGTCCCTATTTGCCTATATGGTCTGCGCCTATCATCACTGCGACACAGAATACTGAACAGGGTGTTGAGCCTCCATCACCGCAAAGTATTGGCGAAGATAGTGACCAAGAGCCAGTCACTGCGGTCTCATTGCATAAAGCGGATCATTTGATGGTCAGCCCTATCTCTAGTGCCAATCTAGATACAAGTGCAGCGGCTACGTATGCAGAACAAACAGGTAATAGCCAAAATAGTATAAGCAGCAACATCCAAGGCAACGATCTGCCAAAGCCTAACGCCTCAGATGCGGACATGTCAGATGCTATCCATGCCAGCCCTGCCGCGCATCACTTGGCAGAAAATGGTAGCCTAAAACGTGAGCAGGTTCGAACTCGAAATCAAAGAAACGACTTGCTGATACGTGTGTTTTTATTGGTTATCGCCGTTGCTGCATTAGCGCTAGCAGCATGGGCATTGTTAATCAAACCCAATAGTGAGATACCTGCTGCGCCCGTGGCTGTTGTACCTGCTGTACCACCGCCCATACCAGAACCGCCTGTGCAGACAACGCCTATTGAGCTCATCATCGGTGTTGATAATACTGGCAACCTATATACCTGTAGCGGGACAGTGGGTGACGCAGCATTACAAAGCACGATACAACAGGCGGTCAATACAAGCTTTGGGGAGCAAGCAAGTATTTGCGAGTTGGCGATACAGGAGGGTAGATCCACCAGTATCACCAATATGCCGACAGAGATAATCCCTAACGTCCTAACCATGCTTAGATCGACGCCATTTGCTCGTCTGCAACTGCAAAATGATCGACTCATACTAGACGCGCCAGATGGCATAATGTTGCAGCAATTGGTGGAAAATGTACGTAGTCTAGTACCGGCCATGGCAATCGATAGCAATGCACCCTTGCCACTTCCTAATAGTGTTGGCAATGGCGATATGACAAATGGTGTGGCAGGCATGAATGGGCCACATAATCAGTTTGAGAATGGCGCTAACGCTAATAATCAATATAACAATGACGGCCTAAATAGTGCAAATGGAGACTACCAAGCCGCAGATGATGACACTGGTGATCGTGTGATACCTGCTCCTTTGCCCAATAACAATAATGGCTTTGGCAATACTCCCAACAATATGCCAGCGAACGTGCCGAATAACGTCTCTAACAACTTACCTTCAAATAATAGAACGACCAGACCGCCAGGCCCTTTCTCACAATCAGAAGTGGATGAGATGGCAAGTACGATCATTATGGCTGAACCTGCACAAGTGAGGCAGTGAGCGCTGTGATGGTCAATCAATATCAACGCATGGTAGTAGATGCTTTAACGTGCTTTCATTAAGAGCGATCTAAGCTTGTATGACATTCTGTATTCAATCATCTGGAGTCAGAATTTTCGTCACTTTACGATTACGTGTAATGACGGAAATATTACTTAATGTAGCATTTGTACAACAACGCATCGACTGTGACGGTTCTATTAATGCTCTTATAATATCTATCATTAAGTAAGGTTATAGACTAGAACAGCATAAAGTAAGCAATATTAACTTGTCCGCAGTCTATTCTTATTACTATTTTAAAATCAGAACATACCCAAATAAAAATTAAAGGGAGAACTATATGATGGATATCATTAGCCATTTAACACGCACGGTCAGTCCAGCAGTGTTAGAGGAGGGCAGTAGCCCAGCGAAAAAGAATTTACTTGAGCAGTTTTATGCCATTTTTGCGACTCGACTCGCAGATGGTAGCACCTATGATCGTTTTGCTCATGAGACTATCGCCCGTGATGACAATGCTTTTTATGATCGGGTTTGGGAAGAAGGCGGGCAGCGTGACCAGATCTCTCGTGAGCTGGCAAGTCAGCATGACGTAGATGTGACGGACTCACGTGGCCTGATTGCCATGGCAGCGCCGCTTGCTTTTCACGAAATCAAGAGTTTGGCTGGCGCCACACCTGTACCGCAATTTTTGCATGACAATCTGGGTAGTTACCAGCATCATGTTCCTGCATGGGCAGCGGCGGTCTTACCTGCCAGTGCACTAGCCGCTACGCCAACAGGTACGCCCATTTCTGATACTGTGAGCACGGCCCCTTTGCAACGTACAGAAGAGCCGCAAGGTAGCTTTATGAAAGCACTGCTACCGATTATTGGCTTGATTATATTGGGTGCATTGGCTTGGGCATTGTTGCGAGGCTGTCAAGAAAATCCTGAACCTGTAGCCACGCCAGCCGCGGCTGTAGCGCAGCAAGTGGCGCAAGGTAATGAGTCAGGTGCAGCGCTAGCAGATATTCAGCCAGCATCTTTGCGTATTGCTACAGGTGAAAATAGACAGTTGTATGCCTGCAATCTAAGCGTCGGTGATGAGACCTTACAGACCAATGTGATGAATGTTTTGACCAGTGTGTTTGGTGATGAGGCCAATAAATGCCGTGTGGATGTTGATGACAGTTTTGCAACAGACATGCCCGCAGCGGCTCAACTGGCAACGATATTGCCTATTATCAAAAACATTCCAAATGCTAGTATGATTATTAAAGGCGATACCATCACGGTCAATGCCCCTGATCAGGCCGCACTTGATAAGCTGATAGCTGACTTACAAGCGGCTGCCCCTGCGATGACGGTACAAGCAGAAGGCCCGCTAGATTTGCAAGGTGAGATCGATGATAGCTTGGCTGCTGCAGATGTTGCCATGAATAATCTGGGTGAAAATCCAGATCCACGTGATGTGGCTCGTGCGCTGAGTATCCAAGTTATCAATTTTAAAGTGGATGAAGCAGTGATTCCAGATGTAAACAAAGCATTTTTAGACCGTGCGACAAAAATTATCACCGAAGTTCCTGATATGAAGCTTATGATTATCGGCCACACAGACAGTCAAGCATCTGATGCTTATAACCTGAAGCTATCGCAAGAGCGTGCTGATTCAGTAAAAGCCTATTTGGTTTCTAAAGGTATTGATGCAAGTAAATTGGTGACCAAAGGCATGGGTGAGTCAGAACCTGTGGCAGATAACTCAACAGAACAGGGCCGTTTTCGTAACCGCCGTATTGAGTTTATGGTCAATGACGAGGTTGTCAGTGCAAACGATGGTATGACCATCAACAGTGACTCACTCAACCCTGACTTGAACCCATTAGATAGCAATAATGATGACTTGCTACCAGATGATGATGACGCGACGTCAGCCAATTGATCCATAGCGCGCTTTGAGAGCCTGTTTATTATACACTGGCTCTAACGGCATTTAATAATAAAAAACCGCACCTTTATAAGGTGCGGTTTTTTATTAAGTAGACTGAATGAGGGCATATGATCAGTTAGTACATCAACATATTTACCCATTACTTATAAGCAGTGGGATCTTTCGGCTCATGATGCTTTGCCATAATCGTAGTCTCAGATGGATCGTCAAAAAAAGTCTGCGTGATGTTCTGCTTTGCTTGTTGCCAGTAGTCAAACTGCTGGCAAGTCGACTCAAGATCACCCTGCCACTTTGGTATCTTGCCACACATGGCTTTGATGCGTTTTTGATTGGGGTACGGTAAGTCTTGAGCAGCAGCGGCCGCTTCATGAGCAGCAATGCGATCGTTACATACCAGCGCAATATCGCAGCCCGCTCCGATGGCTGCTTTGACACGCGCACTGACATCACCAGCCGCTTTTGCCCCTGCCATGGACAAATCATCGGAAAATAAGACACCTTTAAATTGCAGCTGATCGCGGATGATGTCTTTTAGCCAAATTTTAGAGAATCCTGCGGGCTTATCATCCACTTGTGAAAAAATAACATGTGCTGGCATCAGGGCGTCAAGCCATGGCAGTGTCTGTGCAAAGGGCTGCATATCGCTATTGATAATCTCATCCAAACCGCGCGTATCGATGGCTTCTGACACATGAGAATCAGGCGCGATAGCACCATGACCAGGGAAGTGCTTGCCCGTGGTTGCCATGCCAGCCGCTTTCATACCGCGCATAAACTGTGTGGCCAATGCGGTAATGGCTGGCAGCTCATGATGAAAACTACGGTCACCAATTACTTGGCTGATGCCATCTCTGTCTAACACTGGCGCAAAGCTCAAATCGATACCAACAGACAATACTTCAGCGGCCATCAGGTAGCCACAATCATAAGCACAATTGAGTGCTCGGCTTGGGTCTGTATTGAACAATTCACCCAATCGACCCATCGCAGGCAACGCTGTGAATCCTTGGCGCAGTCTTGCGACGCGTCCGCCTTCTTGATCGACACCAATGAGGATATCGGGGTTGTGATAGCGTATATCATCACACAGTGCTCGCACCTGAGCGGCATCGGTCACATTACGACCAAACAGTATGACCCCACCAACCTGTGCTTGTTTAATCAAACTGATATCTTCAGCCGTCAGCGCAGTACTATCAATATCTATCATTAAAACGCCGTACATCGCGTAATCCTTATTATGTTATACAGTGTTATATGACGAACGAAGGGTATTGAAAAACTGTTCGCCATTATCCAAAAATTGCCTTTATAGAGATATGCTTATTATGACAGCTATTATGAGCCGAGCATAATAAGGTAGATTATGACGCTAAAATAAATACAGTCAGTTCGGCATGAGAATGGTACGTTAACACTTATGTGCAGTTGGTATAAATACCTAGTACCTGATATTTGTCAGCGTGAGAAAGGATCACGTACGTTTATACCAGTGGCTCTGTGAGTATTACCATCTCTATTTTAAAATGGATGAACGTTATCAAATCCATGTCCAGAACACCTATGTCTCTTATGTAATAAAAGTAATAGAAAGTTTGGTATGTGCAGGCGTAGCGTGTAATATTGCTTATACAGTTTGAGACAGTTCGACGTTTATGAGCATGCTAGTATTGATTGATTTTTGACTATATATCAGCATCTAATAATAGTAATTGAACGCTCAGAGATCATGAAATAAAGCACTATGACCGCTAAGCATGAATAAGAAGCAGACAGCACTTTTGGACAATCGTGAACGTAGCCATCTTTAATCTAAATAAAACCAATAATACAATCCATTTTAATTAACTAGGTATATATGATGAAAAAACAACCAGCACAGTGGTTACTCAGCGCAGCATCCGTAGGCATCGCTGGTATTATACTGACCCAGAGTTATGGTACAGCGGTAGCAGAAACCAATACTGGGGAATTTATACAGACGCCAGAACAAAAAGTCACCACGCGCCAAGTTGCTGCTTTGTTGGATCGTAGTCATTATCTCAATCAATCACTAGACAGTAAAACTGGCAGTGAAATACTTTCCATGTATATCGACAGTCTGGATCCAAACCATACGTTGTTTTTGCAGTCAGATGTGGACGAGCTTAAGAAAAAATACGCCGATGACTTTGGCGCCCGTCTCAAACAAGGTGATTTGTCTGCAGGGGTAGAGGTATTTAACCGTTATCGCAAACGCTCAAATGAGTACTTTGCGATGGCAACCAAGATGCTCAAAACAGATATTAAATTGACGGGCGATGAGAGCATCATCCTTGATCGCGAAAAGCTCAATCATTTTAAGACCAAAAAAGAGCAACGTGACTACTGGGCGCGTCAGTTGAAGTTCCAACTGATCAGTATCACGCTGGGTCAAGAAGACGAAAAAGCCAAAGAAAAAGTTTTTTTAAGTAATCCAGATATTACGCGTGGGCAGGATTTGGTCCGCAATGATGAGCGTACGCCAAGTGAGATTTTGCAAAATCGTTTGTCCCGCCAGCAAGAGCAGTTTAAGCGTCTCACAGATGACGAAGTCATGGAGACAGTCCTAAACACGGCCATGCTGACTTATGATCCGCATAGTAACTACTATGCACCGATTCAAGCGACAGAACTGCAGATTCAATCTAGCCTACAGCTTGAAGGCATTGGTGTCTCTATTCGTCCTGATCGTAAAAATCCAGACTATACTCGTATTGTGACCTTGGTAGATGGCGGCCCAGCGGCCAAATCTGGTCAAATCAAACCGAATGATTTGATTGTGGGTATCGCCAAAGACGGTGAGACTATGACCGATGTGGTGGGTTGGTCTACGCGTGAGATTGTCAGCTTGATTCGTGGCAAACGCGGTACTTCGGTGACGCTAAAATTGCGTCAGCCAAATACACCGGATGCCAGTGCTCGTACGGTCACCGTGGTGCGTGACATTATTCAACAAGAAGAGTCAGGGGTGACCCAGCGCGTCGTAGAAGTACAACGCCCCAATATCGATAAAACACCGAAGCGTATCGGTGTATTAGAGATACCCAGCTTTTACTTGAACTACCGTGCCCGCCGCAATGGTGAAGACTACCGTAGTGTCAGTATCGATACCGAAAAAGCCCTAAAAGAGTTGAACAAAAAGAACATTGATGGCTTGGTGGTTGATCTACGCAATAACCCAGGTGGCTCGCTAGATGAGGTTGCCAAAATGCTGGGCTTCTTTATTAAGAGTGGCCCATTGGTACAAATTCGTGACAATCGAGGCAATATCCAAGTCTATCGCGACAATGACGGCGGTGAGCAGCTCTATAATGGCAAGGTGACTGTCATCACAAACTTGGCCTCTGCCTCAGCCAGTGAAATCTTTGCTGCTGCTATCCAAGATTATGGTAGAGGGCTGGTCGTTGGTAGCACCACAACAGGTAAAGGCTCTGCCCAAATCCAGCTCGATAGTCTGGCTTTGGGTTCTGCTACGTTGACTCAGCGCAAGTTTTATCGTATCACTGGTGGTAGCACGCAAAATAAAGGCGTTGTCCCCGATGTCGAGCTGGTCAATATCTACGATGACGCCACCTTTGGTGAGCGCGCTCAGAAAAATGCGTTACCTTGGGACACTATTAAAACCTCGCCTTATAAGCCTGAAGGCAAGTTCACCAGTGACACCTTGGCGACACTCAATCAGCAATCTAAAATCCGTCAAGAAAAGAGCCCGCAGTTTACGTATTTATCGACGCTCAACGACATACGTAATATGGACGATGAGAAAAAACCAGTTCCCTTAGATATCAATAGTCGCCGTGCTAAGATGCAGCTGATTGAAAAGCGCTCATTAGAAGCTGAGAACAAACGCCTGATAGCGACCGGAGAGCGCCCATACTCTAATTGGAACACTTATCAAGCTGCGATGGATGCCAAGTTTGAAGAGCGCAGTCGTATGAAAGAGTCTGAGCGTCCAGAGTTACCAGAAGACGAAGCATTCATTACTGAAGCCGCTTATATCATGCTGAGCGCTGACCCTCTAAGACCAGTTAGTCCTGAAGAAAAGCTGGCACAAAGCGGATCATAAGAGCGCCCTATAATCCATGTAAGCATATGCTTACATGGATTGACGTTAACACCTCTTACTAACAATGCATCAATCTGCGATTATAACTGTACGGCACGATTGAACGAAACGGTTCATTGATACTAGGGATTGGTATCGTACGGGTCGCACTAGGGATAAGTGGTTTGCTGATTAAGGATAATAAGGCTGGATGCCTGTCAGTTATGAGATACCCCGGGATTAGGTATCACGTAACGTTAACATGGATGGTTAGTAATAAAAGCCGCATGACGCTTGTCGTTATGCGGCTTTGTTACGTTTGGGTATTAGGATAAGCTCTCGTAATTTGTTAAACATGAACTGACAGCATTGCTCTCATCAAATGAATGACCTACCGCTAACGACCAACCACTAATGATAGCTAGTCAAATTCTCAATGATTAATTGATGATTAGCTACTTGTTTGCTATATCCATATTTGAATCCATCCATAACCACTTATAATCATCCATAAAGAAAAGCAATCCGCTATTAAAGCGCATAAAAAAGGCTCAGTAGATATCTCTACTGAGCCTTTGATCAAATAACGGAATCAATCGTCATCCATCACCCAATCATTTCACTATACTCTAAAAAGAGATTAGTGCTCAACGCCACCTGCACCATGTACATGGCCGTGGTTTAATTCGTCTTCAGTTGCTGCACGTACTTCTTGGATTTCAACGTCAAAAGTCAAACGCTTACCAGCCAACGGATGGTTTGCATCAACAGTGACTTCTTGATCGTTTACATCAGTAACAGTTACCAACATTACTTGGCCACCAGCTTCTGACTGAAACTGCATACCAGGCTGGATGTCTTCAACGCCTTGGAAGTTATCACGTGGTACATGTTGTACTGCTTGCTCTTGGTATTCGCCGTAGCCATCAGCAGGCTCAACAACGGCATTCACTCTTTCGCCAGCAGATTTGCCTTCTAGTTGTGACTCTAGACCTGGGATGATGTTGCTGTGACCATGTAGGTACGCTAGTGGCTGACCTTCTGGTGACTGGTCAAGTACATTGCCTTCGTCGTCTTTTAGCGTGTAATTGAATTTGACGGCAGTGTCTTTTGCGATAGTAGTCATAAAATATCCTAAATATATCGATGTAAAAAATTAAATGTGGTTGCAATAAACCTAAAAAAGCCAATCAGCAAGCCAAATAGCCATATCATTAGTCAATTATCATCAGTTTATTAAAGTAACTGTAGCAGTTAGCATCTTTAATTGAGATGGCTCACATAACTTTCAAGGCAAAAAACATAAAAAAATCTAATTAATGCGACAATTTACAATAATAGCTGCTATTTTCTATAGTCAGTTGATAGCTACTGGCTATTTAGGGTTCATAAGTTGCGTTTCTAAGAAACCACTTTTACCATAACGATAAAAATAAGGATGAGAAAGACGATGACTTCATTTGATAAAACGACCGATCATCAGTCAACGAGCGATGTATCAATCAGCCGCGATGACGCACGCATCAATACGATGAGCCATATCTATTACCAATTCGATTTTGCCCGATTTGTTGAGCATTTGGTTGATGTGTCACTGAGTTTTATGGCGACCACTGACGCGCCGCAGCTTTGGTTGCCAGCATGGATACCGGGCAGTTATTTGATGCGCGAGTTTGCCCGAAATATCACAGCGGTCCATTATCGAATCACAGATGAAAACAAACAATCTGACATTTATCGCGCGCAAAAACTGGATAAGCATACGTGGCAGCTGCCTGCGGTCAGTGCAGGGCAAACGGTGGTCGTGGAGTACGAGGTCTACTGTTATGACCTGTCGGTACGTACCGCCTATGTAGATCAGCAGCGTCTATATGGCAACTTTACCTCATTGGCATTGGCCATCGATGGTCAAGAGCACTCACCAGTAGGGGTTAGCTTGATTGTGCCAGACGCATTTATGGCAGACAAAGAGGCCAGTAATGTACTGCTAGCTTGCGGCTTAGCCTCTACTCACATGCATTTTGATAGCAAGCTCGTGAACGAGCAGCAGATGGGTAGCCAGCAACGTTATGAATTACAAGCAGACAGTTATCATGAGCTGATCGATTATCCTTTTGAAATCGCAGAGCAGCAAAAATTTGATTTTATTGTCAAGGATAATGAGCATCAAAAACTGCAACACCACTTTTATCTGTCAGGTAAGCATAGCGCTAACATGGGCAGACTACAGCAAGATGTGACTAAAATTTGTCAGACTTACCTGAACTGGTTGGGTGATGCCCCATTTGATGATTATACTTTTATGACGTTTGCCAGCGGTCAGGATTATGGTGGTCTTGAGCATATCAACTCGACCAGTCTGATTACGCCGCGCCGCGACTTACCAAATGCTGATGAACCAAAAATACCGAGCCCAGACTATCAGCGATTTTTGGGTCTGTGTAGTCATGAATACTTTCACTCATGGTGGGTCAAAACAGTCCGCCCAGATGTCATGATCGATGTTGATTTGCGCCGTGAGGCATTTACACCGTTGCTGTGGGTGTTTGAAGGCTTTACCTCTTATATCGATGATTTTATGCTGCAAGCATCTAGCGTGATTGATAAGCCAAGCTATCTAAAACTGTTGGCTGAGCAAATCAATCGCTACTATCAAACACCGGGGCGTGCGTATCAAAGCGTTGCAGAGTCCAGCTTCGATGCTTGGATTAAGCTGTACCGTACCGATGAAAATACCGGTAATGCGGGTATCAGCTATTACAATAAAGGCGCGCTAGTAGCCCTTTGTCTGGATTTGATTTTGCTAAAAAATACTAGTGGTCGCTATCGTTTATTTGATGTGGTCAAAGCTTTTTATGATAAGGCCAAACAAAATGACAGCAAGCGCATAGGTATAAATAGCACTGATATGGGCGCCGTGATTGGGCAGTTTATGCCAGTGGCAGAGTGGGAGGATTTTGAACACCGTTATGTCAATGGCATTGAAGAGCTGCCTATTGAATCACTACTGATCGCAAACGGTGTCAAAATCCAGTCAAGTACAAAAGAGACAGCCAATAAGCATACACCATGGGGGATGCGCTGTAATGATACCCCTGCTGGACTCAAAATCAACCGGGTGATGCGTAATAGTGTGGCTGCCAGAGCGGGTATTTCAGCGCATGATGTCATTATTGCGATTGATGGTATAAAAGCCGATACCAAACAGTTAGCGGCACTGAGTCATACAAAACGAGCGGTTGATTGTCACTTGTTTCGCCGTGATGAGCTAATGCGTGTGCAGGTACAGCCGAGCACAATCACCGAGGAAAAACGCCAAGACCATATGGGGCGAGAGCACAGTCATGATGACTCATCTCCTTATAAAGTCAGTCTACGTTTGGCAAAAGCCGATAAAGGAGTAGAGAATAAAGAAGATGGTCTACAAGGACAGGCAGGGTGGGAGACGTGGCTCAATGTGATGACGCGTCCACTATCATAAAGGCCATCGTCTAAGATAAAAAATATCATTAAAAAAACCCCTTAACAGGCCATAAAGCTTGTTAAGGGGTTTTGTTTTTAGAGGTTCCAATCATGGCAATCAGGTTTTACTTTGCAGTAGCGTCAATCTTTACATCGTCATTTTTAGCATTGTCATTTTTAACATCACTATCTGGAACTGCTGTGTGTTTAGTATTATCCATCTTCTGATGTGTGGCGATCCAATTTTTCATCAAATCAATCTCAGTCTGCTGAGTATCGATGACATTTTGTGCCAATACGCGCATTTCTTCGTCGGTTCCGTATATGAGCTGAGTTGTTGCCATATTTACAGCAGCAATATGATGCGGCAACATACCGCGCGCAAACGCCATATCAGCAGCAGGATCAGCAATACCCAATGTCATCTCACCATGCATGTCACTCATGCCTTTGGCATAGGCCTGCTGCATTGCCTCAGTATTGGGTTTGGGTTTGGCAGAGTCAGGGTGGCTGGCTAGCCATTTATTCAAAACATCAATTTCAGCTTGCTGCGCTATGATAATGTCTTGGGCAAGTTGGCGCATGGCATCATCAGTACCGTATTTTAGCTCGATTTTTGCCATATCTACTGCACCGCGATGATGCCCTAGCATGCCTTTAGCAAACGCTGTGTCAGGGTCGTTATAATTCATGCCAACCATCATCTCATCGTGCATCTGGCTCATCGATTTGGTGTAGTCTCTGAGTATGTCAGACGTTTTAGATTCATCAGCGACATTGCCACTGTCTGTGAGCGTATCAGCATCTGTACTATCATGCTCGCTATGAGACATATCAGTGACAGGCGTCGTGGCCTCTTCTACAGGTGCTGATTGATTGCTCTCTGTCATTGGCTGACACGCACTCAATATAAGCGCCGCAGAGATGCTAGTGGCCAATAATACCAAACGATGAGAAGCAATCATGACATATCCCTATTATAAAAAACCAAACGATAACTGGACCAAACCCATGGTAATAACTGATGACTGTACATAACCAATGACGTGCTGAATCTTAGCAGATAAACCTTACTCATTCGAGACACGATGTTTAAAAAGTCGTAAAGAGCATTTATTTATCGTGGAAGCTGCGTACAGAAAAAATGTGACGTGTCAGACGCTAGCATTCCTGTTTTAGTTAACCATCTGCCTCTTTAGAGAATAGTTAGTGTGAGGTAGTGGCATATTATACAGTTCGTCGAAAGAAAATTATTACGCTTGCATTAATGAAACAACTTTTGATAGTACGTTTGGAATATTAGTGTCTTGTAAGCCTTCGATGCTAGTAGGGTGAGTAGTTTTTGTATCAAAGCTGTCATGAAAATCACTTTGAACTTGAATTAAGACATCTGGCAACTTATAGCCAATATCATTAAACTGGTCTGCTGTTATATCGATTATGTAGCCTTGGCATAGTAACCATGCATGAGATTGATATAAGTTATTAATAAGGCCCTCACCACATATATACTCACTTTCTATCCCATGAAATTCCAACAGATATAGCCCAATTAAATCCGTAGCATCCCCACAACAACCTCTAGGAAAGCCTGATGAATGATAAAAGCTGGTCATATAATGAAAGTCGGATTTCTTAAAATTCACTAGGATTTTTCGAATTTGGTATATTTCTTTCTCTATCTCTTTATCCAAACGAGACTCCTATTTTCATTCTACGTTATAATAGACCGCTTGTATAAGTCATTGCTAGCCCTAGTAAATCCGTTAGTGAACTAATACTTTTGCAAGAGATTTAATGCTAAAAACATAATTGCAAAAGAACAATATATATTCATTAGTTTCTTCCTCCATATTTTTTGATTCTTAACATCATTTTTAGCAAACTAATGGCTAATACCCAACTGCTGATAGTGCTCGCTATTGAGTTCAATGTGTATAGACTCACCAACGGCCAAATCGCCCAATTCAAACCCTGCCACTGACCAGCGTATCAGACGAAGACAAGGCAGACCAACATGAGCGGTCATACGCCTGACTTGACGGTTTTTGCCTTCATAAATCGTCAGCATAAGCCACGAGGTTGGTATATTTTTGCGCTCACGAATAGGCGGTTCGCGCTGCCATAAGTCCACAGGCAAATCAGCTTCCTCTACCACGACGGCAGTCGCAGGCAATGTCTTACCATCTTTTAGGGCAACACCAGTGGCAAGTTCCTTCAGCTGCGCCGCCGTTACTACTCCTTCCACTTGTGCTAAGTAAGTCTTTGCTTGTTTGCGCTTGTTTCTCGCAAAACCAGCAGCAGAGGGCGGCTGAGTAATGGCTTTGTTGACTCGTCCATCATTGGTCAACATCAATAAGCCCTCTGATGTGGCATCGAGTCTACCTGCCACTCGCAATGACTTATCTGTAAAATACTCCGATAGCGTAGTGTGATCATTATTACTGTCATCTCGGAACTGGCTTTGCACGCCATAAGGCTTGTTAAATAAGACGAGACTAGAGGTCGGCATAAGCGGAAATGTCCTAAATATGAATAAATCAGTTTCATAGGTTATATGAGGTTTATCTGAATGATAGCATGCTCAAATCTTTAAAACTTTTTGGGTTAAGATGCCAAGCTATTATAAAGTGTTTTTTGGCGATTCGCAGGTCGCTCATAATTTCTTCTAATATGAGGCTATAGGATAAGGGTTAGATGAAAGTGGCTGATGGTATCATTAGTGATTGAGCATATAGAGATATAGCTAGTAACGTGTTATGGGATAAAAGTCATTCAAAGTAAGTGGCTAAAAATGCTATTTATAATCATATTAAGATCAATAAGCCAATGATGATTTTCTCCAAAACGACGATATATTTATGAAAGTTATAAAATATGCGCGCCATAAAAAACACCTCAACGTCCTAAGACTATTGAGGTGTTTTCTTTGCTTTGAACTAATTTGATCGCCTTGAAGTAAAAACAAGCAGACGATCAAATGTAATCATATCAGCAAGCTATCCAAACAAACTACAACGATGCCAATGCTTCGTTAAATAGCACGCTTGGACGCATGACTTGCTCAGCGATTTTTTCATCAGCTAAGTAATAGCCTTTGATATCGACTGATTTGCCTTGAGCATCATTGAACTGTTTCATGATAGCAGCTTCGTTGTCTTGCAGCGTTTGTGCAAGCGCTTTGAATTTGGCTTTTAGATCTGCATCTTCGTCTTGCGCCGCTAGCGCTTCAGCCCAGTACATGGCTAGGTAGAAGTGACTGCCACGGTTGTCAATTTCACCGGTTTTACGTGATGGTGATTTATTATTCAACAGCAGTGTTTCAGTGGCTTTGTCTAACGTATCGGCCAGCACTTTGGCTTTGGCATTTTTATCGTTCTCGGCCAAATGCTCCAAAGATACGGTCAAGGCCAAGAATTCACCGAGTGAATCCCAACGCAAGTGATTCTCTTCGATAAGCTGCTCAACGTGCTTTGGTGCAGAACCGCCCGCACCAGTTTCAAACAAACCGCCACCTTTCATGAGTGGTACAACCGATAGCATCTTGGCACTGGTGCCTAGCTCTAAGATAGGGAACAAGTCAGTGAGGTAATCACGCAAGATGTTACCAGTCGCAGAGATAGTATCAAGGCCACGAGCGACACGCTCTAGGGTATAACGCATAGCGCGAACCTGAGACATGATTTCGATACGTAAGCCTTCGGTATCATGATCTTTTAGATACAGTTTAACCTTTTTGATCAGCTCGTTCTCATGTGGACGGTATGGGTCTAACCAGAAGATCACAGGCGTATCTGATTCACGAGCACGGCGTACAGCAAGTTTCACCCAATCTTGGATCGGCTCGTCTTTAACCTGACACATGCGCCAGATATCACCTTTTTCAACACGTTTTTCGAGTAATACTTCATCAGTATCAACATCGACAATACGGGCAATACCAGCATTGCTAGATTCAAACGTTTTGTCGTGTGAACCATACTCTTCAGCTTTTTGAGCCATTAGGCCAACGTTAGGAACGGTACCCATTGTCTTTGGATCAAAGTTACCATGCCATTTACAGAAATTGATCATTTCTTGGTAAATACGAGCAAAGGTAGACTCTGGCATGACCGCTTTACAATCATATAGTTTGCCGTCAGCACCCCACATTTTACCGCCATTACGAATCATAGCAGGCATAGACGCATCGACGATAATGTCGCTTGGCGAATGGAAGTTGGTAATACCTTTAGATGAGTCAACCATGGCCAGACGTGGGCGATGCTCTTGACACGCATGCAAGTCGCGCTCAATCTCTTCACGCTTTGAGGCTGGTAAAGTTGCAACTTTGTCGTACAAGTCAGCCATACCGTTATTGACGTTGATGCCCAATTCGTCAAACGTAGCGCCATGTTTTTCAAAGGCTTCTTTGTAATAGATACGAACGGCGTGACCAAACACGATAGGGTGTGATACCTTCATCATGGTGGCTTTTACGTGTAGTGAGAACAAGATACCAGCTTCTCGGCAATCTTCCATCTCAGTCTCATAAAACTCTAGCAATGCCTGTTTGCTCATCACCATCAGATCGATGACTTCTTTATCTAGCAAGGCAATTTTAGGTTTTAATACTTTTTGGGTACCATCATCTAGCAACAAATCCATACGTACGGTACGGGCTTTGTCTAACGTGATAGACTGCTCGCCATCATAGAAGTCGCCGCCATGCATGTGTGATACGTGCGTGCTTGACCACTGTTTCCATTCACCCATTGAATGCGGGTGTTTACGGGCAAAGTTTTTCACCGCTTTTGGTGCACGGCGATCTGAGTTGCCTTCACGTAGTACTGGATTCACTGAACTGCCTAAGCTCTTGCCATAACGCTTACGGAGCTCTTTTTCTTCATCAGTCTGTGGATCTTCTGGAAAATCAGGTAACGCAAAGCCTTTGCTTTGTAGCTCTTTGATAGCGGCTTTTAGCTGCTGTACAGAGGCACTGATGTTTGGCAGTTTAATAATATTTGTATTTGGGTCTTGCGTCAGACGACCAAGCTCAGCCAAGTTGTCCGGAACACGTTGCTCTTCGGTCAAGTATTCAGGGAATTCTGCCAAGATACGCGCAGCAACAGAGATGTCGCTGGTTTCAACTTCGACGCCTGCAGTTTTGGTAAATGCTTCTACAATCGGTAAAAACGACAGAGTCGCCAGCGCTGGGGCTTCGTCAGTTTTTGTATAAATGATTTTTGACATATTAGTATAATCTTCCTTTAGGCTGTAGTGAATAATAAAGCTCAGAGATAGTGTCGAATATGGGTCAATGATACTATGCAGTAATGAATGATACGCTTATATCAAGTACATCACATGTATCTTTTGAGAGATATTGAGACTGATAATACATTTTGTTTTTCTAATATTTATTACAATGACATTGTAAAATGGTAAGCCAAGACTCTATATCAGAGTGACTTAAAACGGGTCATTGAAGGCATATTATAATCAATCCATGATAAATCCGATAGGATGTCAATCGTATACCATGAACTAAGTATACTGTTTTAGCTTATATCCTATGGTTTCTAATTATATTAAGCTAATAACAACCTTATTCTAACAGTCATCGGCTTCGATATCATCTTTTCCATACAACTACTGTCGTTTCATTGGCTTTTATAATGAGATGGAGAATAGGATATAAGCATCATTATAAAACACAGCCACCTATATTATAGTAGGTGGTTTTTTATTGCATATAGATGAATTTTTGCAAATTGTGACAGCAAACTATCAAAAATTTGCTAGGCTAGGTCACATCAATCGGTTATCGATAAATATATAGCGACTATAATAATGACAAAAAGTATGAGTTTAGAGTATGCGCTGATTAATGATACCAGTTGGCAGAGTCAGGCTGAGTGGCAGACTCCAGACACGCCTTTTATGTCATTCAAATTTTGGCAAGCGTTGGCGGATACCGGTGCGATAGGTGAGCAGGCGGGATGGTTACCGATATTTATTTTGGTACACCGGGTCGCTGACTATGCTGATAGTGAAAATAGCGCCGATAGTTTAATAGACAGCACTGCAGAAAATGCATTGCAACCTGTGGCCGTGATGCCCGTATTTATAAAGGGTCATCATCGCGGTGAGTTTGTATTTGATCATGCATGGGCTGAAGCTTACGCGCGCTACGGCGTGGACTATTATCCGCGATTAGTCACTAGCGTACCCTATACACCAATTACCGGTCAACGTCTGTGGTTGGCAAAAGGTGAAACCTTAAATAAGGATATCCTCAAAACTGCCATCGCAGGTGTCGACGATATCGCTCAACAAGTAGGCGCCTCAAGCTGGCATGGACTGTTTGTCACGCCTGAGCTGGCATCTGCTGCGACCAGCTCTATGCCGACTGAAGTTGATGTAGCGCTGGCGATAGCTGCACAAGAGCGTGGCATAGAATCTGCGCCTATTGAGATGCCAATATTTGAGCGTCAAGGCTGTCAGTTCTTATGGCAAAATAAAGACTTACTTAATGATAGTCAGCCATTTGCTGATTTTGATGCATTTTTGATGACCCTAAAAGCCAAAAAACGCAAAACCATTCGAGCTGAGCGCCGTAAAGTTGTGGAGCAAGGTATCAGTTGCCAGCGTAAGTGTGGATCGGATATTACCGATGCTGATTGGAAAGCGTTTTATCACTGTTATGTAATGACATATGCAGTGCGCGGACAGCAGCCTTATCTGACGATAGACTTTTTTATGGCATTGGCAGAGAGCCTGTCTGCGCATATAATGCTCGCGCAGGCACTCGATGCCAGTGGTGAGATTATCGCTAGTAGTCTGTTCTTATATGACACACCTGATAGTCACAATGTTGATGGTGACAAGGCTGATGACGATGATAATGCCACCTTATATGGTCGTTACTGGGGCGCGCTAGGTGAGTACGACAGCTTGCATTTTGAGCTGTGCTACTATCAAGGGCTTGAGTTTGCTATTGAGCAAGGGCTTAAATCCTTTGATCCAGGTACGCAAGGCGAGCATAAACTGGTACGTGGTTTTATTCCAACGACGACACACTCGTTGCACCGCATCTATGATCCACGTTTTGTACCGGCGATTGGTGATTTTTGTGCCAGAGATCGTGAGCATATGGCACAGTATCGACAGCAGGCATTTGAGGCATTGCCTTTTAATGCGGATAATATGCCGAATTTTGATGTGAATCATTAGTCTTTTGATGTGAACATTTAGTGCCAGCTCCTCTTATTTAATACTTCATAATTAGCCGTTAACTATGTCCAGTACTCAACCCTCTTGCTTTAACAACCTGTCACCTCCGACTGAACTGCTGCCTTGGCTCAATGCTGAAGGCTCTCTCACTGCGATATTAGAGGAGAGAGCAGGACAGCCACTGCGCGTGAAACGCAGTTTTGAGGGTTATCGACGCCTGAGCTTAGTACAAAAAAAGCAACTGGGCTTGCAAGGCAGTATGCTGGGTCGTCCGATGCTGGCATGGGTGCGTGAAGTAGAACTATATGGCTGTGATGAAGCGCCATGGGTGCAAGCACAAAGTGTGTTCCCGCTGCCCAGTTTGCAAGGAAGCGCGCGTCGTCTACAGCAACTCAAAGGCACACCGATTGGCTATGTGCTATTTAAGCGCCGTCGAACATTACCCAATCAGCGTTTTATAGGTCATACCACCGAGGGTTGGCAACGGCAAACGTGTTATGACTGGTATGGGCGCAAGATAATGATCAGTGAAACGTTCTTACCTCCATTTTTATCTAACGAGCTGTAATTTTTTTTTATGCCTTTTTCAGTATAAAAAGGCAGTTAAGCGAAAATTCTCAATGGGTAAATCCTTTATTTTATTGGCTATTTATCTGCGTTATATGACCATTTAATTCACTCATCTTAAGGTGAGGTTTTTTTGCGTTCGCAGCACAATTTTTCATGTTACACTTAATCTTTCGCAGTGATATCGATGCAAATGTATATCGGTTTTATTGACGAATCAGTCAAGTTAATAGCAGGCCATTCGCCTGTGTTTGCTCTTATTTTATTCTTTGCTAATAGACGCTATTCACAATAATGGTCATACCATAAAATAGATGGTAGAAAGACAACAGATTGTAGAAAAACAGAGTGCAGAGGTATCAAACATATCTCGAGCGACGTTGACGCAGTAGTTGTTTTATTGTGGGCAGGCTATCAGCTTCTTTTCAATGACATTTTTTCAATGACAGTCACTACTTAGGACATCACTATGTTTAAAGATATTTCTATCAAAGATTTTGATCCAGTACTTGCTGAAGCGATGGCCGCAGAAAGCGTTCGTCAAGAAAACCATATCGAATTGATCGCGTCTGAAAACTACTGCTCACAAGCAGTGATGGAAGCGCAAGGCACTGACCTGACTAACAAGTACGCAGAAGGCTATCCTGGCAAGCGTTACTACGGTGGCTGTGAGCATGTGGATGTCGTTGAACAATTGGCCATTGACCGTGCAAAAGAGTTGTTCGGTGCTGAGTACGTCAACGTTCAGCCGCATTCTGGTAGCCAAGCAAACTCTGCGGTATTTTTAGCATTGCTAGAAGCAAATGACACGGTATTGGGCATGAGCCTAGATGCTGGTGGTCACTTGACGCATGGCGCACACATCAACTTCTCAGGTCTGAACTACAATGCCGTACAGTACGGTTTGGTAGATGGCACTGGCTTGATTGATTATGACCAAGTAGACGCTCTAGCGCGTGAGCACAAGCCTAAAATGATTATTGCTGGTTTTTCGGCATACTCACAAGTAGTCGATTGGCAGCGTTTCCGTGACATCGCGGACGAAGTCGGCGCTTACCTGTTAGTCGATATGGCTCACGTTGCAGGCCTAGTTGCTGGTGGTGTTTATCCAAACCCAGTACCTTTCGCTGATGTGGTCACAACGACTACGCACAAAACCCTACGTGGCCCACGTTCAGGTATGATCTTGGCACGTGATGAAGTGCTGGCCAAGAAACTAAACTCTGCCGTATTCCCGGGTAACCAAGGTGGCCCGTTGATGCATGTCATCGCGGCAAAAGCCGTTTGCTTTAAAGAAGCATTAGAAGCCAACTTCTCTACTTATCAGCAGCAAGTGGTTAAAAATGCTAAAGCCATGGCAAAAGTCGTTCAAGATCGTGGTTATGAAGTTATCTCTGGTGGTACTGAAAACCATCTCATGCTGATCAGCCTCGTTAAGCAAGAAATGACGGGTAAAGAAGCGGACAAATGGCTTGGCGACGCTCACATCACTGTGAACAAAAACGCCGTACCAAACGATCCAAAATCTCCGTTCGTAACGTCTGGTATTCGTATCGGTACGCCTGCGATTACTACTCGCGGCTTCAACGAAGCACAAGCGGGCGAGTTGGCAGGTTGGATCTGTGACGTACTAGACAGCCGCGGTGATGAAACGGTTGCTACTGAAGTACGCGCTAAAGTAGAAGCGATTTGTGCAGAGTTGCCAGTCTATGCTAAAAATCAGTAAACTTTAGAATGGTAATAAAAAAACCGCTAAGCTTTTGCTTAGCGGTTTTTTTGTCCTTACGCTTTACCAATAGTAGATCATTTGACGCAAACCTATGTTGATGTGGTCATCTCGCCCTTTGAATTATATTTAGGTTTGTTATTTATACTGAAAATATTACCGACATTTATCGATAATTATAGTGAGCTTGGTTGAGTTTAGCTATCAGCTTCAAAGCGCTAAGTTGATGTTTAATTAAGAAAAATATGTAAATGTTTTTGTTTATATAAAAGTATTAGTATATAGTTGGCATTGAACATCGAGTAATAATACTAATACAAATTATAATAAATAATTACACTTTGTATTAGTATCGCTGTAATTGATTGAATAATTATATAAATATTATTTTCACTAAAGGGATTTACATGAAAAAACAATCTTTAGTCGCAACGATGCTATTACTTAGCACTACTCTTGCGCAAGCAGCAGAACAACAAGGAGGTCTAGCAGCATTTGGTACGGGCCTAGATGCCTTTATGGCCAATATATTTGGCTGGTTTGTCGATCTTATTTTCTTTTCAGTACCTCTTGGCGACGTAAGCTTTCCGCTAATTGTAGGTTGGTTATTGGTTGCCGCCTTAGTCTTTACCTTTTATTTTGGCTTTATTCAGTTTCGTCATATAGGACTGTCTTTGGATATTGTCAGAGGCAAATATACTGATCCAAACCCTGCTGTCAAAGAAGAAGGCGAGGTTAGCCATTTTCAAGCACTAGCCACTGCTTTGTCAGGTACGGTTGGTCTTGGTAATATTGCAGGTGTCGGTGCAGCACTCGCTATTGGTGGACCTGGCGCTACCTTTTGGATGATTATGGTTGGTCTGTTCGGTATGGCGACCAAGTTTGTAGAGTGTACGTTAGGTGTTAAATACCGTACGGTACTACCATCTGGCGTCGTATCAGGTGGCCCTATGTACTACTTGAGCCGCGGTATGGCTGAACGTGGCATGGGTGGATTGGGTAAGGTATTAGCCGTCGGTTTTGCCCTTATGTGTATATTGGCCACTTTTGGGGCTGGTAACATGTTTCAGGGTAACCAAGCCTTTGCAGTCATGAGCTCTACTTTTAGCATTCCAACGGATTACAGTATATTCTTTGGTATTGGTTTGGCTCTTTTGGTTGGTTCGGTCATCCTTGGTGGTATGCCTAGCATTGCCGCAGTGACCGAAAAAGTTGTACCTTTTATGGCTTTGTTGTATATCACAATGAGTGTCATCGTACTGGCGGCTAACTTTAATCATATCGGCGCCGCATTTGGAGAGATTTTCACAGGTGCCTTCACAGGTGCTGGTGTTGCTGGTGGTTTTATTGGTGCGTTGATTCAAGGGTTAAAACGTGCGACTTTCTCTAACGAGGCGGGTGTTGGTTCAGCCGCTATTGCTCACTCCGCAGTAAAAACAAGTGAGCCTGCTACTGAAGGTTTAGTGGCTTTGTTAGAGCCTTTCATTGATACAGTTGTTATCTGTACTATGACGGCGCTCGTTATTACTATCTCTGGGGTGAACACCGCAGCAAACTTGCAAACGCAAGCGATCACTGGTGTGGATCTAACCCGTGCCGCCTTCATGGAAACAGCACCAATTTTCCAGTACTTCTTAGCGGTAGCGGTACTATTGTTCGCCTTTTCAACGATGATCTCATGGTCATACTATGGTCTAAAAGCTTGGACTTATCTGTTCGGTGAAGGTAAAGCTGGCGAGATGATATACAAACTTATCTTCTTGATTTTCGTTGTTATCGGTACTATCGTACAGTTTAGCTTCGTTATCGACTTCTCAGATGCGGCTCTGTTCGCTATGGCTATCTTTAACATCATCGGTCTATACTTCTTAATGCCAGTTGTGAAAAGAGAGGTTAATTCTTTCGTGGCTCGTGTGAAAAGTGGTGAAGTTAAAAAGTATAAATAATGGGTTTGATTGAACACTTTATTATAACTTGATAATTAAAAAAGCCCGCCAATATTAGTCTTGGCGGGCTTTTCTATGTCTGGCATTTGCTAGGCGTTTTTTTTGTTTTTCATTGAACCAAGCTTTGCGCTACGGCAGCATTAGCCTACATAAACGGCAACTTCGTAAATATCTGCAAGACTGTCGCATTGA
This sequence comes from Psychrobacter sp. NG27, assembly GCF_016106655.1. Lineage (NCBI taxonomy): Bacteria > Pseudomonadati > Pseudomonadota > Gammaproteobacteria > Moraxellales > Moraxellaceae > Psychrobacter > Psychrobacter sp. NG27. Next base: position 494,343 of record NZ_JADGIN010000002.1, read on the forward strand.
CGATATCAACGAAGAATGCACCAACCATAGGTACAATCAAAAATGCCTTAGGCGAGGGCAGATAACGGTCAGTGACTGCTTGCATATTGGCAATCGCAGTTGGTGTTGCACCCATACCAAAACCGCAATGACCTGCTGATAGTACCGCAGCATCGTAGTTTTTGCCCATGACCTTAAAGGTAATGAAATAAACGTATAAAATCATAACGAATGTCTGTACCAGTAAGATTATGAGTACAGGGCCTGCTAAATCTGTCAATTCCCATAGCTTTAACGACAACAATGCCATGGCCAAAAACAGGCTCAATGACGCATTGCCAATCACATCAATGGCGCGGTCAAACATATCAAAGTTGAATATCATGGTTAATGAATTACGAAGAATCACACCGCCAGCCAATGCCCATACAAAGGTAGGTAGCTCAAATGAGGTACCTTCAGCAACGATGGTCATTAAATCAGCAAATGCTAGAGCACCAGCAAACAGCGCTAAGGTTTCAATGGTAGATGATGCCGTAATGAGGCGGATGTTGTCTGGTTTCTCAAACATCTCTTGATTGTCACTGGCTTCTTTTTCACTGTGCTTGGTGCTGTATAGCGACTGCGCGCCTGCTACTTTTTCAACATCACTTGGATTGAGGTTGGCAGGCGTTGGCTTTAAGCCAAGTTTATTGATCAGCCTACGTGCCACAGGGCCACCCACGATACCACCTGCGACCAAGCCATAGGTCGCAACAGCAATGCCTAATGTCGTCGCGCCTACCACGCCATACTCTTGCTCTAGCACAGTACCCCATGCGCCAGCGGTGCCATGACCGCCTGTAAGCGCGATAGAGCCTGTGACCAGACCTAGCAATGGATCAAGTCCTAATGCACTTGCCATTGTCACGCCAACGACGTCTTGCAGGATAATAAATACTGATACCACAATAGTAAAAATCAATAACGGAGTACCACCTGCTTTTAGTCGACCAAAATCAGCGCTCAGACCGATAGAGGCAAAGAACATCAGCATGGTGGCTGTCTGTAAGCCCTGATGAAAATTAAAGCTGTAGCCCCAAATAAAATTAAGGGCATACACAATGACTGCCGCAATCAATCCACCAGCGACAGGCTCTGGAATATTAAAGTCCTCTAAAAACTTGACTTTCCTTACCAAAAATCGTCCAAGCAATAGTACTAATGTGGCCAATATCAAGGTGTAATAACCGTTTAAAGTAATCTCCATACGTTAATCCTTTCTATAAAATAAATTAACCTGAATTCGGGATAAATATGGCTTTATCTCGAATTCAGGTTTCTATGATGACAAATAATGATCGGTGACGAATCTTTTGACAGTTAGACTAGATTTCATCCTCAGGTGGCACAATAATCCAGAGTTCTGGTTTGCCGAAATCTCTATAGGCATCTTCGATGAGGCTCTTAAAAACATTGAAGTCTTCGGTATTTATCCTCTTCACCACCGTCAAATCAAGCGTTAAGTGCACCACCTCGCTATCTGTCAGACAGTCCCATGCGCTGTCCCAATTGTGCGAAAAGTAACTGGGAAAATCACAGGCGTGGCCTAGACTCGCCAGTAGCATGGTTTTATCCACTGTGTCACCCACGGGTATGGTAACAGCCTGAGGAGGAATGCCCGCATGTAGTGCTGTACCGTTTTGGTTAATGTGGTCTTGATTAACGTAGTGGATGGCTCGGTTCTTACTTTCTTGATTAATATTTTCTTTTTTCATATCTGCTCGTTCCATGTTAGGGCACCTGCAGTTTTTGAAAACTATCGTAATGATCGACAGTTAAGTAATAGACGGCAGGCGGATATCCACCTGTGACGATACGGCGCGGTCCGCGATGTGAGACACCAGGAGTGGGTACAGTATATTCATGGTAATAGCCTTGCGACTGAACAGGCAGCTTGCCTTCACGATTATAAAACGTTGTGCCGTCTTTATTGGGATAAGGAAACGGCCCGCCTTGCTGAATAAGGGTGATGGTTTGGTCTATTTGTGCATCACCCGTTATGGCAGAACCAGAAGCTGCTTGGGTTGTGTTGCCAGATGCGGTTTGCGATAGGGTGGTTGGGGCGACATCATCTGCAAAAAGGGTTGATTTTAGATCATCAAAGAAATAAAAAGCGACGGCGATAATCGCGATGAGACTCATCAAGGTAGATAGGGGGGTTTTTTTAGGTCGACTACTGTTATGTGGTTGAACCTTGCTGTTATTTCTCGTGTTTTGGTTCCGTGCATTACTACTATTAGTTATAGGCTTAGGTAAACCATGATTAACATCGTCTTGAAGACTGAGGTCAGTAGAAGTGACTTCAGTGGCTCGCAATTGGTTTTTCTCATTGCGTTTGCTATTGAAATAAACGGTCTGACCCTCCTCTATAGGCTGTGACAACCGTACTGTACTCACATGAAAAAACACGTCTTCGCTTTGGTTGTCTACATCAATAAAGCCGTAGCCTTTGTCTTTATTCCAATGTTTAATCTTGCCACTCTGCATGATTGTGCCATCCTAGGTAATTGACATTAAAAAAACGCCAGCACGGTAGCTGACGTTCTTGGTTGCTTAACTTAAGCATTAATCCTCATGTTAGTAAAGCATTCTTGCATTACCTACGCACGGGTTTCGCCATGACCATAGACGATCCACTTTTGCGACGTCAGACCTTCGAGTCCGACAGGGCCGCGCGCATGGATTTTATCAGTCGAGATACCAATCTCAGCACCAAGCCCGTATTCAAAGCCATCTGCAAAGCGGCTAGAGGCGTTAATCATCACGCTGGCTGAATCCACTTCACGGATGAAGCGTTGCGACTTGGTATAGTTATCAGTGATGATGACATCGGTATGATGGCTGCCGTGCGTATTGATATGCTCAATGGCTTCGTCAATACCTGAGACGACTTTTACCGCTAGGATAGGCGCAAGATATTCGGTATCCCAATCTTCAGTCGTAGCAGCGGATAGATGACCTTTAAGCGCAGCATTGTCATTTAAGACAGCTTGTGATTTGTCATCAAGACGCAGCTGCATTGCGTCATCAGCAGCGATGATGGCTTCTGCAATCTTAGGCAATAGCTTATCAGCGACTGCCTCATCGACCAGTAGGGTCTCCATGGTATTACACGTACCGTAGCGATGAGTCTTGGCATTGACACTGACTTTGATCGCAATCTCAGGATCAGCATCGCTATCAATAAAGGTATGACAGTTGCCGTCTAGATGCTTGATCACAGGGACTTTTGCATCGTTACTGATACGAGCAATCAGACCTTTACCGCCACGTGGCACGATGACATCGACGTATTCAGTCATGGTAATCAGCTCACCAACAGCGGCGCGATCGGTCGTCTGTAGCACTTGTACACTATGCTCAGAGAGGTCGGTATGACTGAGACCTTTGATGATGCACTTAGCAATCGCTTGGTTGGACTCAAAAGCTTCAGAACCACCGCGCAAGATAATCGCGTTGCCTGATTTTAGCGCCAGTGATGCGGCCTCTAACGTCACGTTAGGACGCGACTCATAAATCATACCAACCACACCAAGTGGCACACGCATTTTGCCCAGATGAATACCTGATGGCTGATAGGTCATATCAGTAACTTCACCGATTGGATCAGGGAGACCTGCGACATCTTTCAGACCTTGTAGCATACCGTTAAATCGCGCTTCGTTTAGCTCCAAGCGATCAAGTAGGGCACTATCGAGATTGTTTTTTTGACCATTATCCATATCAATCTTGTTGGCAGCTAGAATGTCTTGCTTAGCATCGACCAGCTCATCATGAATCGCCATGAGCGCAGCGTTTTTATCGCCAGTATTGGCAGCAGCAAGTGCACGAGAAGCGGCTCGAGCTTGTTTACCAACAGACTGCATATAGGTGGCGATATCGGTCGTATTTGATTGACTCATAAATTATTTTCCTTATGTCATATGGATTTTATATAAATAAAAGCGCCTAAAAAGGCGAAAATTTAGCAAAAATAGCAGTTTTTAATGCCTACTTAAATAGCGATAAGGCATTACGCTATTTAACATAGAGCAGATTGAGTCGATAGTAAAGATGATTTTGTGAACAGATTCCGCCCTGTCATAGGTTTATAAAGATTTATTTGAGACGGTTTAGTGAGTCTTAATGAGCAAATTTGCCAAGTTTAATTAGGAGGTTGACACAAGCTTTGAGCGTAGAGCGAGAGGTTTTTGATATAGACACGATAAACAAAGCACACGGTTTTTACGTGCCTTCAACAGAACTGCGCTGTAATTACTAAGGTAGCCGTAGGACATCGTCAGTATAGTAGGCATTAATAAAGCGACGCTATCAATAGATGGCAATGAACCATCCTATGACGAATAATGGAGAATGACATGACTACTAAAAATACGACTTACAAAAACTGGCTAACTGTTGGCCTTGTCGCAGCAGCGCTAACCTTAAGTGCCTGTGGCAAAAAAGACGAGACACCAATGGAGGCTGAGGCTGACACGACTGTCGATGCGCAAACGAGCGTTGAAGAAAACGCAACGGCGACCAGCTCCGATGATGTCGCTGTGGCCAGTGCTGATGATGAGGGTATGGACGTTACTAATAATGATGATGTAGCAGTGGCGACAGCAGATGATGCAGAAGTCATGGATGGTACAGGGGATTCAGAGCATGTTTCGACCTATTAACTGCTGTCAGTACTAGGTATGTCAGCAATTACTCGTAAATGGTCGACTTAGACTCATCAGATAAAACCACGTCTAGTGCGCTAAAGTGATAAAATAAAGCCCAGAGCGATAAACGCACTCTGGGCTTTTTTAGGTCGACTATTTATAATAGTCGCTTATAAAATATCTATCATTAGCTAGTAGTGACTAACTGACTGGTTAAACACAAGATTTGCCTTTTTGCTGTGTAATAAGAGACAATACCGCATTTTTCTCTTTGCCGCCTCAGGCATCGCATTATCACGATAGTGCTACTGACACTATATATACGGCTCTTATTTATTTTTATTCGTGTATTCACTCATATTTATTGGAAGTCTGCTGAACCATGCTTGATACTGCAAAAACTCCGACTCGGCCTATCGCCCTAGACTTACAAGACATCCATAAAAGCTATGGCTCATTAGACGTGCTAAAAGGTGTGTCACTCACCGCCTATGATGGCGATGTTATCTCTATTTTGGGTTCATCTGGCTCAGGCAAATCGACGTTGCTGCGCTGTATTAACTTGCTCGAAAACCCAAATCAGGGCCGCATCCTTATTGGCAATGAAGAGCTGATGCTAAAGCCTAATAAATCAGGTGAACTGCAGGCTGTAGATGTAAAACAATTAGAGAGCTTGCGTGCTCGCGTGGGATTTGTTTTTCAAAACTTTAATTTGTGGCCGCACAAAACTATTTTGCAAAACATCATCGAAGGACCGACGCAGGTTCTCAAGATTAAAAAAGCCCAAGCGATTAGCGATGCAGAAAAGCTACTCGATAAAGTGGGTCTTCTTGACAAAAAAGATGCTTATCCTGCCAACCTATCTGGTGGTCAGCGCCAGCGTGTGGCGATTGCCCGTGCATTAGCAATGCAGCCGCGAGTCTTGTTATTTGATGAGCCCACGTCTGCGCTAGATCCTGAACTGGTCAATGAAGTGCTTGCTGTCATGCGCGAGCTGGCAGAAGAAGGACGTACGATGCTTATCGTTACCCATGAAATGCGCTTTGCCCGTGAAGTATCCAGCAAAGTGGTATTTTTACATCAAGGGGTGGTTGAGGAGATCGGCACGCCTGAGCAAGTATTTGACAATCCTACCTCTGAACGTGTCAAAGACTTTATGGCATCACATCGCCCGACCTAATATGACATTCGTTATTCCTTAATCTTTATGGTGGCAAAGCGTTTGCCGCCATAAAGATCTTATCAAGCTCAAATCCAAATTCAAAATACAGCATCTGCTAATACTTAGTAACGGCTGAGTCCTGAAAAAACCATATTATAAAGCAGTATAAAATCACTTTATCGTAACTATTGTTGGCTGTTTATTGCTTGATGATATCTGTGAGTATGCAAAACGTTTGTTTTTGATATTTTAGTCAGGTATTATCAAAAGGTTTATAGGTAGTCAATATTAGCGACTGCCTATATATTCTGCTATCTATATTGCTTGTCTGGCAGGGACGTCAGAGAACAAAGTATTAGAACCCTAAGTCAGAAAATCCTATCAAAACTTATGTCAAAACCCATCAGAATTTAAGGAACGTATGATGTCGAATTCTCGCCTACTTTGGTCGTCGATGACCATGACCGCTGCATTAATGCTGAGCGCCTGTAGTCAACCTGCCGATGAAGCCACCGATGCCAACGCTGACACAGCTGCTGCAGAAACGACTGGCAAAACCATTCGTATTGCAACCGAAGGTGCTTACCCTCCGTTTAACTACACCAATGCTGATGGCAGCTTGGCAGGTTTTGATATCGATGTTGCCAATGCTTTGTGTGACCAGATGCAAGCCAAGTGTGAAATCGTCGCTCAGGATTGGGATGGTATTATCCCAGGACTATTGGCACAGAAATACGATGCGGTAATAGCCGGCATGTCTATCACGACTGAACGTCAAGAAAAAGTTGATTTCAGCGAACCGTACTTTGCCAATACCATGGTATGGCTAACTAGTAATGATGGTGGCTTTGATCCTATGGCGATCAGCAACGTCACGCTAGGCGGTCAACGCTCTACGACGCCAGGTGCTTATCTGCAAGATAACTACGAAGGCAAAGAAGGCAACACCGTTCAATTGTATGACAACTATGACAATGCTTATTTGGACCTAAAATCTGGTCGTAGTAATGCGGTTTTGGCTGAAAAAGTATCTGCAAAATCATGGTTGGCGGACAATAAAGAAGGCTTTGGCGTTGTTGGTGATGAGATTGATAACGATGACAATATTGCTATCGCTGTGCGTAAAGGTGACTCACTCAAAGCAGACTTTGATAAAGCATTGAGCGAAATCCGTAGTAACGGTGAGCTTGCACGCCTTGAGCAGAAAAACTTTGGTGAATAAGTCTTAAAGACCGAGCTGAGCTTATGAGTCATATTCATAAGCTGGCTCAGTAATTGGCAAATGACGACACGGTTGATAAACATATTAAGGAATAACCCGTATGACAGTTTCAATGACATCATCAATGAGCAAAAAAGCCTTGTGGCTAGCACCGCTTAGTGCCGCGATACTAATGCTGGCAGGTTGTAGCAACAGCTCAGAACCAACAGAAAGTGCTGCCACGGATACAGCGACCGAAGCCGAAGCACCATTGAATATAAAAATCGCAACAGAATCAAGCTATAAGCCTTTTAGTTATACTGATGCTGATGGCAAATTGATCGGCTATGAGATCGAGCTGGTTGATGCTCTATGTGCACAAATGAAAGCCAAATGTGAAGTCATCTCTCAAGACTGGGATGGTTTGATTCCAGGTCTAAATGCCCAAAAATTCGATGCGACCATTGCTGGTATGTCTATCACGCCTGAGCGTAAAGAAGTTGTTGATTTCAGTGACCCGTATTTCCATAGCGGTATCATCTTGATCGGTAAAAAAGGCGATGATTTAAGCATTGATTCGCTAGAAGGACAACCGGTAGCATCACAGCGCTCAACCGTGGCATCACAGTATCTACAAGACGAGCATGCATCTGCTGATATCAAACTATATGACACTCAAGACAACGCTTATCTAGATCTGACTTCAGGTCGAGTACGCGGCATGATGTCTGATAAAGTGACGGGTATCGACTGGCTAAAAACAGACGCTGGTAAAGACTATGAAGTCAAAGGTCAAGAAATCAGTACCGATGATGATGCGATGGGCATAGCATTCCGCAAGGGCGATCCATTAGTCGCAAAATTTAATGCAGCATTGGCTGAGCTAAAAGACAATGGCACCTATGATCAAATCACGGGCAGCTATTTCGGTACCAGCTCAACAGCTGCGGCAAGTAAAGCGGTCGTTAATGATGTCACCGACGTTGCTACAGAAGAAGCGCCAGCTAACTAATATGTGTTTTAGCGAGTTGACTGTTGACTCGCTAAAAATGCTATACATCAAAAAAGTGCTGTTTACTAAAGAAAAACTCAAGGATGACTATGAGCAACCACTGTGCCCCAGCCTCTGCCATGACTGGCAAATCTGTTATTCATGCGATAACGACCAGTCGTCTTTCTATGTCGCTACTTGCACTGGCGACGGCCTTTGCTGTCGTTGGCTGTAGCAATGGCTCAGACAGCGCAGCTGATACCAATCCAGAAGCCAGTGAAGCAGCAGCGGTAACGAAGGATAAGGTATTGCGCATCGGTACGGAAGGCGCGTATGCTCCTTTTAACTATACTAATGCTGATGGGACACTGGGTGGCTTTGACATCGAGATAGCAAATGCCATCTGTGAAGATATGCAAGTGACTTGTGAAATCATAGCGCAAGACTGGGACGGTATCATTCCTGGTCTAAAAGCCGGCAAGTACGATGCGATTGTGGCAGCGATGTCCGTCACGCCGGAGCGTGCAGAGCAGGTCAGCTTTACCGATCCTTATTTTAGTAATACTTTAGTTTTCTTAGCCAAAAAAGACAGCAGCTTTGATCCTAGTAAGAGTGGCGACATCGACTCCCACTCTATCGCAGCCCAGCGTTCGACCATTTCCTCACAGTGGTTTGAAGACAATTACCCAAAAGCCGATATGAAGCTTTATGACACGCTAAGTAATGCGTTTTTGGATCTTGGGTCAAACCGCGTCGATGCGATGGTATCTGATAAATTGCCTGCAATAGAATGGCTCAGCTCACCTGCTGGTAGTAAGTATGCGCTCAAAGGTGACGAGATCGATATCAATGATAATTTTGCGATTGCCGTCCGTCCAGGTGATGAATTACAAGCAAAAATCAATCAATCTTTAGCCAATCTGAAAGCCAACGGTACTTACGATAAAATCAATCAAAAGTACTTTGCGGTGCCAGCCTCTGCGACAAGCACGGTCAGTGCCGAAACTACTGAGCAACCTGTGGCAGAAGAGGCCAGTCAGTAATCAATATGCGTTAAACACTTTGGTTGTGACAGCTAATTCGTGACAGCCTAGTTGCTATAGTTCAGTTGTCATGAACAAGTGGTGAATAATAAAAGGACATCGTCGTCATGGCGGTGTCTTTTTTATTTCGCCATCGAATCACGATGTGATGGTCGGTAGCGGCTGTCAATTTTGCTTAAATTTAGTTTGGTTATCTCACATTTACAAAGATAGGTGTCTATTTAGGCACGGCTTTTACGCGTCAGTATTAACATCACGACGAGTGAATATGATAAAATCAGCGCTCATTTCTACTGTGTCAACTATCGCAGCAATAATCGTATTCTTCTGACGTCATTATTTTGACGCTGACCATCCCTATTGATGTGGTAAAAATACGGTGTTTGGCTGCGTTCAGCTATTGATGCTGATTCTTTTAACTCATATTTTGCAAATTGCTAATATAAAGAGACTGAGTGGATAATCGTGTTTGACTTACAAGGATTTGGCGCGCTTTTATTGAGCGGCGCTACCGTCACTATACAGCTTGCCGTGACCAGTTTAATTATTGGTCTGGCCTTAGGCTTGCTCGGCGCAACTGCAAAGATGTCAAATGTCTGGTTGCTGCGTAAGCTTGCGACTGTCTATACTGCGACGATGCGCGGTATCCCTGAGCTGCTATTGGTGCTCTTTATTTATTATGGCGGCTCTATCTTATTGATGAGCATCCTCAAAAAGTTCGGCTATAACGACTATGTCGAGATTAGCGCTTTTTGGGGCGGTGTGATGGCGTTGTCTATTGCTTTTGGTGCTTATGCGACTGAGATTTTTCGCATGTCCATTCAAGAGATTCCAATAGGGCAGCGAGAGGCGGCGCAAGCGATTGGTATGCGTCCTTTTCAGACGTTTTATCGCATCACCTTGCCACAAGTATGGCAGATTGCTCTACCTGGTTTGGGTAACTTATTTTTGGTGTTGCTTAAAGATACCGCATTGGTATCGGTCGTGGGTCTCAAAGACATTATGTATCAGTCATCACGTGCCGCGCAGTCAACACAGCAGCCGTTTACCTTTTATATGGCAGCAGCGATTATTTATTTGGGTCTGACCATGTTGATTACGGGCTTTATGATGTGGCTTGAGTGGCGCGCCAATCCAGCGGCCCGCTATGCCAAAAAGCTGAGCCGTCAGTCAACGCATCGTCAATCGACCATAGGATAGAGGAGAGATACTATGGATTGGAATTGGCAGGTCATTTTTGATCATATACCTGATTTACTAGGCGGTGCGGTATTGACCGTGCAGCTAGTCGTTATCTCAGGCATTATCGGGTTGCTTTTCGGATTGATTTTAGCGCTGCTACGGCTGTCAAAGAATTGGGTCGTTCAGATCATCCCGTTTTTATATATTTTCTTCTTCCGCGGTACACCGCTACTGGTACAGATATTCCTTATCTACTATGGTCTTGGCCAGTTCGAAGCCGTACGTGATTCGTTCTTATGGGAGCCTGTACTCAGTCAAGCATACTGGTGTGCGATTATCGCCTTTACCCTCAATACCAGTGCGTACTTGGCAGAGATTATACGCGGTGCGATTCAGACGATTCCAGTCGGTGAGCTTGAAGCGGCCGATGCGCTTGGTATGTCAAAATGGCAGAAGCTGACGCGTGTTACCTTACCGCGTGCCTTTGGTATCGTGGTTCCCGCTTATAGTAACGAAGTCATCTTTATGCTAAAGGGCAGTGCGCTGGCCTCGACCATTGCATTGATGGATATCACTGGTGTTGCTCGTACGATTAGTGCGCGTACTTATACCTTGATGGAGCTGTTCTTTGCAGCAGGTATCGTCTATCTACTGCTGTCATGGGTAATCTTATTTAGCTTTAGAATGTTTGAAAAACGCATGAACCGTCATGCCAGTTATGTGCCACCAGATGTGGTGACCAACACGATTCCATAGCTAGTAGCTAGTGCTCGTAATTGAGATTGCAGTTAGCAGTGAAGAATCATCACAACAGGCAATATAGTACGGATTGCTGATAATATAAATATAGTTAGGTTCAAATAATTTCGATACAAGAAAACCGAGTGCAAGCGATACATTAGTATGGTTAGCGAGGATGACGAGGTAGCGGATTTATATGGATTTGACTATATCATTCACAGGGAGAGTCTAGTATGAGCCAATCACCACATCAGTCATTAGCAAATGCCATCGCTGCTGGTGTCAATGCAGAACAGAGCGTTGACAGCCATAATGAGCGCTTGCGAACTTCCATTGGCAAAGTCGTCTGTGTCGGTCGTAACTATGCGGCACATGCTGCAGAGCTGGGCAATGAAGTGCCGTCATCGCCGATATTGTTTATGAAGCCAGCGTCTTCAGTGGTCTCTATCCGCAGTGATTTGGTACGTCCAAACCCAGAGATATTTGGTGAGACGCACTACGAGGCCGAGCTCTGTATTCAGCTCTCTACTGATCTGTCTATGGCGACGATTGAGCAAGCCAAGCAAGCAATTGGCGGCGTGACATTAGGTCTAGATCTGACCTTGCGTGATTTGCAAAGCACCCTAAAAGACAAAGGCCATCCGTGGGAGCGTGCTAAGTGTTTTGATGGAGCCTGTGTGCTCGCTGACTGGGTGGATCCACAAGTATTTGGTAATCTCCAAAACGTATCGTATCAGCTGACCATCAACGATAAGCTAACGCAAGATGGCGATAGCGCATTGATGTTGTTCCCTGTTTATGAGCTATTGGTCAATATCAGTCATGCTTTTAGTTTGCAAGCAGGTGATGTGATCATGACTGGCACGCCAAGCGGCGTAGGTATACTGCACGCAGGCGATCAGCTCAAGCTGACATTGGGTGCTCATGAGTGGCAGTCGCAAGTTCGATAGATTTTTTGATTTAAACCATTAAATCACGATATGTTCCATCTCAAAAAATCCCAAGCCATTGCTTGGGGTTTTTGTTTTTATGCCTTTACCTTTCTCTTTCTAACTCTTATGAAGCTTTTTAGTTTCCAAACCATTTTATTTTCTCAACTTCCTTCTACTTTCATTAGCAAGAGTAAGCGCAAGAGCAATTGTCATCAGTTTGTCATCTAGCGTTCAGCGTACTGTCATAAAGGATGAGTAGACTTAAGCGGAATTCGTATTTTTGTGGTTGTAATTGTACCGCCACGATCAACTCTCTGCCAATCTAGCCCAATAGCAAGGTGACTGATAATGACATCATTGAACAACGAACGAACGCTTGCCCACGAAGTGGTTGAAGACTCAAACCCTACTAATAATACTGACTTTCAAACCGTTATCAGTCGTCGGTTGAACCGCCGTAGTATCTTAAAAGGGGGCACAGGATTGACGGCCGCTGCTTTTTTTGGGGCATTGCCTTTGGTCGGTTGTAGTGAAGATGATGACAGTAGTGTTGTGGGGGACGACAATAATGCCGCTATCCCTGCGCAGGGTGACCTAAAACGACCTGATACGCTAAAGTTTGAGGCGGTCGCACACTCAACGGCTGAAACCATGACCGTTGCAGCAGGCTACAAGGCTGAGATGATATTGCCACTTGGCACGCCACTGATCTCCGGTATCGATGATTGGAAAGACAATCGTGAGCAGTCAGCAGAGTCATTTGAATGGCGTATGGGTGACAATCACGATGGTATGTGGTTCTTTGGCAAAAATGGCAATGCCTATGATGCCAAAGCCTCAGAAAACAGTCTATTGGTGATGAATCATGAGTACGTCAACAGCGATGAGCTCAGCCCATTTGGCTATTATGTGACGCAAGATAACGATGCCGCACCTATCTTTAAAAACCGTCGCCTCGCAAGTGATGTGCGCCGTGAGGTCAATTGTCATGGTGTCTCGGTAGTAGAGTTGAAACGCCGTGCCGATGGCATGGGCTATGAGATGGTAACCGATTCTAAATACAATCGCAGGCTGACCAGCAGTTCGACCGCGCAATTGGCGGGCCCTGTGGCAGGCTCTGATTTGGTCAAGACCAAGTTCGATCCAACAGGCTATCAGACTCGCGGTATCAATAACAACTGCGGTGCAGGGCTGTCACCTTGGGGCACTTACCTGACGACCGAAGAGAACTTCTTAGGTGTGTTTGCACGTGGACAAGACGCCAGCCAGTTAAGCGCCAGTGATAACTATGGTCGCGAGCGTTACGGTGCGGTCGAGAACTTCCCAGGTTGGGAATACCTATGGCATACCCCAGAGGCCAAAGATGCCAAGATAGTAGATGAGTTCTCACGTTGGGATATGACCGCTGTCGGTGCCAGCGCTGCTGAAGATTATCGCCATGGCTTCAATACCTTTGGTTACATCACAGAGATTGATCCGTTTGACCAAAATTCCTTGCCGCAAAAACGCACAGCAATGGGCAGATTTGCTCACGAAAACTGTGCTTATGCCCCTGTTGAGCAAGGCCGCCCAGTAGTGTTTTATATGGGTGATGACTCTAGAGGCGAGTATATTTATAAGTTTGTGTCAAAAGCACTGTGGTCAAATTCGGACATCGGCGGCGGGCTCAAATCAGGTGACAAGTACCTAAATGATGGCACGCTGTACGTGGCCATATTCAATGAAGACGGTAGCGGTGAATGGAAGGCACTCGTGCATGGCCAAAACGGATTGGATGCGTCTAACAGCGAGTTGCCATTTAATGGTCAAGATGAGGTGCTGGTTTTTGCCCGTGCTGCTGCCGATGTCGCTGGCGCGACTAAGATGGATCGACCTGAATGGGTGTCGGTCAGTCCTATAACGGGTGATGTCTATGTGACATTGACCAATAATAAGTACCGCGGTGTACGTGACGATCAACCCGTCTCAGCCGCCAATCCACGTAGCTATCAGTCAGGCGACAAAGCGCTTGGTAATGATAATGGTCATATCATACGCTGGGCAGAAGCAGGCGGTGATCATGCGGCAATGAGTTTTGAGTGGGATATCTACCTGTTTGGTGCGCCAAGTGACTTGTCAGCAGAAAACTTGTCTCAGCTGAATGATAACAATGATTTCTCATCTCCTGATGGGCTATATTTTGATCCACGCGGTGTCTTATGGATTCAGACCGATGATGGCGCTTATACTGATACCAGTAGCTGCATGTTGCTCGCAGCACTACCGGGCAAGGTCAGTGATGGTTCGTTGACCACCACCTCGGCAGGTCAGGCAACTCGAGCCGGTACACTGGCAAGCAATGACAATATCAAACGGTTCTTTGTGGGACCTGAAGGGTGTGAGGTGACTGGCATTACCATGGCGCCAGATTTTAAGACATTGTTTATTAATATTCAGCATCCAGGCAATACTTGGGGCGCCGTCACTGGTGGTAGTACCCCTCGCTCAGCGACTGTGATGATTACGAAGGAAGATGGTGGTGTCATACTGGCAGAGTCATTTGATGCAGCAGTGAGCACGACATAGTTAGGTAAACAGTCAGCGCACCATCGATAGCAATAACAAGAATAAGCACTCATACAAAAACCTCAGGCCATCGCTTGGGGTTTTTGTATTTTTACCATGATTTTTGCTATAGATAGTAATAATGATAGGAATAATATCAATGGCTTATCAAGGCATTGTCAAAATGAGGAAATACACTACAATCACATCATTTACTTCTATTTTTTGTATTTAAAGGATAGTATGTAAAACTATTCTTCTCGCTAAATGTACCAATATTATGATCAGTCAACATTTGCCTTATAACGACCGTATTAATGATCGTAATGCTAAAAATGCTAAAAATGCTAAAAATGATAGTCAGTATGCTCGTGCTCACCATGAGCTTGATGGGCATTTCATTCCAGATGCGAGCGTGCCATTGCACACTGAACTGTACAAACAGATTGACCAACTCGAAGCCATCGATATGGATGAGCTGGTTAAACTACTGGCAGATGTGGACGATAATGATGAGACATCCTCCAAGCCTGTCTCTTTGGCGGACTTTTTTGAAGGGTTGGCACAGCTGGCTACCATGGGTGTGGTGGAGATCACAGAGATTGTAGAAGCCATTCATCGCGAGGTTATTTTGCGTCCGCTGGGCCGCTTCAATGACAAGAACGTAAACAACTGGCAGCGCGGATTTACGGGTCGTATCTATGGCACGATACGTCATGTCATGCTGATGGTGGGTAACAATTTGGCCTCGGTGCTACGAATATATAAAAACTTCATCGTCCAAAAATCAGCGCAGCCATTACCTGATTCCTTAAAAAAGCTGGTCAACGTCCTAAATGGCGTCATGGGCGATCATTTGGTCAATAATCAAAACACGCTTGCCATTCCGATGATGCTATACACTCAAGATGGCAAACCACAAAATGAAGCCCTATCAGGACGTATTGCTATCTTGTGTCATGGTCTGTGCATGAGTCACTTAAGCTGGCAAGCACAAGAAAATAATGACTTAGGCGCGGCCATTCATAGCAGTCAGCCTGATACGACAGTGTTGTACTTGGATTACAACACAGGTCGACGTATCTCGCGCAGTGGTCGCAAGTTCTCTCAATTGCTGCAAGAGTTGGTCGATAATAACCCAAACATCAGTCAGATAGATTTGGTCGGACACAGTATGGGTGGCCTAGTCTCTCGTAGTGCGCTATTTTATGGGGAGCAAGATCGCCTAGATTGGATCAAGCGTGTGGGCAATCTCATCACGTTAGGCTCACCGCATCATGGTGCTGTGCTTGAGCGTATCGGCAATTATGTACAGGATATCATTGCAAAGCTGCCATTTGCAGGCTCACTTGCCAAGCTCGGTGACATGCGCAGCGCAGGTATTATTGATCTGCGTCATGGCAGTATTCGGGATGCGGATTGGAAAGCATTAGAAGGCCGCAGTGTGTTGCCACAAGATTTTCGTCATCCTGCGCGCTTGCCAAGTGGTATCAAAACCTATTTTGTTGCCAGTGCGTTGCTTGAGACGCATTATGATTCTAAAGTGACTGATCTGCTCGGGGATAGTCTCGTATCAGTGGCATCAGCGCTGGGTGAGGATGATGCTGAGCATGCTTTGTTTGTGCCAGATGGTCACAAAGCCATATTTTATGGCGTCAATCATATGAACTTAATCCATAGTAGACGGGTACGTGAGCAAGTCGTTGAGTGGCTGGTTGATAATGGTCGCAGCGACTACGCCGGACGTCCGCGCATACATTCTTATCCTAGAAGTTTAGATGTGGCAGTGTAGAGAGTGGTGGGTATTATTTTGAGTTGCCTACGCTATGTGTACTGCGCGATGGTGCTTTTATCCTTTAAGAAAGGGCTATTGAGAAATTTGTCCTTGCTATTAGGCAGCGTACTCATAGTCACTAGTTGTGCCAAGCCAAATGTACACGACCCTAACGCTCAAATTAAAGTAGATGTAAATGGTGACAATTATGTCATTCCCTTAAATCATATCGTCAGACCAGATACGGGTAGTTATGCAAGTTTCGAGACGGATATGGGTCTTAGCTATTTTTTCTGGCCTAGTGGTCGAGGGCTAAACAACAATGACAAAGACCCAAACGTTTTGGAACATGACGACGATATCATACAGTTTCGTTGGGCAGCTAGAAATTCAAAGATTGATGGTGCTGATATACCGACTAGAATAGGTGCTATCAAACAGGAAGAGAGTAGAGATCTTGATAAAGATGCTTATGAACTAGAAGCATATATCGGGTCAGGCGATACCTATGCTACATACTACATAGGAAATATCTATCTAAACTCACCTTTTATGATCCGCTGTATGCCTACAGTTAATGAAGACCAAGATCGAATATGCCAAATGGATTATATGTATCCTGAATACAATAATTATGTAAGACTTCAGTTTTCAAAAAAACATTTAGCTGACTGGCAGGCAATCAATACAATGGCGATTGATTACATGAAACAATGGCATCAAGATTAAAGACTGTTCAACATCAAAATAGTTATCTCTCTTTATGATTTAAAAACAAAAAAACCCTCAAGCATGACGCTTGAGGGTTTTTTTATAAACACTGATGTATAGTAAGTGAGAAAACTTACTCAGCAAATATCGCTGCTACATCATCTTTATTGAACTTATAGACTTCACCGCAGAATCCGCAATCCATCTCAAATGTCCCGCCTTGCTCTTCAACGATATCTAACGCTTCTGCTTCGCCGATTTGCTCAATGGCTGTCTCACACTTTTCACGTGAGCAAGTGCAGCCGAATGATAACGGAGCAGGTTCAGGTGCCACGATGTTTTCTTCATGATACAAACGATAGAGAATCTCGTTGGCATCGAGTGTGGTCAGCTCTTCTGCTTTGACCGTGCGCGTCAACACGCTTAGACGTGTCCATAAGTCATCATCGATACCCGCATCTTGGTTTTGCTCAACTTCATACGTCTCTTCGGCAGTACGCGGTAGCATTTGTACCAAGATACCACCCGCTTGCAAGCCATCAGATGCTAAGTTAATCAACGTCGGAATCTGCGCCGATTGCTTTTGATAATGCGCTAAGCAGTCTGCTAAATTGTCATGGCTACGCTCAACGATACCTTGATATGGCTCGCCGCCCTCAGGCTGGATATTAATAAACAAGACGCCTTGTCCCGTTGCGCCCAGCTCAGCAAAGGCTTCTTTGGCATGGATCATATTGTCCCACGCTTGTACTTGCTCATCGGTCTCGCTCTTCCAGCTAGCAAGCGCACGAATGATACCGTCTTGATCGCACTCTGCCATTGCCCAGTTCAACAGGCTATCGCTGTCTGATGATTGCAACTGAATAGATAGGCGACCGTTGATTTTGACCGTACTGATGAGCAAGCTCGCTGCCGTCAGCATTTCACCCAATAAGCGTTTGATGGCTTCGGGATAAGGCTTTTGGGCAATCGTGCTCGCATAACTGCGTGATAGGCGCACGACATCACCGCGTACAGGCGAATCTCCGATAAAGAAGCGCTGACGGATATCATTATCGCTATGATTGTGAGCAGTTGGAAGGTCGGTAGCAGGGACTTGAGTATCTTGTGTCATAAGTCATTTATAGTGTTAAGAAGTTATTGGCTTTATGGGGATTACTGCTGATTTATCAATCGTATTGACCGTACTGTTTTTTCATCTATTTATGATATTGATATATAAAGGGGTTTAGAGACGCATAAAATAGTGAGGCAAATGCATGCTGTTGTATCATTATAGACAGTTAATTCTGTATCTAACATCTAATATATTCATAATTATAGATTCTGTCGAAAAAACTTACCATCCACGGACGTTTTGTTGTAAAGTAACATGAAGTTGCATTGTGATAGACAATAGTAACATACGTACGGATGCGGGGCAGTCAGGTCAGTCACTATGGCCTATGTCGTCCAAGCACTCATTCAAACTTGTGATAAAAGGATGTATTTCATGATCTACTCATTTTCCAAACCGTTGACTTTGGCTGTATTGATGGCATTAGGCTTGGCAGGCTGTAGCAACAGCAGCGAGACCACTACCGATGCACCAGCAGATGATGCAGCGACGTCAGAGACCATGAACGGTACACTACAAAAAATCAAAGACTCTGGCACCATCGTGGTCGGCTATCGTGACTCTTCTATTCCTTTTTCATATGTTGCTGATGATCCTAACCAGCCGATGGGCTATGCGCATGATTTAGAGATGAAAGTGGTTGAGGGTATTAAAGAAAAACTCAACATGCCAGATTTAGAAGTTCGTTATAACCTCATCACCTCACAAACTCGTATTCCTTTGGTCCAAAACGGCACAGTCGACTTTGAATGTGGCTCAACAACCAATAACGTCGAACGCCAAGAGCAAGTGGCTTTCTCTAATGGTTTCTTTGAGATTGGTACACGTCTATTGACCAAAGCAGATTCTGGTATCAAAGACTTTGAAGACCTAAAAGGCAAGCGCCTAGTGACTACCGCTGGTACGACGTCAGAGCGTTATATTCGTCAGTACAATGACGAGAAAAAGATGGATACCGATATCATCTCTGCTAAAGATCATGGCGAAGGCTTCTTGATGTTAGAGAGCGGCCGTGCTGATGCGTTTATGATGGATGATGTATTGCTAGCAGGCGAAAAAGCCAAAGCTAAAAACCCTGATGAATGGGTCATCGTTGGTACACCGCAATCGTTTGAGATTTATGGTTGTATGATGCGTAAAGACGATCCTGAATTCAAAACAGTCGTAAACGATGCGCTGAACAAAACCTTTAGCTCAGGCGAAATCAATAGCATTTATGACAAGTGGTTCTTAAACCCAATTCCACCAAAGAACGTCAACTTAAACTTTGAGATGTCAGACAACCTAAAAGCGCTTATCGCCAATCCGCATGACAGTGATCAGCCAAAAGTAGCAGCTGCACAGTAGTATTTGTCCTTCAATCTAGCTTGCTTACGTGTTCAGATCGGACTCATCGTCCATCTAGCACGTAAGTTTTTCAATCGCTGTTCGGAGAGACAATCATGAATTATAGCTGGAACTGGGGTGTGCTGTTTGAGCATACGGGTATTGGCAACGAGCTGTATATCCACTGGATGATTACTGGTCTTGGCTGGTTATTACTGATTGGTAGTATTGCTTGGACCATCGCTATGGTCGTCGGTACTGTCTTTGGTATTATGCGTACCTTACCTAACAAAACAGCTCGTCGCATTGGCACCGCCTATGTGACCTTTTTTCGTAATATTCCGCTGCTTGTGCAGCTATTTTTTTGGTTTTATGTGGCACCTGGTTGGTTGACACCAGCGCTACAAGAGTGGTGGTTTAGGGATCTATCGCCGAATACATCCGCGATGCTCTCAGCCAGTATTGGTTTAGGGTTGTTTACAGCAGCTCGTATTGTCGAGCAAGTGCGTACGGGTATCGAGTCGCTACCAAAAGGACAGATAAACGCAGCGTATGCGCTAGGCTTCACTATTCCGCAAGCTTACAAGCAAGTACTGTTACCACAAGCATTCCGTATTATCTTACCGCCGCTTAGCTCTGAGCTGACTAACTGTTTTAAGAATGCCTCTGTCGCCTCATTAGTCGGCGTCATGGAGCTCATCAGTCAAACCAAAACCATCAGCGAATACACACAGAATAGCCTTGAGATTTATACTTATGCGACGATTATCTACCTCGTCTTTAATCTCTCGCTAATCGCTATTATGGGTCTGATCGAGCGTAAATTAAGAGTACCAGGGCTTATCGCAGGGAGTCAGAAATGAGTATGATGACCGAACTTGCGACCGCGTATCCAGGCTTAATGGGTGGCATGATTACCACGCTAAAAGTCCTGTTTTTGGCTATTATCGGTGGTATCAGCTTAGGTACGGTATTGGCGCTCATGCGTTTATCAGGTATCAAAGCATTAGAGATTCCCGCTAAGCTGTATGTTAATTATTTTAGATCCGTACCGTTACTGTTGGTGCTACTGTGGTTTTACTTTGCCGTCCCGATGATTTATTTTTGGGCAGCGGGTAAGTATTTACAACTAGATGCAGCCTTTGCTTCTTGTGTTGTCGCGTTTATGATGTTCGAAGCGGCTTACTTCTCAGAAGTCGTCCGTGCGGGTATTCAGTCTATCGGTAGTGGTCAGGTTAATGCGGCAAAAGCATTGGGCATGACTTATGGCCAAACCATGCGTCTGGTGATTTTGCCACAAGCCTTTCGCAAGATGCTGCCATTGATTTTGCAGCAATGTATTATCTTATTCCAAGATACGACTTTAGTGTTCGCTATTGGTCTGACCGACTTCTTCCGAGCGGCATACGTACGTGGTGAGCTAATGGGACTATTGACGCCTTATATCTTAGGTGCTGGCGCCGTGTATTTTGTCTTAAGCTTGGCAGCTTCAATCGGCGTACAACGCGTACAAAAAAGGTTAAGGTTTTAATAAAGAACTGTTAAGCGTTAGAGTCGATCAATGCATGGTTATCTGAACATGGTTATCTGATCTCATTTGATAGGCTCTAATACTTTCAAAATTTAACTGCATTTGTCACTAATGTATTTTGAATAAGTGCAATTTGGCAAGAGTAAGAATAAGGCTAGGAGCCAATGATGAATGATGCTAAAACGTTTATAAATGACTTTGGTGGACTGGTCACAGACAGTGGTCATGCTAGCAGTGAGATGGTCGTTGAGATAGATAGCGTTAGCAAATGGTATGGCGACTTTCAGGTACTGACTGACTGTACCGCTCATGTCCACAAAGGCGATGTCGTCGTGGTCTGTGGTCCATCAGGTAGCGGTAAATCTACCTTGATTAAGACCGTGAACGGGCTAGAGCCCTTTCAAAAAGGTAATATCATGGTCAACGGTATCTCTGTCGGTGATCCAAAAACCAACTTACCTAAGCTACGTAGCCGTGTCGGCATGGTGTTTCAGCATTTTGAGCTATTCCCTCACTTGACCATCATCGATAATTTAATGGTCGCGCAAATCAAAGTATTGGGCCGTAAAGAAGCGGAAGCCAAACAAAAAGGGATGGCTTATTTAGATCGAGTAGGGCTAACGGTTCAAGCCAATAAATATCCTGCTGAGCTATCAGGTGGTCAACAGCAGCGTGTGGCTATTGCTCGTGCGCTCGCGATGGACCCCATAGCGATGTTGTTCGATGAGCCAACCTCAGCACTTGATCCTGAAATGATTCAAGAAGTGCTCGATGTGATGGTGGAGCTGACTCGTGATGGTATGACTATGATGTGCGTGACGCATGAAATGGGCTTTGCCAGTCAGGTAGCCAATCGTATTATCTTTATGGATGAAGGTCATATCGTTGAGAACTGTAGTAAGGATGAATTCTTTGAAGGCGCGAAAAGTGAGCGTGCGCAGCAGTTCTTATCGAAGATTCTAAATCATTAACCATTTATACAGCTCTTACTATATAGCTCTATAATTATATCAAGCGTCTATTAACGAATAGGCGCTTTTTTTGTGCGTGATAGCTTGATGCATCTCATCGTGATATCGATATGATTGGCTATACAAGTGAGTAGATGAGTGAATGGCTGTTTACTGATACAATAGCGGTCAATATTTTTGATAATTAAAATAATTCATAAACCGTATTGGAGTTCATATGAGTGTAGAAAATCCATCAGTAGCATCTTCTAAAGGTATCGTCATCATTGGTGCAGGTTTGGCAGGCTGGCATGTCATTGATGCCATTCGTGCAAAAGATAAAGACATTCCGATTACTTTGGTGACAGCTGATAGTGGTGATCGTTATCATAAACCAATGCTGACGATGGCGATTAGCCAAAAGAAAAGTGCGGCAGATTTGGTAAGAGCCACTGGCGTTGATGCCGCAGAAGCTGCAAATGTTAAGCTACTTGCCAACACACAAGTAACGGATGTTGATACGACCATTCAACAGTTGCAGCTTATCTCTGCACAGCGCTCAGATCCAGCCAACACGGATTATGCCACGATCAGTTATGGCAAGTTAGTACTGGCGATGGGTGCGCATCCTATTTTTCCAAAAAGCTTGCCAGAGGATTTAGTTTGGCACGTCAATCATATTGAGCGCTTTGGACAGCTGCAAGAAAAGCTAGCCACTGGCAGTCAGCACGTTGCCATCGTTGGTGCGGGTATGGTTGGGACCGAGATTGCAGAAGACTTACTCAAAGCAGGTCATCAAGTGACGCTCATTGATTTAAACGACGCGCCACTATCACAAATGCTACCGTCGAAAGCGACGGCTCGTATCGCCCAAGCGGTCAAGTCGCAAGGAATTAACTTCTTAGGGGGTTATCAGGTATCTACTATTACTCGTCTCAGTGATAGCAGCAGTGGAAAACTACAGGTCAGTTACGAGGCGCTGGCATCAGCGACAGACAGTACGACTGCTGAGCCAATCGAACCACTCATCGTGGATCACGTGATTGCCAGTACAGGTCTGACGGTCGATGATAAGCTGCCTACTGCTGCTGGTGTCGAGTTCAATCGTCGCACTGGTATCGTGGTGGATGCGCCAACCTTGCGTACCAGTACGGCCAATATCTATGCCATTGGTGACTGTATGTCTATCGATGGCGTGCCGTGTCGTTATGTGGCACCGTTACGCGCGCAGGCTGCTACCATTGCCGACGATATATTGGGTCTAGAGCATAACGGCTATGAGCATAAACCGCCCATGATTCGCCTGAAAAACAAAGCAATATCCGTTATGGTGACAGGTGTGCCAAAAGCGACTGGCAATTGGCAAGTCAAGATAGAAAGTGATGAAGAGTTGGTTATGGACTTGCTAAATGATAATGATGAAGTCAGCGCAACTGTAACGATCAAAGCGCCTGCAGTGCTTAAAGCCTAACAGATAAAATATAATTGTAAGAGTATGATAAACCATAGCCAGTGTTGCCATCTTTATGCAGCACTGGCTTTTTTACATCTATAGTCAGCGAACTAGTAAACCGCTACGGTGTTACCCTCCCTAGAAGTACTATATGTACAATCTGCGGTCGGCTGCCTTGTAGCTGTTTTAGATTTCTTTGACTATATTACTTTTTATATCAATCATAATCGATACATACCGTATCTATATTATTGACAGTCTTTTGTTTAAGGCGCTATATTGGCTAGGCGTGATTTAACTATCATGTCTAGTGGTAAACAATATTCAAGGAAGAATATCGTATTTACGGTAGTAGCATATTTTTACTTTCTACGATTGTAGGTAGATGAATAGATGTCTCGTAAGCAGTTGGATAGCCATACCAACACAAATAGCAAAACGAAAGGACTCGTGATGACTCAGATTACCGATTTTGACAGTATTATTAATAAAAGTAAGTCTAATAACAGTATTCTCAACAACGTTCCCAAAGTTAATATAAGCGCACGTTCTGCAAATGCGCCACTCACCCAAAGCCATGATAAAGGTCCTGATGTGCCGCTGATTGAGGCGACCATTGGAGACTTCTTTGATGCGATTGTTGATAGATATCCTGAGCGTGAAGCTTTGGTGTCTCGCCATCAAAATATCCGCTGGAAGTATCGCGAGCTACAGGAAAAAGCCAACCAGCTGGCCAGTAGTATGATTGAGATGGGGCTTGAGATTGGCGATCGTATCGCTATTTGGTCGCATAACACTGCTGAATGGCTGCTCATGCAATTGGCCACGGCAAAAATCGGCGTCATTCTCGTCAATATTAATCCTGCTTATCGTACCTTTGAGTTGCAATATGCGCTGAATAAACTGGGCTGTTCGGCATTGGTATTAATGCGTCATTTCAAGACGAGTGACTATGCGCAAATGATTCGTGAGCTGTGTCCTGAGATTTATCATAAAGATTACACTCAGCTTGATTTGGTCGAGATTCCAACGATTGAGCGCATCATCTGGATTGATGAACCAGCATCTGATGAAGCGTTTGGTTTTATGCAGAAATTCTCTACGTGGATGGCAGAAGGCGATGCCAACGATCTACGCGTAGCAGAGCGCCAAGCCCAGCTTAAAAATACCGATGCTATTAGTGTGCAGTTTACCAGTGGCACGACTGGCACACCGAAAGGCGCTACGCTCACGCATCGAAATATCTTGAATAACGGTTATTTTATGGGTGAAGGCTTAAAGCTGACAGAAGATGATAGGCTGTGTATTCCATTGCCGCTCTATCATTGCTTTGGGATGGTGGGCGGTAATCTCGCTATATTAACGCATGGAGGCTGTGCGGTTTATCCTAATGATGGCTTTGATCCGTTAACCGTATTGCAAACCATAGAAGAGGAAAAGTGTACGGCGCTGCTTGGCGTGCCGACGATGTTTATCGCGGAGCTCGATCATCCAGAATTTGACAGTTTTGATTTGTCCAGCTTACGCACGGGCATCATGGGCGGCTCTAGCTGTCCGATTGAGGTCATGCGCCGTGTCATGGATAAGATGCACATGACCGAGGTGACGATTGCTTATGGTATGACTGAGACCAGTCCCGCTTCTTGTCAGACCAGCTCGCAAACACCCCTTGAAAAGAGAGTCTCTACTGTGGGGATGGTGCTGCCCGCGCTTGAAGCCAAAATCATCAATACTGAAACGGGTAATGTCGTGGCAATTGGAGAGACGGGAGAGCTGCTCACGCATGGCTATGCAGTTATGAAAGGGTATTGGGGCAGCCGCTCTAAAACACGTACGGCCATTCAAGATGGCTGGATGCATACTGGTGACCTTGCGACCATGGATGAGGACGGTTATATCACTGTGGTGGGTCGTAGTAAGGATATGATTATTCGCGGCGGCGAAAATATCTATCCTGTCGAAGTTGAAAACTATCTCTATCGTCATCCGAAGATTAGAGATGTGCAAATCGTCGGGGTTCCTGATAAGAAGTATGGTGAAGTGTTGGCAGCGTGGATTATCCCTAAAGAACCAGACAGCTTGACGGAGGAGGAAGTGCGCCAATTCTGTGGTGAGCATATCGCCCATTATAAAGTACCGACTTATTATCGCTTCGTGACAGAATATCCAATGACGGTCACTGGTAAAATTCAGAAATTCAAAATTGTTGAGCAAATGATAGATGAGTTGGGTCTAGGGTGATTTAGAGCTGTGGGTAGGGGCTGTTATCAAACTAGCCGTCATCAAACACAGACACTTATATAGTGTCACTATTCAACATTAATAGCCTCATTTGCTGTAAAAGCCAGCCACGTTATGAGTAATGTGGCTGGCTTTTTTATGTCAAAAATTTGCCATGATTCTATGTTACCTTTTACTAAGACAAAATATTGACAACTAATTAAATGATACGCATTGTATTACTATGATTGACAGTCGTTTGTTTACAACGGTATAGTAGTGACAATCTATATAAGACCTATTCAAGGAAGAGTGACGGGTCTACAGGCTATCCATACGTACTATCTATAAATGACCAATACGATAAAAAGTAAAACGAAAGGACTCGTTATGACGCAAACTTCTGATTTCGATGCGACTCAAATTGATTTTGATACTATTCTGAATAGCATTCCTAGTATTAATATGGGCGCACGCTCAGCAAATGCACCGCTTACCCAAAGCTATGACAAAGGCCCTGATGTGCCGCTGATTGAAGCGACTATCGGTGATTTTTTTGATGCGATTGTATCCAAGTATCCAGAGCGCGAAGCTTTGGTTTCTCGCCATCAAAACATCCGCTGGACATATCGCGAGCTACAACAGCAAGTCAATCAGCTGGCCAGTAGTATGATTGAGATGGGGCTTGAGATTGGTGACCGTATCGGTATCTGGTCACACAACAATGCTGAATGGCTGCTCATGCAATTGGCGACGGCAAAAGTTGGTATTGTCCTTGTCAATATTAACCCTGCCTATCGTACCTTTGAGTTGCAATATGCCTTGAATAAACTGGGCTGTTCAGCGCTCGTACTTATGCGCCATTTCAAAACCAGTGATTACGCCAGTCTCATCAGTGAACTGTGTCCTGAAATTTATCATAAAGACTATACTCAGCTTGATTTGGTCGAGATTCCGACGATTGAGCGTATCATTTGGATTGATGAGCCTGATAGTGAAGAGATCTTTGGCTTTATGCAGAAATTCTCTGCATGGATGGCGGAAGGCGATGCCAACGACCCACGAGTTGCAGAGCGTCAAGCCCAGCTCAAAAACACGGATGCCATCAATGTCCAGTTCACCAGTGGCACGACAGGTACGCCAAAAGGGGCAACCTTAAGCCATCGTAATATTCTTAATAACGGTTACTTTATCGGTGAGGCTATGAACCTCACCGAAGAAGATAAACTGTGCATTCCAGTGCCACTCTATCATTGTTTTGGTATGGTGCTTGGCAACCTAGCGATTCTCACGCATGGCGGCTGTATCGTTTATCCGAACGATGGGTTTGAGCCATTAACCGTCTTGCAAGCGGTCGAAGAAGAAAAATGTACAGGTTTGCACGGCGTGCCAACGATGTTTATCGCTGAGCTTGACCATCCTGAGTTTAAAAACTTTGATTTATCGACTTTGCGTACTGGCATCATGGCAGGCTCTAGTTGTCCGATCGAAGTCATGCGCCGCGTCATTGATGAGATGCACATGAGTGAAGTCACCATTGCCTATGGTATGACAGAGACTAGTCCAGTATCTTGCCAGACCAATGAACATACGCCGCTTGATAAGCAAGTATCGACTGTTGGTTTAGTACAGCCTGCGCTTGAGGTTAAAGTTGTCAATACGGAAACGGGTGAGACTGTAGCCTTGGGCGAGACAGGCGAACTACTCACACGCGGTTATTCAGTGATGAAAGGCTATTGGGGCAGTCGCTTCAAAACCCGCGCGGCCATCCAAGATGGTTGGATGCATACGGGTGATCTGGCCACAATGGACGAAGACGGCTATGTCAAAATCGTTGGTCGTAGTAAAGACATGGTCATTCGTGGCGGAGAGAATATCTATCCGGTCGAAATCGAGAATTATCTCTATCGTCATCCAAAGATTCGTGATGTGCAAATCGTCGGTATTCCTGATAAAAAGTATGGTGAAGTACTCGCGGCTTGGATTATCCCTAAAGAAGCAGACAGCTTGACGGAAGAAGAAGTTCGCCAGTTCTGTAGCGAGCATATGGCCCATTATAAAGTGCCGACTTATTATCGCTTTGTCACTGAATATCCGATGACCATCACTGGAAAAATTCAGAAATATAAAATCATCGAACAAATGAAAGAAGAGCTGGGTTTGTAGAAATTTAACCACTCTTATCTGTTATTTTATGAATAAGATATATGAGTAAAAGCTAAAATAAAGCATAAAATAAAAAAGCCACTCGCATTTACGCATTAAAGAAAAGGGATGTCATGAGCGCTATCATAACCAGTAAACTGAGTCCAAACGCCGCTGAATTTCAACAAAACAGTGCCGCAATGCAAGCGGTGGTCGATGACTTATATGGTCACTTACGTAAAGTCGTGCAAGGCGGTTCAGAGCGTGCCCGTGCCAAGCATTTAGCACGCGGTAAGTTGCTACCACGTGAGCGTGTCGAGCGTTTGCTCGATGTGGGCACGCCATTTTTAGAAGTGGCACCGATGGCAGCGCACGATATGTATGGCGAAGAGATTCCAGCGGCTGGCGTGATTGCGGGTATTGGACGTATTAATGGTATCGAATGTATGATCGTCTGTAATGATGCCACGGTAAAAGGCGGCACATATTATCCAATGACGGTCAAAAAACATTTGCGTGCACAAGAAATCGCGCAAGAGAATAATTTGCCTTGTGTTTATCTAGTGGATTCAGGTGGGGCTAACTTACCCAACCAAGATGACGTATTCCCCGATAAAGAACACTTTGGTCGCATCTTCTTTAATCAGGCCAATATGAGTGCCGCTGGTATTCCGCAGATTGCTGTGGTCATGGGCAGCTGTACGGCTGGTGGAGCCTATGTGCCAGCGATGAGTGATGAGTCGATTATCGTCAAAGAACAAGGCACCATCTTTTTGGGTGGTCCACCACTGGTCAAAGCAGCGACAGGTGAAGAAGTCACTGCCGAAGACTTGGGTGGCGGCGATGTGCATACCCGTCTGTCAGGGGTCGTCGATCACTTAGCACAGAGCGATACCCATGCGTTGTCAATTGCGCGCAACATCGTTAGCCATCTAAATCGTCCTGCGAAGCAAGTGCCCAATCAAATCAAACCACGTCCACCACGCTATGATGCCAAAGAGTTATATGGCGTCATTCCAACCGATAAGCGCAAGCCATTTGATATCAAAGAAATCATTGCTCGTATCGTCGATGACAGTGCTTTTGATGAATTTAAATCACGATTTGGTACGACGCTAGTCTGTGGATTCGCCCATATCGAAGGGATGCCAGTTGGTATCATCGCCAACAACGGTATCTTATTTAGTGAATCAGCGCAAAAAGGCACGCATTTCATTGAGCTGTGCTGCAAACGCAAAATCCCATTGGTATTTTTGCAAAACATCACGGGCTTCATGGTCGGTCGCAAATATGAAAACGAAGGCATTGCGCGCCATGGAGCCAAAATGGTCATGGCAGTCGCCAATGCAAAAGTGCCAAAATTCACGGTCATTGTCGGTGGCTCATTCGGTGCTGGTAACTACGGCATGTGTGGTCGTGCTTATAGTCCGCGCTTCTTATGGATGTGGCCAAATGCACGTATCTCGGTGATGGGCGGCGAGCAAGCAGCATCGGTCTTGGCAACGGTCAAGCGTGACAATTTTGATCGTAAAGGCGAAGCGTGGAGTGATGAGGATGAAGCGGCATTTAAAGCACCAATTCTCGATATGTATGAAAAGCAAGGCCACCCATATTATGCCACCGCACGTCTATGGGATGACGGCGTGATTGATCCTGCTGATACGCGACATGTATTGGCATTGGGACTAAGCGCGGCTTATAACGCACCGATTGAAGAGACGACGTTTGGTGTCTTTAGAATGTAAGCGCTCCAAGGTCTGCTCGCAATAAGATGGTGGTGCGACAATTTTTTAATGTGATTATATCGCGGCATCGGGTTTTGACATCTTACTTTCTTATATGGGCGTTATTATGGATGGCCCAAACGTTGGGCTAAATATTTACAAACAGGAACACAGAGAAAGCTATGAAAGAAACGAAATTAAAAAATACTAATAATTATAAAAGCCTGTTGGTCAGTGTTGAGCAGCATGTGGCGACGGTGACATTGAATCGCCCTGAGATACGCAATGCCTTTAATGATGAAATGATAGCTGAGCTGACCGATGCATTCAGTACGCTTGGTGCTGATGATGAGGTACGTGTCATTGTACTAGCCGCTGCTGGTAAGGCATTCTGTGCAGGTGCCGATTTGAATTGGATGCGTGCCATGGCGGATTATAGCTATGAGGAAAATCTAGCGGATGCCGATAAATTGGCGCAAATGCTTAAGACTATTTACGAGTGCCCTAAGCCAACAGTCGCGGCTATTCAAGGTGATGTTTATGCTGGCGGCATGGGTCTAGTCGCTGTTTGTGATGTGGCCATCGCTGTCAAAATTGCTAACTTCTGCCTAAGTGAAGTGCGTTTAGGGTTAGCTCCTGCGACTATCAGCCCTTATGTCATCCGAGCATTGGGTGCTAGAGCGTCACAGCGTTATTTCTTAAGTGCTGAAGTATTTGATGCCAAAAAGGCACGTCAGCTTGGCTTTATCCATGAACGTGTTAGCGAAGAATGGTTGGCTGATGAGGTCGCTATATTTTGTAGCAAAATCGTCAAAAACAGCCCTGATGCAGTCAAAACCTGCAAGCAGCTATTACACGATGTCGCTGGTGCGCCGATCACTGATGAGCTGATTGCCGATACGGTAAAAGGCATCGCTGATATCCGCTCATCAGAGCAAGGTAAAGAGGGCGTGCAAGCCTTTTTGCAAAAACGTAAGCCCAACTGGTTGACGGCAAATGAGTAATGCACGAGAGATAAATGAGTAAATAGACAAGACGTCAAATAAAAACGATAACACACAGGGATAGTTATGTTTTCTAAAATTCTAATTGCCAACCGTGGTGAAATTGCCTGCCGAGTAGCCGCGACTGCCAAGCGTCTGGGTGTCAGCACCGTCGCTGTTTATTCTGATGCGGATCGTGAAGCTAAGCATGTGGCTGTCTGTGATGAAGCCATCTATTTGGGCGGCTCGGCACCGAAAGACAGCTATCTCAAAGGTGATGCGATTATTGCGATAGCGCTTGAAACTGGCGCACAAGCTATTCATCCGGGTTATGGGTTTTTAAGCGAAAATGCTGACTTTGCGCAAGCCTGTCAGGATGCAGGATTGGTCTTTATCGGTCCATCGGCTGATGCTATCCGTGCCATGGGTGGCAAATCTGAGTCCAAACGCTTGATGGAAACAGCTGGCGTGCCATTGATACCGGGCTATCACGGTGACAATCAAGATGCAGAATTTTTGCAGCAGCAGGCAGACGCTATTGGCTATCCAGTCTTAATCAAAGCAAGTGCAGGTGGCGGCGGTAAAGGCATGCGTATCGTTGAAAAAAGCAGCGATTTTATTGACTTGTTAGACTCATGTCGCCGTGAAGCCATTACCAGCTTTGGTGATGACAAAGTGTTGATTGAAAAATACGCATTAAAACCGCGCCATATCGAAATCCAAGTATTTGGCGATACGCATGGCAACTATGTGCATTTATTTGAGCGTGATTGCTCCGTACAGCGCCGCCACCAAAAAGTATTAGAAGAAGCGCCTGCACCGGGTGTTGATATTGCGATGCGTGAAGCGATGGGAACCGCTGCTATTGAAGCGGCTCGTGCGGTCGATTACGTTGGGGCAGGCACGGTTGAGTTTATCGTTGAGCAGCGCGAAGATTCTATGAATTTTTATTTCATGGAGATGAATACGCGGTTGCAGGTTGAGCATCCAGTCAGTGAAGCGATTACTGGTGTCGATTTGGTCGAGTGGCAGCTGTTGGTCGCGGCAGGTCAGCCATTGCCAAAAACCCAAGACGATCTGACTATCAACGGTCATGCAATTGAGGCACGCATCTGTGCCGAAAATCCTGACAATAGCTTCTTGCCAGCGACTGGTACATTATTTGCGTATCAAAAACCTGAACACAGCACCTTTATGATTGATAAAGACGGTACTGGCGTGCGTATCGATGATGGCGTGCGCGAAGGCGATGTGATTAGCCCGTTTTATGACTCTATGATTGCCAAGCTCATCGTTCATGCGCCAACTCGAGAGCAAGCATTAGCCAAGCTCGATCGAGCACTTGCTCAAACGCGTATCGTGGGTTTGCCAAATAACGCCGCATTTTTGCGCTATATTTTAAATACCGATTCGTTTAGCAAAGCCAATCTCGATACGGCATTGATTGAACACGAGCGTGATGCGATTTTTAATCAGCAGCCTTTGGCATTATCAACGCTCGTTGTGACCGCCATTACTCGTCAGCTTGCGAGCGAGATGGCAATGCAAGAGTCAGATATCGATCCATTTAGCAAACCTACTGGCTTCCGTGCTTATAGCGATTATACTCGTTCATTTAGCTTGGTTTATGATGAGAATGCTTATACGGCCCACATGAGCAATTGGCACAATGCAAATTGTTCAGATAGTAAAAAGGGTAGCGATAACCTCAGCAGCTTTACGCTCGTTATCGAAAAAGAAATCGCTAACACGCAGGATAATAGCAATATTAACGTAGCTGCTCAGACCAAAACAGTCTATGAAGGTCAGGTGAGCTATGCCAGTAGTGACGAAAATAATCATACGTTATGGTTAGATGGTGCACGTACTAGCGCGCAAAGTTGGGTACTTAATGAGACCGTTTATGTGTTCACAGACAGTGGCCGTGACGAAATTACGCTTGTTGATATCATGGCGCACGTAGGCGAAGAGTCTGCAGCGGTCGGTAGTTTAAAATCACCGATGCCAGGTCAAGTAGTGGCCTTTAAAGTGGCGGTTGGCGATACTGTGAAAAAAGGTGAGCCACTTGCCGTTATCGAGGCGATGAAGATCGAGCACACGATTACTGCGCCGACGGATGGCGTGGTGGCAGAATTGCTATTTGCAGCAGGGGATTTGGTCGCTGATGGTGACGAGTTATTACGCATTGATGCTGGTGAAAATACTGAGAGCGAATAGCTGACCAAGCCTAATAAAAAAGCTTCACAGAAAGGCGAATAATAAAAAGGACGACAAGCATGAGCCATTCGTATCCAAGCCATTCATATCCAGAGCACGTCAGAATCGTTGATGTCAGCCCACGTGATGGACTACAAAACGAGTCAACGACGGTACCGACTGAGGTTAAGCAAACGCTTATCAATGATTTGATTGCGGCAGGTGTCAAAAAGCTAGAAGCAACAAGCTTTGTCTCGCCAAAGTGGGTGCCACAAATGGGCGATAACAGCGCGCTACTTGAAGCACTTGAGAAGACACGGCAGACAGATATTTGCTACTCAGTCCTAGTACCCAATATGCGCGGCTTTGAAAATGCCATCATTCATCGTCCTGACGAAATCGTCATTTTTGGTTCAGCCAGTGAGACCTTTAGTCAAAAAAACATCAATTGTAGTATTGATGAGAGTATCGAGCGTTTTGCGCCAGTGGCTGCTGCGGCAAAAGCGCAAGGTATCAAAGTACGAGGTGTGATTTCATGTACAGTCGGCTGTCCTTATGAAGGTGACATTGATCCAAGCCAAGTAGCCCATGTGACTAAGCGTCTGATAGAGATTGGTGCAGAGCAAATTGGTATTGCTGATACCATTGGTGTTGGTACGCCGCTCAAAGTGCAACGAGCATTACAAGCTGCATTAGAATATGCTGATATCTCTATGCTATCAGGTCATTTTCATGATACTTATGGTCAAGCATTGAGCAATACGCTAGTCGCACTACAAATGGGTGTTAGCGAATTTGACACCTCCGTCGCTGGCTTAGGCGGTTGTCCTTATGCTAAAGGCGCAACAGGCAATGTGGCAACCGAAGATGTGGTGTATATGCTGCATGGTATGGGTATCAGTACTGGTATTGATTTGGATAAACTGGTCGTGGCAGGCGAGCGTATCAGTGCGTTCTTAAAGCGTCCAAATGGCTCAAATGTGGCACGTGCCATCATCAATAAACGTCAGTCTTAAACAGCATAGTCAATCCACTATAAAAGTGTGACAGCGTTAACCTCGCTTGAAGTATTACATATACATCTACACTCGGTTGCCTTGTCAGACTTTCACATTGAATTGACTACGACTTCAAAAATGACATTATAAATGCAGTTACAGTGGTTTTAAAAAACAGATTGAAATTCGAAATTTAAATATATCAAAATACAAGGAATAGTTATGAGTTTACCTGGATTGAATTTTCAGCTTGGCGAAGATATTGATGCCCTACGCGATATGGTACAGCAGTTTGCGGCCAATGAAATCGCCCCACGTGCAAGCGAAATCGACAGTAGCGATGAGTTCCCTATGGATCTGTGGCAAAAGATGGGTGATATTGGCTTGCATGGTATTACCGTTCCTGAAGAATACGGCGGATCAAACATGGGCTACGTCGCACATATGGTCGCGATGGAAGAGATTAGCCGTGCGTCCGCTTCTGTGGCGCTGAGCTATGGTGCGCACTCTAATCTTTGTATTAACCAAATCAAACGTAATGGTAGTGAAGCACAAAAACAAAAGTACTTGCCAAAGCTGGTCAGCGGTGAGTTCATCGGTGCATTGGCAATGAGTGAGACTGGTGCTGGTTCAGATGTCGTCAGTATGAAGCTTAGAGCTGAAGAAAAAGACGGCAGTTATGTTTTGAATGGCACTAAAATGTGGATCACCAATGGTCCTGATGCGGATGTGATGGTGGTTTATGCCAAGACCAATCCTGAGCTAGGCGGCAAAGGCATGACAGCCTTTATCGTTGAAAAAGGTATGGAAGGTTTTGGTACGGCACAGAAGCTAGACAAGCTCGGCATGCGTGGTAGCCATACGGGTGAGATGACCTTTAACAATGTGACTGTGCCAAGCGAAAATATCTTGGGTGGTCTCAATGAAGGCGTCAAGGTATTGATGAGTGGCCTAGATTATGAGCGTGCCGTATTGGCTGCGGGTCCTATCGGCATCATGCAAGCGGTGATGGATAATGTTGTGCCTTATATCCATGACCGTAAGCAGTTTGGTCAAGCCATCGGTGAGTTCCAGCTTATTCAAGGTAAAGTGGCAGATATGTATACGATATTGCAAGCAGGTCGCAGCTTCCTATATACGGTCGGCAAAAATCTCGATATGTTGGACGCGCGTGGTGCCGGTCATAGTCGCGAAGTGCGTAAAGATTGTGCCAGTGTGATCCTATGGTGTGCCGAAAAAGCCACCTGGATGGCAGGCGAAGGTATTCAAATATTTGGCGGTAACGGCTATACCAATGAGTATCCACTTGGCCGCTACTGGCGTGATGCTAAGCTGTATGAGATCGGTGCAGGTACCAGTGAAATTCGCCGTATGCTAGTCGGTCGTGAGCTATTTAACGAGACAAAATAAGAAAGTATTAGGGCAATAGCTAGCAAGACCTTAGCTATTTCTTGATAGTAAAATAAAAAAGCAGTACGTTTAAAACGTACTGCTTTTTTCATGTTAACGTGACACTGAGTTATCTATGATCGATTATGACTTATTCCGATAATCAAAGTATCTTGCCAAACCATTTAATAATAAATCATCACGCAAGCGTACTGGGCGATTGACGTGCTGCGAGATCGTGGCTGCATCACCACCTGTCATAATCAACTCAAAGTTAGGATGACGGTGGCTAATCTCATTAATCGCACCAACAATGGAGAGTAAGATACCTCGGTGCACAGCATCCTGTGTGGTCAGGCCTTGGCCAACGCTATCGAATGTACCGTTAGAGATGGTGATCTGCTTGGTACCAGAAAACAACGACTCACGTTGCAGGTAGATACTCGGGAAGATATAACCGCCCAAATGCTCAGCGTGATCAATCAAATCAATGGTCACGGCGGTACCGCAGCCGATGACACACTGGCGTTTTTTCTTATCGACCGCACCTAGCATCTGTAGCCAACGATCACAGCCGAGCTGATCGTCATTATAGTTACTCTTCATCAGCGCATGCGCGGCATCCACATGGACAAACTCAAACGGCGTATTGAGACGGCTTAAGGTCTCCGATACTTGAGCATTGAGATTGTCGCCCAATACGGACGAGATACCGATAAAGTCAGGGGCAAAACGCTCAAAGCGATCCGTCAGACCCATCAGTAATTCGGCTGGTGCTTGCAAATGCTGTTTGGCATCATGTGTGACTATCTGACCGATATCATCGGTGAGCCAGTATTTCAGGCGGGTATTTCCAAGATCAAGCCAGAGCATAAAAGTCCCTTTATATCGTGCTCGTTAATATATGATGCTCATCAGTATGGTTATCTATAGCCGGCGAACTATTAAACCGCTACGGTGTTACCCTCCCTAGAGGTACTATATGTACAATCTGCGGTCGGCTGCCTTGTAGCTGTTTTAGATTTCTTTGACTATATACTTAATAAATAACGTCGATGCGTCCAGTAAAAAGCGTAGAAATATTACCGTTATCTAAGCGCAATTGCAAACACCCGTGAGTATCCACACCGTAAGCATGACCGATCACCACATGCTCTTTGTTATTATAGTGTTGGGTGACGCGTAAGCGCAGACCTGCTAGGGCATCCATCGCTGCAAATTGTGCCAAAAAACTATCTAAATAAGACGTATGACCGGTGGGCTGCTCTAACCCTAAATGCTCAAAGCGCGTCATCGCCGCCATCAATGCTTTACTCATCTGCTGATAGAGTGTTTGTAGGTCTGGTAGTCTCTCAGAACGTGTCTCTGGAGGTAGCATCTCATTAATATCTTGCAGACTAATCGCTTGGTAACTCATGCCCTCAGACGTCTGCGCCGTTAGTTTTGGCGCAGCTTGTACATTAAGGCCGATACCTAATACCACACCGACCACCCTGCCAGACTGAGTGACAGGCTCTATCAAAATGCCAGCCAGTTTATTAAAGGGTAGCGTACGCTGAGTTGATACAGCACTACTCAAGCCTGAGCTATCTGATACCGAGTCAATCGCCACAGATTTATCTTCATCTGAGGTTTTAGTTGGCTGCTGATAGAATCCTAGATCATTTGCCCATTTGACACCAATTGGCGTCAACTCTTGCGCTTGTAACTGCTCATTCAATGTTTGAATGATGGGCATGTTTGCCAGCTCAACGCCGATGATGAGTGACAATATGCCACTGATCGGCATATGCACAGGATGATATAGCGACAGATAGACATTACCGCGTGGCGACTGCCATGAACGGCCGTGTTGTCCACGTCCGGCGCTCTGGGTCTCAGCGGTCAACAGCTGCACTGCCGTAGCATCTAATGTCCCGTTTTGGAGTTGCTCTATCAGCTCGCTATTGGTCGAGGCGCTGCTGACAACGTGACGGTGATGGAGCTCGGATAAGTAGGCAGAGGAATTCGTGAGTGGCAGCATAAGTTTAGTCGATGTGGTTAAAGGAAATTTTGATATACTGGGCGATTGTCAATGACAGCATAAAGGTCACGTTGAGATTTGGCAAATACAATTGAGCACACCTAAGCGCCAGTGAGTATTATAGCGTCAGTCAATATTATAAAAGGTTCGTTCTATGATGTTATATGTGTGGTTTGTGATTGCAGGGGCGTTCGCAGGTGTCAGCGCGGGCTTGTTTGGCGTGGGCGGCGGCATGATTATCGTGCCAGCATTGGTGTGGATTTTTACCGCTTATGACTTTTCGCCAGAAGTAATCACCCATTTGGCCATTGGGACGTCATTGGCGACCATCGTTGTGACCTCAATCAGCTCACTGACTGCACATAACAAGCGCGGCGGCGTGCGCTGGGAAGTATGGCGCAAGATGGCGCTTGGATTGGTCATCGGTAGTTTGGTCGGCGCTGGTATCGCGGATATGATTGATGGGCAGGCACTACAGGCCATCATTGGTATTGGTGCGTTATTGGTCGCGTTAAAAATGCTGTTCTTTTCGAATAAAGAGCAAGTGGGTAAACCCTTACCACCAGCTGGCGTACAGTTTGGTGCAGGTACTGGTATTGGTATGGCGTCTTCTATCTTTGGTATCGGCGGTGGTAGCTTGACCGTACCGTTTTTGAACTGGGCAGGGTTACCGATGAAACAGTCGGTCGGCACGTCAGCAGCGTGTGGTCTACCGATTGCATTGGCAGGGGCGGCAGGGTTTGCATGGTTCGGTCAAGACGTGGTCAATCTGCCTGAAGGCACGATGGGGTTTGTCCATATTACTGGGTTTCTATTTATCTCAGTGGCTAGCTTTGCCATGGCAAAAGTCGGTGCCAAGCTTGCCCATGTACTGCCAGCACTGATACTTAAACGCGCGTTTGGCGTTCTGTTATTGTTTGCAGGTGGGCAGTTGTTATTGAGTGGATTAGGTATTTTATAGCAATGATGAATTTTTATAAAACTAGTATGCAAACCGTGAGACATTATTAAGTATGAAAGCTGCAGAAAAATACCGCCGTGTTTTCGGCTCAATGAATCATCTAAAAGAACAGCTATCATGGACGACTGGTCTGTCTAATATGGTAGAGTTTTTGGCATGGGAGCCAAAGCAGATTCTTGGTATCACTAAAAAGCAATATGTCCGCCAAATCATTGAGTGGGCAACCCATCCAGAGCTAAAGGATAAAAACATAGAAGAGATTGAGCAATCAATCATCAAAAAACTCAATACAAAAATGAGTGAATCTGAGCAGCTAGAGACCTATTCAACGCAAACGATGGGCATCTGTAATGCGAGAGAAGCCGTGCGCCGCGTAAAATTCTTTTCTGAAGACTATCTCAATAAAGAATTCGATATTTTTTTGAGTTTATGTAGTGATATCTATCTAGACTTATTGTATCAGCAATTTATATCCTTTGAGCTAAGTGGATCATGGTCAACACATGGTAATAGCGGCATGTTTGAAAACAGTACAGAGCTAAAAGCGATGTATATGGATAACTTGGCCTATAACCATCAGGCAAATGTGCTGATAGCAAATGAGTTAAAGCTCGCTGGTCAGAAAAATCCAGACCCAATCCTAAAATACTGCTTGATGTATGAGCATTTATTAGAAAAAGGCTTTATCGATAAAGGCGCAAAGTTTTTGCTACTGTTTATCGGTGGCGACGCGCTAAGGCAAAACAAGCAAACGCTCGTAGATCGAGAGCTGGCGCTGTGTCACA
Organism: Psychrobacter sp. NG27; assembly: GCF_016106655.1. NCBI lineage: Bacteria > Pseudomonadati > Pseudomonadota > Gammaproteobacteria > Moraxellales > Moraxellaceae > Psychrobacter > Psychrobacter sp. NG27. The sequence goes on from NZ_JADGIN010000002.1 coordinate 533,095, forward strand.
AAAGACCGAGGAAATATCAGCATCTACTAAGAACAGAGCTGTTAGAGATAGTCGATCATTTAGAAGTGGCAAGTATCACATGGTCAGCCCTTATCGAGTTTAATAATCGCTACTTAGCAGAAAATACCGTCTGCCAAGTGGAGCAAAAACTGCTACGAGGGTTTCATCAAAGCATTCAATCAAAATCGTTTATGCACTTAGCGGTTTAACCCTAAAAATTTACTACAATTTCAGGTAGAATAGCCGATTGTTTTTGCTAAGTTTATTGACTATTCATGCGTTTAAAATCTCTAAAGCTGGCAGGCTTCAAATCCTTTGCCAATCCAACGACCTTTACTTTTCGTCATGGTATCACCGCCATCGTCGGGCCGAATGGCTGTGGCAAATCCAATGTGATTGATGCCATTCGCTGGGTGCTGGGCGAGACCTCCGCCAAGCAGCTGCGTGGCGGCGCGATGAGTGATGTCATCTTTGCTGGCACCCAAGATAAAGCCGCCAAAAGCGTTGCGAGTGTCGAGCTGACGTTTGAGCATACCCAAGATGAGCAGACGGGTATTCGCCATGAGTTTAACTTGTACCAAGAACTGTCTGTTCGCCGTCAGGTCAATTTGGAGGGACGCTCTGATTACTTTATCAATGGCACGCGTTGCCGTCGCCGTGATGTGGTCGATGTATTCTTGGGCACGGGACTGGGTGCGCGTAGCTATGCGGTGATTGAGCAAGGCATGATTGGGCGAATCGTTGAGTCCAGTCCCATGCAACTGCGTGAGTTTATCGAAGAGGCCGCAGGGGTGTCTCGTTATCAAGCACGCCGCGAAGAAACGCAAAAGAAACTAGAGAAAACACAAGAGAACCTAGCACGTCTGCATGACATGCAAAGCGAGCTGGTCAGCCAACAAAAACGCTTGTCGAAGCAAGCCGCCAGTGCACAGCGCTACGAAGAACTGGCCTTGACGCTTGCTGATATTGAACAGCAGCTAGCCGTTCAGCAGCTGTACCAAGCCAAGCACCATCAGCAGCAGCAAAAAATAACGCATGAGCGTAGTGCTACTGAGGTATCAACGCTACAGGCTGGCTATGATACGCTCAAAGCTCAGCAAGACAAGCTGGCGACTCGTATCAACCAAGAGCAATGGCTCAAGGATGATGCCCAGAGCGTTCATTATCAGCAGCAGCTCGGCTATCAACAAGCTGAGCACGCGCTGAGCGATGCCAAGTCACAATTGACTGTGATTGAGCAACAACTCGCAAGCTTGGATCAGCAGCGCGCGCAAGCAGTGGGTGAGATTGATCGATTAAAAGCTGAGCAAGCCGAGCAGCAGAATATATTAGAGTCGTTACGCCCACAGCTCAATGAGCTGACAAGTAAACGCGACACGCATAAACGCAATGAGCAACCGCTACAACGCGCATGGCATGACGCGCAAAACCAGTTATCACGCCTGCAAGATAAAGCACGCTTTCTTGAGCAGCAGCAAGCTATCAACGTTCAAGCACAAAAACGTCATCAGCAAAGCGATGATAAATGGCAGCGCCGCGAGCAAAACTGGCAAAACCTGTGGCAGCAATTACAGCAGTCTATCGCCCCATCTGATAATGCCGGTGCAAGTAAAATAGATGATATACAGGACCTGAGTCAGACGCTAGAAAAACAGATAGCTGATCTGAATATACAGCTACAGCAGATTGAGCGTCAACGCGACGCCGTGGATGAACGCTTGTCTGAGATACAACCACAAGCGCATGGGTTGCAGCAAAGATTAAGCGCACAGCAGAGCGAGTTGAGCGATGATGAAAAACGTCATGCATTGCTGGCAGGCGAATACGATACCCTGCATCAGATACTGCATCCGAAACCTACACAACAGCCGCAGCAGCAATCAGAAAAGACTAAAGCTACCGCGACAGATAGTGTAGATAGCGATGGCATACCTAATCAGCCGTTAGCCATCGCGATGCTACGTGAGCAGATTGAGTTAAGTACCAAGGGGCAAGAGCATGCACCGCTACTCGATAATATCTTGGCATTATGGCTTGATAGTCACGTGTTTACGGCAAAAAAATCTAGCACGGAGACATGTGGAGATGATTCTAAAAAAGCCGATAACTTATGGCAAGCGCTTGAGCATGGCGTTGCAGATTTGCTGACTTATCAGACTTCACAGAATAAGCAGGCTAATTCAGAAGGTCAGTCTTTAGTAGAGACAGGTCATAGCTTATGGATATCTGCTGAGCAACATGATAGCAGAGGCAATACCTTTGTCAGTGACTTACCAGCTACACTAGCTGATAAAGTGTGGCCACTCTCGCAATTGATTACTCAGCCTGTACTGAAGCTTTGGCAACAGTGCTATATATATACGGCGGCGTTTGACAGTAGCCATCAGCATGAGATTGACACACTGACTGAAGTGCTAAGGTCATTACCACCATCAGCCATTCTACTCACCGCAGATGGTTGGATCATCAGTCGTCAAGGAACGATTAATCTAAGCAAGTTTGCTGGCGTGCAAGATAGCCAAAGTGACACCAATAGCCAGTTTCTCACACAGCGTTTGCAACAGCGTAGTCGCTTGCAAGCATTAGAAGAGTTGCTCGATGCGTTTGAAACCAAAATAGAAACGCAGAAGAAGTCCATTGCAAAAAACCATCGTGACTATGATGCATTAATAATCAGCTTAGAAGAAACGCGCGCGCAAGCGGAGCAATTAACCCGTGATAAACACAAACTTCAGCAGCAACTCACTACTCAGCGCGCCAATGCTGAGCGCTTGCAAGCGGATAGTCAACGCCTAAACACTGATAAAGTAACGCTAGAACAAGAAAAGCAGGAACTGGCGCAAGAGCAACAGACGCTCGAACAAGAGCAACAGCATATTGAAAGTAATATAGCCACGCTAACGCCGCAAATAGCAGAGGCCAGAGCGGCAAACCAGCAACTGCAAGCTGAGCGCAGTGAGCTAAATCGCGCGCGTCAAGCAGATGATGACGCTTGGCAAGCATTACAGCTGCGTATCCAGCAATACGAGATGCGCTTGGAGCATAGCGTTAGTAGTCTGGTACGTGCGACGGCGCAATATGATAAGTCGTTAGAGAGTGAACAACATCTACAAATGCGCCATGAGCAGCAGCAAAACAAGCTACCAGCTTTGCAAGCTGTATTGCAGCGTGTACGGGTAGCGCGTGATGAGCAGCAAGTGCTATTGACTGAGCGCGATACTGCGCTCATGGCACTCAAACAAGACTATGCCCAGCAGCAGACTGCATTTGACTCGTTGCAACACACGTTACATACGCAGCAAAACGAGCTTGCACGCCATGCGACTGAACTGGCACTGAGCGCGGCGCGTTTGGAAGATGAAAGTACGCATACGCAGAGCGCCCTAGATGCTTATGCTCGTATAAGTGATAAATACAAAGCACAAGCAGAGCATTCGCAACATTCACAAACAAGCATGAGCGTCTCAAACTTACTAGCAGATTTCATCGCACACGATCGCCGTGTGCGCCCAGACAAGATTGCAGCGCTTGAGTCCGAGCGAGCCAAGCTGACCCAGCAGTTGAGCAAGATTGGCGCCGTGAATTTGGCAGCAGTCGCAGAGCTGGCCGAGGTAAACGAACGCCTAGAGCCACTTGCACAGCAGACAGCAGACATTGCCGCCAGTATGCAGACATTGACCGAAGCAATTGCCTCTATTGACGAGACCACCAAGACGCTATTTATGCAGACACTTGATGCGGTCAATAATGAGCTGGCCAATTTGTTTGCCAAAGTCTTTGGCGGCGGACAAGCCAGCCTAACGTTGAATACTGACGAAATGCCAGCCAATACAGCAAAGTCAGAACAGTGGCGGGCAGGAGTTACTCTAATGGCGCAGCCTAAGGGCAAACGTAACAGCCGATTAGCAGTATTGTCTGGCGGTGAAAAAACCCTCACCGCACTGAGTTTGATTTTTGCCATCTTTAAGCAGCATCCCGCACCGTTCTGTGTATTAGACGAAGTCGATGCGCCGCTTGATGATACCAATGTCGCGCGCTTTACCAGTCTTATTCATGAGCTGGCAGACGACTTACAGTTTATCTTTATCAGTCATAATAAACTGACTATGCAGATTGCTGATGAGCTAAAAGGCATTACCATGCCAAGTGCGGGCATCTCGACATTAGTCAGTGTTTCGCTTGATGAGGCCGCGCGTTACGTGGAGAGCTAGTAGCCGCTATTCACCTATCATTGACCCCATATGACATGGGTATAGGACAGCATGATAAGCGCGCAAGTGATATGTTTTATGCTGTGATTGCCTATGTAATGGCAATAAAAAATCGCTATCAGCCCTGCTATATCGACTGTATAGTGACTCAGTTAACTATTGAGCTGACTATAGTAGAACACTGATGTATGCACTGTGATTAAATAAGTCAATGCAATGAACCAGTTGGCATAGAGGCTATTGATTTTGAGCTCAGTCAAGCATACTGGTTATAAAATACACAATGTGATGACGGCATGAGTTTGCCATGCTAGAATATTGCCATTTATGCTCGATTGTGTATTCTCTTTTGTTATATATACTAGGATGTATTTATCATGACCGTTGTTCAGTTTATATTGATTGCCGTTGCCGCGTTTATCGTGTTTGCAGGGCTGTTTATGGTCATTCGCAGCTTTAAGCGCCGAGGTGCTACCGAAGCTGCTGCGGTCAATTATGATAAAAATGGTATTCCCATCATACCGCGCCACGAGCGCAATATCGTTGATCAGCCAGACTTGGATGATACCGTCGCGGGCGAGACGAGCATTGGCCCTGATCGTAGCTATCTAGATGCCGTCGTCGAGGAAGCGCCTCTGACCGAGCCGCACACTACTGTCGATGCCCAGCTGACCCCTGATCATGCCGAGACAGATGACTATGGTGTGATAGATGATACCGACTATGCGCGCTGGCAAGATGAGCAGCGCCGTGCCGACAGTGCTGAGTTCGTAGAAGCTGCCGAGCAGATGCATATCGAGCAAGAGCCTGATGCCTTCTCAAGCCTAATGTCAGCGACTGACAGCCTGATGCCATCAATCGATACCGCAGAAGAGCCAAGCTTCGATGAAAAGAGTCCGATACTTGATCAGCATTTATCAGAGTCAGGCGATGATGCGCAAAATGGCCCACTGATCCATGCCAGAGACAACATCAATATCACCATCTTGCCGAACCAATATCGTGATCGTCCAGCGGTGATTATCCGTGGTCGTGACCTATTAGCACTGATTGATAAATATGGCCTACGCTATGGCGCGATGAACATGTTCCATCGCTATGAGCAAAAAGACGGTACTGGCATATTGTGGTTTAGCATGATGGGTATTACCGACAGTGGTATCGCACCCTTTGATCCGCATAGTGTCGCGACCAACAGTTATAACGGTGTGGTGGTGTTCTTGTCATTGCCGCATCCACAAGCTGTACACAGCTTTGATAGTATGATGAGTATTGCTTATATGATGGCAAGCGATCTTGACGCGACTATCTTGGACGAAGAAAACGAAGCAATCACCCCTGAATACAAGCAGCAGCTACGTAATCAAGTCCGCGACTATGCAGGTTAAAGATAGTGCAGATTAAGCGTGATGTATGTTAAACGCTGACTAATCTAAGAAGCAATAAAAGGGCAAATAGCGATCGACGTTATTTGCCTTTTTATGGTCTGCATTTTTTTCAATGTATATTTCTTAAGAAAGTCACAGTCAGTCCAAGATAAGTTGGAGACAAGCAGGGCGAGTAAAAGTGCGCAAAGCACTAAGCTAAGTAGGCCTGACGTCATCGCTGATTTATATAGGATTGACTATACCGAGCCTACTACAAACTTGTTATCATATCGGTATCTTGAATTGCGAAAAAGACGCCGACTATGACTGACTCTACCTCACCAAATAATTCTAAAAATCTATCTGCCCAAGTAGAAAGCCAAGCACCTGCGACCTCTAATGTACCCAGTCCGACCGATGGCAGTACGACTAACAGTACAGAGATTGTCTCACGAATGCGTGCGCTGATTGACGCGATTAAGACGCATAACTATGCCTATTACGTGCTTGATAATCCAATCTTAGAGGACAGCGAATACGATCAGTTGCGTCGCTCACTGCTTGAGATTGAAGAAGCCTATCCAGATTTGGTACAGCCAGACAGTCCGATCAATCAAGTCGGTGACATGCCATTATCAGCCTTTACTCAAGTCACTCATGACATCCCAATGCTATCGCTGGGTAATGTCTTTGAGTATGATGATTTGCGCGATTTTATGCGCCGTGTCAATGACCGTCTTAGCGTGTCGCAGCAGAGTCCTGAATATGAGATGGAGCTAAAGCTCGACGGGCTAGCAGTATCATTAAAATATGTACATGGCAAGTTTGTACAAGCGGTCACGCGCGGTGATGGGCAGACGGGTGAAGACATTACGCAAAACACAAAGACCATTCGTAACTTGCCACTTTGGATTGCAGGTGCCGCTGACATCGAGCTATTAGAAGTGCGCGGTGAAGTACTGATGCCAAAGGCAGGGTTTGAGCGTCTCAATCGTCTAGCAGAAGAGAATGAGGGTAAAACCTTTGCCAATCCACGCAATGCAGCCGCTGGTAGCTTACGTCAGTTAGATCCTGCCGTCGCTGCCAGTCGTCCACTTGCATTTTACGGCTACTCAGTCAATCAAGGTTTACCAGACACTATTGACACTCAGTCAGGGGCGCTGGCATGGCTCACCGAGCTTGGGTTTACGGTTAGTGCCGTAGAAGTGGTCGCAAATCCACGTGCCGCGCAGACCTATTATGAGTCAGTGATTGAGAGCCGTGGCGATCTGCCATTTGAGATTGATGGCATGGTTATTAAGGTCAATAGCCTTGCATTACAGCAGCAGCTTGGATTTTTGTCACGTGAGCCACGTTGGGCGACTGCCTATAAATTCCCTGCTGAAACGGTGATGACACGTCTCAACGATATCGAATGGCAAGTCGGGCGTACCGGTCAAATCACCCCAGTCGGTAAGCTCGAACCTGTCAAAGTCGGCGGCGTCACCGTCAGTAATGTCACCTTGCATAACTTTGGTGAGATTCAGCGTTTGGACGTGCGTGCAGGCGATATGATCAGCGTACACCGTGCTGGTGATGTGATACCGAAAGTCAGCCGCGTTTGGCACGACCAACGCCCAGCCGATAGCACGCCAGTCACGCTACCTGCTACTTGTCCGGTATGCGACTCGCCTGTGGTGCTACCAGAAGGTGAAGCATTGGCACGCTGTACTGGTGGCCTATTTTGCCCTGCGCAGCAGCAAGAAGCGCTGATTCACTTTGTCTCACGCCGTGCCATGGATATCGACGGGCTTGGCGCAAGCTGGCTCATCAGCTTCTTTGAGCACGGTTTGGTCAAAACTGTCGCTGATATCTATCAATTGCACAATCATGCAGATGAGATGGTCACCCTTGAAAAATTGGGTGAAAAGTCAGTACAGAACATCATCAATGCCATTGAAGCCAGTAAGCATACTACGCTCGCACGTTTTATTTATGCACTTGGCATACGCGGTGTGGGCGAGGGCACGGCACAGAACTTTGCTCAGCAATTTGGTGATCTCGATAGCCTAATGGCAGCCAGTATCGAGACTCTGATTAAGACCCCTGACGTTGGCACTATCACTGCTGAGTTGGCTTACGAGTTCTTCCGTGCGCCGCATAATATCGAAGTCATCACTGCATTACGCGAAGTTGGCGTCCATTGGGATAAAGTCGAGCAAAAAGCCGCTGGAGACTTGCCACTCGATGGCCAAACGTGGGTGATTACAGGTGCACTGAGCAGCATGGCGCGTGATGAAGCCAAAGCCAAGCTACAAGCATTGGGTGCAAAAGTCTCAGGCAGTATTTCTGCGAAAACCACGGCATTATTGGCAGGCGAAAAAGCTGGGTCGAAGATGGCGAAGGCTGAGAAGCTAGGCGTGAAAGTCGTGGGTGAGGAAGAGTTTTTGGCGATGGTTGGGGAGTAGGTGATGAATATCGATGATATCGAAGGTTTGGACGAAGCGACTCGTAAGAAGATTGAAGAGTTGAGGCAGGTGACGCGAGAGAAAGATGGAAGTGATAATTTTGCAAAAGCACAGTTTAATATTGGAATTATCTTAGCGCAAAATAATAATGTTTTGAGTGCGTTATCTGTATGGGAAAGTATTAAATATATAGATAATGCAAAAGTTTATGCATATACCCAGCTCAATATGGGTATGGCTTTGGCAAATAGTGATCAGATTGATCTAGCATTAGCTAGATGGAGGAATATTAATTTTAATGATGCTTCAAATTTATATGCTAATGCGCAACTTAATATTGGAACTGCTTTACAGGAAAAAGGTGATACATCCAACTCATTATTGGCATGGGGTAGTATTAAACATACAGATAATGCTGAAATTTATGCTCAAGCACAATTTAATATAGGTCTTTATTTATATAAGAATGCAAATACTGAAAAAGGCTTATCGATTTTACGAAATATTAGTGACTCAGATAACCCAAGAATTTATGCAAAAGCTCAGTATATTCTAGGGCTTATATTAAAAAAAGAAAAAGACTTGGAAAATGCGTTAAGAACACTATGTAACATTAGCTTTTCTGATGACCCAAAAATATATGCACAAGCAGAGTTGAGCATTGGCTGGTTGTTAGAAGACATTGGAAGTCCCATAAGCGTTCTAGAAGCATGGAGTAGAGTTAAACGCGAAGACAATAAGGAAGCTTATGCTACAGCACAATTTTGTACTGGAAGTCATCATGCTGAGCATGAAAGTATGGAAGATGCTATTAATGCATGGAAAAAAATCAGGCATTCAGATGATAGCTTAGTATATGCACGTGCTCAATATGAAATTGGACAACACTTCATTAATGACCATGTATCAAAAAAATATGAAGAAGCACAAGAGGCATTTATTAACGCTGATTCAGCTTATTCTTATGAAACATACTGTTATAGCAAAATCTGTGATTTGATAAAAAATACGGAGACAGAGAGTTTTGGTTTAAGTGCGTTGAGCTTATTAAACCTAGTATTAAAAATAGCCAGTATTTTGACACTAGATTTCAAACAGTATGCGGATGAAGAAAAACCTTTCGAGAGAAAACTTGCCCATTATACGTCGACATATATTTCTAACCTGCTATTAAGTAATGATAAGAAAAATAGTTCTCCAAGCCTTTTTAGGCTGAATACAATTAATAATGTTAATGATCCAAGCGAGGGTCAGTTACTTATTAGGAAGTTAAAAGGTGTAAAAGATAACAAATTTGCTCCATTAGATTTTAATGAAGAATATCATGCTTTCATCAGCTGCTTTACTTTCAACCATGATAGTCTAAATCAGTTTAGACTTTATGGTAAACAGGATAATAAAGAAGCTTCTGGAGTAAGCTTGGTTTTCAAAAAAGAATTTTTCCAATCTGATAGCTCTATAGGAGGACTTTCCTATTTATCATTTGAGAATACACCAAAATTCGTTAAGACTAGTTCCAATCTAAATAATGAAGAATTCTACGATACACAAATTCAAGAACCTGAGAACGAAAATCAAGAGATAGTTAGACGTTCAGTGATGCGATGTGTTTATCTAGACCCGTCATCAGATTATTTTCACTTGGCACAGCGAAACCGTTTAACATTCTTTAGAGAGTTCGGTGATAAGATAGTAACAAAGAACGGTAAACAGAAGTTTCAAGCCGAATATGAGTGGGGTATTTATCAAGAATATATAAAAATTATTACTGATGAATTTGAAACTGCTTATGAAAACCTTAAAACTACCTACAAGGAAGTAGAGGCAGAAATTAATAATGTAAGGTTTATTCTTGGGAGCTTGAAGCAGAAAGAGTTGAACACCTTATTAGATGAGATACTTTTACCTTTAAAGTATTTGATAAAACATTCAGCATTTCGTGAAGAGCAAGAATGTAGGATAATTTATATTACTTCAATCGATAGACCTAAAGTGACAATGGAATATGGTAGTTTTCTATATGTCGAGTATGAACCTAGCGTTAAAGACCATCTTGATAAAATTTATATGGCTCCCGCTGCGCTTCACCATAAACGATACTTCGACCACATTCTAAAAGATATTGATGTACCAGTTGAAGTATCAGGAAATGTATTTAGATAGTTATTTGCTTACGAAAAATCATCAATAATATGGATGCTGCCCCATCTCCTATGGCCATTTACTCTTGTATAGGTCATCATCCATAATATATATATTAATTTTCTACTCCACCATCTCACTATGCGCCTTCGCATCGCCTTTCTTACCATCTGGCTGAATCACGATAGGTAATACCAGCCCTTTGGCAAAGTCGTCAGACAGCACATAATCATAACTGCTAGCAGCGACATCGGGTGTGGTATGAATGATAAGCGTCATCTCATTACCATCGGTCAGCTCATGTGAGGTATAGGTTTCGCTGAGTTGATCTAGTATTTTTGATACCGCCTCGTTACTGGCCATGCTAATGGTTAGATTGTGCTGCGCAGTCGCAGCGTCCACCTTGAAATAATCTGCATAATCACGGACGTTCTGACTGTCGATGGCAAACGGGTATTTGTAATTGGTAGGATCAGCAGGCTTTTCACCACTGTCCATGATCGACCAGTCGATGGTATTGACCGCTGGTTTGCCTTCTGTTGTTGAGAGTGCTGCTGCGGTAGCCGACGTCGGCTCTTTATTAGCAGCTGCTTGGTCGGTGGCATTAACAGAGTCAGCAGAGTTGTCACATCCTACCAGCGCCCACATACTGGCAGCTACAATCACCGTTAGATTTATCAGACGCTTCGCCATCGAGTTATCCTTTTTATGATCAGTCATGATTAATGTACTCTACCTGCTATTTTGACAGCTTTCTGTATGGTTCTCTAGCGAAATACATCGGATGGTAAGTTTTGATATAGTCTAATCCTCTATAAAAGAATGACAGCGTTAACCTCGCTAAGCATACTAATGTATAACTTGCACTCGGTTTCCTTGTATCGAAATTATATTGAACTGACTAGGGCGTGTTGACTATTCAAATATTAGGGCTGCTGATCGCTAAAATTGCACCAAACTAGGCGCAAGCCGACGATAATGTCGAGACCTTAGCTAGGCTTGCAACAACGTTTGGGGTGATTTTAGCATCAGCCTTTCAGGGCAGTACTATTTTCTGCCAATATATGGCGAAATTGTCTAACCTAGAATGACTAGGCATCAAAAATTTCACGGCATATTGTCTAAAAAATAGTGACTGCCAGCACCACATTTGAATGTTCAATACGCCCTATACAGCTGTCTATCTGATGCTGATTTTTATAGCTATGTTCATAGAGATATCGAATGAATATGCACAAAAAAGCAGCCATTATAAAATGACTGCTATTTATCTGTGACAACTATTAGATGATCTTTAGTGAATTAGATTTGGCAGTTTACTTGGTATTCTTTACCGTTGGCCCATTTCATCGCAAAGATACCTTTGTCATCTTTCATGTGCCATGCATAGACCACTTCTGGGTTTGAGTCATTGACATAACTTGCCACTTCACCCTTTACTGCACCGTTTAAGATGACGGGTTGCTCGGCCCATTTTACTTTAGGCAAAGTCACATTGAGCATGACTTGTTCTTTATTAATAGACTGTTTTGCCATGATGGTACTGTCGTCAGTACAAGTGTACGGTGCTGGTGCCATACGATCGTAAGCAGCAGTGACCTTTTCTGGCACAGGCGTATCAGTCGCAGTCGGTGCGGTAGTCGCACAAGCGCTCAATAGCGCAAGGGCAGGTAGGGCGGTTGCAATTTTAGTTATTATTTTCATGGTGCTCTCCAAAGCTTTTCACTGGTGTCATTTACTTGTTCTTAACGATGCATTTAGCATATGAGGCTTATAGTAGCGAAAATGAACCATGTCAATGTTAGAAATTGTTTGTTACCTGTTAGCTTCGTTACCCAACCGCTGTCGAATGTAACTTGCAGTATTCAAGAGAATATTAAGCATGCGATGCTGATTTTGACGCTCATATTTTGAAGAGCATGATGATAGAATCTGATTATAAAACCTAACTATAAAATCCGACCATAAAAAAAGCGCCTATCAACGAGTGGCTGATAGGCGCTTTTTGTTTTACTTAACACGCACTAGATTGAGCATGCATTTCTATACTATCAACACTATTTGGTTTTACGCGGTGGCAGACCCGTATGCTGAGTTTGGAAGTTGCCTTTGCTGACTCTTTTTTTAGTGTTTGTAGCTGCTGCGCCTTTTGCCGTTGCATTGCTATTTGACGAGTTATTGCTGCGCTTCACTGAGTCATTGCCAACACGGCTGTTCTTTTTGCGCGCTGACTGATAAGTATCTTGCGCGGCATCACGCCCTTCTAAACTGGCGTTAAATGGTGGAATTAGGCAACCACGGTTTTTACCAATCAGATCGCTACGACCCATATCTTGTAGTGCTTTGCGCAACATTACCCAGTTTTTTGGATCATGATAGCGCAAGAACGCTTTATGCAGTTTACGCTGCTTGCCAGACTTGACGATATCCATGTCACCTTCGTCACGGCTGATCTTATGTAGCGGATCTTTATGCGTGTGATACATGGTGGTCGCGGTCGCCATTGGGCTTGGATAAAATGCCTGTACTTGGTCAGCACGGTAGCCATTACTTTTGAGCCAAAGGGCAAGGTTCATCATATCTTCATCTTTGGTACCCGGATGGGCGGCGATGAAGTAAGGAATCAGATACTGCTCTTTGCCCGCTTCTTGGCTGTATTGCTCAAACATGGCTTTGAATTTGTCATAGCTGCCCATGCCCGGTTTCATCATCTTCGATAGCACGCCTTCTTCAGAATGCTCAGGGGCAATCTTTAGATAACCACCGACGTGATGGCTGACCAACTCTTTGACGTATTCAGGGTCTTTCACTGCCAAGTCATAACGCAAGCCTGAAGCAATCAGGATTTTTTTCACGCCTTTGATATCACGCGCTTTGCGATACAGCTTGGTCAAATTACTGTGATCGGTGATGAGGTTTTCGCAGACATCAGGATAGACGCAAGAGGGCTTACGGCAGTTCTTTTCAATCGTCTCATCTTTACAGCTCAGACGATACATATTGGCTGTTGGGCCACCGAGATCAGATATCACGCCAGTAAAGTTAGGCGCAGTATCACGAATCGCTTCTACTTCACGCAAGATTGAATCTTCTGAGCGGCTTTGGATAATGCGGCCTTCGTGCTCAGTAATCGAGCAGAACGTACAACCACCAAAACAGCCACGCATGATATTGACCGAAAACTTGATCATGTCATAAGCAGGGATGCGCGCATCGCCATAGCTTGGATGCGGCAGACGGGCATACGGCAAGTCAAACACGTAATCCATCTCTTCGGTTGAGAGCGGAATCGGTGGTGGGTTGAGCCAAACATCAATAGAAGTATGAGAGTTGCCAGCACCGCTACTATGACGCTGCACCAGCGCACGCGCATTACCTGGATTAGTCTCTAAATGCAGGATACGGCTAGCATGAGCATAAAGCACTGGGTCAGATTTGACGTGCTCATAATCAGGCAGGCGAATCACTGTCTGCTCACGTGGTGGCATTTTTAGCTTATGCTTGCGTGCGGTCATTGGCTTATCAAAGCCGCGCATTTGTACCACTTGCGTCTCTTCGTCGACTTGTTCAGCGTTGATGATTTTATTGGCGACAGGTTCTGCGACAAAGCCTTTATATTGCGACGACATTGATGACATAGCTTGACCAACAGGCGAGTCGCTTGGTTTGTCTTGCTCAATTGAGCAGCTATCAATATCTTCAGTCATCACATAAGGGTTGATGATAGGATCGACACGGCCAACGGTATCGACGTCGTTACTCGCGACTTCGGTCATGCCTTCTTGCCAATGGCGGCGTGTTGGGGTCAATAGGTACGATGTACCACGCAATTTGCTCATTTGCTCAAAGCTATAGCCTTTAGACAGACCATGTACCACATCGACAATGGCGCGCTCAGCATTACCATACAGTAAGACATCAGCACGAGCGTCCAACAAGATACTACGGCGCACTTTGTCTGACCAATAATCATAATGAGCAATACGGCGTAAGCTACCCTCGATGCCGCCTAAAATAATAGGCACATCAGGATAGGCTTCACGGCAGCGCTGGCTATAGACAATAGCGGCGCGGTCAGGGCGTTTGTTTGCCACGTTGCCTGGTGAGTAAGCGTCATCACTACGGATTTTACGATCCGCCGTATAGCGGTTGATCATGCTGTCCATGTTGCCCGCGGTCACGCCATAAGCATAGACAGGTTTGCCCAGTTCCATAAAGGCATCCTTGCTCTTCCAATCTGGCTGAGCAATGATACCAACACGAAAGCCTTGAGATTCTAATAGGCGACCAATAATCGCCATACCAAAACTTGGGTGATCGACGTAGGCGTCGCCTGAGATGATGATGACGTCACAAGCATCCCAGCCCAGATCGTCCATCTCTTTGCGGCTCATCGGCAGGTAAGGCGCTGGCTCGTAGCAGCTCGCCCAGTGTTTGTCATAATCATAAAGTGGCTTAGTGCCTTGTTTAAAGGCAGTGCGGGCGATGGTATCGGCAGACATGGGCGGACCTGTTAATTAGAAAATTGGCACTAAAAATACGTCCCTTATTACTCACTGATAATAAAGGCGAATTTAAAAGCGCTCATTTTAACATGAATCGCCCTCACTATGCGACCTATTCTATGATGGGCGAGTAATGATAAGTTATTGATAGCATGAGATAAACTGCTGATACAAAGTAAGTGGTTTATGGAACGATATAATGGTAAAAACAGCTTAAGCAGAACAGTCATATTACTAGCTCTTCAAAATCTTTGTTTAAGGGTTCTAGCCGTCCTCATTTGACCGATAGCCACATCATTACAAGGATGATAGTCAAAATATCGACTTGGCTGATACTAGTCATTTGTTTTCTTATATCTATAAATTTCTTTAATTTTTAATAGTAGATTGTGGCACAGGTTTTGCTTCAACCCTTTTAGGGCTTATTTGTGTGCACTGATGAGTGAAAATGGTGCACCGATAACATTTGAACAGATAGATAAGTGTTTGGAGATAAAATGAGAGCATCATTCACGGGGCTAGACACGCTAAAGGGCTTATTAAAACTATTAAGGTCATCGCTGAGTAATATACTGGTGCTGAGTACACTACTGTTTACAGCGATGGGTAGCGCCCAAGCCGCAGAGACAGACACATTGACA
Organism: Psychrobacter sp. NG27; assembly: GCF_016106655.1. NCBI lineage: Bacteria > Pseudomonadati > Pseudomonadota > Gammaproteobacteria > Moraxellales > Moraxellaceae > Psychrobacter > Psychrobacter sp. NG27. Next base: position 548,408 of record NZ_JADGIN010000002.1, read on the forward strand.
GTGGCACAACTGCTCGAATATCAAAACATCGCCTGGATTATCTGGGGCGGAGTATTGGTGTTTTTTATGCAGGCAGGTTTTGCATTACTAGAGAGTGGATCGGTACGTGCAAAAAATGCGGTAAACGTGATGATGAAAAACTATACTGATATGTGCATCGGTGGTCTGGCATTTTATTTGGTCGGCTTTGGGCTAATGATGGGCACCAATCACTCAGGGTTTGTCGGTACGGATCATTTTATGCCAACCGAATTGTCCAATATGGACTGGGCACTGATGTTTTTTCAAATGATGTTTGCGGCGACAGCAGTGACCATTGCTAGTGGTGCGATGGCAGAGCGCGTCTCGTTCATCGGCTATGCAGTCGCTGCCTGTTTGATTTGTTTGTTTATCTACCCTGTGTTTGCCAGTTGGGTGTGGGGCGGTCATTTTGGCGGTACTGGTTGGCTAGCTGAGCTTGGATTTATTGATTTTGCTGGGTCTACCGTCGTGCATTCTATCGGGGGTTGGCTTGCGCTGGCAGGTATTTTGGTTATCGGCCCAAGGCTAGGCCGCTTTGCCCCTGATGGCACGCCTAGACTAATCGCAGGGCATAACATGACGTTGCTAGCGCTGGGCGGATTTATCTTATGGTTTGGCTGGTTCGGGTTCAATGCTGGATCGACCTTGTCTATCACCGGTGATATCGGTCTGATCGCCGTCAATACTTTCATTGCAGCAGTGAGCGCTGTTGTGAGTTATATGTTGATCTCTCGGACACTTAACAAAGCGATTTTGCTGAGCGACAGTGTCAATGCCAGTTTGATTGGTTTGGTATCCATCACCGCAGGCTGTGCCACAACGACACCCATCTTTGCCATTGTCATTGGTGCGGTCGCCTCCGTCGTTTATATTTTATCCACGCAGGCATTATTAAAGCTCAAAATAGACGATGTAGTTTCAGCTGTAGCAGTGCATGGTTTCGGCGGTGCATGGGGCACACTCGCGGCAGGATTGTTTTATACAGGGGATTTGTTCAACTTATCACGGATTGGCATACAAGCACTAGGCGTGGGTGTGGCATTAGCTTGGGGACTGGGATTGGGTCTTGTGATGTATAAGCTTATTGACTTGAGTTTTGGATTAAAGGCGAGCCGCTTACACGAGCAGCGCGGCCTTGATTATACCGAGCATGCAGAGCTTGGCTACCCTGAGTTTCAAAAGCAGATGTTCGATTCCAAGAATTTAACCGAGCGGCATTTATAGGAGAGAGCTGATGAATATTGATACTCAATCCGTAGACCAAGCTGTGTCCGCGATGACAGAGATACTTGCAGCGTATCTGCATCCTGAAGAGGTACGGCTGCTTAAATCTCAGTGGCAACGGTACTCGTCGGTCTCTGTAAAAATGATGCAGCAATGCATATTGGATGCCACGAGACGCTATCCTGAGCTACAAGATCACAAGTCTGATATTCGTAAAGCCTTTTGGGATACGTTGCAAACGAGTAATTCGCAGATACAGGAGGTGGATGATCATAACGACATCATCGATACGCCAGTCATTGTCTCACAATTGGTTTTGGCGTTTTATACCGTCATTGAGGCGCTTCGTAGTCAGCTAACAGACATGAAAAATCACAATTTATTTCTGACGATGCACCAAACTGTTTCGCAAGAACGCACCTTCAAAGGGCATAGCATCAATATCAAACAGTTTTTGGAAGGGGGTCGTCCGTCCGTACCTGACGATGAGTATCTCTTAAACAATTTGGTGCAGCTGGCTTATGTGTGCTTATGCGATGTTGCAGGGCCTGTTGAAGCAGATGAAATGATGTTTCGAGCAGCACAAGCGACTAAGCAAAGCTACCCGAAAGCACTGGTCGAACAGTTGTTTTAATCGACCAAACAGGCACGTTACGATCTATGATAAAGACTCCCTCGTAACGTGCTCTACGTTTTAACACGAACGGTGAGCTGCCTAATAGCTTACTAATTATCTAATAGCTGAAGTGGGAAAGTAACCACGTCAAAGGCGAGGGCAAAAGGTAGTAAGACCAGTTTTTGTGCGCTATTTGGGCCACTACGAGTGACAACATCTTGCTGAGTCTGCGTATAAAATCTCACCGTATAGGGTTTAGTTAAAGCACGATAATTTGACTGAATTAGGCTTAAATTACTGACTTGTGGGTAGATAGCACCCTTGACAGGCACGCTAAAGCAAAAGCGCTGTGCATTGATACGTTGATCGCTAGCTGAGGTACATTCTTTACCGTTATTTTGCAAAAAGAACTGATAGTCGGAGCGCCCAAATTCGTCTTTTAATTTGGCATAAGACAGTTTCATCTCACCTTGAAAGTACCCATCGTTGTTGGGTACATCAAAGCTCATATCGTTATCTACTTGAATGTTTTTTTGCGTGAGATTATTGAGCAAGCTGACCATTTCTGTCCCACCTTGGGTGAGCACGTAGCTGTTCTTTTCACCCACGATAACCATCGTCGCGTTTGGCATTTTTGGTAACGCCTGCGCAGGGCGGCCAAAGGCAACAATTTGATCTTCAGACAATATTTGCTTCGTCGTGTTCGTAGTGACGTGTCCGCTATTGTCTAATAATGAGCTGGTGGCACAGCCTGAGCTGGCTAGTACCGTAGCAAACATAGCACCTGCCATTATGGTTTTTGAATTTGATGTTTTTGAAACTGATGGTCTTAGAGTGGACTGTTTTAGTGCTATGCGCATATCTTTGCTAGCAGCATTTGTATTGTTGGTCATGATTAGGCTTCCTTGTCTAATAAATGGGCTTACGAAGTTGGCTATTGAGGTGTTATTTATCACTAGACTTCTGGTGATATCGTACAGGGTTTAGGCATCATTTAGCTACTCATCATCCATTGTCATATGATAGGTAAGTTTAGCTGTGACTTATTGGTTGTAATTAATCTAGCGTGATTTTTGTCCCGCTCTTAGTAAAGTTCATCACAAACTGACTTTTGAAATTGCGTACATTATTCTCGTAAGTCAACAAGCTGCGCGTGAACTGATGATAATCACTCATGTTTTTTGCATTGACCATGAGCATAAAGTCAAAATCCCCCGATACTTCATAACAGCTCATGATTCGTGATTGCGCGTCCATCAGGCGCTCAAATCGATGCTGCATTGAGGTATTAGAGCGCTCCATTTCTATCATTACTACTGCTGTCAGACCGTAGCCCACTTTGTCAGGATTGACGATGGCGACTTGTTTGGTAATTACGTCATTATCTATTAGCGCCTGTATACGCCGCTGCGCCGTCGCAATAGATACATGCACTCGCTCTGCGACAGTTTTAAGCGGTAATGTCGCATCATCCTGTAGCAAGTTCAAAATGGCTTTATCAATATTGTCTAAAGTATGGCTCATGTCACGACTTCCTTCATAGTAATAATCTTTTTATATTTTATAAATATTATCACTAAAAGTTTTAATATAAGAAAATAATGATTTATAACGTTCTTATCTGATAATTTTATTCATAGATATGGATATATAGAGATAATATATCAAAGTACACTAGTAAAATAGACCATACCAATTAGAGCTACTTTAAACAAAGAGCTAGCAATTGGTTTTTTATCATCTATTAATATCTACGGTGCTTATCATGTCTATCTCAATGCTCTCCAATGTATTCGCTAATACACTAGCAACGACTGCTGCACGTTTGCCATTGCCTGCGATTTGGACGGCAGGTAACGCACAACAACGCACATTAATATTAGGGGTGTCTTTTGCCATATTATCCAATGTGTTATTTGGCGTACTCTATGCGTATAGCAGTTTTTTAGCGCCGTTATCAGGGACGCAAGTTTTTATCTGGCGGATGCTTGCGATGTGGGTGGCACTGGTTGGTTATTTGGTTATCAGTGGTCGTTTAGGGTTACACATTGATAAGTTAAAAGCATTACGTACGGCAAAGCAGTGGGCTTGGCTGTTATTACCGACGCCGATATTTCTCAGCCAGTTTTGGTTATTTATGTGGGCACCAGTTAATGGCCAAGGTGTGCAAACCGCGATGGGGTACTTCCTATTTCCATTGATGATGGTGGTGTTTGGCTGCGTCCTCTTTGGCGAAAAATTAAGCCGCCTGCAATGGTTGGCAGTGGCATTTGCTGCAGTGGGTGTGGGTAGCGAGATTGTGCGTACGCAAAGCATATCTTGGGCGACGCTATGGGTATGTGGTACTTATCCTATTTACTACATTTTACGCCGACTGCAAGGTATTGGAGCGGTAACTGGACTGTTGGTTGATTTAACGATATTTGCACCATTTGCCTTGGCTTACCTGTTCTTTTTTGCGCCCAGTAGTGTGGCTTTGGTAAGTGGTTCTGGCTTTTTTATCATGATGTTAGTAGGGCTGGGCATATTAAGTGTCTTGGCCATGAAAACCAACGTAGACGCCAGTCAAATGTTACCTGTGAATATGTATGGCATGATGAGCTATTTAGAGCCAGCACTCTTATTTGTATTGGCCATCACCGTTTTGGGCAATCCGTTTGAGTCGACAATGATTTATAGCTACGGTCTGATTTGGTTAGGCATAGCGTGTCTGGTTACGCATGGTGTTAGGCAACTGCGTCAGGCCAATAGACAGACAGCAACGTCTCTAGAAGAGTAAAATGATTGTCTATGAGATGTCATAGACAATAAAAAAGGACGGCTCAGTAAATATTGAGTCGTCCTTTTTCGTATTAGATTAACATTGTCCCACTATATAGTGGACTGACGTTATTAATCTAAATGCTGCTTAAAGCCGCGCTGCTTATCACGTTCCCAGTCACGGTCTTTCAAGGTTTTACGTTTGTCATGCTGCTTTTTACCCAGTGCTAGGCCAATTTGGCATTTCACCAGTGAGTTTTTCCAGTAGCAAGACAATGGCACACAAGCATAGCCTTTTTGATTGATTGCGCCAGACAGTTTTTCGATTTCACGACGATTAAGCAGTAACTTACGGGTACGAATGCTGTCTGGGCTGACATGCGTCGAGCTGGATAACAGCGGCTGAATGTGCGCACCAAACAAGAAAGCTTCGTTATTACGAAATATCACATAAGCTTCGGTAATGGTCATTTTACCCGCACGAATGGCTTTTACTTCCCAGCCTTGTAGGGCAAGACCTGCCTCAAATGACTCTTCAATAAAGTATTCGTGACGTGCCTTTTTATTGGCACAAATCTGATTATCTGGTTTTTTTGATTTTTTTGACATAACCTCTCCATAAGAATCGCTAAAAGCGCAGCGTCCTTATCTAACTGATCCTACTGATTCCTCATCCTCAGCCAATCGATGGCAGGGTTTTCTATCTAAACCATAAGCGGGATGAGTCGAACTGACTATTGTATCAAAGCCTTTGAGCAAAAGGTAAATCCGCTGTTAGGACAAATGTAGCAGATAAGTATTAAGTTTGAGTAAAATTTGCTAGCATATGGCCTACTATTATCGACGATATCAGCCACGCTATGAGCCACTCTATTTCTGCTACTTCCTCAAAACTACACACCAAAATCTTATATCCTGGGACTTTTGACCCCATTACCAATGGTCATGTGGATCTGGTCACACGCGCCACCAAGCTATTTGATGAGGTGGTGATCGCGGTTGCTTCAGGACATCATAAAAAACCTCTGTTTAATTTTGAAGAGCGCGTTGCCTTGGTCGAAACAGTATTTGCCGATTTACCACAAGTATCCGTCATTGGGTTTGAGGGGCTATTGGTTGACTTTATGCGTGAAAAAAACGCGACGGCGGTGCTACGAGGATTGCGAGCGATGTCAGATTTTGAGTATGAGTTTCAGTTGGCCAACATGAACCGTGAGCTGGATGAGAATTTTGAAGCCGTTTTTTTGACCCCGTCTCAGAATTATTCATTTATCTCGTCCACGATGATTCGTGAAATTGCCAAGCTTGGCGGTGACGTCAGTAAATTCGTGCCCCCTTGCGTGTTGCAAGCGTTTGATAAAAAGCTAAACACTCAGTAGATAAAATGTTTGCTGGCAAGCCTTGTTAAAAGTAGATCGCGATGCCAGTTATATCTATTATTTACCATACTACTATGCCCAATACGAGCAACAATATAAGGAGCATATCATGGCGCTATTAATCACTGACGAGTGCATCAACTGTGACGTCTGCGAGCCTGCCTGCCCAAATGAGGCAATCTCAGAAGGGGATGATATTTATGTTATCGATCCTGATTTATGTACCGAATGCGTCGGACATTTTGATGAGCCGCAATGCGTGGTGATTTGTCCCGTTGACTGTATTCCACATGATCCCAATCATGTCGAGACAGAAAGCGATTTGTTGTCTAAATATAAGCGCATTACTGGTCAATAAGTGGCTTACATAGTCGATCCTCTATAAAAGAGCTACAGCGTTAACCTCACTTGAAGTATCACATATACATCTGCGCTCGGTTGCCTTGACTCTCTTTTAAACTGAATCAACGATACATTATTAATAATATTTGGGTTCGAAGCGCTTTAGGAACGATGTAATGACGATAAATGCAAACCAGATAACGAGCGACTTTGATCAACAGCACCTTTGGCATCCGTATGCCAGTCTGCCACCTACTTATCCAAATATGGTGATTGACCATGCAGAGGGTGTCTATATCGTTACACAAGATGGCACACGCCTCATCGATGGTATGTCTTCTTGGTGGGCAAGCGTTCATGGTTATAATCACCCCAAGCTAAATGCGGCGATTATTGAGCAATTGGGTAAAATGGCGCATGTGATGTTTGGTGGCTTGACCCATCAGCCAGCGATAGATTTGGGTCAGAAATTACTAGACATTGTGCCTGCTGGACTTGATGCGATTTTCTATGCGGACAGTGGCAGTATCGCAGTAGAAGTGGCGTTGAAAATGGCGCTGCAATATCAAGTGGCTGCCAAGCGCCCAGCCAAGCAGCAATTTGCCTCTACACATTCTGGTTATTATGGTGACACGTGGCATGCCATGAGTATTTGTGATCCTATTAACGGCATGCACAGTCTGTATGGCAAGCAATTACCAACGCAGCATTTTGTCGCAGCACCACCGTTGGGGTTTGAGCGGGCTTTAACAGAATCTGATCGCGTTGCCCTCACAGCATTTTTTGATGAGCACAGCGATAAGCTGGCAGGTTTTATCATTGAGCCGATTATTCAGAGCGCAGGCGGGATGCGTTTTTATAGTCCTGAGTATCTACAACTTCTGCGTGAGCTGTGTAATGAGCATGATGTGCTATTGATTGCGGATGAAATCGCCACGGGTTTTGGTCGTAGTGGTAAGTTATTTGCGTGTGAGCATGCGGCTATTAGCCCTGATATCATGACCATTGGCAAGGCGCTGACGGGGGGCTATATGACCTTTGCCGCAACGTTATGTACCCGAAAAATTGCCGATACTATTCATAATAGTGACTATCCCGCACTAATGCATGGCCCAACCTTTATGGGCAATCCACTTGCCTGTGCGGTTGCGTGTGCATCGATTGATTTGATTATGTCTTATGATATTGAAGCGCGTACTGCCAATATGCAACTCACTATGGAGCAGCAGCTAGCACCCGCCGCGTTGTTAGAAGGTGTGGCTGAAGTACGTTGCTTGGGTGCAGTCGCCGTCATTGAATTACAAGACGCTGTTGATATGCCTATTTTTCAGTCCTTATTGATTGAGAATGGTATCTGGGTCAGACCATTTGGGAAGCTCGTGTATATCATGCCGCCTTATGTCATTACTAATACTGAGCTTGTGACCTTATGCCAATCGTTACTACATGTAGTGACAGCTTATCTGGCGCAAGTTTCGAATTCAGCTTCGAATATTGAAGTTTAGCCATAAAAATATTTCTTGTAGGCCAGTCAATTTTTTATAAGGTGAGCTATGAGTGTTTTATTTGTCTCAGGTATCGATACCGATATCGGTAAAACGTATGCCACTGGACTGCTTGCCAAAGCGCTTATGCTGCAAGGTATAAGAGTCATTACTCAGAAGCTGGTACAGACAGGTGTGGCTATTGATGCTGATACTGGCGAGATGAGTATTGCTGATGACATTATTGTCCATCGTCAATTAATGGACATTACTCTACAGCCATGTGATCTTGATTTTACCACTTGCGCTCACCGCTATGAAAAGCCTGCATCACCGCACTTAGCGACTCGATTGTCAGGGGAAGTGCTAGATCCTGAACTGATTACTAGTGCCACCAAACGATTGCAAGCTGAGTACGACTTGGTATTACTAGAAGGTGCTGGTGGATTACTGGTACCAATAACGGAGCAGTTATTAATTTTAGATTATATTGCTACTCAAGGTTATCCCATTATTTTGGTCACTTCTGGTCGTTTGGGTAGTATCAATCATACGTTGCTGAGTTTAGAAGCGATAAAAGCACGTGGGTTATCTGTACATAGCGTTATTTATAATCATATCCATGACGATGCTGACAATACGGATGCTGAGATTGCAAATAGTACTGTGGATTTTTTGCAAAATTACTTAGCTGCGAATTATCCTAAGGCGCATTGGGTACAGATACCGTCTCTAAAAAATAAAGTGTCTGTTAATACTGGACTGATTAATACCGAAACGCTGTCAGAGAATTATTGTTTATCTTTGCCCAAAGGTTCTATTTGACCTATTTTTGCTGATGCTAAAAATAAATCCAAAAGACGTTCGCACGCTGTCATAAATTTGTTATACTAGCGCGCTTGGTAGACTAGGCAATCGCCGCTGCACACTGGTAACAGACATGCAGGGGAGGAAAGTCCGGGCTACATAGGGCAGCGTGCCAGCTAACGGCTGGGCAGGGTAACTTGACGACCAGTGCAGCAGAGAGTAGACCGCCTTTGGCTTATATGAGTATCGCAAGATATTCATGTCATCGGTAAGGGTGAAAGGGTGCGGTAAGAGCGCACCGCGTGGCTGGCAACAGTTCACGGCATGGTAAACTCCACGCGTAGCAAGACCAAATAGGCATCGGCATGGCGCGGCCCGCGTTCGATGCGGGTAGGTTGCTTGAGCGTACGAGCGATTGTACGCCTAGAGGAATGATTGTCCACGACAGAACCCGGCTTATCGGTTTACCAAACCTTTTTTAATGGCCCAAATAGTATTGAAAAGCTCGCTATTGATTGTCAATGACGGTTTCTTAATATTAGGCCAAATTTTTTGGAAAAAATGCTTATTAGGGGTTGACGACAGTCATCTGCTTAGGCATAATAGCCAACCTAAAATGGCGATGTAGCTCAGCTGGTTAGAGCGCATGACTCATAATCGTGAGGTCAAGAGTTCAAGTCTCTTCATCGCCACCATTTATAGATACTTTAATTAGTGTCAACTAAAAAACCAATCTTTTGAGATTGGTTTTTTTTTGCCTGAAAATTGACTCAATGATAAACCAGTCGCAGCAATTACTTACACATTTCTTACTAAATCATAGCCTTATCTGTTTAGCTACAGATTAATTCTTGTAACTTATGTCGCGCTTACTTATCATAGGGGCTGTTTTCGGTAAAGTCCTGTAACGCCATGTCTGTTCAATTACCTCCTTATCGTCCTATTAAGCATCGCAGTGGCCTAAAAGTCATGGGTGCCGCTTTTCATGCATTGCTAATGCGTGAGCTGCAAACACGTTTTGGTAGTTATCGTTTGGGCTATCTATGGGCACCGCTTGAAGTTCTTTTTCAAATTCTAATTTTTTTGGTGATATTTGGCGCTATCCGTGAACGCCTAGTTCCAGGTATGGATTTCTCCTTGTTCTTAGTTGCAGGAATGGTTCCTTTTCGGATGTTTCAAAAGATAGCAACAAGGGCACTAGGCGCAGTTGATGCTAATAAAGGCTTATTAATGTATCGCTCAATCAAGCACATTGATGTGATTATTGCTCGCTCCTTTTTAGAATTGATCATCTATTTTTTTACATCAGTATTGCTACTATTAGGTTTGGCTTTTTTCGATATCTATGCCAACTTAGAGAACCTGCATATAGTTTTATTCTGCTGGATAACACTATTTATATTCAGCTTTGGCGCTGCGTTGATTATGATGGTCGTTGGATATTATGGTGGCGAGATCAGTAAAGTAATCACAATATTTTTTACGATACTATATTTTACTTCAGGAATCATCTTTCCTATTCACGTAGTACCTGAGCCATACTTCAGCTATTTGTTATACAATCCTTTAATCCATAATATCGAACTGATAAGACATGCTTTTGCACCCAATTACCCGGCATATCATATTGATATTTGGTATTTTCTAAAGTGGATGGTAGGTATAAATTTTTTGGGACTCTTACTTTATAAGTATGCTGAACGTGACATGATCCGTTCTCGTTAAATGAGTAGTTATAGCTATGAGCGATAATTTCAGGAAAGGTTGAATAAATGATTGAGATAAAGAATATTTCTAAGTCGTTTATGACCAAGAAAGGGCGTCATTATTTGTTTAAAGACTTGAATCTAACTATTGGTGACAAACAAAGTGTGGGCTTGTTAGGTCGTAATGGTGCGGGTAAATCAACTTTACTGCGTATCATTTGTGGACTTGATGAGCCAGATCACGGAGAAATTATTACCGATTCGACTATTTCCTGGCCAGTCGGCGTAGCAGGTGGCTTTCAAGGCAGTTTAACCGGTCGGCAGAATGTACGTTTTGTCTGCCGCCTTTATTCTAGTGGTCCTTATATTGATGAGAAAATTCGTTTTGTCGAAGAGTTTGCTGATATTGGTAATTATTTTGATATGCCAGTGAAAAGCTACTCATCAGGTATGAAAGCACGATTAACCTTTGGATTAAGTTTGGCCTTTGATTTTGATTATTATATGCTTGATGAAGCGGGTGCCGTTGGGGACGCGGCTTTTCGTAAACGTAGTGAAGAGATTCTAGCCGCCCGCCGTGCACAAGCAGGGTTTCTAATCGTGTCGCATAATATTGGTGATATCAAAAGAAACTGTGATATTGGTATTGTATTAATGGATCAAACAGCACACGTCTTTGACGATACAACAGAAGCGATTGAGGTTTATGAAAAGCATATCCACAAAGCAAAAAAGTAAGATAGTTAACTTCTCGCTGTTTATCGGCTTGGTGCTCATTCCTTGGGCGCTCGTTATCTTTTACGTTATGACTTTGGCTCACCCACGCTTTATCTCGACTGCTGATGTGGTGGTGAAGCAAGTCAGTGATGCAAGCGTATCTTCTGGTGGCGGGCTATCGGCGCTACTAGGTGTCAATAGTACCAGTAAAGAAGACGCCACCTATTTGACAGAGTATATCTTGTCAAATGACATGGTAAAACGTCTCGATAGTAAGTTTAAATTTCGTGACGCTTATTATGTCGATGGTTCAGACCCTATCTATGAAATCGCTCCTGATGCGACGCAAGAAGATCTACTTGAGTACTTTAAAAAACGTGTTCATATCGATCTTGATGAACAAAGTTATGTGCTCTCTGTATCAACCGAAGGTTTTGACTCAAAGTATGCATTTGAGCTGAATAAAGCCATCTTAGGTGAGTCTGAGCGTTTTGTGAACCGTATCTCACAAGAAGTGGCACGTGATCAATTGGCGTTCGCAGAAACTCAGTTAGATGAGTCACAAGAGCGTTTAAACGATGCCAAGGAGCAGTTATTAAACTATCAAAACGACAATGAGATCTATGATCCACAAGCCAATGCGCAGATCGTCAATCAGTTAATTGGCAGCTTGCAGGCACAGTTGAGCTCACTACGTACCGAAGAGCGTCAATTGCTCAGCTATCTGAATCCAGATGCGCCACAAGTGGTGTCGCTCAGAAGCCAAATAAAAGCAGTTGAAGAGCAAATCACGCAAGAGCAAACCAAATTAACATCACCGAATACCACCAAATTAAACCGCCAAGCCGTACAGTTTGAAACCATCAAGGCGGATGTTGATTTTGCCACTGAGCTATATAAGCTGTCTTTGTCATCGCTTGAAAAATCACGACTAGAAGCCTTTAAGAAAATGAAAAACTTGATTGTGATCTCAACCCCATATGAGGCTGAAGACGCAACTTATCCACGTCAAGCATATCTTATTTGGACATCATTGGCACTGCTGTTGATGCTATACGGTTTTGTGCGCCTCGTGATGGCAGTAGTCCGTGATCATCGCAGCTAGATTTGATCAAGCCAGTTTTGACAAACCAGACATCAGTAATGATCGATAGATCAGTAAAGGAATATAACGCATGAATACGAAACCACGTTCTATCTTGATAATGATAAGTTTGGCAATGGCTACGATGAGTATGTCTGCCGTAGCAGCGACCAGTTATGCCGATCAAATATCAGGCTCGGGTTTTGGCACTAGCAGCAATAATATGAGTCAAGACCAGAACCGCAGCAATATCAATGTCTCAACGCAAGCATTTGCAGGCGGCGTGCCCGGACAGGCAACTACACAAGAGGCCGTCAATGCAGCCAGCCTTCCAAGTCAGTCAGTTATTAATACCACGCGTCCTTACCAAGACATCAACACTCAGGATATGATGTTTGGTGAGCAGCTGTTTCGTGGGGCTTTTTCAACGACCTCAGGCTCTACTTTTAATGATGGTTATGTTATCAACCCCGGCGATAACGTTCAGGTCAGAATGTGGGGTGCCTACCAGTACGCCGCGACGATGACCGTTGATCCGCAAGGCAATATTTTCTTGCCAAATGTGGGTCCAGTACGCATCTCTGGTGTCCAAAACGGCAATCTACAAAATGTCGTCAAAAGCGCGGTCAATCGTATCTATCGCTCAAACGTTGGTGTCTATGCGTCACTAGAGCAGGCGCAACCAGTGAAAGTATTTGTCACAGGCTTTGTCAAACAGCCTGGTTACTATGGCGGTTTGGCCGCTGATTCTGTATTGTCTTATTTGGATCGTGCGGGCGGTGTTGATCCAACACGTGGTAGCTATATCGACATTCAAATAAAACGTAACGGCCAAATGCTACAGCAAGTCAATCTTTATGATTTTCTACTGGCGGGTAAATTGCAGTCATTCTCGTTTCGTGATGGCGATGTGATTACGGTCGCACCGCAAAAGAAAACGTTTGAAGTAGGCGGGGAAGTTCAAAATGAATATACCTTTGAATTTGATGTGAATGATTTGACCATTGGTGATGTATTACAAGTGGCCAGCCCTGCGGCAAATGCAACCAATGTTAGTATTACACGCAGTGCAGGACGTGCACAAACAGCAGAGTATTATTCACTCACTGAAGCACGAAACGTCCCTGTCTATAATGGTGACCAGATGGTTGTGACCTCAGATCGATATGCGGGCACCATCGCCGTACAAGTTAAAGGTGCTCACACAGGTAATGGGGCGATGGTGGTGCCATATGGTGCGCGCCTCAAAGACATCGTTCCACAGCTGCAACCAAGTCCACTGGCAAAATTGACGCATTTGACCATTTATCGTCAGTCCGTTGCTGAACAACAAAAACGTATGATCAATGAGTCGCTTGATCGCCTAGAAGAGTTAACACTTGCCACGCAGTCAACCACACGTGAGGAAGCCGCGCTACGTCAGGATGATGCCGCTTTGGTCAAAGAGTTTGTGGCTAAAGCACGTAAAGTGCAGACCGATGGCCAAATCGTCGTCGTACCAAATTCTTGGCAAGATATTATCTTACAGCAAGGTGATATCATTGAAATACCAGCGCAAACCTCTGTGATTACTGTCAATGGTCAAGTACGTGCGCAAGGTGCGTTGACATTCAACCCAGATTATACGGTGGGCGATTATGTTGCCAATTCTGGTGGTTTCTCTGACAATGCAGATGTCAAAGATATCCTGATTATTCATCAAAATGGTGCCAGCCAAGTGGTCAATACCGCTTACCGTATCCAGCAAGGTGATGAGATTATGATACTGCCAAAAGTCAAAACCAAGCGTGTGGAAATTGCTCGTGGCTTGTCTCAGATAGTGTATCAGTTAGCCATCGCCGCCAAAGTGGTGCTAGACTTATAAGCATTGATTTGCAGATATAAAAGACCGCTGTGTGGAAGGTTCTAAAAATAGGCTACGATAAAATAGTCCATTTCTGAAACCGTCACCAGCAAACAATGTACCAGTAAACGACGTACCATAAAAAAAGTACCACCAATACAAGGCATTAAAAATGGCAAAAAAGGTAGCAAATGAAGACAAGGTGTTGGCTTTACCTACCTCTGATAATGCGCTGCTTTTAATGCCAGACCAGTATTCATCACCAAAAAATTTAGCAGTTATTGGCAAAGGAATGCGCCGTAATAATCTGCTATTACCTCAAGCATTGCAAGCGAATATTAAACGCTGGTATCCATGGTCAGGTGTGCAGCAACGCATGGCTAACCGTAACCGAGCATTGCTGTCTTTATTGCCACTATCGAAAATAAAGCATGTTGGTTCCAATAATGAACCTAACTCATTACGACCCGATGCATTTATGGGTTGGGGACACAAAAAAAGCTATCAGCGCGCCGAAAAAGCAGCGAGGCGTCAAAACCTGACTGCTTTGAGTATTGAAGATGGTTTTTTGCGGTCACTAGATTCAGGTGTTGATAGTCGTCATGGTTTGAGTGTGGTGGTTGATGATATTGGTATCTATTTTGACATGACCAGCAGCTCGCGCCTTGAGCAGTTAATCGTTACCCGAACCAAGGTCGATAGTACCTCTAAAAAGAATCAGTTAGATAAGCAACATGCGCAGCAATTGATGGCACGTCTCTGTACAGAAAAGCTGAGCAAATATAATTCAGTGATAGCGTGTCCATTATTAGATGAGCTGATTGATAAAGAATATACAGGTGTCAAAAATACCGCGTCAAAAACTCATGTGCTATTGATTGATCAAGTAATGGGTGATGCCTCTATTAAAGGGGCTGGTGCGAATAAACGTCAATTTAAGCAAATGTTAAAGACCGCGTGCCGACAGCATCCTGATGCTTATATTTGGATCAAGGCACACCCTGCTTCAGCATCAGGATATCTCACCAGCTTATCGTTACCAAAAAACGTGAGACTATTGTCTCAAGCACTCAATCCTATTAAATTGCTATCGCAAGTTAATGATGTCTATACCGTCAGCTCGCACATGGGTTTTGAAGCCTTAATGCTAGGCAAGACAGTGCATTGCTTTGGCGTCAGTTGGTATAGTGGTTGGGGGCTGACTGATGATAGCGGCGCACCAAAAAACCTCTTAAGAGCCGTTCAGCAACGCCGTAAAGCATTTGCCAATGAACGAGTCAAAGATAGAAACTGTTCAAACTCAGCTTTATTCCCTAAAGCAGTTGGTCAAAAGCTCGATACGACGTTGGAAACATTATTTTGTAGCGCGTATATTGATTATAGCTGCTATGCAGACCCAGCGACGAAGCAACCGTGTGATATCAATACCGCCATTGATTGGCTAGTGACCAACCGATACTGGCAATCGCGTCTTGAAGGTAGCGTGACGGTGTATGAATTCAGTCGATGGAAGCTGCCCTTTGTTAAGGCATTTACGAATTTGCCACGTACGACGCTATTTATCAAACCTAAATTAAATTTAATAAATTTTCTACACCCAGACCATTTTCGTGTGGATTATCAACAGCCTCTACTCGTATGGGGCTTGGCCAAACGCCAAAAAGTACAATCAAAGCGTCAGAATAAGCTTGTTGAACAGTCCTCAAATATTCCTGCCATATACTGTATGGAAGATGGATTTATCCGCTCAAATGGTTTGGGCGCAACGTTATTAGAACCATTATCTGTCGTGATAGACACCCAAGGTATCTATTATGATGCTACTCAGCCTTCAGATTTAGAGACATTACTACGTGATTGTCAGCCACTAGATCCACAGCAGGTCACACGAGTACAAAAGCTTCGAGACAAACTGCTCACTCAGCGGGTGAGTAAATATAATGTTGGGGGTAATATTGGTAGTGCGAAAGCCAATGCCAGTAAAAATTTTAGTGGCCAGCATACCTCATGGATGCAAGAGGCAAAGGTATCTAGAAAACCTCGTATTCTGATTATTGGTCAAGTAGAAGATGATTTATCAGTACAATATTGCGGCTCAACCATAAAGACAAATAGTAGCTTGATTGATCGTGTGCGGCAGGATAATCCGCATGCTTATCTTATTTATAAGCCGCATCCCGATGTGGAAGCTGGATTGCGCGCTGGTAAAGTGACAGAGGCTTGTCTACAGCAAGTGCAAGCGGTTGCCTATCATACGGCAATGCCTGATTGTCTAGAGTGGGTTGATGAAATACACACCATCAGCTCGCTGACAGGTTTTGAAGCACTGCTTCGCGGCTTACGAGTCACATGCTATGGCCTACCATTCTATGCAGGGTGGGGCTTAACCACTGATATGGATACACAGTTTCAGCCGAAGGCGGAGTATTTAGCCAGACGTAAGCGCGAGACACCGTTGTCTCTTGAGCAGTTACTATATGGGGCGCTGATATGCTATCCGTTATATCGCTTGCCTGATGGCTATGGACTTGCACAAGTAGAGCAAGTGATTGACTACTTATACCCGACTCAAGATTTAGGTCAGTCAATAGATTGCCAATCAGTAAAAGGCCAAAATTTAGAGTCTGAGGCGGGAGTGGTAGGTAATATGAATGGTTCAGCTCAATCATCCATTTCGTCCAAACCAAGTGTGCGCACGCAACTAAAGCAACGATTGACCACCGCTTTTATGCAGCAGCGCCATCAATGGCAACAGCGCTTACGTAAATGACCTGACTAGCTGGTGCTAAATTCACCAAACAAATCCTGTGAGACAATTATCGGGTTTTTCGGTATAATTATTTGTCCTTTATATAACTTTTATTTTTCAATCAATGGTAACCCAATACTATGGCAGCTTCGATGTCTCACTTGCTAACTCATCGACACGTCTTGCTGCTACAAGGAAAGATGGGCGGATTTTTTAATCGTTTCTCTGAATTTTTGCAAACCCAAGGCATTAAAGTCAGTAAAGTTAATTTTAATGCGGGAGATGCCTTTTTCTATCATCATGCTGATACCTATGAGTATACGGGCACACTGGCTCAAT
The DNA here is from genome assembly GCF_016106655.1 of Psychrobacter sp. NG27. NCBI lineage: Bacteria > Pseudomonadati > Pseudomonadota > Gammaproteobacteria > Moraxellales > Moraxellaceae > Psychrobacter > Psychrobacter sp. NG27. Next base: position 565,479 of record NZ_JADGIN010000002.1, read on the forward strand.
TCTCCTCTTGGTTACAGGCTTTGATAGAAGCAAATAGCATCGACGCGATTGTTTGTTTTGGAGACTGTCGTCCACATCATACGCAAGCGGCAGGTGTCAGCGAAAAAAGAGGCACCTCATTCTTTGTATTTGAAGAAGGGTATTTGCGCCCCGATTATATTACCTTGCAAGAATATGGTATCAATGGCTATTCACGGCTGAATACTGCTGATATTAAAGCACTGAAAAAAGCAAATGATCATCCACTCTATACGCACAATCGTTTTTATCGATTGAGTATCGCGGCTGTTGTTTACTATGTGATTGCATGGCTTTATAAAGGTCGTTATCCACACTATTCGCATTATAGAGGCATGACCGCATGGCAAGAAGCCATCGCTTGGCTCAAAGCCCCTTGGCGCAAATTTCGAGATTATCTGCCTGACAAACGATTACAAAATAAGCTCACCAAGCAAGAAAGTAATAATTACTTTTTAATCAGTCTGCAAGTGCATAACGATTCACAGATTACGCATCATAGTGATTATCGTGATGTGGTGCAGTTTATCGATGAGTCTATTGCCAGTTTTGCCACGTGTGCAGAGCGTAAGCAGCTATTGGTATTCAAGCACCATCCGCTCGATCGTGGTCATCGAGATTATCGAGAGCTAGTCTCTAGTCTGGCTGAGCGCTATCAAGTGAGCCATCGGGTCTTTTATGGTTGTGATATGCACTTGCCAACTTTGATGAAACATAGCATTGGCATGGTCACTATCAATAGCACCACAGGTCTACAGTCGGTCTATCATAAAAAACCAACCAAGGTTATGGGCCGTGCTATCTACGACATTCCTAAACTGACGGATCAAAAATCATTGGATGATTTCTGGCAGCATCCCAAGAGCCCAGATAACGAATTTTATTTGAGATTTCGTGAGTATCTGATAGAGCAAACTCAGATCAATGGTGCTTTTTATGGTCGGTCTCCTTGGATGTATAAGTATCTGTCTCAAGCTGAAGACAAGACTATAGAAACAGAACTCTCTAAAACCCCTCCTCATCAGTAGCTGATAAGCACCATACTGTCTAAATTCGTGGTTTGTCAGTTGATTGGCTCACCTGTAAGGTAAATCACATCTCTGCTAACAAAATCGCCTTACTTTGCAGTAGAAAACTGCTAGAATGCTCTTTTATGTCTGCGCATAAGCGTTAGCATTCTTAGCCGTGTATTCGAGACCGTTATATTCATAAAATTGACTCGGTTGATGGTTTGGTTTTTACACTACCTAAGTATGCTATCGACTACCTCTGACAGTATTCATTTTTATTATTCTATCACCCTTAATTTAGTAGGCGCTTTGTGACTGCATTAGCCAATATTCGTAACTTTTCAATCATTGCCCACATTGATCATGGTAAGTCGACGCTTGCCGATCGTTTCATTCAAATGTGCGGCGCCTTGCAAGATCGCGAGATGCAGGCGCAAGTGCTCGACTCGATGGATATTGAGCGTGAGCGCGGTATCACTATCAAGGCACAGTCGGTAACGTTGTTTTATGATCACCCAAATGGTGAGCGTTATCAGCTGAACTTTATTGATACGCCTGGCCACGTCGACTTTTCATATGAAGTATCTCGTTCATTAGCGGCTTGTGAAGGGGCATTGTTGGTTGTCGATGCGGCTCAAGGCGTAGAAGCGCAGTCAGTGGCCAACTGCTATACCGCAGTGGATCAAGGCCTAGAAGTAATGGCCGTCTTAAATAAGATTGATCTGCCTCAAGTTGAGCCTGAGCGTGTTATTCAAGAAATCGAAGACATCATTGGCATTGATGCGGTAGATGCACCAAGAGTATCAGCCAAATCAGGGCTAGGGGTTGATAAGCTATTAGAAGCGTTGGTTGCATTTATTCCAGCGCCGACTGGTGACCGTGAAGCACCGCTACAAGCGCTAATCATTGACTCATGGTTTGATAACTATCTAGGCGTGGTGTCATTGGTACGTGTGCGCGAAGGCACCATACGCAAAGGTGACAAGCTCTATATTAAGTCAACTCAAGAAGCACATTTGGTTGGTTCAATTGGTGTTTTTACACCGAAGCCTCTAGATACGGGTGTTTTGGAAGCAGGTGAAGTTGGCTTCATTATTGCTGGTATTAAAGATATTGCGGGCGCTCCCGTTGGTGATACGATTACGCATGCCAAAACGCCTGACGTCGACCGTATTCCTGGGTTTAAACAAGTAACCCCGCAAGTCTACGCAGGTATGTTCCCTGTAGATTCTACCGACTTTGAAAAGTTTCGTGAAGCGTTGCAAAAATTGCAAATTAACGATGCCTCGTTGTTCTTTGAGCCGGATACCTCAGATGCACTTGGTTTTGGTTTCCGTTGCGGCTTCTTGGGTATGCTGCACATGGAAATTATCCAAGAGCGTTTAGAGCGTGAATACGATTTGGATTTGATCACTACCGCACCTTCAGTAATCTATGAAATTGAGAAAAAGAATGGTGACGTTATCTATGTTGATAACCCCTCTAGATTGCCAGAGCCGAATAATATTGAAGAATTTCGTGAGCCAATCGCCCGCTGTCAGATTTTAGTACCCCAAGATTACTTGGGCAATGTCATGACGCTATGTATTGAGCGTCGCGGCGTACAGGTCGATATGCGTTTTATGGGTCGCCAAGTTCAGCTGATCTTCGATATTCCGATGGGCGAGGTGGTCATGGATTTCTTCGATCGTCTAAAGTCAGTTTCACGCGGTTTCGCCTCGCTTGATTATAATTTTGAGCGTTACCAAGTCGATAAACTGGTCAAAGTGGATGTGTTGATCAACGGCGAAAAAGTTGATGCGCTGGCCATGATTGTGCACGAAACCCAATCACGCTACCGTGGTAATGCGCTAGTGACTAAGATGAAAGAGTTGATTCCACGTCAAATGTTTGATGTGGCGATTCAAGCGGCTATTGGCAGTCAGATTATTGGCCGTAGCACGGTCAAAGCCATGCGTAAAGATGTACTAGCTAAGTGTTATGGTGGTGATGTCTCACGTAAGAAAAAGTTACTATCTAAGCAGAAAGCCGGTAAAAAACGCATGAAGCAAGTGGGTAATGTGGAAATACCACAAGAAGCCTTCTTGGCTGTACTGCAAGTAGAATAAACAATAAACTGTTATTACTCATGTAAAAGTAATAACAGTAAATACGATAGTTTATAAATAGCAACCGTCAAAGCAGCTCGTTAATAGGCAATTTGGTATGGATTTTGATTTTAATTTAATTTTAGTACCGTTAACCATAGGCTTAGGTATCGTTTGGCTGTTAGACAAACTTACACTCAAACAACGAAAGACGCGCGGACGCGGCAAAGAGAGTCTTCTAGTACGCTGGGCTTATGACTTCTTTCCTGTCCTAGCCGTGGTATTGATTGTTCGCTCGTTTTTTATTGAGCCTTTTAACATTCCATCATCTTCTATGGTGCCGACGTTATATACGGGTGACTTTATTGCCGTTAATAAGTATGCCTATGGTGTACGCCTGCCTTTGACATACAATAAGGTATTGGATACTGGCGAACCAGAGCATGGTGATGTAGCTGTATTTCGTTATCCTGAAAACCCTAGTATCTATTATATAAAACGGGTTATCGGTTTGCCTGGTGATACGGTTAGTTATAATCAAGGCACACTTTCTATTAATGATGTGCCTGTTGAAACCAGCTCTGTGGACTTTGCTGCAAAAGACGAATTAACTTCGCAGCTTTATCTGCCAGGACAAGTGGCTCCAGGTCAAGTATTGACAGAAGCAGGTGCGGCAGCAATGGGTCAAGAAGAAGAAGACGCGGCTGAATACTTTCAGGAGGTACAAGGCGAGAACACACATCTTGTTCGATACTTAAGCGGTATGAATAGCGCACAGTATGCACCGTTTTTACAGCAGCAGTCGCCAGAAGTGGTAAGCTCTGAAGGTACCGAGTGGCGCCTTGATGTGCCAGAGGGTCAGTATTTTGTCATGGGTGATAACCGTGACCGAAGTGCTGATGGTCGGTTTTGGGGTTTTGTTCCAGACGCAAACCTAGCAGGTAAGGCAGTTTATATCTGGATGCACAAACCACCAGGACTTACTTTACCAACGTTTGAGCGCAATGGCGCTATTGATTGACATCATAGATACTGTATTGATTGATTTATCGATAATCGTTTTATGCTAATATCGTTACTATCTGCCAATTTACTATTCACCAAATAGTTATTTAGTCATTGAGTGGCCATTAAAAACAGTCGTTTATCAGTCGAAGGGTGTCATAATGCAGCAATTATCTGGTTTAGCCACACAGCGCGGTGCTAGTGTCACTAATATCGTTCTTATTATCATGGTGTTGGGCATTGCGACTAAATTGATGGTGGCGATCTTACCTGCTCAGATTGGTGACTATCAATTAACCAAGTTGCTAAGTGCCGAACTCAAACAAGCAAATGAAAATAATGACACCGCCAAGCAGTTTGTTGAGCGTGTGAATAAACAGCTCTCTATCAATGCTGACTATAACACTACCGCAGAAGACGTATTTGTATTTACTGATAAAAAAGCAGGACAGTTGGCCATCCACAAAAAATATGAAGTGACCAATAATTTATTTAGCAATATTGATATCGTTAATCGTTTTGAAGACGATATTGATATGGCAGCAGCAGAATAAATCGTCTGATGTATCAAACAGCATGCTAATCTTTTTAGATAAGCCATACAACGTTATTAAACTAAATCTGTAAAACAGAAGGGATAACCACAAGCCACGCATGAAACCAACTTCGCAACATCTCCAAGCGGTTACTACTCCCCAAAAAAATAGCACGTCTGCTGACACACTGGTTGTTAGCTCAGAGTTTATCCAAAGATTAGCAGTGCTAACACGTAAGTTAGGCTATGTTTTTAATGACTTGAGTCTACCAAAACTTGCACTGACGCATCGCTCATTTGATAGCAAAAAAAACTATGAGCGCTTAGAGTTCTTAGGTGATGCTCTTTTGGGTATGATCGTGGGTGAGGCTTTATACCATCGTTATCCTGCTCAAAACGAGGGTCGCTTAACGCGTATGCGTGCAACTTTGGTTCGTCAAGAGTCGCTGGTTATTATTGCTCAAAATCTAGAGCTTTCTAATCATTTGATACTGGGCGTGGGTGAGCGAAAGGGCGGCGGGCGCAATCGTGCTTCTATCTTGGCAGACGCGGTAGAGTCTTTGATTGGCGCTATTTATCTGGACAGCCAAGACATGCAAATCACTCGCAATTGCGTGTTATCTTGGTATGGAGACTTGATCGACAATGTAAACGATCAAAAGGCATTAAAAGATGCTAAGAGCCGTCTGCAAGAGTGGTTACAGTCTAAGCAGTTTGATTTGCCCAACTATGAGCTTATGGAAACGCGTGGCAATGCACCGCATCAAATATTTGTGGTACGTTGCAATGTCAATATCAATAATTGTCCTGACATTACCGAGTCTGGTGAAAGTCGCCGTATTGCTGAACAGAAAGCCGCAGAGCTGATGATCAATCAGCTACACAAGCTTCCAGCCTCAGCCAAAAAACGCTCTTAACCACTATCCAAGAATCATTAACAGCATACTTTTAAATTTATCATGTCGTTTTTAAGCGTATTTATCTTAAAGAAGTATTGATCAGAAGTGCTGACTTAACACTTATTTTGAAAAACCAAATATTGCCAGCCGATCTCTAGTGATGACTTAATTAGCACACGATAAAAGATGATTGGCTGGCCATAAACCCTATAGGATTAACTTATGAGCAATCGTACTGATTTGCCATCAAACAACGAAGACAATACTCACGATATGAATGAAAACCTAGACAATCACCTCAGCCAAAATAATGAAGACAATGTCACATCAGAAAATGATATGGCCATTGAAGAGTTTTTTGCACCAAGCAATAATAACCGTATGTCTGAAGATTTCAGAACAGGCTATGTTGCGATTGTCGGACGTCCAAATGTTGGCAAGTCAACACTGATGAATCATTTATTGGGGCAAAAACTGTCCATCACGTCACGCAAACCACAGACGACGCGTCATCGTATTCATGGCATTTTATCAAACCATGAGATGCAAGCGGTCTTCGTTGATACACCAGGTATTCACCGTAATGAGGTGCGTGCCATTAATGAGCGCATGAACAAAGCGGCAGTATCTGCTCTAGTAGATGTTGATTTGGTACTGTTCGTCGTTGACTCCGATCAGTGGCGTGATGATGACTTATTGACACTACAAAAGCTTGGCGACACCAATTTGACTGTGGTGCTAGTGATTAATAAGTCAGATACCCTAAAAGATAAAGGCAGTGTGTTGCCGCTCATTGAAACCTTCAGCGACAGCTTTGATTTCGCTGATATCGTTCCTGTGTCCGCGCTAAGAAATCAAAACTTAGATCGTTTACAAGAAGTGATTGCCTCACATCTACCAGTGGCGGCGCCTATTTATGATACTGAGCAAATCACAGATCGTTCTGAGCGATTTTTAGCCAGTGAAATCATTCGCGAAAAAATCATGCGTAGTGCTGGTGATGAAGTTCCTTATGATTTGACAGTGCAAATTGACGAATTTAAAGATGAGCCTGCACATACTGACCCAAAAACAGGACGTCCACGTAAAGCCTGTACTTTCATTGATGCAACTATCTATGTCGAGCGTAGTGGTCAAAAAGCCATTGTCATCGGTGATAAAGGCCAACGTATTAAACAAGTAGGCATGGATGCTCGTAAAGATATGGAACAGCTTTTTGATAAAAAAATCATGCTGACATTGTGGGTCAAAGTGAAGCGCGGTTGGTCTGATGATGAGCGTGCGCTCACCAGTCTGGGATACTAACAGCAGCAGATATATTGCTGTCATAAGAATAGTTTATAGATGCTGAGAGCTGAAGGGGATAGAAAATGCGCAATGAAGCGTTAATTGGTTATCTGCTACATCAGCGCCCTTACCAAGAAAAGCGCGCTTTATATTACCTTTTCTCTCAGCAACATGGTGTGATACACGGTGTTGGCAAAAAAGGCGCACCACTGTTCATGCCATTGCAACTTTTTGCTACGGGCAAACGGGATCTAAAAACATTTAGTCAAATCAATATCACCTCACAAATCATTGCTCAAGTAAGCATCGAGCAAGTAGGCGCCGAGCCATCAGATAATGTGCCTACAATATTAGCAGCAGTTCCTTATGGGAATATCAGTGGTCAAAACCAATACGCTGCTTTATACCTTAACGAAATACTCTGGCGACTACTAGCTACCGAAGACCCGATGCCTACCTTATGGCAGCACTATCAAATAAGTCTACAACGACTCAAACAACCTTTAAACGCCAACGAACTTCGCCTTTGTTTGCGCCAATTTGAACGGTACTTGTTTACTGAATTGGGTTTTACGCCAACATTGACGCATGACAACGTTGAAGATGCTATCGAATCTGGTTTTACCTATCAATTTTTACCTGATGTGGGTTTTATGCCGACCCTGCAGAGTGATCCTACCGTACGAAGCGATGAAGTTTCTGAGCACTTAGACAGCGTCACTGGACAGACCATTTTTAGCGGTGATGATCTCATTGAGATGGTAGCGTTAGGAATCAACGAAAAAACATTGAATAACTGGTCAAAGCTACATCGACATTTGATGGATCACTTGCTTGACTATCAACCATTACAAAGCCGTTTACTATGGCAACAGCAGCAGCGTTATCAATAGGTACCTGTTTAACTAGGTGATTGATCTACCGTCTTATGCGCCGCATTTGGTAGGGTGATCTTCATTGAGTTTATGTTTGACTATACCTGCCTGATTAAACGAGATTTGATACATAGCTTGATTATAAGAAGCAGTAGGGCAGTATTTGATGTGTCCAAAGTGTCCTCGAGGTTTGCCGCTATCTCCCCAAAACTTGGTGTAGTGACGTCTACCTCCTACTCGTAATTTCACCGTACTATATCTAAGTTTCAAATCCTGCTGAGTCAACAACACATCAACGTCGCTATCAAAATGTTTGTTATTGTTATTGTCCACAAACAACAATAGCACCTCATCACTGTCCCTGTGACATCGCCCGCCATTGTTGGATAAGCAAACCAAGACGTCTTGTCTACTGATATAGCTTTCAGCTCTGGCTAACGAAAGCGTGTTTTTAAGTTGGTGTTTGACCCGCTGAGACTCTAAACGTGCTAGGTGCGTTAAGATGCTTGGAACGGCGATAGTAGCAATAATGCCTAGCACGGTGATGGTTACCAAAAGCTCAACGAGTGTGAACCCGTGGGCGCCTTTACTACCTAACGATTTAGATATCGATGCGGATTGAGATAAGTATGATTTTAATGACTCAGTATATATAGCTGATTGGAGTAGTGAAATAGGTGGGCGATAGATGAATAATATTGATTGACTACAAACTCTACTACTTATCAAAACTCGTATGAGTGAGATAATAGTATTGAGCTTGAGATAACTTAACGAAATCTTATGAAGTAATATCATGAGGTGCTACATCCTATAGCAGTCCATTATAGTAATAAAATGAGGTTCCTTATCTTTCATCGTGTATCGCAGCGACTGTTTAGAATGCTTTTGCAATTAATCGCAGTTTTTTAAAATATGGGCTGCATACAAAATTGGTACGTTGTCTGATTGTTTAGTGTATTAAAAAATGTTGGGTTTCATAATATAAACAGAATATATGCCTAGTGTCAAAAAATGTTTCAATTAGTGAATGCTTTATATTAACAATAGAGAAAAAGGAAAACTTGTATTAAAATATGAACAGTAAATAGCTATTGCTTGGTTGGGGAATTATTATGAACTCACATACAAAAGATAAAGATCGTAAGGTGTGTTAGTTCTAAGTAACCTAGTTTGCTTATTGTGTTTTGGTTACAACATTATCGTGTAATAATGTGTAGCTCCTTAACGAAAAAAGTTGTAAACTGGATTGATAATCGCTAAGCTACGTCTTAATTGGTTTTGCTTTGTAACTTAAAATGCGCAAAAGACGTCTACTTTACAGCGTCTTGCGAATCGGTTTTGCTTAACGCATTACTAAAATTATCCTTTGGAGGAAGTCCATGAAATTGAATAAAATAGCTTTAGCCCTTATTGCTGTAGCGGCTGTACCTATGGCAGCTAATGCTGGTGTCACTATTAGCCCGTTGCTACTTGGTTATCACATGACTGAAGAATTCAGTGATACATCTGACAAACAGCGTGATTCTTTTCGTACTGGTAAAGATCTGTATGTAGATGCTAACGGCAATTCAATCGATGGCCGTGCTGGCAACCAAACTAACGGCGGCGTAGCTAAAGAAAGCAGCCTATATACTGGTGCTGCGCTAGGTATCGAATTGACTCCTTCTACTCAGTTCCAAGTAGAGTATGGTGTGTCTGACGCAAACGGCGAAGCTTCTGAAGATTCTGCTGATGCAGGCGTTAACCGCTTTGATATCGAACAAGAAATGATCTCTGGTAACTTCTTGATCGGTACTGAAGAATTTACTGGTTATACTGACAGTGCGTTGAAGCCATATGTGCTAATAGGTGCTGGTCAATCTAAAATTAAAGTAGAAAACCAAGAAACTTATGTTAACAGTAATGGCGCTACAGTTGCTGCTGGTACTGAAGTTAATAGCTCTAAAGACACTATCGGTAACTTAGGTCTAGGTGCTATGTATCGTATCAATGACGCGCTAAGCCTACGTGGTGAAGCTCGTGCGATTCATAACTTTGATAACAACTGGTGGGAAGGCATGGCTTTGGCCGGTCTAGAAGTTGTACTTGGTGGCCATCTAGCACCTACAGTAGCTGTACCGCCAATGGAAGAGCCAATGGTTGACACTACTCCAGTAGTCGTTGTTGAAGCTGACCTTGATTCTGATGGCGATGGCGTACCTGATAGCATCGATGCATGCCCAGGCACTCCAATGAACGTTGTAGTTGATGAGCGCGGTTGCCCAGTACCAGTAGATATTACTGATGAGCTGAAAATGGAACTACGTGTATTCTTTGACAACGACAAATCAGCTATCAAAAACCAATACAAGCCAGAAATCGCTAAAGTAGCAGAGAAGATGCGTGAGTATCCTAACTCTACAGCACGTGTAGAAGGTCATGCTTCTAAAACTGGTCCTTCAGCACGTTATAACCAACGTCTGTCTGAAGCCCGTGCCGTTGCTGTTAAGTCTATGCTAACTAACGAATTTGGTATTGCTCCAAACCGCCTATCAACTGTTGGTTACGGTTATGACAACCCAATCGCTTCAAACGACACTGAAGAAGGTCGTGCTATGAACCGTCGTGTTTATGCCATCATCACTGGTGACAAAACAATGACTGTTGAACAAACTAAAGATATGGTTGTTCAATAAGTAGTAGTTAGCGAATGAGATAGTCAAATATAAAGTTACAAAAAAAGCCACCCACTGGGTGGCTTTTTTCATTTATGCATTGATAAAAGTAAGTTATTACATAAATTTATGAATCAATAATGTTATACTAGCCACCGAAACATTCTGTAAACTGACAGAATGTACATTAGCATAGCTATCTGTATGATGAATTTATCAGAATAGATATTTGATTCTATTGATATTTTTTGAATGAAAGCATTTATTGTGCATCATTTAGGATTCAATATTTGTCTATCTGGTTGATGATAATAGTTTATCCAGCGGCGCTTATTGCTACTGCATTTTTTTAAGACGACACGAGCATTTTATATGGCGAACGATATCAAACACCTGCGTAACATTGCAATTATTGCCCACGTTGACCACGGTAAAACAACTTTGGTTGATAAGTTATTACATCAGTCTGGTACTTTTGGCGACCGCGCAAACATTGCTGAACGTGCAATGGATTCAGGTGATATTGAGCAAGAACGTGGTATTACCATTTTGGCTAAAAACACAGCCATCCGCTGGACAGATCATACTTCAGAAACTGAATACCGTATCAACATTGTAGATACCCCAGGTCACGCCGACTTTGGTGGTGAAGTTGAACGCGTTATGTCAATGGTTGACTGCGTACTTTTGGTTGTTGATGCTGTTGACGGTCCAATGCCTCAGACTCGTTTTGTAACGCAAAAAGCGTTCGAGCAAGGTCTAAAGCCAATTGTTGTTATCAATAAAATTGACCGTCCAGGCTCACGCCCTGATTGGGTTATGGATCAAATCTTTGATTTGTTTGACAATCTAGGTGCAACTGACGAGCAGTTAGATTTTCCAGTTGTTTACGCATCAGCGTTGAATGGTATTGCTGGTCTAGAAGCTGACAATTTAGCTGACGATATGACCCCACTATTCAAAACAATCGTTGATGTTGTACAGGCTCCACAGGTTGATGCTGATGCGCCGTTCCGCATGCAAATCTCAAGCCTAGACTACAACAGCTTTGTTGGTGTTATCGGTATTGGCCGTATCCAACGTGGTAAAGTCAAATTGAACACGCAAGTTACAGTTATTGACAAGCATGGCAATACACGTAACGGCCGTATTCTAAAAATCATGGGCTATCATGGTCTTGATCGTATTGATGTTGAAGATGCACAAGCGGGTGATATTGTTTGTATCACTGGTATTGATGCACTTAATATCTCAGATACGATTTGTGATCCAGCTAATGTTGAAGCATTACCAGCACTAACGGTTGATGAGCCAACAGTTTCAATGAACTTCCAAGTAAATAACTCACCATTTGCTGGTCGTGATGGTAAGTTTGTGACGTCACGTAACATCCGTGAGCGTCTTGAGCGTGAGCTGATTCATAACGTAGCACTACGTGTAGAAGACACTGAATCTCCAGACAAGTTCAAAGTATCAGGTCGCGGTGAGCTTCACTTATCTGTGCTTATCGAAAACATGCGCCGTGAAGGTTTTGAGATGGGTGTTTCAGGCCCAGAAGTTATCGTTAAAGAAGTTGATGGTAAACTACAAGAGCCGTATGAAAATGTTGTGTTCGATATTGAAGACGGGCATCAAGGCTCTATCATGGAACAAGTTGGTCTACGCAAAGGCGAGATGACTAACATGGAGCTTGATGGTAAAGGTCGCATGCGTATTGAAGCGACTATACCTGCTCGTGGTCTGATTGGTTTCCGTTCTGAGTTCTTAACATTGACTTCAGGTAGCGGCATCATGACTTCTAGCTTCTCACATTACGGTCCACAAAAGATCGGTGATGTTGGTGGTCGCTCTAACGGTGTATTGGTTTCTATGGCTAAAGGTGTTTGCCTAGGCTTCGCACTGTTTAACCTGCAAAAACGTGGTAAGTTATTTGCTGAGCCACAGCTTGAAGTTTATGAAGGTATGATCGTTGGTCTGAATTCTCGTAACGATGACATGACAGTTAACCCAACGACGGCTAAACAGCTAACTAACGTACGTGCTAGTGGTACTGACGAAGCATTGACGTTGACGCCAGCGGTTAAGTTCACCCTTGAGCAAGCACTTGAATTCATTCAAGATGATGAGTTGGTTGAAGTAACACCTAAAGCGATTCGTCTCCGTAAGCGTCATCTGACTGAAAGTGAGCGTAAGCGTCACGGCCGTGCCAAGAAAGGTGCTTAATATAAGCGAGGGAATTATTCAGTAATTCTCATTGTTTATGTTTGATACTCGCACGAGCTCCAGTAGGGGATGAGCGTGAGTATCGAGCAAGTAAAAAAAGCAGTATAGAGTGAGCAAATTATCGTTCACTTTATGCTGCTTTTTTTTGTGTTGTAATTGTTGAGAAATACAGACAGAATAATAAGCAGTAGCAAAGTATTCATTTTTTGTTATAAAAGCTAAAGTTGAAGTAATTTTTAGACAGTGGTCTATTGGTAAATAAATTTTTAGGAGAAAATGATGAGTATGGTATCAGAGTTTAAAGAATTTGCTTTAAAAGGCAATGTAATGGATTTAGCAGTCGGTGTGATCATCGGTGGGGCTTTTGCTACCATTACAAAATCCTTGGTAGATGACATTATCATGCCAATCGTCGCGTTTATCTTCGGCGGCGAGATTAACTTTAAGAATATGTTTTTTGTCCTAGGTGATGCGCCGGATGGGATTGCCATGACTTATGATGCACTCAAAGAAGCGGGTGTTCCTGTGCTGGCATACGGCAGTTTTATCACGGTACTTATTAACTTTCTAATTTTAGCCTTTATTATCTTTATGATGGTCAGAATGGTCAATAAAATGCGCCGTGCTGATGAAGTAGAAGAGATTATAGAAGAAGCGGTAGAAGAGCCTTCAGAAGAAGTCAAATTGCTTCGTGAAATCAGTGCCAAATTAAGCAAATCTAACATGATCAAATAGTATGACACCATAAAATAATAAAAGAGGCCAACATTATGTTGGCCTCTTTTATTGTTTTATGACTGTTTTATAATAAATATTATGGCGTAACAATCACGTAGTCATTGGTATTAATTAAAATCTCTGAAGGTTGGTCAACGATAATACGCACCGTATTATTGTCAATAACCTGTGATTTGTAGTAATTATCTTCAGCAACGGTACAGCCTAGGCATCGTCCCATCGCATCCCAAGGCTCAACAAATAGCTTTTGCTGTGCTTGGTCGGCATTACCTCCGATCAGTGAAAAAGGTAAACTTACAAGATAAGCTGCCGTACCAGCCACCGCATTGACAAGCTGTAAAGGCTTGCCAACAACAGTATCAGCAACCATGGTTCCATAAGAAGGTCCAAAGTCAGCTTCATCAATTTCTATCGCTGCAAAGGTCGGTTGCATAGTGGCAACGACCAAACCTACTGTTGCAAACACTGTAAAGAATTTCTGCTTAACAGTGCGTCGGGTCTTGGCTTTAACAGTCATAACGATATCCTAAAACTCATCAGTAGTATGATTAGTGGCTGCTGCTATTTTCACACAGAGACAACTTCCCTATACAAACAATGCGGCAACGATAAGCAGGTCTAATATTACAGCTACATAAACGGTAAATACTATTTATGTAAGCGTTAGCTCTATTAAAGCAAGATGTGGATTAATAAGCAACAAAAATGCGCGCGATAAATATATGGCTGTTCAAAATGGCCTAATGACAGTACAGATGCGAAGTAATTCGACTGCACTATCTGCTAAGGGTACTGACGATTTTTTGGGTACTTTATTTTCAACCTATTTAGAGTGCCATCGAGTAAGTTGAAGATATATCCTAGCTTATCGGTTGGCAATGTGGACAATAAACACTGGCTCTGCCATTGAGCTTGATGTTTTCAAGCACAGTATCACAGGCCAAACACGGCTCACCTTGTCTGCCATAAACATTCAAGGTTTGCTGAAAATATCCCGTTTGACCACTTGCCACAGTAAAGTCTCGTAGAGTTGAACCACCAAGTTTGATCGCTTTTTTCAAAATATCTTTTATATGGTCAACCAAAATCACCATTTGCTCATAAGAGATTTGGTTGGCAGGAGTGGCAGGATGGATACCTGATAAATATAAGCTTTCTGTTGCATAGATATTGCCAACACCAACCACCACTTGCTGTTCCATGATGACAGATTTTATCGCTCGAGCAATAGGCTGTCGTCGTTTATTGGGCAGAGTATTATCGGCTTTGCTATCGAGCTCATTTCCATCAAGTACAGTAATACGTTGAATCAAACCATACAGATAATCTGCGGTAAACACATCAGATAGGGGTTCAGGACCTAAATGGTCTAATAATTTAGGACCGTATTCTTCATGCCACAGCACTGAGCCAAAACGTCTGGGATCATAGTAGTGTAGTTGCGATTTGGTATGAGCCGTATCAGCAAAGGTAATCACTAGGTGATCATGCTTGCGTTTATCAGTACCATCGCTGTGCTGTTGTAAGCTGCCTGACATGCCTAAATGTATCAGCAATTGTCGCGCTGCGACCATATCAGTCAAAACTGATGCATGATCATTGATGACTACGGGCAAAAAATTAAGTATCAGGTACTTTGCTCGGCGCTCCACACTCTCTAATGTGTAATTGATTAAGGTATTCAAGTCATCTGGCATTGCCCAACGCAGTTTTGGCTGAAAGATCTGCACCTCAACTACTTGTTGCCCTAAAAGCGGTGCAAGGCTGGTTTTTGTGGTTTCTACTTCTGGTAATTCAGGCATGGTTTTATGACAACTGTATTATAAAGTGGATGACTGAGCGTGCAGGTCTCATGTTAAATAACCGCACGGCGCGCATGCAAGATACCATGTTGCTGCTCTAGTTTTGCCAGTAGTTTAGATAAGTGAGCCAGCCCTGAGACCTCAATATGAAACTTTAAAAAGGCAATATTGTCATCGTTGCTCAGTGTTTGAACTTGACGGATATTGACGTTTTCTTTGTCAATAATCTGTGTCAAATCTCGCAATAGACCGCGTCTGTCGTACGCTTCCACATGTATATCAACGGGCTGATAACGACCAGTTTGTACTTGCCAAGCGGCTTCTATTTTACGCTCAGGATCACGCTCAATTAAACGTAGATATTCTGGGCAGCCACGGTTGTGAATACTGACACCTCGTGACAAGGTGATATAACCCGTAATAGGCTCACCATGTACCGGATGACAACAGCCTGCCAAATGCATCTCGATATTATCGAGTCCATCGATATGGATTTTGTAGGCACCAGGTTTGCCTGTGTCTTTGTTATCTATATTCAGTACAAAGTCTTCTGGAGGACTTTCAGGTTCTAGATGTAATTGCCGAGAAATATGACTGGTCAGCTGATTGAGACCAATCTCACCTGTGACGAGTCCAACGATAATATCGTCTGTTGTATGGACATGAAAATGCTGAATATAGTCATTCAAGTCGATACTATTGGGATGGACGGATAAACGCTCAAGCTCTTTGCTTAGCATTTGGCGACCTATCTCAATATTTTTATCACGGTCTTGTTTATTGAACCATTGACGCAGTTTTGAGCGCGCGCGATTGGTGTGTATATAACCCAATGACGCGACCAGCCAATCCCGATTAGGCTCACGTGAGGCCTTGGTGATAATTTCAACTTGCTCACCCGTTTTTAGCTGATAGGTCAGCGGCACATAGCGCTGATTGACGCGAGCTGCTTGCGCGCGATTACCAACCTGGGTATGCACATAGTAGGCAAAATCAAGAACCGTTGCGCCCTTTGGCAGCTCAGTGATATCACCATCACGACTAAAGATATAGATGCGTTCAAGCTCATCAAAATCTACCAGTTGCTCTTCTTCATCAAACTCTGTGTCATCTATCTCTTCACCTGTCAGTAAAGCAGAGCGTGGCTGGTTGCGAGTGTCGTTATTGATAGAAAGCAGCTGACGCAGCGAGCTGATTCTCTGGTTTAGGTAGTTGTCTTTCTTATTTTTTAGACCTTCTTTGTAATTGACGTGCGCGCACATACCAAGCTCAGCTTCGAAGTGCATTTCGTGGGTACGAATCTGTACTTCAAGCGACTTGTTTTTTGCAATGACTGCCGTGTGTAGCGAGCGATAGCCATTGGACTTGGGATTGGTAATATAGTCGTCAAACTGTTCGGGAATATAGCGCCATAGACCATGTACCAAACCTAGCACATGGTAACAGTCTGACGGATTGGTGACCAATACGCGTAATGCGCGGATATCGTAAAGCTGATCAAACGACAAGCCTTTGAGCTTCATTTTGCGATAGATAGAGTAGATATGTTTGACACGTCCAGACACTTCGCCTTCGATATTGGCATTGGCCAATGATTCGTTAAGCTTTTCTTCCACACGCTGAATATAAGCCTCACGCTCGCTACGTTTTTCTGACAATAGTTTGGCAATCTCTTTGTATCTATCAGGAGCCAGATAACGAAAGGCCAAGTCTTCAAGTTCCCACTTGAGTTGTGCGATGCCTAACCGATGCGCTAATGGCGCATAAATAGTCATGACTTCACGGGCAACACGAGTTTGGCGCTCTTGATTAGAAAATGTCAATTCACGCATTGCAAAAGTGCGCTCAGCCAGCTTGATGAGCACCACGCGCACATCATTAGTAACAGAGATGAGCATGCTGTAGATATTGGATAGCTGATCGCGCTGGTTATTGGCGAAATGATCCTCTAGACGCTTATTACTTTCAATAATCTCCGACAGTTTACCCATCGCGAGCGTATCTTTGACGAGCGTTAAAATGTCTGGGCCAAAGTTTTTTTCGATCTCAGAGAGACTAATGATGGATTTACGCGCACTACGATAGAGCATCGCGGCGACCAGCGCATCTTCGTCTTGATAGAGATAGGTCAATATGTCGGTCATGCCAATACCAGTGACATACGCACCTGAACGCTCAGACTCACTCGTATTCATATGACTGCGGATAAACTCGCAGGCAGCACTCAGCTCAGGCACAGACTCTTGTCCGATACGCTTAGCGACATTGTTTAGCCAAGTAGGCACATCGATATTGGCTTGGTCTAAGTCAATCGTTTCTGTGCTTTCGTTTGCGTTTGCGCCTGCATCGGTGTTGTCTAAATACCCATCATCGAATGTAGGGTCTAAACCATCATAATGGTGCGCTGCTGAGCGATCAAAAGTTGTATGTAGCTTATGAGTGGCCAACTGGTATTTGATATCGAGGGGAATTTGGGCGTAACTATTGGCAGACTGCTGAGAGCGTTGGCTCGCCACCAGTTGCGCGGCAAGTGTCGCACTATCGGCCTGTGTGGTCTGTCCATCCACGAGTGGTAATCCTTCACGAATTTTTACCATAGCCGACTCCTCTTAGCTATTTTGAATTGATTATAACCTCATCTACTATGCACACACTTTGAATTGACGATTCATAAAGTGCTAGCTATAAACCAATACAACTGCTAAAAATGTCATTTTTAGCAGCCATAAGATGCGCGTAAAATATATAAAGCTACGGGTGCAAATACTTCTGAAAACCTTCTTTAAAATATAAGAAGATTGTTTACTATTATCTCACTTTGAAACGACAAATCAAGCAAGGCTCTGTAATGACTGCCGTTAATTAGGCTAGATAATCGCTATTTATTGATAAAAATTCTGACATATTTCGATTAGAGCTGTATCAATATAAAGATGGCTATTCTGACACCTTTATAGCAATCTAACCAACACTACTTAAGCCAAAATCAATTCATATCAGTCAAGCGATAACAGTCCATATTAAACCGCTACTTTTTCAAAGCGAGCGATAGATTCGACATGACCTGTGTGGCAGAACATGTCCATTACGCCAGCATGCGTCAGACGATAGCCTTGCTCTAACAGGGCTTTGGTATCACGTGCGAGGGTTGCTGGATTACAAGAGACATAAACGATGCGCTCAGCATTGAATTTTGGTAAATACTGCATGATGTCCCAAGCGCCCGAACGCGGTGGATCAATCAATAATGCATCAAAACCCTGATTGGCCCATGGCTTGTCAGTACAGTCCTGCGTCAAATCTTGGCTATAAAACTCAGTGTTGTTGATGCCATTGCGACGCGCGTTGGTAGCGGCACGCTCAGTCATCGCTTCACTGCCTTCGACGCCAATCACTGAACCGGTCTCGCCAACCAAACGGGCGAGTGGTAAGCTAAAGTTGCCTAGACCGCTGAATAGATCCAGTACTCGCTCGCCTGCTTTTAGGTCCAGCAAGTCACAAGCCAGCTTAGTCATCTGACGGTTGACCGATAGATTGACTTGGGTAAAATCCGTAGGGATAAACTCAAAGGTCAGATCATATTCTGGCAGTTGATAATAAAGACGACCAAATTGCTCGCTCAAATCATCAGCATCCGTCAAGGCAATACGTTGGATGCTATCGACGCCTTTAGACTGCAGATACAGCTGCCAATTGCGCGCGGCAAAAAATACTTTTAACTTATCTATGTCAGCATCTGATAGCGGCTCCAAGTTACGCACGATCAGAGCAACCGGCTGATTGCCATCAGGTAGCTCAGGCATTTGCTCGCCCATTGCCAGCTCAAGCTGGGCAATTTTGTCACGGCTCTCTAATGTGCTGATGAGCATTTTTAGGTTTTCAATCTCAAAACCAATACGCGGGTCTAGGATATGGCACTCATTTAGCTCTGCCAAAAAGTTACTTGAGCGCTCACGAAAGCCAACCAGCGCGGTTTCTTTTTTGACGACATAGCGCACGCCCAAGCGCGCCTTAGTACGATAGCCGAGTCGATCACCAATCACAGGGGCAAGCCAGTTGTCAGGCTCGACATTGGCTTGATGAATCAGCATTTCGGCCAATACAGATTGTTTAAAGTTGATTTGACTGTCTGGCTGCCAATGCTGCAAGTTACAGCCACCACAAACGCCAAAATGAGGGCAGGGCGGTACAGTACGTTCAGGATTTGGGTTGGCAGTGATGCTGATCGCATCGCCTTCCTCAAAACTGGCACGGCTATTGGTTATTTTGACCAATGCGCTTTCACCTGGCAGCGCAAAACTGACAAAGGTTGTTTTGCCATGCTTGTCTTCAGCATGACCATCGTCAACCCCAAAGCCATTGCCATAGATGGCAACACCGCGACCATCATGCGACAATCTCTCAATGGTAAAAGGAATCGGTTCTGCATCTTTTAGACGACGACGTGTTTTTGATGAAGGCTTAGATTTTTTCTTACTTGGTGGAACAATGATAGTTTGGCTATCGTTGGCGGGTGACGTCGCATCAGATACTGTCGCTGTGTTTGAATCAGTGGGTTGCATAAACCTGCCTCAATAATAAATGATAAATAACTAAAAATAGGGGATAAAGATGACCAATAGTGCTGTTTTACAATTTGGGTGCCGATGACCAGTCAGCGATAAATGCTTTATGACGCGGTACGTTGTCTACTTGAATGTAGGTAGCAAGATAGTCAAGGCTCTGCTGCTGCCACGCTTCAAAGTCCTGTGAGGATAGCTGTCCTGTCAAACGTAACCAGCGCAGATAAATAAGCCAAGTATTCATGACATTAGATTCGCAGTATATGGATAGTGTCTGCCAATCATCATGATCGACCAGTGCGCCAACCATACTGCCATCAATGTCTGTTTTACCCGGTAATCCGTATAAACTTGCGACAATATCCATGGCTTCGCGGCGGCTAGCACCATACTGGCTAAACCGATCCATCAGGTCAAGGTGGCGCGTGTGGAAGCGGTTGACATAGTTGTCAAAACGCATGTTTTTGATACGTTCGCCTTCCTCAAACAGCCATGGCGCTGATAAATCATATTGCATCGCACGATATATCAGCACAGGAATGTCAAAGCCTGAACCATTCCAGCTAATCAGCTGCGGCAGGGTTTTGGTATCATTAAACGCCCGAAAAAACTTGGCAAGCATTTCTTGTTCACTGAGCTTATCGGCAGTCAACGAAAATATGGACAGCTTACCATCTTTTATATATAAGGCAGAGATACAGACAATACGCTGTAGCGGCAAGCGCATAAAATCATGTCCTGCCTCTTGCGTGCGTATAGCTGTCAGCGCGCTTAGGGCATCTGCATCATTGAGCTCAGCCAGTTGCGGATAGATACGGCGCGCCGCATCGACATCGGCAACCGTCTCAATATCAAAGACCAATATAGGATCAGAGGGTAAGGCTTGTGACATAGATAATCCTGACTATTTATAAGCTATATTCAAATCCATATAAATCCGCTACATCGTCATCCTCGCTAACCATACTAATGTATAGCTTGCACTCAGCTTCCTTGTATCGAACTTATTTGAACTCAACTATACTTGTGATAAATGGCTTTTATAGAGGGCCGTTTTATAAAGTTGCTGATAAAACCACCCTTTATAAAGTTACAGCGCTGTATTATCTGCGCTATCATCGACATTGTATAAACCTGTCGACAAATAACGATCGCCGCGATCGCAAACAATAAAAGCGATGACGGCATTGGGGTTGTTTTTGGCCACTTGGGTCGCTGCCCATGCGGCTGCACCTGAAGACACACCTGCAAAGATACCTTCTGTTTTGGCCAGTTTACGCATATAAACTTCAGCAATACGCTGATCGATATCCATCACTTCATCGATTAAATCTGCATCATATATACCCGGCATATAAGCGGCAGGCCAGCGGCGGATACCAGCGATAGAAGCCTCTTCATCAGGCTGTAGACCGATAATTTTGACCGCTGCGTTTTGCTCTTTCAAGTAACGAGAGACACCTGTAATAGTGCCTGTCGTACCCATTGAGCTAATAAAATGGGTGATTTTACCACCAGTTTGAGCCCATAGTTCAGGCCCTGTGGTTAGATAATGTGCTTGGCTATTATCAGGGTTATTGAACTGATCCAATACCACTCCTTTGCCGTCCGCTTGCATCTGTAATGCCAAATCACGAGCCGCTTCCATGCCCTCGTCCACTTCGATCAACGTCGCACCATAGGCAATCATGGCATCTTTGCGTTCTTGAGTCGAATTGGTTGGCATCAATAGCGTGATAGGATAGCCGCGCATCGCCGCGACCATCGCTAGCGCAATACCTGTATTGCCACTGGTGGCCTCAATAAGCATATCGCCAGGCTTGATATCACCGCGCTGTTCTGCTTGGTAGATCATGTTAAAGGCAGGGCGATCTTTTACAGAACCTGCTGGGTTGTTACCTTCAAGCTTGGCGAGTAGCATTGCACCGTTTTCGATGCGCTCTTGCTCAGGTAGACGCTGCAGTCTGACCAGCGGCGTTTGACCAACACAGTCGGCGAGGGTGGTAGTCTGTGTGATGAAGTTGGCATTTGACGTGGCCGTAGCAGACATAAGGTATCCTTATCTATTTTTAGAGAGACTCTTTTTAAGTGGCAGTATTCAAGTGACGATATTTAAGTGAAGCATTGAGGCTGATCACGGTTTTTATTGTTTGATCATAATTTGAGTCAGCCACTTTGTATATTGGTTTATGGTGATAAGTGACGCAAAACATATAGGCGCTATAACACCCTCTCATATGTCATGATGGTATGATTATGAGTGATTTATGGTGGCAAATAAAAAGTTGCGTCATTATATCATTTTGTTGTCAGCTGCGCTTATCGCATCAAGGATGAATGGTCACTATATTTGCTGATGTCTGATAGATAGGCTGGCTAGGATACTGTTAAGACAATTGCACATTGCACGCCATACATCATGTACTGTACATTGAGAGCATCAAAATACGATGAGATACCCAGTCAGTTTTGCATCACATTCGATAGTTTTGAATGACGTCTGATAACAATGCTCAACATCCACGGCACCACCCTTAGTAGAGAGTAACGCTCGCATGGCATATAAAAAACGTTTTGATACCAGTAGTGCTTATGGTCAGTTGATAATACTGGTGTTTTTGCCTATCTGTGTACTGGCCGCGGTCGGTGGTATTCTAGTATTTCATGAGACCATGCGTGCGAGCGATTCAGAGCAGGAGGTGCTTGCTGAGGCGGTGCTGATTCGTTATACACCCGCCATTGCTGCACTGATTCCTGAACTATTAGAACAAGAGCAACAGCAAACAGGAAGTAATATCGGCAACATGCCGCAAGCGGCGATGACAACGCTGACGGGTATTCAAGACAAGCTTGGGCGTATGCAGTCTGAGCAGCATGTACAGCGTATCGCTATCATCAATGAAAGCAATCAAGTGCTGGCAACAGTAGGGTATGGGCTCAATGAAGAGTGGCCTTTAATCAGTGACTCAAAGCAGTTTTTGTCACAGAAGCCAACGCCTGTGGGCACCGCATATGGCAGTGTGCTTGGCGAATTTGAAGGTGAGACTCTATGGCTATTGGTCGATATGGACAACGAGCCTCTGTATATTGCCCGCTATCGTATCGCGATGGCATTGGTGATTACAGGTTTGTTTACCATCTTAATCTTATTGCTCAGCCTCAATATCTACTCAAAACGTTGGATCGCCCCGATCTATGAGCTGCGTTTGCAGTTGCAGCGTACCCATGTCGATAATCTATACCAGCCTGTGCCCGTAGAGTCGGATGGTGAGCTTAACTTGCTACAACAAGATTTGGTCAGGACGCTGCGCCGTTTGCATCGGAGTTTTCAGGAGCTCAAAGACCATGCCGAACAAACGGAAGATGATCTGCGTTTGGCATTTGATGAGATGGAGATGCAGAATATCTCTATTCGAAATGCGCGTGATGCGGCAATCTCAACCAGCCAAGCCAAGTCAGCATTTTTGGCGAATATCAGTCATGAGCTACGCACACCGCTGAACAGTATTGATGGTTTTATTAATTTGCTGGCGCGTCATGGTGAGCTCAACCCCGAACAAGACTTGTATGTACAGACCATTCGCAAATCCTCTGCGCATTTGCTCGCTTTGGTGAACGATGTGTTAGATTTTTCTAAGATTGAGGCTGGCAAGTTGGTACTAGATCGCCATGAGTTCGATCTGTATGACACCATTTATGATGTGGTTGATATGCTCTCGCCTGTGTCCTCTGAGAAAGGTCTGCGTATGGCGGTGCTGTTTTACAACGATGTGCCCATGCGTATCAATGGCGATGCGCTGCGCCTCAAGCAAGTATTGACCAATATCGTGGGCAATGCGATAAAGTTCACCGATAGCGGCGATGTGGTGGTACGTGTCAGTTTGGACGACCACCGCGACAACCATCTGATGATTAGCGTGCAGGATAGTGGCAAAGGGATCTCTCTTGCCGATCAAAAAATGCTGTTTCAGAGTTTTAGCCAAGGTGATCCTTCCATCACACGCCAATACGGTGGCACGGGACTGGGACTGGTAATCTCTAAGCAGTTAATACGCTTGATGGGCGGCGATATTGGGTTTCATGACAATGCTCAAGAAAATATCGCCAATCAAGGTGCAACGTTTTGGTTCCGTATGCCAGCCCATGTCGATGTGCTAGAGGCTGCGACGGGTCAAACGATTGAGCTACCAGTCTTAGCACCACTTGCAAGTGACACAGATGAGTTCAATGTCTTGGTATGGATCAACCATACCGCTTCAATACAAGTACTCAAGGCCAGTCTGCAATATTTGCCGATTAAGCTGACGCAAGCTAACTCGTTACCAGGTGTGCTTGAATCCCTAAAAGAGTACGGCAACTATTGGGATTGGGTCATTGTGGATGATGACACTCAAGACGATATGATGGCGTTACTCAAACAGATTCGTCTGCATTATCAAGGCAAGCTTGCGGTGTTTGGCTATCAAGTAGCCGCTGACCAAGCACTACTGAACCGTTATCATGCCAACATATTGTATGAGCCACTAGACAAAAGACAACTCTACGCGATGCTCGACACCCAAAACCGCAACAAACCCAAAAATATTCAAGAACCGCGCTGGAAAGGGGTGACCGTACTGGCAGTCGATGATCATCTGCCCAATCTACTGGTACTCGATGCGTTATTGAGCGAGCTTGGCATCCATGTTATCACCGCGAGCAGTGGGTTCGATGCGATAGAGATCATCAGTAAGCAGCAAACCAAAAATATCAAACCTGCAAAAAATGACACGCAAAGTCTCTCGAATAAGACACAGTTGTCTAAAGCCGAAGCACGTGATGAGCTGAATAAAAAACCAAACCACACGATTTATGCAGAAGAGGCCAGTACGGACGACAAGCTAGCTACTCAAGATAAAAACAGCATCGATCTGATCTTTATGGACATTCAGATGCCGCGTATGTCGGGTCACGAGGCTGCCAAGCAAATCCGAAACATTGAGACTGCCGATAGCCATATCCCTATCATCGCTCTGACCGCACATGGGTTGGCAGATGAACGTGACAAGCTGATTGCTAGCGGTATCAACGACTATGTGGGTAAACCCATTAGCCAACCGCAGTTATTACAAGTGCTACAAAAATGGCTAGGGCGCAAGAGCACCACGTCGCCACTGGCCACATTGTCTGATGCCAGTTTACCAAACAGTGATTTGCAAGGTTATGGCCTACAAGGCTCTGATCTACAAAATGCTAATCTACAAAGTACGGCGTCACATAATGCTGATGGGCAAGATATAGGTTCGCAAGACATTGCTGGATTAAAAAATGACTCAAGCACTAGTGATACAGCTAAGTCATCCGGTCAAAAACCTGCCAGTTATCCTGTCCTAGTAGGGAATAACAGCGGTCATCATCGGGCCTCTCATATGTCAGATGAGACCAAAATTACCCGTCCACTATCATTGAAAAAAATCCGTGACGATTATTTGCGCGATAGCCAGCCTCGTGAAGATTACAGACGAGAAACGACGCGTGAGACCCAGCCGCGCTATGAGAGTCTGCGTCTACATAAGCAGCCAACAGATAGTGCTCGCGCAAGCGACAATAGAGACGATGCGACTCACTCACAAGCATATGAGCAAGTCAATAATGATCAAGGTAAAGACAATATCAGTAAAAGTGACACCTCTGACATTTTAGATTGGCAAGATGCGCTGACTCGCTCAGCGAACAAGCCTGAACTGGCTGCCAAATTGATTACCATGATGCTCGACACAATTGATGACGAGAAGCAGGCACTCACCCAAGCATGGGAGGCGGGTGACCGTCATATGTTGGCGCAAATAGCCCACCGTATCTTAGGTGGTAGTCGCTATACAGGGGTGCCGCAGCTTCGCCAAGCCAGTCAGGATCTAGAAGATAAGTGCTTGTTAAATGTGCAGCATACGACACCTGTACAGTTTGCGATGATTGAACCCTATTATGAGGCGCTGATAGCTGCACTCAATAATTTGCAAGCCGTGGATTTGTCTTCTTACTCTCAGCTTAATTATCATCGTTTGAGTGAAAACGATATGACGTGGAAAATGATTTAACGGATGACAGGGTTTATAGCTGTCTGGCGGTAATATAAAAAGTCATGAGGTATTTGGATAACGTTCTTTAGATGACTATTTTGTGTATGCGACATTAGACGTTGTCTATCGTACCCTATAGTCAAAGAAATCTAAAATGGGTACAAGGCAACCGACTACAAATAGTACATCTAAGAAGGATAACGCCGTAGCGGTTTAGCAGTTCGCTGACTAGAGCAGTCAGTTATTGCTACGGCGGAATAGGGGTAAGCCTGCTAATATTATGCGTATGAGGGCTATATCTATTTTATTCATGAATAAGGATTGTTATGAACGCGATTGCAAGTTACCAGTATGAGACATTACAAGTTAGTATCACCAGTAACATACTAACGGTCACCATAAATCGTCCACACAAAAAAAATGCCATGAGCTTTCAGGTTATCAATGAGCTGATTGCAGTGGCAGGTCGCATCCGCAAAGACAAAACAATACGGGCGGTGATTTTAAATGGGGCAGAAGAGACGTTTTGCGCTGGCATTGACTTGAGTGATCTAAACCATCCTAAAAACCGTGCCTATGCGTTTTGGGAGCTGATTAAGCCTAGTCAAAGTGCTTTTCAACGTGTCTGTTTGGTATGGCGTGATCTGCCAGTCCCCGTCATCGCTGTGCTAGAGGGCTATTGTATTGGTGCAGGGCTGCAATTGGCTTTGGCCTGTGATGTGCGTATCAGCCATCCTGACTGCCAGTTGTCTATTATGGAGGCTAAGTGGGGCTTGGTACCTGATATGGGACTGACCCAATCGGCATTTGGTGTTGTACGAGAGGATATTCTAAAAGAGCTTGCCATGAGCGCCCGTGTGATCGATGCTAATGAAGGTAAGAATTTGGGTCTAATCAGTCATTGCAGTGAGACGCCACTTGAAAAGGCACTTGAGCTTGCCGCTGAGTTTGCAGAGCGCTCCCCTGATGCGGTGCTGGCAAGTAAACGAGTGATCAACGCGATGTTTGAGCAACCTGCCACCACACTATACAAAGAAAAAGTATGGCAGCTAAAGATGATGATTGGTCATAATCGCAAACTTGCCCTCAGAAAAGCCAAACAAGCAAGTACCACATTTGGTAAACGTCAGTTTCGCTAACAGGTTTTTGTGATCACGTTTGGCCAAGTGACTGCGACTAAAGAAGCTTGGCTTAGTAAGTACACTGAGTAAGTTCAAGCTCAATAGCTACAGACATATTTTGATGTATTGCCACGATCGTTTTGAATGGTTAGAGGATGTTTTATAGACGTTATTTCGCTATTGAAATGTAAGCGAAGAGCACGATATAGCATTCTTACTTGCATCGCTGCGCGTAAGAATGCACTATTGTCGTTAAAATTTTACTTTCTGTATATGAGTGCCTGCACATGAGCCTGAATATATATTGGCTTATTTATAGCGGATAGGCGCTCTTTATGTTGAGAGCCTAGTACAATGACGTTTAAACAATAAAATAATCACTATAAAAAACGGCCTTACTATGTCTGCCCTAAAACCCCCTCACTCAAACACACCGCTTGCCTCTGAACGAGTACGTTCTGCTGACTTGCCTATCGCATGGATTATGATGCTTGGGCTTATAGTGGCAGTAGGGCCATTGTCTATTGATATGTATCTGCCAGCATTGCCATCAATGGCAGATGACTTTGGGGTGTCGACTGCCTTTATGGCCAACTCTGTACCAGCGTATTTTTTGGGTTTGGTATTTGGTCAGCTTTTCTATGGCCCCTTTAGTGACCGTGTTGGCCGTGTTAAACCGCTATATATAGGTATGACGCTATATGTCATTGCCTCAATTCTCTGTGCCACCACCAACAATGAGTATGTCTTGTTTGCAGGGCGAACGATGCAAGCGTTAGGTGCTTGTGTGGGCTCAGTGGTTACCCGTGCCGCGATTCGAGATCGCCTGACTGCCAAACAAACGGCAAAAGCATTCTCCATTATGATTTTGGTGATGGGCCTAGCCCCTATATTAGCGCCGTCACTTGGTGCATTGTTTCTACAGTTTTTTGATTGGCATTCTATATTTTGGTTCTTAGCAGCGTTTGGTGCGTTAAATTTATTACTCACCAAGTTCTTCTTTTTTGAGACACTCACTGAAGAAAATCGCACAGTACGCCCAGCCAGAGAAGTGCTCAGCCAGTATTGGGAATTACTCAAAGACCCCACTTTCAACTACCCAGCGATTGGGGGCGGGTTACTGATGGGTGCGATGTTTGTTTATATCAGCTCGGCTTCTGAGCTAATCATGGACACGTATGGTGTTTCGGCGACCCATTTTGCTTGGCTGTTTGGTATGAACGCGGCAGGGTTTGTGGGCTTGACCCAATTGAACCAGTGGCTCACCAACCGCTTTCGTATATTGAGTATTTTACGTTTCGGCGCGATGATGCAGGTTGTGTCGGCAGGGGTGCTATTTGTCATAGGCTTACTGTTAGGTACTGATGCTTGGCTGCCACTGGTACTCGCTTGTATTTTCTTTTGTATTGCAGGGCTTGGTCTCACTCAGCCTAATGCCTCGGCCATTGCGCTCGCCTTTCAAAAACGCCGTGCTGGTATGGCCAGTGCGCTGCAAGGTTCGCTGATGTTTTCCGTTGGTATTTTCGGTGGGTTATTACTGAATCTATTTCCAGTCAATCCAGTACTCAAAGTAGGTATTGCGATGTTTTCTCTTATGAGTTTGGGTTCTTTTTTGATTTGGAAGATAGATCGTAACCTCAATTTAGACGATGCAGATTAAACAATAGGTTTTACCACCGTTAAATGGTGTGAAAAAGCATTCATATGTCTTGTACATGTGGGTGCTTTTTTTGTCTATTAGGGCGTGTCCTCAATGTGAGCATGACATTTTGAATGGGCTAAAAATACTAAATCTTTGCCAAATTCCATCAAATAATTTGCTAATGTCCCAATAGTATCGGTGTCGTTTTGCCTAGTTCATTCATTGCTTGCTTGGTTTCAATTTATCTCAGTTTTATTATCATTTTCGAAAAAAGAACACGCCTTAGTTTTAATTAATGAAACAGAGCAAGAAATCTATTTTTATTATAAAACGAAGGTTTTCTGACAGAAGTAAATGCTGACAGTTTATATGCATGATATTGCATATAAACCCTTGTAAATAATAGCTTGCATTGGTGTTGCAATCACAAAATTAGGTAAGTATTATCTACGTAACTTTCTGTAAGCAGATATGTATAGACATTACTTAATATTGCTAGATTGTCATTCACTAAGATGTAAAACAACGTTAGGTTTCAAGGATAGATTATGATGCAGTTATATCGAGCGTTACCAATTCTATTGAGTGTTGGCCTATTGGGCTGTGGCAACTCTTCTACTCAAGAAAATGCAAGCGCAACAGTAACGGAAAACACAGATAGCTTTGTGAGCAAACTGCCTGCTTCGGCGCCAACCATAAAGGTGGCTACAACAGGTACGATGCCACCGTTCTCGTTTCAAGATGATTATGGCAATATGCAAGGTATTGATATTGATTCAATCCGTGCGATCGGTGAAGAACAAGGTTTCAAAGTCGAGTTCTACAAGGAAACTTGGCAGGACATGTTTGATACAGTAGAGTCTGGTGGACGTGATCTAGCAATCTCAGGTATCTCTTACAAAGATGACCGAGCCGTCAGATATGGTCTTTCTACTCCTTATTTCTTTAATCCATCCTCAATTATGTACAAGAATGCTGACTTGAAAATCAATCGCTTAGATGATTTGCAAGGCATGCATGTTGCGGCAATGGAAGGCTCAAAGCAAGAGGACCAGCTCAGAGCGATGGGTAAATATAGCGAACTGACGACTCGAAGTACTGCTTATCTATTATTTGAAGATTTGATGCAGGACAAGGTCGATGTCATTTTGCATGATTTACCTATTCTACAGTTTACGGCAAAAAACCATCCAGAGTATGACGTCACTATCGTTGCTTATGAGGGTGAAGATAACCCGTCAGCCCAGCAGGTTATTCTGATGGCGAAAGGCAATAATGACTTAATTAGTAAAGTAGATAAAGGTATTGCAAAGCTTAAACAAAAAGGAACGTTTAAAGAGATTGAGAATCGTTGGTTGGGCGCAGCAGAGTCTGCTGAAAAGAGTGATTCTGATACTAATACTAAGCAAGTGAACTAAGGAATTCTGAAGATGGCAACCGTACCTAATGTCGACAATAAGCGCTATCAAGGTCTGATTATTTCAATTGCACTATTTTTATCTCTAATCGGTGCTTTGCTGGCGTTCACGTTTTATACATCAAACTTATTAGAAAGAAACACAGCTTTAATTGACCAAACCAACCAAGTTGCGAATAGTGCACAGGCGGTAATTAAAGATCTTTTCGACTTGGACAGCAGTTATGGTGAGGATACTAAGTCTCCCCACATACAACGAGCATTGAGTCGTTTAGAGCAAAACACCACGTTGATTACCACCTCTATTGCAGCGATTGAGCAAGGTGGCACGATCACAGATGAAGAAGGTAATAGCTACGATTTACCAAAAATTGATAGCAATGCACAAACCAACATTGCTGCTGCCAATGAGCAATGGAAAGCGCTAGAGCCCAAAATTCAAGCATACTTAAAAGATGCTGATAACGTCATGGTGCCTTCTGCTGATGAATTGACTCAAGCAGTTGAGCAGGCTAAAACATCAAGTTTGTTTATTAACGATTCTTTAGATAGTCTGACAAAAGATGTATTTAATAGTGCAGAACGCCAAGCGACCACCATTCGTCTGATTCAGGTACTGGGTGTTATTGCAATCTTTACCTACTTCCTAATCTTCGTATTCTTCTTTGTGCGTCGTCTGCGTGAGACGGATGCAGAAGCGTTGGCGGCTCGTCAAGAAACCCAAGAGATTATGGAAACGGTAAACACCGGTCTATTTCTACTTGATAAAGACCTAAATATTGGTCAACAGCATTCTCGCGCTCTGAACAATATCATAGGCTCTGACAGGCTGGCAGGGGAGAACTTTACCAACGTGTTGCGTGGCCGTATCTCTGATAAAGACCTCAAAACCACACAGCAGTTTATTGAACAGCTCTATAACCCACGCGTCAAAGAAAAACTGGTGGACTCGCTTAACCCACTCAACAAAGTCATGCTACACAATATCTCTGACAACAAAAATCTTGATAATCGCTTCTTGGATTTCAAATTTTCACGTGTCTATGACAACAAAGACATTGCCCGTATTTTGGTCAACGTCAACGATGTGTCAGATGCTGTCTACTTAGAACAGCGTCTAGAGAAAGAGCGTTCGCAAAACGACATGCAGATTGAGATGCTCACCACGATCTTGAATGTAAATCCAAAGATTATTAACGAGTTTATTGATAATACGCAAGCGCACATCGAAAAAATGAACAACATTCTGAAAAATCCTGGCAGCTCGCAGTACGAGCTTGAGGGTAAGCTAAAAGCCATCTATCGTGAAATGCATAGCTTAAAAGGCGAGGCATCTGCGCTGAAACTGCACAGCTTCACAAAAATTGCCTCAGATGCAGAAGACAAGCTACATGCCTTACAAAACCAAGGCCAGCTCTCTGGTAATGATTTCTTGCCATTAGCGGTACATTTGGATGATTTGCTTAGCTTATCGAACACGATTGCGACGTTGGGTGAGCGTATCAACCGATCAGCGCCAGCAGCGAGCAAGGCAGCAGTAGCGCCTGTCTCAACGAATGAAAAACCAGCCACTTTGAGTACTCAGCCAAAACAGACGTCAATGGGTGGTTTCAATACTGATGGTGGTTTAGATATCGACTTGGATAATGAAGCTGACGATGATGCCTTGTCTTTTTATAATGAGTTTGCACACGAGATTGCTGCAAGACAAGGCAAGCAAGTACAGCTAAACAGCAAGACGCTGACACAGGCAAATATTCCAGCACATTTGGCAAAACCAATCAAAGACATCAGTATCCAGCTACTGCGTAATGCGGTGGTACATGGTGTTGAGACGCCAAGTGTCCGTCAAGCGGCTGGTAAAGCTGACACTGGTACGATAGATCTAGAAGTGCAAGAAAACGGCTCAGATATCATGCTGATTGTGCAAGATGATGGTCAAGGTATTGACTATGACAGCATCCGCAATAAGCTCAGCAAAGAAGGTCGTTTCAGTACAGAAGAGGCCAGCCAGCTCAGTCAAGGTGATTTACTCAAGCAGCTATTTTCTTCTGGGTTCTCAACCAAAGAGCACGCAGATGAAGATGGTGGGCGCGGCGTTGGTCTTGATATTATCAAGGCTCAAGTAAAAGAGTATGGTGGCAAGCTTAACGTCAATAGTGAACTGGGTCAGATGACGCGGTTTATGATCACATTGCCTAAAGCTTAATTAAAAACAGTAAATATATTGTCAGGGACGACAAGCACTTCATTAAAGGTAATAGGTAAGTTATGCATAAGTTAATGATTGTTGATGATTCAAATATTATTAGAAACCGTATTCAGCGCGCCTACGATTCAGGGCAGTTTATGCTGGTTGCGACAGCGACCAGCGGCGTTCAGGCCATTGAAAAATTCAATGTTCATCGTCCCAATGTGATCACGATGGATTTGACCATGCCACAAATGGATGGACTGGAGTGTATTGAAAAAATCATTGCTATCGACCCAGAAGTCCGTATTTTAGTGGTATCAGCATTGTCTGACAAAGCCACTGGTATTGAAGCCCTGTCACTGGGTGCCAGCGGATTTTTGTGCAAGCCTTTTTCAGAAGAGGAGCTTGTAGAGTCTTTGTATGAGCTGATGCAAGACTAATACCATTCATCGACTAAAGCAGATGTTATTATGAAAGAACAAAAGCTACAGATTTTTTTGAGCATCATCAGTAATTATTTTGACCAGTTTGGTGGAGAAGAGCTTGTTGCTGACACCCCTTACTTGTTAGAGAACAAGCAGCCAAAAGTCCATGATTATACGGGCGTCATCGGTATATCTGGAGGACAAAAGGGCGTGGTGTATTTTTCGGCCACTCGTCAGCTGCTATCCTCTATATTGGACAGCATGGGTGAAACGGACAAAAGCGATGAAAACTATATAGATTTGGCTGGTGAAGTGGCCAATACAATCGCAGGAAATGCCCGCAAAGAGTTTGGTTCAGAGTTTCATATTTCTGTGCCATTTGTGTTCAAAGGTGCACCGCAAAGTATTGTGCTGCCGAACGATGAGCGCTCTTTTATCATTCCCATCACTTGGAACTCGCAAGTTGGCGAGATTGTGGTTTGCTTGCAGGATTAATGACACTGCTGCCACGTAATACAGATGGATATTAATATATTATGGTTAAAGTAGAAAAACTGGGTGTGTTTTTAAGCTCGATCAATGCGTTTTTTGCACAAATCGATGGCTCAAAAGTGGCTCTTGACACCCCTTATTTGAATGACAATAAAAGCGCTATTGGGTATGACTATAGTGGCGTGATCAAGATATCAGGGCCAATCGAAGGATGCGTCTACGTCAGTGCACCAAGCGCGATGTTGCGAGAGGTGATAAAAGTGATGGGTGAGCCTGACTCTTCCATCACTATGATGAAAGACTTGCTTGGTGAAATGGCCAACACTATCTCTGGTAATGCGCGTACAGAGTTTGGCTCAGAGTTTATTATCTCACCGCCGCATATCGTAGAAAGTGCGCCAAGCGTGTCATATTTGCCAAAAGACCGCCAAAGCTATATCACCCCATTTACATGGCATGGCTATAAGGCTGTGATTGGGATTTGTATTGCATAGCTGAATGTAGGGCATTGATATAAAGCCAAAGCAATAACCAAAAAAGCGATGCAACTGTGTCGCTTTTTTTATTTTAATAGGGCTATGTTTTGTTTTTATCTTATTGATATGCTGCTAATAAACTGCTGGAGGTTACAGTAAGTTATGTGATAAAATACGGCGCAGCTATTTTATAATTTGCGTTATAGTTTAGGTTTGAGAATATTTCTGAAATCTGATCATAGCTTCTTTTTTAAACCAACCAATGACACACACATCATGGCAAAAAATGGCTGGGTGTCTGGCAACTTGATTAATTTGCGCGCAGTCCGTGCTCTATGAGTAGCGATTGACTGATAGCAAATGCGTGTTGCTAGATAGGCTGTTTTTGTGATGTGGAGGCATAACCCAACCAATAGGATATTTTCACATGGCTACAAAGAATCCAACCAAAATCGAAATGCGCGACTTACTACAAGCCGGCGCTCACTTTGGTCACCAAACACGTTTTTGGAACCCAAAAATGGGTCCTTATATTTTTGGTGCACGTAACAAGATCCATATCATCAACTTAGAGCATACTGTAAAGTCGTTCAACGAAGCATTGACTTACGTAAATGGCCTAGCTGCTAAGAAAAACAAAGTATTGTTTGTTGGTACTAAACGCGCTGCAAGCGGCATCATCCGTGAGCAAGCAGCACGCGCTGGCATGCCTTACGTTGACCATCGCTGGTTAGGTGGTATGTTGACTAACTGGAAAACACTACGCCAGTCAATCAACCGTCTAAAAGAGCTTGAGAAGCAAGCAGAAGACGGTACTTTCGCTAAGCTAACCAAGCGTGAAGCGTTAGAGCGTACTCGCGATATGGAAAAACTTGAGCGTTCACTAGGCGGTATCAAAGACATGGGCGGCCTACCTGACGCAATCTTCGTAGTTGACGTAGATCACGAAGCCATCGCTATCAAAGAAGCCAAAAACTTGGGTATCCCAGTTATCGGTATCGTTGATACTAACTCTAGCCCAGACAACGTTGATTACATCATCCCAGCTAATGATGATGCTATCCGTGCTGTGACTTTGTATGTAACTTCTATGGCTGATGCGATCATCGCTGGTAAAGAATACGCACAAACTCAAGCTGGCGGCAAAGCTGAGCAAGCGGCTACTACTGAAGAAGCACCAGCTGAAGCGCAAGCAGAAGAAGCAGCAACTCCAGCAGAATAAGTGGCTGACATAAAATGTTTAATGTTGTAAGGGTGCCTTGATAGTAACTCTATCAGTATCCATATAATGTCTAACAGCATATAAGCTCGCAATAGGCATGATGTAGTTTTACTCGTCATGCCTTATTGTTGTTAGATAGCTCGTTAGCGGGCGAGTATTATCGTCTATGCTTTTCTCCTTATAGATAATGCCTGTTATGAAATGCCATAATGAGCGCCACTATCACAGAAAAGCAATATCTGGCAGCAGCCGGCCAATCAGAAACTAGCAAAAGTTAAGTACCTCAACACATAACAATACTAAGGTGACTCTTATGTCAGAAGTAAAAGTATCTGCCAAAATGGTAAAAGAATTGCGCGACCGTACTGGTCTTGGCATGATGGAATGTAAAAAAGCGTTAGAAGAATCAAACGGTGATGTTGAAACTGCCATTGATAATCTACGTAAATCTGGTCAAGCTAAAGCAGCTAAGAAAGCGGGTAACATCGCAGCTGATGGCGCTATCATCATCGCTCAAGGCGAAAACAAAGCATTCTTGTTAGAAGTTAACTGTCAGACTGACTTTGTTGCAAAAGATGAAAACTTTGGTGCCTTTGCAGAGCAAGTGGCTAACATCGCTCTAGAAAACAACGAGACTAATGTTGCTGCTATCGCTGAATTACCATATGGTAACGGCCAAAGCATCGAAGAAGCTCGTGTATCTTTGGTACAAAAAATCGGTGAAAACATTCAGATCCGCCGTGTTGAAGTACTTGAAGGCGCAAACATCGCTGCATACCGTCATGGTCTACGTATCGGTGTAGTGGTTTCTTTCGAAGGTGGCAGTGCTGAAACTGGTAAAAACCTTGCGATGCACATCGCTGCATTCAACCCTGTTGCAGTAGATGACGAAGACGTTGCTGCTGATTTATTAGCGCGTGAAAAAGACATCATCGAAGCAAAAGCTCGTGAGTCTGGCAAGCCTGATAACATCGTTGAAAAAATGATCGAAGGTGGCCTACGTAAGTATCTAGAAGAAGTTACTTTATTGCGTCAGCCATACGTTATGGACAACGAAAAGAAAGTTGGTGACGTACTAAAAGCTGAAGGCGTAAAAGTACTAGGTTTCAAACGTTTAGAAGTTGGTGAAGGCATTGAGAAAAAGCAAGAAGACTTCGCTGCTGAAGTTGCTGCTACTCAGGCTGCTAACAAGTAAGTATTGAATTGTCTAGAAAAAGGCTGTGCGGGTTTATGTAATTCGCATAGTTTGGCTTTATCATTGCAGTTGTAAAGCGATATAGAGTTTTCAGACATAAAAAAGCCCGTTAATCTCTTAGCGGGCTTTTTTGTGTCTGGTTTTTAGATGAGCGATTAGTTATTGAATTTAGTGTAGGGATTAATTGGTGTAATTAAACCTAAGCCAAGTTCGACTTAGCGCAGCGCATCGTAAGCAGAGTTGGAGTAGCTCGCACTATTGACATTACTACTCGTACCGTAGCTGACATTCTGCATAGCACCATTATTGTTGCTTGCGGTTTGGTTACTGGCATTCATGCTAGCGCCGGACAGTCCTGAATCATTCTTATACAAGCTGTGATAGCGACTCATGACTTTTTGAACATAGTTACGAGTTTCTTTAAATGGCGGGATACCACCGTACTTATCGACGTTACCTTCGCCTGCATTATAGCCTGCAACAGCATACTCAACTTTATTGTCAAAACGGCGCATCAGCCAAGCGATATATTTGGCTGAGCCTTCGATATTATCAGCAGGATTCCAAGGGTTGCTCACATTGAAGCGGCGAGCAGTGGCTGGCATTAACTGCATAAGACCTTGTGCGCCGACAGGTGAGCGTGCATTTGGATTGAATGCAGACTCTGTATGCATCATCGCTTTCATTAGCCCAGGATCCACACCGTGACGTTCAGCCGATGCACGAATATAGCTGTCATAAGCATTTCGGCTACCACTGTTACTAGCAGCGCTGCTGCCATAGCTGTCACTGCTGCCATCATACATCTTAGAGTCTTTATAATAAGTCACTTTTACTTTTTTGGTAAACTTATCAAAATTTCCACTAGGATTGACATTGGTCAGTAGTACTTGTCCACCCTTGTCTTTGTAGATATACATATTGCCTGCATGAGCTGCAGAGAAAGCGGTGAGGGCAATGGCACTTAATAAAATAGGGGATAAGCAGCGAGCCATCAAAGTAGCAGTATTCATCATAGTGTTATCACTTTTTATCGAATAATAGCAAATTATTTTGCCTACAAACGCGTTGTTTTATGCGCTTAGGCGGTCACTAGACGCATATGATTTATAGACAATCGCGAGTAAAGTGGCTTAGCAATTATCTCATCTGACAATAAACCGCTTGCAATAGATACAAAAAATAATAGTTGCTTACTATAACATATAATAACTTTGTGCCGTATCAGATTAATAAGATAACGAGTAAACGCTGATTATTTTTGTTAAATAAATCAACATACTATATTGTTTCAAACGGTCGATACATTATGCCTATTAGCGTATGTCTTCAATCTGAGCATTAGGTTTTGAATGGATTAAAGGGTGCTAAATCTTTGCCAAGCTGTGTCAAATAGAACCACAACTTATGCAACTAGCGCACTGATAAAGATCGGCACCCAGATAGCCGTCACTAAGCCATTA
Source organism: Psychrobacter sp. NG27 (assembly GCF_016106655.1). Taxonomy (NCBI): domain Bacteria; kingdom Pseudomonadati; phylum Pseudomonadota; class Gammaproteobacteria; order Moraxellales; family Moraxellaceae; genus Psychrobacter; species Psychrobacter sp. NG27. The sequence goes on from NZ_JADGIN010000002.1 coordinate 602,883, forward strand.
ACCGCCAGTCCAAATGCTGCATATCGTCCAGCCGTATGGCTAATCTGCCATGCCTCTACTGTACCGAATGCGTGAGCTGCCAGTCCAAGTGCTAGACCTTTGGCACGATCATCATCGATACCTCGGAACAAAAAGCGAGCTAAAGCACCACCAATCAGACCTGAGACGATGATAATGAGATTGGCCATGGCTAAAGGTGCTTTTATCAAGTCTGCCACACTAAGACCAATCGGTGTGGTGACAGAGCGAGTGGCAAATGCCAGTATGGTGTCGTGGCTGAGTGAAAATAAATACGCCAATGACATCGGTAATAATGCACCAACCACACTGGCAATGGTGACAATCAGCGTGAGCTTTTTGACCGGTAATCCCTTAAAGTTCATCGCTGCGAGCGGTACTGCCAATAGTACCGTGACGTATCCCAACAAATGATCAAATACAGGTTTTGCTGCACGGTAGTAATCGTTGTAATCCCATCGCAAAACAAACAAAAAGGCAAGAACCAAAACAAGTGCCGTAATGACCATCGGTAACCACGACAGCTTACGCGCCAATACACGTGCGATGACATGTGCCGATAAGGTCAATAGTATTGCTGCAAGGGTAGCCATTAATACGCTATCAAAAACCATGACTTATCTCCGCAGCTTAAGGCTGCTCCTTTGTATTATGCGTACCCACACTATGGGTAGCTGCGGTATCGGTACTTGTATTATGATTCAACCAGCGGTTGGCCAGTATCGCAAGACCCCATAGTGGTATCAGCGTGCTAATGAGCATCGTTGCCATCACACCCCATAGCTCATCGCCTAGCGCAAATAACAATAAACCTGCGCCAGCAGATACTGGCAAAAAAGCAAAGCCACTATCGACTAGCAAGGTATTGCTGGCTTGGGTGACCCAGCTAGGCAAACCTTTTAGGAGTCGCCACGTCATCAAAATAATAAACATGGCTACTAGACCAACGATATTGGCGGCTTTTTCAATGCCTATTATTTGGCACACAACAACCGCTGATTCGCGAACGAAGATAATCATGGCTAGCGTCATGATAATGGCAAGCCATAATGGGATATGAGAAGAGTGAGTAGGCTTCATAAATCGTTTTGCCAAGTCAAGTATGGAGAGTTGAGTTTAATAGATGGGGTGGTTGTATCACCATAAATATTGTGTAGGATATAGTGCTATGGATGCTGATAGTACTAATCAATCACAGAAGGCTCAACGCTATCAGCCAATATTTGTTCAATGTATCACAGCCGATTATATAGCGAGTGGGTCAACTAATAAACCCTATAGAGGGTGAAAACGTCAGAATGACAATTCACATCCAAAAAAATAGACGATATCAATGGATATCGTCTATCTGTACCGGCATTACTTACCTAAATTAGTTTATTCAAATAACTGCTTAACCGTATGTGATAAGCAATTATTGATAGCCGTTTTTATTTTTCTGAATCAAGCACATCAGCATTCATCGCATCGAATTCGTCAAATGCTTTTTCTTCTTCTGCTGTCATGGTTAGTTCTTCGTCTTCGTCAGGCTGTTCGAACTCTTCAAGTACAGGCATCAGTAGAGTAGCTTGAGCAAGCGGCAACACGTCCGCAGGCTTTAGATCGGCTTGACCAAGTAGCTGTCTGAGTCTGTCGCTTGGCAAGCGAATCGTTAAGCATTCATGACCGCTGTCGTCATAGCTTTCTTCTTGAATAACACCAAGCTCATACAAAGTATTTTTTAATTGGCCTGCATGGTAGGGTAGCGTCAAATCAAAGGTGGTCAAGGTACCAGTTAGCAACTGCTGCACGGCTAATGATAACGCTTCCATGCCTACGTTCTCTCTAGAAGACACATAGACGCGGTTGGGTTGACCTTCACTGGCATAGCCAATACGTGCAGGCTCGTCAGTCAAATCAATCTTGTTATAGACGTTGAGGACTGGCACATCGTTATCAATTTCAGCCAATACATCTTTGACCGCTTGAATTTGCTCATGCATGTCTTCACTAGAAGAATCGATAACATGTAATAATAAGTCTGCCTCTAGCGTCTCTTCTAATGTGGCATGGAAAGATTCGACCAATTCATGTGGCAAATGACGGACAAAACCTACCGTATCAACCAAAACGACTCGTCCCACACCTTGCCAATCTAAGCGGCGAAGCGTCGGGTCAAGGGTTGCAAACAGTTTGTCAGCGGCATAGATATTTTCATCGACCAAGCGATTGAACAAAGTTGATTTACCGGCATTGGTGTAACCGACAAGTGAGATGGTCGGTACGTCTGACTTTTGGCGGCGGGCTCTACCTTGCGCACGGGTCTGTCTGACTTTCTCAATTCTACTTTTGAGCTGCATAACGCGCACTTGTAACAAGCGACGATCCGTCTCAAGCTGGGTCTCACCGGGTCCACGTAGACCGATACCGCCTTTTTGACGTTCTAAATGCGTCCAACCACGAACCAGGCGCGTTGATAAATGGTTAAGCTGTGCCAGCTCTACTTGTAGCTTACCTTCGTAAGTACGGGCACGCTGGGCAAAAATATCCAAAATCAAACCGGTACGATCCAGTACTCGGCACTTCACTAGCGCTTCGATGTTACGCTCTTGTGAGGGTGATAAGTTGTGGTTAAACAGTACGATATCCGCATCATGCTCACGCACCAATTCTGCGATTTCTTCTGCTTTGCCACTACCAACGAAATATCTAGCATCAGGGCGTGCACGTGACCCTGTGACCAGTGCCAAGCGATCGGCACCGGCTGAGTCTGCTAGTAGTTCAAACTCGCCAAGATCATCAGGATCCTGAATGTGGCGAATGTCTAAATGTACAATAATGGCGCGTTCGCCACCTTCATGTCTTTCAAAATAATCCAAAGAGTATCACCTATTTAATAAAGTAAATATATCGCTATTATCAGTTCAGTATACTTTGACATAGCGTTCATCTGATTGTATATATAAGGTCTTATCACTTGATATTAAAGGGTATGAGCACAATTAGCGATGGTTTTATGTTACAGCGTTTGCTGCCGATAAGTTTTTATAAATCTGCTTTATTACTCATTTGTATAAAACTAAACACGCACTGAGTGAACAAGCTATCACTGAGTCACAGAACTTTGTTATACTGGGCTCGTTTTTTAATAATTAAACATCTGATATTTAATCATGAGGGCGAAGATGAGCCACGCTAGATCAAGCTTTTCACTCAGACGACAGTTAAGCCGCGGCAGGCAAGTGGCTGGTATGACCACGACCATGGTCGGCGGTATACGCGCAGCAAAGCGTATCGGGGCATTTAAACAGCCACCACGCGAAACGCTACCACGCTATATCCAGACGTTTTGCCGTAAAATGGCAGGCTCTTTTGGAGTAAAGGTGGTAGAAGTGGAGCCTGTAGAACAGTTTCATGGCCTATGGGTATCAAATCATGTGTCATGGATGGACATTCCTGTCGTTGGCACGGTGAGTCCAGCATTCTTTTTGTCCAAGGCTGAGATTGGTGAGTGGCCTGTATTTGGCAAACTTGCCCAGGCGGCAGGGACACTGTTTATCGAGCGTGGCTCTGGTGATGCAAGTTCAGTATCTGCACAGATTGCTGACTTTTTAGCCAAAGGCTTTTCGATTATCTTCTTCCCTGAAGCGACGACTACCAGTGGTCAGAAAGTGAAGCGGATTCATGGCACACTGCTCCAAGCCGCCATCAATGCTGATGTACCTATCAGGCCAATTGTCATCGCTTATGTCAATAAAGACGGTACACTAAGCGATGCACTGCCATACTATGGCAAGATGACGATGAAGGACAGCATGAAAAAAGTGCTCGATAGCAAGAATGTCACAGCTTACGTATTGCCACTCGTGCCGATAGACCCAGAGGGTCGGAATAAGAGTGAGCTGACCAATCTATTGCAAGCACGTATGCAAGAGGGATTGACTGAGCTGCATTCAAGAGTACTAACCGTTCCAGCTGGCAATTGATTATTTATAGTTGAGCTAGTGTAGATAATAAAAGGGCGCAAATCGATTCGATTTGCGCCCTTTTATTATGGAGAGTTTTCATAAAGCGTGTTTGATGCAACACGCCCTAGTCAAAGTTGGATTATGGCGATGGATTGGGATGCTGTGTATGCACCGCCTCAATAGCTTCTAATACATCTGCTGTCAGTACTACATTGACACTATCAATGTTTGATTTGAGCTGCTCGAGCGTCGTCGCACCTATGATATTACTGGCGACAAAGTGACGAGAGTTGACGAATGCTAGTGACATCTGCGCCATGTCTAGCCCTGTATCAGCGGCTATTTCGGCATATTGTTCCGTGGCTGATATGGCCTCTTCATTGGTATAGCGGGCAAAGCGATCGTACATCGTTAGGCGCGCGCCAGTTGGACGCTTGCCATCCAGATATTTACCAGACAGTACACCGAAGCCGAGCGGAGAATAGGCGAGTAAGCCAACATTCTCACGATGAGCAATCTCTGCCATATTGATCTCATATAAACGGTTCAGCAAACTGTAAGGGTTTTGCACAGTAACAGGTGGTATTAAGCCATTTTTATCCGCCTCCCAGAGGTAGCGCATCAGTCCCCAAGCAGTATCGTTCGATAGACCATAAGACCGGATACGACCTTTTTTAATCTCATCATTCAGTGCTTGAATGGTCTCTAAAAATGGGGTCAAATCCTCTAGCGGTTGTGATGCCATCTCTTCAGTATAACCAAGCTGACTAAAAAAGTTGGTCTGACGCTCAGGCCAATGCAGCTGATAGATATCGATATAATCGGTCTGTAGACGCTTTAGATTGTCATCAATGGCACCACTGATGTGCTCAGCGTTGAAGCGCGTTTGCCCATCACGCAAAAAGTCCATCGGTGAGATTTTACTGGCCAGAATGACTTTGTCACGCTGCTTGGTCTTGTTAAACCATGTACCCATAAAGCGCTCGGTATCGCCTTGTTTGTCTTTATCTGGCGGTGAGGGGTACATCTCGGCGGTATCCCAAAAGTTCACACCCTCAGAGAGTGCCATGTCCATTTGCTCATGTGCTTGAGCTTCCGTGTTTTGCTGTCCCCATGTCATCGTACCGAGGCAGATTTTAGATACTTTTTCATCGAGCTGCGGCAGCATATTGTATTGCATGCTAGTCTCCTTTTTAACGGTGTTTTATTTATAGTAATTTTTGGGTAGTAATGAGTTAGCACTGAGCTAGTGCTGGCTACATCAGTTTGATACCAGTGACACCCGGAGGGGTGACTTTGAAGATTTTTACTTTGAACAGTACTGCTTGTCCTGCAAGGGGATGGTTAAAATCTACTTCGACTTGGTCATCATCGAGGGCGCTAATTGTACCCGGCAGGGTGTTTTTGCCTTTGTCTTCGAACTCAACCATCATTCCGATCTCTGGATGGTCAGCGACTAGCGCGAATTGAGGGCGGCTAAAATGTTGAATGTTTTCAGGATTCCATTCACCAAATGCTTGCTCTGGATCAAGGTGGGCACTGCGAGTGTCACCGGCACGCAAGTTCATCAGTACTTGCTCAAAACCCGGTAATAAGCTCTCATCACCGATGGTCAAAGACACGGGCGCATCACGGCTAAAGGTCGAGTCGATAATCGTGCCATTTTCGAGTGAGACTTCAAAATGTAGCTTAACGAGACTACCATAAGCGATGCGAGTGTCTTCGTTTGGATTGATAAATTGAGATTGAGTCATAATAAAAGCCATCTGTTGCTGAGATAAAAGAATAAAAGATAAAGAGTATGGATAAAGTATTATAGTGTGAGAAATGATAAGCCATCTAAGGGCATCTGTAAGCGTCAATAATGTAACGCAGATGGTGTACTATAGTTGACGATTCTAAAGGATATGAGGTATCGGTGGTGAATAAACAACAAGGCACTGTCAAAAAATGGCAGGATGACAAAGGATTTGGCTTTATCGAAACCGAAGCAGGCCATTCGGTATTCTTTCATGCGAGTGAGTTCAGAGCGCAGCGCCGTCCTGCTATCGGTGAACAAGTTATCTTTAGCATTGGACAAGACTCACAAGGGCGCAGGCAGGCCAAGCAAGTACAAGAGCTTGGCTTTATACAGCAAAAAATGGCACAAAAAAATAAGCAAATTCGTCAGCGTAACCAGACACGCAGTCATCAAGCGGACTTTGAAGCTGGACAAAAAAAACGCTCACTGTTAGGTATGGCTTTTTATGGCGTCTTGGTTTTATTAGCAGCGATGGATAAACTGAGCTGGCTAGTGATAGGATGGTATATAGTATTAGGAATGATCACTTATGGGATGTATGCCAAAGACAAAGCTGCTGCCCAAAGTGGTGATTGGCGTACGCCTGAGTCTACGCTGCACGTGCTGAGTGCACTAGGTGGCTGGGTAGGCGCGTTGCTCGCTCAGACGTATCTGCGCCATAAATCACAAAAGCCTGAGTTTCGTATCACGTATTATTTGACCGTCATTGTTAATATGGCAGGGTTGTTGTTTTTATTGGCAGGTGGTGGGTTAGAGACTTTGAAAGAATTACTTGATTCTTTGATGTAAAAAATGTCTAACAAATAAAAAAAGGTGGGTTACGACTGCGTAACCCACCTTTTTAATTTATAAATTGAATTAATATCTTTAGCTACCTACATACGATTATGACCGTGGCATTTCACGCTTTTTTTCCAAAAACAGCATATCAATGACAATCAATAACACACCGAGAGAGATACCAACATCAGCGATATTAAAAATCGGATAATGCCACACATCGGCATAATGCACATGGATAAAGTCAATCACATGACCATGTAACAAGCGGTCAATTAGGTTACCCACTGCACCGCCCAATACCATGGCCAGTCCAAGCGAGAGTAGCGTGGCTTTACGTGGTGCTTTAATCAGATAGACAATTAAAAATAGCGACATGACGAGTGCCAATCCTGAAAAAAACCACTTTTGCCAACCGCCAGCATCCGCCAAAAAGCTAAAAGCCGCGCCATAGTTATAAGCCAAGGTCCAATTAAGAAACGGCTCAATCACTGGTACTGGATCATGAAAAGTCAGATTAGTTTCAGCCAACCATTTGGTCCACTGATCAATGATGACGATAACCAGCGCCAAAATATACCACCTAAAAGCACGGCTGCCATTGGCCACTATCTTTGGCGTTTTATTCAGACGGCTTCTAGGCGTGGTCGAGCTACCAGTGGTTGCATGAGCGGGCTTAGGCGACTGATCGACCTCAGCTTGTGGCTGCTGATCGTGTTGGCTATCAGATGAATTCGTTGGGCTAGGCATAGTGGCGCACCTCGCCATCGCCACTGACATTGGTCACGCAGCGCGCGCATAGCTCAGGGTGTGCACTATCTGTACCGATATCATCACGGATGTGCCAGCAGCGTACGCACTTAGTGCCAGTGGCAGCACTGATTGCGACGACTAGATCGACAGACTCTTCTGTACTGCTATTAGCTTGAGTTTCTGCATTTGCAGGGGCTTCGCTCATTGGTTTTAAGGTGGCACTGCTGGTAATCAGTACAAAGCGCAGCTCTTCACCCAGCTTAGCTAGGCTTTCAAACATTGCGCCGTCAGCATATAGATTCGCATCGGCAGATAAGTTGGCATTGATGATTTTTTCGCCACGTGCGGTTTCGATATGCTTGTTCACCATGTCCTTTGCTAGCATGATGTGCTGCCAATCATCGTTACTGATGGCACTTAGCTCAAATGCTGGGAATTCGTACCATTCTTGAGTGAACACATAGCCGCCTTTATCCGCATCATGTTGGTTCAGTACTTCCCACGCCTCTTGCGCGGTGAATGACAAGATTGGAGTGATCCAGCGAATCAGCGCATGAGTAATATGGTAAATAGCCGTCTGCGCAGAGCGACGAGGCTGACCATCCGCCTGCGTGGTGTACTGACGGTCTTTAATGATATCTAGATAGAAGCTACCCAAGTCTTGCGAGCAAAACGCCGTCACGTGCTGAGTGACTTGGTGGAAATCCATCGCATCATAGGCGCTGATGATTTGCGCTTGTACCGTCTGGGCACGCTCAATGATGAATTTATCAAGGCTGACCAATTCATTGATGTCAATGCTGTCAGTCGCTGGATTAAAGTCATCGGTATTGGCAAGCAAGAAGCGTAAGGTGTTACGGATACGGCGATACATATCGATCGCACCTTTAAAGACCGTTTTGCCCGCGCTCATCTCGTAACGATAGTCACTTGAGGCAATCCACAGGCGCAGCATGTCCGCGCCTGTTTTGTTGATCTCTTCTTGCGGCGTGATGATGTTGCCCAATGACTTACTCATTTTGCGACCGTTTTCATCGACCACAAAACCATGGGTCAATACTTGCTTGAACGGTGGGCGCTCATACATGGCTTCTGACGTCAGCAGTGACGTCTGGAACCAGCCGCGATGTTGGTCAGAGCCTTCTAGATATATGTCCGCTGGGTTGGTCAATTCATCGCGCTGGTCAAGTACCGCAAAATGCGTCGTGCCTGAGTCAAACCAAACGTCTAAGGTGTCAGTCGCTTTGTCATAGTCAGCGGCCTCACTGCCCAAGAAGTCTTCACAGCTAGCATCAAACCAAGCTTCCACGCCGCCTTCATTGATTTTTTGCGCAGCCGTTTCCATCAGCTCAAGCGTGTTTGGATGCAGCTCGCCTGTTTCTTTGTGCGTAAAGAAAGTAATTGGCACGCCCCACGTACGCTGACGCGAGATACACCAGTCAGGACGACCTGTCATCATCGCCTCGATACGGTTCTGTCCCCATGCTGGCGTCCAGCTAACCGACGGAATGTCAGCAAGCGCACGGTCACGTAAGCCTTTGGTTTCCATACTGATAAACCACTGCGGCGTGGCACGGAAAATAATCGGCGACTTATGACGCCAGCAATGCGGATAGCTGTGCTCGATTTTGGTATGGCTGATTAAATGCCCATTGTCATGCAGTGCAGCGATGATTTTTGGATTGGCTTTATAGATGTGCTCGCCTGCAAATACGGCCGCGCTGTCCAAATAGACACCCGTGCCGCTTACTGGGTTTTCGACCGGCAAGTTGTATTTTAGACCAACGATATAATCGTCTACACCATGACCAGGGGCGGTATGTACCAGACCAGTACCACTATCGGTGGTCACGTGATCGCCTAAGATAAGCGGCACTTGACGGCCTTCAATCAGTGGATGCTGGGCAAGTAGCCCTTCAAGCTCGCTGCCTGATACGGTCGCTAGAATGCCATTATTGTCTAGTTTGAGCTCACTCAACGCAGTTTCTACAAGGTCAGATGCTAATAGCAAGTTTCCTTTTCCGGTAGCAACCACGCTATAGTTATGCTCAGGATGTACTGAGATAGCTTGGTTAGCAGGCAATGTCCACGGCGTAGTTGTCCAAATAACAGCAGCGATATTGCCCGCTACTTCTGCCAAGGCGGCTATTTTATCTGTATCTAGCACATCGAAGCTGACATAGATCGCATCAGACACTTTGTCTTGATATTCTACTTCGGCTTCTGCTAGGGCAGAGCTACAGTCCAAGCACCAGTTGACCGGCTTCATACCACGAGTCACATGACCGTTGTCATAGATTTTGGCAAGCGCGCGCACGATATTGGCTTCTTGATGGAAGTTCATGGTCAGATAAGGATTGTCCCAATCACCAAACACGCCTAGACGCTTGAAGTCTGCCTTTTGCAGTTCAATCTGCGTGCTCGCATACTCGCGGCATAGACCACGGAATTCGGTTGCAGAGACTTTTTGACCGACTTTGCCGACCTTGGCTTCGACTTTTTGTTCGATTGGTAGACCATGACAATCCCAACCTGGGACATAAGGCGCATCAAATCCTGACAAGGTTTTTGATTTGACAATAATGTCTTTCAATACTTTGTTAACAGCATGACCCAAGTGAATCTGACCGTTAGCGTAAGGAGGGCCATCGTGCAAAATATACTTGGTTGCGCCAGTACGTGCCTGACGAATTTTACCGTAGACATCATCAGCTTCCCACGCCGCTAGCCAATCTGGCTCGCGTTTGGCAAGGTTTGCGCGCATTGCAAATGGCGTGTCTGCAAGGTTTAGCGTGTCTTTGTAATGTTGGCTTGGTGTGTCAGTGCTTTTATCAGTCATAGAAGGTATCTTTTTAAAGGGTAGGTTTGTGTGTCGGTTCAAAACCGGATACAAGGCTCAATGTTCAATATAATACTGGGACTTATGCTGAGTCATTACTGCTTAATTGCTCATATAATAGGTATATTGCTCATGATAGTTGGTTTATCAACCGTCATGTCAACAAATAACCATTTCGATAAATAGTGACGTCAATAATAAATGGTAATGAGACGATTGCAACATAAAATGTGCAGATAAAAATAATGAGAAAGATGGGTAGATCGGCAGCCATTATATGACAAAACGGGTGGGGTAAAAAGAGCTGAGCAGTATTGGTCTTATTTTGTCCACTACCAATCGTTTATCTACGGAAGATATCGTCGATAAAAACATCACTATAACTTATCTGAGTGATAACGCGCTAAAACGTAAAACACTGCTCAAGCACTAGAAAACAGACGCTAGCCACAAGCGCAGTTTTAATGACCATAACGGCTGGATACTCGTTAGTCCTTGAGACATTTCCCCATTCTCTAATACCACATACGAGGGCGTCACTTGTCCTTGCCAGTCATCAAATATCTCACCTTCTTGATCATTTATTGTTTTAAAGCTAAAGTTCTTTTCAGTCAGGTAGCTCTGTAAGTCTTGATTAGAGCCTGACTGTATGGCGATCGTAATAACAGGATAGCCATCGGCGGCTAATTGATCGATGGTAGGCGAGGTGAAGCTACAGACTGAACACCATGTTCCCCAAAAGTATACCAGTGTAGGCTGCTCATGACTAAGCGCGGCTAAGTCAACGGCTTGCCCTTGATAATCAGTCAGTTGCAACTGAGGGTTGGCAGGCATCACTGGCTGTCGCCACCAATTGACCGCTGTATAAATGACTATAAACATTAAACCATATAATATTATCGTTTTAAGTATCGAAACTAGTCTCTGAATTTTTGATTTTACTGCTTTTTGCTTAATATCAGTCGTCATGACGTCCGCTTTTTGGTTTGCATATTTTTGTCAAATGATGGCTTATAGTTATTTTCTATGTGATTGTTTATATAGTCATTACATAAAAATTAGACAGTAGATAAAAATAAACGGCTGAAAATCAGCCGTATTATTTATAAAGTCTACTACAAGTGTTTTAAGTCAATCGACTCTTATTAACTATGGCTTTTGCGCACGGTTTTGTAAGGGGTTGCCAATGAGCACGCTACCTGAATTTTCGCGGCGCTCTTCGTCACTCAATTTGCTCGCTGGCACTTTAGCTTTGCGCTTCCACTTTAAGCTGAACAAATCATCACGGCGGTCAATCAGGTTATGTACTGAGCCTTCATGACGCACGTGAGTGAGCTTATCTAAGTTCACATCAGAGAAGAATACCATCTCCGTGTTGGCAGTGGTCTCTGCCATGATCGCATCATGTGGGAACGCAAAGTCTGATGGTGAAAAAATAGATGACTGAGCATACTGAATATCCAAGCTCTCAACTTGCGGTAAGTTACCCACTGAGCCGCAAATCATCACATAGCATTCGTTTTCGATGGCACGCGCTTGAGCACAGTGACGAACCCGTAGATAGCCATTTTTGGTATCAGTCCAAAAGGGCACAAACAAGATATCCATGTCATCGAGGGCCATCAAGCGTGCAAGTTCAGGGAACTCCACATCATAGCAGACCAGTATGCCGATACGACCAGCATCCGTGTCGAACACTTTGACTTCGTCACCGCCTTCGATGACCCACGCACTGCGCTCATGCGGCGTGATATGGATTTTGCGTTGTTCTTCAACCGTCCCATCACGGCGACACAGGTAGCTGACATTATATAAGGTATCGTCTTCGTCTAATAAAGGCATAGAACCGACAATGACATTGACGTTGTAGCTGACGGCCAAATGCGAGACTTCTGTTTTGAACCATTCGGTATAACCGGCCAAAAATCGAATCGCGACATTTTGGTCGGTCGATTCGCACAGTCCCATCAAAGGCGCATTGAAAAACTCTGGCAGGCAAGCAAAGTCAGAGTTGTAATCTGCCATGATATCGACGAAAAACTCGACTTGTTGCAACAGCTCTTCTGGGGATTCAACTTCACGCATCTGCCACTGAATACCACCAATACGTACTTCAGACTTGCGAGTATTCGGCTTATAGTCTTTTGGCTCATAGTAAATATTTGCCCATTCAAGCAAAGTGGCAAAACCTTTTGATTGCTTGTCATCCGGCAAATATGCCGTCAAGATACGTTTGACGATGAAGCCGTTTGATAATTGAAAAGACAGGGCTGAATCATGAATCTCACGGCTTTCAACCGCATCAATGTACTCGCCAGGAGTGAGGTCTTGATGGTTGTGATAGTTAGGAATACGGCCACCAGCCAAGATAGCGCGGAAGTTCAACTGTCGACACAGCTCTTTACGGGCGTCATAAAGACGACGACCTAGACGATAGCCACGATACTCAGGATCGATCAGGGCATCCAAACCATAAATAGCATCGCCTTCAGGGTTGTCTCTGATGATTTCCTTTTGTCCAATGAGATCATCATAGGTATGCGGGTTAGAGAATTTTGCATAGTCAACACGCATGGAGAGCACGATACCAATCAGCTGGTCATGATCAAACAAAGCAATCTGACCTTCAGGGAAGGCATCAATCAAAGTATGGATGGTCGTCTTTGACCATGCACCGCCCAAGTTGACATAGACGCGATCCATCAATGCTTTTAGTTGGGGATAGTCTTTTTTCTTAATCTCAGCAATCGTTAAATGAAGGTCATCTAGTTTTTCTATGTTACTCATAATATTCCTGTTTTTAATGTCTGCTAAATTTGACTATAGTCTATTCAATATCATTTGGATACGACAAGGGCAAGTAAAACCCTATCAGTACTAGGGCGTGTCATCAATTAGCACATTAATTCATTTAGTGGCCTTAAAATGGCTAAACTTTGCTAAACATCGTCAGTAATTTTGTCAATATGTTCATATTAACGGCAATTTCTTCCTTGTTTATCTAAAATTTTTCTCATTTTAAGCCTCACAATCTAATTGATGACACGCCCTAGGCTGAACAAGCCTGATAACGCATCCGATTCATATAGGCACGAATGTATGCCAAATACATGAGCATTGTCGTACTGATGAGGGTACGTTATTGAGCAAATAATTCAATAAACATATTTCAATAGTGAGGTATAGCCGTTACAATGATTTATTGCCGTATTTACAATAAGTTATGATGATATGTTACGCGGTTCAGATTGCTGCATTCAAAAGTTTCTTCTGCTTGATACAGCGTAAAAGCAGCGATTGAATAACAAACGATAGCCATCACATTTTATACGACATGGCGTATCGGTTGTAATATGAATCAGCTCAAAAGCAAATCGACGCTATTTATTCTACCAATATACAAGCTAAATAATATGTATCAGTGGATTGTGTTTTGCTTGTTATCATAGCGTTTACTCAAGACAGTTTGAGTATACGTGAATGAGTATGGCACGTAAGAACGCCACAGCTAGTATATTAGATGAACCTAATATCGTCTTCAACTTATATACGATTGACTATAGCAAGCTATCATAGCAATAACAGTCTTACGTGGTAAAAATTTGCTACGTTTTTGTGACTCATTCTTTTTTATTCAACTCAGGCATTTGCTTGTTTCAAGTCGTCGTGTTTGATCGGCTTTTTAGGATTACTGTATTATGCCTTTAGATCGCACCAACAAAATTAGTCAGTGGGACAAAATAGAAGACACGACGCTGGTTCAGTTGGTTTATGTCAGTACGCTGACGCTTGGTTCGCGCTTGAGTGCGTCTATATTTGATGAAGTCGAAGGCCATGCTCGACAGTATAATCAACAGCACGGCATCACAGGTACACTATGCTACGGTAGTGGCCACTTTTTACAGTGTATCGAGGGTGAAAAGGCGTATGTTTTTGACTTACAAAAACGTATCTTTGCCGATAGCCGCCATAAGAATGTAGAAGTGTTGCTACTACAGGTGATCGATCATCGTAGCTTTGCTGATTGGCGAATGCGTCTACTGTTTTTGGAGCGCTGGCTATGGTCGCCTGCAACCAAAAAGCAGGCTGCGCAACTGTCACCGTTTTTGCCATTTGCTCCGCATGGCTGGTCGCCAGATCGTACTGAGCAGTTTTTGCAAATTATCAAAACCTTTGATAGCCCGCCACACATAAAAGCGGCTGGCATCACTTATAATGCGCTGGGCAATATGTTTCGTCATATCGCGGCACCGCATCAGGCCTTTCTCATCATTCAGGGGTTTTTGAGTATATTACTGGTTGTGGCGCTGATATTGCTGTTTCTATAAGCGGTAGACTTTGTCGCTATGCAATAAAAAAGACGCTAGCCTCTGGGCTTAGCGTCTTTTTTATTCGATTTCAGTTGGTCGTTCAATGCGTTGATAACCAATTACATATCAAAAATCTTACCGCGGTTCATAATGTTGTTTGGATCGAATACTTTTTTGACGTCTCTTAAATAATCAATTTCAGTTTCGCTACGGCTGTACTGTAGATAAGGCTTTTTGGTCATACCCACGCCATGCTCAGCAGAAACTGAACCGCCATATTTTTGTACCGTCTCGAACACGTGTTTATTGACAACTTGACACTCGGCAAAGAAATCATCTTTGCTCATATTCTCAGGCTTTAGAATATTGAGATGTAAGTTACCATCACCGATATGACCGAACCAACACACTTCAAAGTCAGGATAGTTACTGCTGACAATGTAATCAATCTGCTCTATAAACTCTGGCACATGACTGATAAGCACAGACACATCGTTTTTATAAGGCGTGAATACCGAGATAGTCTCTGAGATATACTCGCGCAGCTTCCACAGCTCTGCCGCTTGTGTGAGATTTTGGCTCATGACACCATCAACCACCCAACCTTGTTCCATGCAGTGCTCAAATATGGCCATGGCTTTGTCCATGATGGGCTCATAAGGTGCTTCAAACTCTAATAGCGTATAAAACTTGGTACGTGATTCAAATGGTTCTTGTACTTGACCATGTGCCATGAGCTTATCAATGGCCACATCATCAAAGAACTCAAAGGCGGTCAAATCAATCTTGGCTTGAAACGCTGCCAGTACATTCATGACATCGTTAAAGCTGTCCATACCCAGCACCATGACATTTAAGTCTTGTGGTTGACGCTCCAGCTTGATTTGCGCATGCGTGACGAACCCTAGCGTACCTTCGCTACCGATGAATAGTTGGCGCAGGTCATAACCGGTGGCATTTTTTACCATACCGCGGTTAAGATGCAAGATATCACCTTTACCTGTGACGACAGTTAGCCCCATAATCCATTGACGGGTCATACCATAACGAATGACTTTGATACCACCTGCATTGGTACCGATGTTGCCGCCTATCTGACTAGAGCCTGCTGAGGCAAAGTCGACAGGGTAGTATAGGTCTTTTGATTCAGCGAACTGCTGTAGCTGCTCGGTGACCACACCTGCTTCAATCTCGACCATACGATCGGAAGGATAGAACTGTCCGATATGGTTCATCTTATCCATGCTAACGACTATCTCACCATTAGCAGCCACGGCACCAGCAGACAGACCAGTACGGCCACCACTAGGTGTCAGGACGACGTTGTGCTCATTAGCAAGTAGCACAATGGATTGTACTTGTTCGGTGGTTTTTGGAAAGACGATAGCAGCGGCTGCTGGAGCGAAGTGCTTGGTCCAGTCTTTGCCCCAATGCTCTAAGCTTTCAGCATCAGTTTTGATTTGGCTGGCGTCAAATGCATGGGTATCAGCGAGCATGCTTAGGATGGTTTGCACAGCGAGGGTGTTGGCTTCGGGTGTGAGCTGGGTTTGATGTGGCGTCATGGTCAAATCTCAATATTGGCGTAAGCACTATGCTGGGAATGCTGGGAATGTTGATACTGCTTATTATATAGCGAAATGCATATAAATTCAGTGATGAGTCCGCTTGTAGTGGCAATAAGTCGTTGGTGGTTTTTATATAGGAAGCGGTAGATAATAACAAAGCGATTAGATAGCTTTCAAACAGAATGATTCACTATAGCATAAAAATTTTTCAGGCTTGATAACCAATAATTCATCTAATCTGCTAACATCGATCTCAAATTTTGTGTAAGATATCGGGACTGTTTTCGTTTCATCCATCATAGATTATCCAACAGGTAATCTTATAAGACAATTATAGGACAGTTCTCATATGGCGTTATCACTACAAAAAGACAAAATCCGGTTTTTATTGCTTGAAGGTCTACATGACAATGCCTTAAAAGTATTGGAAGGAGCTGGTTATCATAACATCGAGAATATCAGTCACGCCTTAGATCAAGACGAGCTGATCGAAAAAATCAAAGATGCTCACTTTATCGGTATTCGTTCGCGCACTCAGCTGACACGTGAAGTGCTTGCGCATGCGCATAAACTGATTGGTATTGGCTGTTTTTGTATTGGTACTAACCAAGTTGACCTTGAGGCTGCTCGTGAATTGGGTATTCCTGTCTTTAACGCGCCATTCTCGAATACCCGTTCGGTAGCTGAGTTGGTACTCGCTGAAGCTATTATGCTGTATCGCGGTATTCCTGAAAAGAGCGCCACCGTACATCGCGGCGGTTGGGGCAAATCTGCGACCAACTCACATGAAGTGCGCGGCAAAACCATCGGTATTGTCGGCTATGGCTCGATCGGCTCACAGCTGTCTGTATTGGCCGAAAGCTTTGGCATGAAAGTCATCTATCATGATGCTGTGACCAAATTGCCACTGGGCAATGCGGTGCAAGTGAGTAACTTAGAAGAGCTGCTATCAACGGCGGATATCGTGACGTTGCATGTGCCTGATGTGGCAAGCACCCGCTACATGATGAAAGCTGAGCAGTTTGCACAAATGAAAGACGGCAGCTACTTTATCAATGCGGCACGTGGTACGTGTGTCGAGATTGATGATTTGGCAGCAGCACTAGAGTCTGGCAAAATCTTGGGCGCGGCCATTGATGTGTTCCCAAAAGAGCCAAAATCAGCGGACGAAGAGTTTGAGTCGCCACTACGTAAGTTTGATAATGTGATTTTGACCCCGCATATCGGTGGCTCAACCCAAGAAGCACAGGCCAATATCGGACTGGAAGTAGCAGATAAATTTGTTAGATACTCTGACCAAGGTGATACGGCGACCGCTGTCAACTTCCCAGAGGTTTCTATTCCGTTTAAAGAAAACTCGCATCGTCTGTTACATATTCACAAAAACGTACCAGGCGTACTGTCTCAGATCAACCGTTTGTTTGCTGAAGCTGGCATTAACATCCTAGCGCAGAGCCTGATGACAGAAGGTGATGTTGGTTATCTAGTGATGGATGTCGATTACAATGATTCGACCGCTGCACTAGATCAGTTAAAAGATGTAGAAGAGACTATCCGCGTACGTATTTTGTTCTAGTATCAGCGCTGATTGTTTTGATAGGCACTGACGGTTTTTCATAAAAAAGAGAGGCTCTATTAATTAGAGCCTCTCTTTTTTATTTAGTCAGAAACAAGGTTTTTTATCCCTTTTTGACCTGATTAGTGGCATCAGCGACCCGCTGTGCTTCAACCTTAGCCGCTTTGCGTTTTTCTATAACCTCTATGACGTCGCTACCGATATGCGCTTCACCGCGCTTTTGCGCCAGCTGCATTTGATGCTCACGCTCACGGAAACGGGCTTTTTGCTCGTCAGTCGCTTTATCAATACAATGCGGGCATGACTCGCCTTTGATATAAGCAGGGCTTTGCATGTCATCAGCTGTGATTGGCATACGGCACGCAAAACATTGCTCGTAGCTGCCTTTTTCTAAATTGTGATTGACTGATACACGGTTATCAAAGACAAAGCAGTCACCTTCCCACATAGACTCATTGCTATCGACTTCTTCTAGGTATTTTAAAATACCACCCTCTAAGTGATAGACCTCTTCAAACCCTTGCTCACGCATATAGGCCGTCGATTTTTCGCAGCGGATGCCACCCGTGCAAAACATGGCCACTTTTTTGTGCTTGGCTGGGTCGAGTTCTTTTGCCACATATTCTGGAAACTCACGAAAGGTGTCAGTTTTTGGGTTTACGGCATTTTTAAAGGTACCGATTTGTACTTCATAATCATTACGGGTATCAATAAGGATGACATCAGGGTCAGATATCAGCGCATTCCACTCACTTGGTTTTACATAGCGACCAACCGACTGTAATGGGTCAATGTTTTCGACACCCATGGTGACGATTTCTTTTTTCAGCTTAACTTTGGTGCGATAGAACGGCTGCTCATTGGTATAAGACTCTTTAAAGGTAAAAGTACCAATGGCTGCGATACTGCGCAAGTAGTCGAGGACAGTGTCAATACCTTTGCGTGTGCCAGAGATCGTTCCATTAATGCCTTCTGCAGCAATGAGCAGCGTGCCTTTGACGTCATTGCTTAGCATGGTATTTAAAATAGGCTCACGGAATTGCTCAAAATCAGCAAAGCGGGTGAACTTATAAAGGGCTGCAACCACGATATTATTAGTGACGCTATCGTAGACAGGCGCTGATTTATTGTCAGTCAGGTTACTATTAGAATTGCTATCTTGGACGTTACTGTTTTGAGTAGTGCTCATGTGTTTCTCCTGCTGGCTAGGTCGCAAACCTAGTGCGTTGGGTTAACAGTCTAGCTCAAATAAACACGCTATTGTGTCATCCTCGCTTGATGTACTCTGGGTACAATCTGCGCTCGGCTTCCTTATATCGCATTCATTTGAAATAGACTTTCTCAGTTCAAAATGGGTTATAACACTAGCTTAATTGTGGGATTAACTAATGCGCGCTTAGTGTAGCAAAATTGAGAGGATATTTGAAGATTATGCAGTGTAACGAAAAAAATCCAATAAAAAAGCCCAGTAAGATACTGAGCTTTTTGATATTTGATGCGTAGGGTCAGATATTATTTACTCTGGAACCACGTATCTGCTTTGCTGCGAGCGCTGGCGATATCTGCACTTGATAAGTTCAATGCCAATTCGCCAATTTTGCCACGTGCTTTGTTACGGACTTTTTCATCAAGCATGCCATCGCGGGCAGCCAAGTCATACCATTTATAAGCATCAACTAAGTTCTTTTGCTTTTCATCGAGCAGTGCAAGGGTATAGCTGGCACGGTTATCACCGCGCATCGCAGCTTTCTCTAACCAAACGCGTGCTTGTTGCAAGTTCGGCTGTACGCCTTCACCGCGCAAATACATGATGGCCAGATTTAACTGAGCAGGGGCAACGCCTTGCTGAGCGGCTTTGGTATACCATTGTAGTGCTTGCTGGGTATTTTGGGCAATGCCTTCGCCTTTTTGCAGACGTTTGGCTAAGTAGAACTGAGCGTGGTCGTTACCTTGGCTGGCACGGCTAGATAGCTCGCTGACAGGCATCAGCTCAAAACGCGAGGTATCAAGCGGTACGTTAGATATCAACTCAGCATTGGCCAAACCAGCACAAGAAAATAATGCAGTAAACAACGCAGCTTTTAGTAATTTCATAGCAGCTCCAAAATTAGGCAATGAGTAAGCAAAAAAATTGTACCGCTAAAGGATTTTAGGCGGTGATAACCATTAGGTAGAGTCGTGCAACATGAACGTACCCAATCGTTAGCAATTTGATCTAGTGTATTTGTATCGTAGATAAACCCTTAACTGATTAGACAAACGGTCGTAATAGCGGGGTAGCTGACAATATTTTGCTAGCTTAACACCCAAACTTACGAAACTCAAATACTAATTACACAGTACCCTAGGCATTTATACCTAATTTGCCCCAACAAAATCATACAGTTACTAAAAATGACAAGGAATTAATACTCTATTAAGTCTAAAAACATGACTTTTACATCAGTTTTGGCTGTCTGATAAAAAGTGATATCAGCTTTTACTTGATACTTTTCTTAGTCACGCGATAGATGGCAACATCTGCTAACAAATTAGGTGCTCGGCGTATTAATGCTTTCATTAATGGCGTGTGACCTTTTTCAGAATCACTCACAGCAAAGCGGTTAATGATATCGATATCATGCTGCGCACACAGTTTTTCAAAGTCTTTGAACGTGCATAAATGAATGTTTGGCGTGTTATACCACTCATAAGGCAGTGCTTCAGAGACAGGCATGATGCCCTTGAGACCCAGATGAACACGGTTTTGCCAATGAGCAAAGTTGGGGAATGTGATGACGGCCTCGCGTGCCACTCGTAGCATGTCGAGCAGCAAGACATCAGGTGATTTGACTGCCTGTAGCGCGCGTGCCATCACCACCGTATCGAAGCTATTGTCAGCAAAACGCGCTAAGCCATCATTGAGGTCTTGTTCGACGATGGATAATCCTTTGCCGATGGCTTCATTGATTTTATCTTCATCGATCTCGAGGCCATATCCAGTGACGCCTAGGTTCTGTTGTAAATGCGCGAGCAGCTCGCCATTACCGCAGCCCAAGTCAAGTATGTGTGCCTGCGGTGCAATCCAGCGCTCCGCCAATTGATAGTCCATTCTCATGAGCACTCTCCTGTTACTGGGCGACTTTGGGTAATAGATGGGGCAGTCAAAAAGCCTTTTACGGCACCCATATAACGCGGAATATCGAACAAAAACGAATCATGTCCGTGCGGTGCATCAATATTGATATAGCTGACAGGTTTGCCAGTAGCCATCAGTGCATCAACGATTTCTTGTGAGCGCTCAGGGGCAAAGCGCCAGTCAGTAGTGAATGACACCACCAGATACTGGCATTGAGTATGAGCAAAGGCTGCTTTGAGCGCAGAAAGCTCTTGCTGACGATCAGACTCAATATCTTCAATCGTCGTTACTGCATCTTCTAATTCATTCTGTGCATTCGCTTTGCTAGACTCGACAGACGCTGCGATTGAGTCTTCTATTTGCACTTCTGATTCTATATTTTCTTTTGTTACAGTTGATGGGTCTGAAGAGTAGTCGCGCGTCGGATCAAAATAGTCTAAGGCTTTAGTCATCAGCAGGTAAGTATTGGCATCGAAGTTTTCACTAAAGCGCTCGCCTTGATAGCGTAAGTAGCTCTCAACTTGAAATTCAACATCATAGCCATACATAAACTTGCCAGATTTTAAATCACGACCAAATTTGGCTTTCATCGCATCATCAGTCAAATAAGTGATATGACCAACCATGCGTGCGAGGATGAGCCCACGCCGCGGATAAGTGCCTGCTTGTAAATAGCGACCATCTTTAAAATCAGGATCGGATAGTATCGACTGACGTGCGACTTCGTTAAAGGCAATGTTTTGCGCAGAGAGCTTGGGGGTACTGGCAATAACCACACAGCGTTTTAGCCGCTCTGGATAATCAACAGACCATTGCAGCGCCTGCATACCGCCCATCGAGCCGCCAACGATAGCGTGCCAAACGTCAATTCCTAGACGGTCTGAGAGCATGGCTTGGGTTTTTACCCAGTCTTTGATTGTGATCAGCGGAAAGTCAGGGCCATACACCTGCGGCTCATCGCTGTCATCCACACCAACGCTATCAGGATTGATGGTGGTAGGCCCTGTTGAGCCAAAGCAGCTACCGATATTATTGACGCACACCACATAAAACTGATTGGTATCGATGGCTTTGTTGGGCCCAATCATATTGTCCCACCAGCCTGCCTTTTTTTCATCGCTGCTATGAAAGCCCGCTGCATGATGATTGCCCGATAACGCGTGGCAAATCAGAATTGCATTTGATTTGTCGCTATTGAGCGTGCCGTAAGTTTCTACCATCAAATCAAACGAGGGCAGGGTACGGTTACACTCCAAGGTCAATGGCTCAGCGAAATGGAAGTTTTGGGGCGTAACGATACCCACTGAACCTGCCGTAGTATGGGCTGAGCTATCAGACATGGCCTCAGAATTAAGGGGCTGGTCACTGGTATTATCAGAGCGTGCGTTCAAAGCTACCTCGCAAGACAACAATCATCAATAAAATAAAAGCAAAATGGCAAGATGTTGACAGACTATTTTACCTACGCAGTTTTTATAAACTGAGCCTGCCTATTGTATGGCGATGCGCGTAGGAGTACAACCGTCATGCGAGCCTTTCAGGTACAGTTTTTTGGACGAGGGGAAGTATAGGAGCCGTAGACAACTAGTAATGAACAAACATCTAAAAAATAGCCACTGTGAATCAAATCGTAGTGAGTGCGTTTTTCGCGCGTGCCACTAATATATAAAGTGCGACACTAATGAGATACCTATTCAATCTTGTCTTAACCGTTTTACCTCTTATAATGGTGAAATCATCTTTAATCATTTACTGCTAATAAAGTGCCACTATGAAACCTAAATTGCCCCCACGTATTGCCGTTTTGCTAGTGAATCTCGGTACGCCAGATGAGCCAACGGCACCTGCCGTACGTCGCTATCTTAAACAGTTTTTGTCAGACCCACGAGTGATTGAAATTCCAAAATTCCTATGGGCGATTATTCTGAATCTATTTGTCTTACCAAGTCGCCCTAAGCGAGTAGCAAAGGCTTACGCTAGTATTTGGGAGGGTGATTCGCCGATTCGTAAGATATTAAAGAGCCAAGTTGAGCTGTTAGAGCCCCGTTTGGCGAATAGTGTGGCGCCATTTCGCGTCTCTGTGCATCCAGCGATGAGCTATGGCAATCCTGGTTTGCCCGATGTCATGGACACGCTGCGCGGCGAAGGGGTCGATCACTTTGTCATTCTGCCATTGTTTCCGCAGTATTCAGCCTCTTCAGGCGGTGCGGTATATGATGCGCTGACAAAGTGGACGCTCAAGCAGCGCAACTTGCCAAATTATACGATTGTCAAAGACTACTTTGCCCATCCGCTATATATACAGGCATTGGCTGACTCTATTCGCCGTTTCCAAGAAAAGCATGGCAAGCCTGAAAAGTTGATGTTTAGCTTTCACGGTATCCCGCAGCCTTATGCCGATAAAGGGGATCCGTATCCTAAACGGTGTAAGTGTACGGCTGCGCAAGTGGCACATGCGCTTGGTTTGAACGATGACGAATGGATTATCAGTTTCCAATCGCGCTTTGGTAAGCAGGAATGGGTCAAGCCGTATACTGACGTGGTATTAGAAGACTGGGGCAAATCAGGCGTGCGCTCGGTGCAAGTGATTAGCCCTGCATTTTCAGCCGATTGTCTTGAGACACTAGAAGAACTGGCAATTGAGAACCGTGAAAACTTCCTGCACGCAGGCGGGCAAGAGTATCACTATATCCCAGCACTGAACCTTGATGAGGCACACATTGAGTTGCTAGAAGCATTGAGTTTGCCACTAGTGAAAGGCTGGGCTGGCACGTTGGATGGTTGGGCTTAGGTTGTGGTAAATATATCTTTTTATTAATGAAAAAATTTATTGATGAAAGAGTACGTCATAAAAAAGCACGCTTAATATAGTTAAGCGTGCTTTTTCTTTTAAAAGGCTGTATTAACAATAGCAATGATTTCTAGAAGTCATCATCGTTACTGCGTTCGGCGGCTTCTCTGTCCACGATATCCATCGAATCTGGATAATCACGATCATCCAAGTTGTCTTGCACCAAAATCTCATCAACACGTGACTCATCTATGTTTTGACGATGTGCAGGTGTCAGACCTTGGATAGCATCTGTACCGACTTCTGAATTATTAAACCCTACGCTGTTATCAATCACATCATCGTTGTCGATAGTGTGTAGCATGGGGTTGTCTAAATCGACAAGTTGGTTGTCTTGTTCATCTGTGCTGTCATTATTATTGCGGCCATTACCGTCAATATGATCCATTTCTTCTGGTAACGGGTTTTTTGAGTTTTCCATGATAGCTTCCTTATTATTTACGATTATTATTGATGGTTGTTGTTAATTTCATTTATTAAGGTAAGTTTGACGGGTTATGATTATCACTGATAGTAGTAAGGTGTCACAGGATGTTCAAAAAATGTAAGACAAACAATAAAAATGAGATGCACAATGATAGTGAGCGCTAATAGTCTAATAGCAGTATCTTTAATGAGCGTTGCCATTGGTTTAACAGCATGCAAGCGCCTGCCTGTGACCCATTCAGATAGCACTGAAGGTACTGTCGGTTCACAGCCGCCGCTTGTTATTGATGGCAAACTGCCGACAGCCACAACGATAATCGACTGCGCACAACTAGAACTCAAGCAAACGGTTGTGGTAAAAGGCCATAGCACACTTAGTAATGGCTGTGATTTGACAGGGCAATCGATACGTTTTGAGCTGAACCAATCAAACAGCTCACTCGACTGTGGTGGTACGTTGCTCAGCACGATGAGTGATGATAACTCAAAGGCCAGCGCGATTATGATTAAGCCTAAAACAGATAAGGCTATAAAAAATATTGCCGTTGCAAATTGTCATGTGACGGGCTATGGTCATGCACTACACATTCGCCAATATAGCAACCCAAATCAGCGTTACGCACGCGGCTTTATCAATCCTGCTGCCAATCGCGCCCTTGCTCCAAATGGTATTCGCATCATTAATGTTAGCAGTCGCAATAGTATCAATAGTGGCATGTTCATCGGTGATCATGTACATGACATCACTTTTGACAAAGTACGTATCCAAAACGCAGGCACAGTGGGATTGTATTTAGAATTCGGTAGCCGCGATAATGTGATCAAAAACTCTGTGTTTGTCGGCAATGGTTTTCGTACATTTAAGCCCAATCGTGAAGCCATTGCTGTCGATTCATCGAGCAACAACCGTATCGAAAACAATCACTTTATTCATAATGGCGCAGGCAGTGTACTGCTATATCGCAATTGCTTCGAGCATGCCGATGATCCAACGCGGGGCAATCATTTTAAACGTACTGAATCGAGCCGAGACAATATTATTGCCAATAATGTCTTTGAAGACGAGCCAGTTGGTGTTTGGGTAGCATCAAGACAGTCCCGCAATCTCAAAGGTTTTGAATGCGGTGCTTATTTAGTCAAGCAAACACCATTTGCTAGCTACCATTTGGACAGTGCCAAAAACAATCAAATTGTTGATAACCGTTTTGAGCAGGTAGAGAAGGGCGTTATCGTAGAAGATGACGGCACACTGATTGAGGGGAATAGGTTTGCAGCGACGGTAGGTATGCCTATCGCTGTGGGTTCTGAGATTCGTGAAGAAAGCACGGCAGGCGCGATTAAAAACACACGGATTAAAAGCAATATTTTTATCGATAAATCTATCGAGCAAGCGATTCATATCCGCGCTGCAAGCAAAACGGCTACCCATATCGAGTAGCCGTAAATATTTCTTTAATACTTATAAAACATTGACGAGTGTTATTTACTGCTGTGGTTTAGCGCATAGTCTGAGGGATAGCCAAAACCTGCTGCAGATTCTGTCAAATTGAAGCACCAAATATAAGTTAAGGCAATGGCATAAATCGCGGTTTCAGCCAGTTCTTCAACGATACCGCCCAGCGTATGAGGAAACCCGATCGCGTTCTCTCCCATATATTGTACGATAGCGAGTGCAGTGACACTAAGATAGACAGAAACATGAACGCTTTTTAATACGGCCCATAGGTAGCGTCTTGAATAAGCAAATAAACCAAGGGCGACAAGGTAAATAACGGTCAGAACGATGTCTTCCCACCAGTCATAAGACTGACTGAGAAAGGAGAAGTCGTTTGGAACCAATAAGTCTGGTAAGTAGTTCAGCTCGCGGCGAATCACAGCGATGAACGCGAGTACAGTTGCCAGCCAAAAAGCCTGAATCTGTTTAATGTGACTCTGCATGACGTACTGTAAGCTGCGCAGCAGGCAGGCTATCAACAGGATAATACCAGGCGCTTCGATAATGCCATCTGTATTCAAAATAAAACACTCCTGATTTTAAGGGCAAAAAAGTGAGCTCAAAGGCTCACTCTAGACCGAACACTGTGTAATGCGTATATGGGGTTAATATCATCCGTGCCATCAGCAATGTTGTAATACTGATGGTGGGCTGAATAGCAACTTTAGTGGTGCCAAGTATAAAAAAAACAACCCACACTCTATCTCATTTACCCAAATCAATGATTAGTGCGCTTCATCCCAGTTCTGACCGCTATCTGTCTCAACCAGTAACGGTACGGCAAAGTCTACATGCCAGCCTTTATTGATAGCGGTTGTCGTTAAGACATCTTGCATCGCATCAGTAATCAACTGGCTCACCTCATCTACTTTATCTGCATCGACTTCGAACACCAGTTCATCATGGACTTGCAGTAGCATTTTGGCATGCTCTTTAGGCAGAACTTTATCGACCGCGATCATGGCAAGCTTAATCAAATCAGCGGCTGAACCCTGTAGAGGTGCATTAATGGCTGCGCGTTCAGCGCCTTGCTTGACCATACGGTTGCTGTGATTGATATCAGGCGTGTAGAGCTTACGGCCCAATATCGTCTCTACATAGCCTTGCTCGTACGCACTGGCGCGCGTATTGATCATATAGTTTTTGACGCCTGGATAGCGCTCAAAGTACATATCGATATAGTCTTGCGCCTCGTTACGGCTCATTTGCAGCTGTTTGGCTAGACCAAATGCACTCATACCATATAGCAGGCCAAAGTTAATGGCCTTAGCATTGCGACGTTCAGTCGAGGTGACGTCAGCGACATCCTTGCCCAGCACTTCAGCAGCGGTGGCAGCATGAATATCTAACCCTTCGTTAAAAGCATGAGTAAGCGCGTGATCGCCTGAGAAATACGCCATCAATCGAAGCTCGATTTGCGAATAATCCGCTGCGAGGATAACGCGACCTTCTGGTGCAATAAAGGCCTGACGAATCAAGCGACCAGTTGCCGTACGAATCGGGATGTTTTGTAAATTGGGATCAGTCGAAGATAAACGTCCAGTGCTGGTCAGTGCTTGATGATAGCTGGTGTGTACACGATCGGTCTTGCTATCTGCCACATTGTCTAGCGCGTCGGTATAAGTGCTCTTGAGCTTAGATAGGCTGCGATATTCCAACGTGATATCGACCAATGGGTGATCAATTTTTGACAATACGGCTTCACCAGTCGAGTACTGACCGGATTTGGTTTTTTTGCCACCCGGTACGCCAAGCTTTTCAAACAGCATCTCGCCAAGTTGTTTTGGCGAGCCAAGATTGAATTCTTCACCAGCCACTTCATAGGCACGTTTTTCTAATGCAATGATTTCTTCATCAAAGCGTTTTGATAACTCGTTTAAAAACGGACGCTTGATTAAGATACCGTTTGCTTCCATTTGGCACAGAATCTCAGCTGTTGGAATCTCTAACTCGTGTAGCAATTTGGCATTATTGTCATCGTTAGCGAGCTCAACACTGAACACATCAAACAACTGATAGGTAATATCGGCATCTTCACAAGCGTAGTCGCTAGCGATATCGATGGCCACTTGGTCAAAGGTGACTTGTTTAGCGCCTTTACCAGCCACTTCCTCAAAGCTGATGGTCTGTGTTTGTAGATAATGACGCGCCAAATCATCCATGCCGTGGCGAGTGGCCGCTGCATTAATCACATAGCTGGCAAGCATGGTGTCCATGGCCCAGTTGTTCGGTTGCTCGTGTATTGTGCCGACCAAATCGATATCATAATGACTGAGAATGTGGGCATCGTATTTTAGATGCTGACCAATTTTACCGATATTTGGATTTTCTAATACAGGTTTTAAGCGTGCCAGTACCGTATCGCGGTCGATCTGCTTTGCGGTTAGCTCATCACCTTCTAGACTGTGCGTCAGCGGAATGTAGTAGGCTTCGTGGGCTTGCATGGCAAAAGACAGGCCGACTATTTGTGCCTCACGCCAATGAACACTGGTGGTTTCGGTATCGATAACAAAGTGCGGCGCCGCCTCTAATGACGTCAGCAAACTATCAAAGGCAGGCATATCCAAGATAGTGTGCCACGCCTTATCCTGATGTTTGCGGTCTGTGATGTGTCCACTATTGGTCGATTGTAGAGATTTGGCGATTTGTGCTTGCGATTCGGCCTCGGCGCGACTGTCAGCGCCACTTTGTGCGCCGTTCCCATTCGCGGGATGATTTGGGTGATCAAGAGATGCCAGCTCATTTCTAAACTCAAGCTCATTATAGAGCGCACGTAACTCGTCTATATGAGCGCGAGGGTCAGTATTGACTTTAAGGTCATTCCAGTCTTGGCCGATGGCCAGATCTGTCACGATAGTGGCCAGTTTTCGATTGAACGGAATATCATCAGCGTGCTCGATCAAGCCTTTTGCACCGCGACCTTTGATGAAGCCAATATGCTTTAACATGTTACCGATATCACCATACTCAACGAGTAAATCTTTGGCGGTTTTTTTGCCGATGCCAGGCACACCTTTAATACCATCTGATGCATCACCCATCAAGGTCAAAAAATCAATCATTTGATTAGGGTTAATACCAAGTTTGTCGACGACGGCCTGAGTGTCCGTCACTTTTCCCGTAAAGCTGTCTTCCAATATCACGCAGTCATTGACCAGTTGCATCATGTCTTTATCACCGGTTGAGATGACGACGTGATGACCTTGCTCGACGGCGCGATGGGCCAACGTGCCGATGATGTCATCGGCTTCTGCGCCCTCGATACGTAACAGCGGAATCCCCAGTGCCGTGACCAAGCGATGAATATAAGGAATCTGCTCTACTAGCTCAATATCGATGGGTGGACGCGCGGCTTTATAGTCGGTCGACATGTGATGACGAAACGTTGGTGACTTGGTATCAAAGCAAACCGCCATATGAGTGGGGTGATAACGACGCATCAGCTTGAGTAGTGCGTTCAATGTGCCGCGAATGGCATTGGTTATCAGGCCTTGTGAGTTTTGCATGGTTTTTGGTAGGGCATGATAAGTGCGAAACAGATAGTACGAGCCATCAACCAAGATGAATGGCGGCTGATCTTTGTCCACATGACTGGTGTCCATGGTCGCCACATTGGGCATGGTGTCAAAATTTGGCATGGCCTTTGGGTCGAGCGCTTGATGGGAGTTATGGTCACTGTCTGTGTTGGAGTTGGTCATAGGATCAGTCATAAAGGTCACTTATCAGCTATTAGATAAAAATATACGGTTATTATAACGATAAAATCAGGATATGCCGAACTGCTTAAGCGTTACGAGATGTTGTAGCGATAATATTTTTTCACCAAAATTTCAAACAAAAAAAGAACCCAGACCAGCTGAGTTCTTTTATAATTAACCTACTATCACTTTAATCGTTATCTACTTGATAGCTGTCTATTGGATAGTGGGTCGATAAGTAGGTTATTTGACTTCTGACGTTACGCTAACATCGATATTGCCGCGTGTGGCTTTAGAGTATGGGCATACTTGATGTGCTTTTTCGACCAATGCTTGAAACTCATCGGCAGACAGTTCAGTGTTTTCACCGATCACATGGATTCTGGCCGCAATGTTATAGTCGTGGCCTTCACCTTGCAAGAGATCGACTTCTATCTGGGTGGTTGAGTCAAATTTTGCTTTTTCCATTTGTTTGACAGCACCAAGAGCACCATCAAAGCAGGCGCTGTAGCCTATTGCAAACATTTGCTCTGGATTGTTGCCTTCTTTGCCAGAACCTGGTGGTACCATGTTGATGCTAAGATCGTTATCGCTTAAGCTGGCTGTACCTGCACGGCCGCCAGTAACAGTTGCTTTGGTAGAATATAGCGTTTTCATAATAGGTCCTTTATTTTGCGTTTTTGTATTTGAATAATTTATATTTTAAATGACTTATATTTTAAATGACTTATATTTTAAGTAATTTACATTTTATATAGTAGATAATCTGTACTTCAGACAGTGTGTATTTCCTTGCTATTTTTTCATGTGCATCCATGTACATCTAGGCTTTATACATAAGAATGAACGCACAACACAGCATAGCAAATTATCTGTATAGGTTAGTGCGTGAGTAGTAAATATTTGCAACAAGTTTGTAAGTAGGCTTTTAATGAGGCTTTATGAGTACCGGATGCAGAAGTAGAGTTTCATTATGTTCAGCTAATGAGTACTAATAGTGTCATCCAGTATCAGTCTAGTGCCAATGACTGGCTGCTAAAGTTAGTAGTGTGCATAGACAGAAAAAAGAGAATGAATAATATAGTTGGTTAGACAGTATCATCCAGATAGATGATGACAATCTGAATCATAAGGACAGTGTTTGATGAAGAGAATGATTGCGATACCGAGTGTTTGCTTGTTGACGATGGTGACTCTTTTGGGTTGCCAAGAAGACGATGGCCAGTATGGTTCTGGTAGCAGTAAGATTATGCTGACAAGCTTTGCCAATAGCTATGACAGTAATGCCAATGCCAGCGCTATTGCACGAATCGATGAAACCTACCGCACGGGTGCCCGCAACATCAAAACGGCCAATATTATCAACAGTTACAGCAATCAGAGTCTCAATGATTTGGACAGAAAAGTGCTGGCAGATAACTTTGAAGGTCGACTCGAAAATAAAGACATCGAGGTCGATGGCCGTACCGTCAAACGTCCTATTTATGAGAAAAATAGCAATAATAAGCTAGAGTATAAAACAATTTATAAGACACTCGATTTATCAGGGGTTCGTGCCAATAGTTATAATGTTGGCACGAATACAAACGTCAGTGCTGGCATGACTAGTGATAGTCGCGGTATCCTTACCGACTTGAACAACTATCCTGAGATTCCAACAGATATTGCCTTTCCAGAAGGCTCGGTCTGCTATATCCCTGTGGTCACAAGCGAGCGCTCGTTTTTGGCATTCAACGATAAAAACAAAACAGGCTATGCCTCGTTAGATAATTGGATTGATGCTGCCAGACAGCGCTTTAGTGACGATAGAGACCACCGCACCTCGCAGTTTGCCGTTGGCGTAGGCAATGAGCATAAAGCCGCCCAAGTCATGTTTTTTGAATATGACGATGAGCCCGCTTATGAATACAGCGGCCTTGAATATGCAAAAAATATCTATGAAGCCAACTATGTGGCTAAAGGCAACACTGCTCCAAATACTGACAGTCAACGCGGCGTGGTAAATTGCACCCTCGTCAATGAGGTGGCTGGAGACTTTTTAGAAGCACAAATTGAGCGCTATTATTGAGCGTTATCAAGCATTATTTGCAATGCAAGCTAAGTGTCACGCTGCGTGTTAGAAACTATACTGACGCGTTCCGCGCGAACGAGAGAGCGTGTTTTTTGTGTGCTAATTCTGCACCCTGATGCTAAATCGGCTACAATACGCCCATTATTTATTCTATTTATTTAGATTACTGTCTAAAAGACAGCCTTTTTGAAGTTAAGGTTGAAGCCAAAAATTATGAGTGTAGATCCAAAGAAACTGAACAAAGAAGTGGCCAAACGCCGCACCTTCGCTATCATCTCGCATCCCGATGCGGGTAAGACCACCATGACCGAGAAACTGTTGCTATGGGGACAGGCAATTCAGGTAGTGGGAGAGGTTAAAGGTCGTAAGACGGATCGTCACGCGACCTCAGATTGGATGAGCATGGAACAAGAGCGTGGTATCTCGATTACCACCTCTGTCATGCAGTTTCCGTATCAGGACCATATGGTCAACCTACTAGATACCCCCGGTCACGCCGACTTTAGTGAAGATACCTACCGTACATTGACCGCCGTGGACAGCGCACTGATGATGGTCGATGGCGCAAAAGGTGTCGAAGAGCGAACCATCAAATTGATGGAGGTTTGCCGCATGCGTGACACACCTATCATCTCTTTTGTGAATAAGCTCGATCGCCAGATTCGTGAGCCACTTGAGCTACTGAGCGAAATCGAGGCGGTGCTAAAGATTAAATGTATTCCAGTGACCTGGCCGATTGGTATGGGACAGGATTTTGTCGGTGTCTATCATTTGACCGAAAACAAAACCTACTTTTATGAAAAAGGTAATGGCGGCAAGATGACGGTCTCTGAGACTCGCGAAGGCTATGACTATCCAGATATTCGTGAGCGTTTGGGTACGCTCATGTTTGACGCTTTTGAAGAGTCGCTTGAGCTGGTACAAATGGCACTAGAAGAGTTCAGTGTTGAGGCGTTTTTAGCGGGTGAGATGACGCCAGTACTATTCGGTACAGCGCTAGGTAACTTTGGTGTCAATATGGTGCTAGATACTTTGGTTAAGTATGCGCCGCCGCCCAAAGCACATCCGACCAATGAGCGTGAAGTGGCAGCGAATGAGACGGCTTTTAGTGGCTTTGTCTTCAAGATTCAGGCAAATATGGATCCGCGCCACCGTGACCGCATCGCGTTCTTGCGAGTATGCTCTGGTAAGTACGAAAAAGGCATGAAGCTCAAGCATGTGCGTTTGGGTAAAGATGTGCGTATCGCTGATGCGTTGACGTTTTTGGCAGGCGACCGTGAAGCGCTAGAAGAAGCGTATCCAGGTGATATCATTGGTTTGCATAACCACGGAACCATCTCGATCGGTGACAGTTTCACTGAAGGCGAGGAGCTGAACTTTACGGGGATTCCACATTTTGCCCCTGAACTATTTCGCCGCGTGATACTCAAAGATCCGCTAAAGTCAAAAGCATTGCAAAAAGGCCTACAGCAATTAAGTGAAGAGGGCGCCACTCAGGTGTTTATGCCGCAGATTAATAATGACTTGGTCTTGGGTGCAGTCGGTGTACTACAGTTTGAGGTGGTCGCGCATCGTCTCAAAGAAGAGTACAAAGTACAGTGTATCTTTGAGCCAGTTTCAATCGCGACAGTTCGCTGGATTCACTGTGATGACGAAGTAGCACTAGCCAAGTTTAAGAAAAAAGCTCATGACCAACTGTCTCTAGATGGCGGTGGTTATTTGACGTATCTTGCACCGTCGCGCGTTAACTTGCAGCTGATGCAAGACCGCTATCCAGAAATCACGTTTAGCAGTACGCGTGAGCATTAAAATCAGTCACATCGCGGTATTGTTATCTACTAAGACACGCTAGCCGTGTCTTTTTTATTGTCCGTTATTTGTAGGGCAGATGGGGCAAGACCACTATTCAGTCATCAGTAAACCCTTAAAAACACGAACAGTGTTCCTACAATACATCACGATTGTTACGATAGAATGTTAAGTAACATTTTATATCTATAAAAAAGGATGCATGGAAGCGATGACTCCATTGAACATTAATAAGTCTATACTTACTCATCTCTTTTCAGACAGAGTAAGCCGCATATATCGAATTGGTTTACTTGCGAGTGGCTTGCTTTTGGGCGCTACCAGCCTGTCTGCACATGCAGGTAGCCTCATCAATAGTAGCCATTATCTTGACTACCAACTACCCGAAAATGTTCAGCAAGCCTGCGGGGAACGTGATAATTGCCCAAATATTGAGATCAAATATCTTGAGAGTAATCATGGGTGGATAAATGAGGCGGTTAATGCGCGTATCAACAGTTTGGTCGTCAATAGTGAACCAACTGAATCAGCAGCCATCAAGGCGACAAGCACTCCACAAGAGGTAACAGCTGCGCTTGATAACTTTGCAACATCACAAATCCAAGACCTGCCCAATGATGTGTCTTGGGGATATGAGAGGATGGTAAGGCCTGAGTATTTGGGTCACGTTAATGATTTTGAGCTGTTTGATATCGATTCATATGTGTTCACTGGTGGTGCCCACGGCATGCCTTATAGCGAATACTTAATGTTTGATCTTAGTAGTAAAAAGCAAATAAAATTGGCAGATATGCTACTGGCAAGCCAAAAGCCTCGCTTTGAAGCACTCGCTTATGATGCATACCAAACATGGGTAAAAACGGTCGCTGATGATGTCAGCAGTTATGAGAAAAGTTGGCCGTTTACGCTGAGCGATGATGTGACATTGACAGACAAAGGCATTGATATTCGCTATCAACCCTATGTTATCGGTCCATATGCCTACGGTATGCCGACGCTTAGCATTCCATACAGTAAGCTTGATACTGTCATAAAACCGCATTTTTTACGTAAATAAACAGACAGATATGCAGATAAAAAGATAAATAGACAGATTTTAGCTGCTATGAGTCAGCTGTGATTTGCACAATGAGTTAAGACTATTTTTAATTTGAAATGTAATAAAAATCAAGGAGTCATTATATGACGAACGATATAGATAGCGTGAACCCGGCAGCAAGTACAACAACTTGGCAGTTAAATGCATTAACAGCGGCGTTAGGAGATCTAACGCTAACAGTCGATGATAGCCTCTCAGTTGGCCGTGGTAACGACAATGACGTGGTACTAGGTAGCAAGCAGGTATCTCGCAATCATGCAGTGCTGAGCGTGTTGGATGGTCAGTTATACGTGAAGGATTTAGATTCTTCTAATGGCACATTTATCAACGATCGACGCATCGAAGGCAATGAATCGAACCTTCTACAAGTAGATGATACGCTTGGCTTTGCCAGCTTTGCTTTTCAAGTACATACATCAGTGGCTAATGAAGTAGAGATGCCTATAGCTACAGCAGATGAGTCAGTAGCGGCTATCGTGCCTAGTACTGTTGCTAGTACTGAGTCCGCAGAGATTTTCGATGAGCCAGTGACGGCTGAAGAAACGGACATTAATGAGGCAATAACAGAAAACGCTATCATGGAAGATGCTGTTGTCGAAGAGAAAATTGTGGCAGATGATTTTGTCGAAGATATGACTGCTGAAGAGCCAGTTGTTGAAGATGCTATTACTAAAGACACTGTTGTTGAACAACCTATCGTAGAAGAACCCGTTCTGACGAGCAGTGAGCCTATCGTAAAAGAAACGGGTATCGAAGACATTTTACCGACCACAGATACGTCTGACAATGTGTCTAGTGAGACGGATTTAGAGACTGAGACTGATGCACCAGATATCTCTACGACTGCTACTACCGATGTGATCGACCCTGTGTCTCAAGAAGCGCCAATTTTCAAAGAAACGGGTATAGATACAGTGCTATCTGCCACAGACAGTGTAGAGCCTTCACCCATTGAAGAGACACCAGTTGTAGCAGAGACGGTATCTAATCAGCCTGAAGTGATGGCTGCAGAACCAACGATATCTGCGGATAATGAACCCTTAGTAGCGCAGCCCGCAGTAGATGAAGAGCCAGCAGTACAAGTATCGCACGACAAAACGACGACGACTGAGCTGCAAGAAGAGGCAGATCCTGACGTCTTGCGCGCCAAGCAAGCGGCTACATCGCAATTCTCTGGCACGGCAAATCTGGGTCAGTCTCATGATCTTGGTACTCAAGGTAACAATGCCGCAGACCAACAGATAAGCAACCCTGCCAATGCAGGACACATAGAGAAAAAACCAAGCGGCGGTTGGTTTATATGGGTATTTGCTGCCATTTTGATTATTGGCTTGGCATTGTGGTTATTTAATAAAGGTATTGTATAACCCAAAGTCGCTTATACACGATACTCATAGCTTGTATGTGTCATTGTTAAGCGGAAAGAAAACTGAGTTTATACCGCATTAATGTTAGCGTCAGCATTTAGATAAGGTGTTGGCGCTCTCTTTTATTGATCCGTTGGCTTTTTTATTTTTTGCCAATGCTGTTGATTCCATTAAAAATATCAAGGCGATCCGAATACAGGCATATATAAATCATTGCAAACGGGATTAACGCTGTCATTTTTTATAATGGATAAACGATAAGCTGCTAAGCGAGCATTACTATGATGACCTTCGAAGAATACCAAGCGTTTAAAGATCAGGGCTTTAGCCATGCACCATTGGTAAAAAAGCGATTGATGGATTCGCAAACACCCGTGTCCGTCTTTTCCAAAGTACGTGATCTAAATGGTTCTGCTTACCTGTTTGAATCCTTGGTAGGCGGTGAACGTTGGGCGCGATATTCGATGATAGGTCTCGGTAGTGATCTGATTGTGCAGTATGCTGATGGCAATATGACCACCAAAAAGAACGATCATACCGATACGGAATTGGTCGAAAATCCTTTTGATTACATTCGTCAGCTCATGGCTCAGTATCAGATGCCAACGGCAGCAGAGGTTCCCACACTACCGAGCTTCAGCGGTGGTCTAGTGGGTTACTTTGGCTATGACATGGTGCGCATCATTGAACCAAGTGTGGGCTTGTCTGATGCCCCCAATACGATGTCGATGCCCGACATGTGGTTGATGCTCTCGATGAGTGTCATCGTCTTTGATAATTTAGAGAACACCTTGTCAATCATCGTCTATGCCGATTGTCAGTCTGAGGACGGCTATAGCTCAGCCATTCGTGAACTCGAAAAAATCGAAGAAAAACTGGCTGAGCCATCGAACTTGCGCGCGCCAGTGATGCCAACCCCAACATTCACCTCACAGACAGGCGCAGAGAAGTACAGCAAGGATGTTGATAAGATAAAAAGCTATATTAGGGCAGGAGAGGCCACTCACGTGGTGCCATCGCAGCGTCTGACAGCAGACTACACAGGTGACTCGCTGGCTGTCTATCGTGCGCTACGGTACTTAAATCCATCACCTTATCTGTTCTTAGTGCATGGTTACACGCTTGATGATCACAAGCGTTTTGATATCATCGGTGCCTCTCCTGAAAGTCTGTCACGTATCGAGAATGGCAAAGTCACCGTACGTCCATTGGCAGGAACTCGCAAGCGTGGTCGAGACGCAGCAGAAGATTTAGCGCTTGAGCAGGAGCTGCTCAATGACACAAAAGAAATCACTGATCACTCGATGTTTATTGATGTGAGTTGCGATGATATGAGCCGTGTCTGTATTGAGGATAGTGTCAAAGTCACTGAAAAGATGTTTATTGAGCGTTATTCACAAGTCATGCATATAGTATCCAATGTGGAAGGCACAGTCTTACCGGATAAAGATGCGCTCGATGTGTTCTGTGCTACCTTTCCCGCTAGTACGCTATCGGGGGTACCCAAAGTCCGTGCCATGCAAATAATCGATGAGATCGAGCCTGTGCGTCGAACGGTATTTGGCGGCTCAGTCGGGTATCTGGGATGGAACGGTGATATGGACACGGCCATCGCGATTCGGACAGCAGTGATGCGCCGTGGTCAGATACATGTTCAAACAGGCGCAGGGGTTTTTATTGATTCTCTACCAGAAACAGAATGGAATGAAACCAACAAAAAAGCCTCGTCATTGATAAAAGCTGTAAAAATGGCCTGTAATGGTTTGCACATTCGCTAGTTAAATAGCCTGCTGTGTGGCAAAAACAAATGCTTTGAACAAAAAGCTAATTTAATGCCATATCTTTATTTATAAAAATGCTAATTTAATCAATATCTTAAATGTTTATATCAAATTAATTTAAAAAAAGATGAAAAAGTGCTTGCGCATCTCAAAATATTTGATAGAATAGCCACCACTTTAAGAGAACAAGCCGACTTAGCTCAGTTGGTAGAGCAACTGACTTGTAATCAGTAGGTCGCCAGTTCGATCCCGGCAGTCGGCACCATCTCTCTTAAAGTAGCTTTTTATGAATATGTCTTAAACTAAAGTCATTTTTGTTTAAAGCAACCTAAGGTGGGATTGGGGAGCGGTCAAACCCAACAGACTGTAAATCTGTCGCGAAAGCTTCGAAGGTTCGAATCCTTCTCCCACCACCATATTTTTTTAAGTTTGTCATAGCGCCAAGCATGCTCGATATACTTAACGACTCTCGATTAGAGTTGGTTCGAATAAGAGTAAATGCGGGTGTGGTATAATGGTAACACCTTAGCCTTCCAAGCTAATGACGCGGGTTCGATTCCCGCCACCCGCTCCATATATACACCATCGCAAAGACTATTAAACATTCATCACGACAGTTATCATTACTACTGTATCGTGATATTTTTTTTAGTGCAGCTCAAAGATTTTTAGCATACGCTCATATAGCTCAGCGGTAGAGCACTCCCTTGGTAAGGGAGAGGTCTCGAGTTCAATTCTCGATATGAGCTCCATTTATTGTTTAAATCTTTTGTGTTTGTTTTGCTATTCATATATAGCTTTGCCTCAATGCCGAAATTATAGACTATTGAAACATATAAAATTATTACAGCAAAAAATAATTTAAAGGTGACACTGAGGTGTTGCCTTTTAGTGCTGTGAATTTATCAATGAATATTGAATGTAGTATAAATATATTTCAATACTTGTGGTTAGATTAAAATATAACAGTATCAATAGCTTGTCATGTTCAATAGCTCAAAAATTAAGTATAATGTTTGTTAGGTACGCCATAGCGTCAACGGTTTGATGGTCTTATAAATATCATGAGCCGTCAAACAGCTATTAACCGATCTTTGATTGATAAAGATTCACCAAAAAAAGAGGAAATACTCATGGCAAAGGCCAAGTTTGAACGTCTAAAACCACATGTCAACGTTGGTACCATCGG